>CAVKJJ010000058.1:0-17585 GCA_963656685.1 bacterium | reverse complement strand
TACAGCCAGATTGCCGCATAAATCTCCGTTGGATTTTAAATCCGAAACTTAAGTTATATCTTTGACTTTTGTCAAAAAACGACGATTTAAATGTCTGACTTTTGTCAAAAACAAGCTGTTTATTTCTTTGAGTTTTAGCAGATTCTTTGCTTAATTCCCTGTACGTCAAAGCCTAACGCACAATAATAGACGGCGGCAAAACCTTTTCGGGTCTTGCCGCCGTCTTTTTTCTATTTCGTCAAGAGGAGGTTACTTCATTGCTGAAGTCATGCGGGTAAGGATTTTTGTGTAGCGTGCCCACTGCTCGGAAGTGAGGTCGCCTTTAGCGGAAGAAAGTTTTTTGCCTATTTCCTCTGCTTCCGACATGAGGGCCGGATATTCAGACAAGGCAGAAGCGTCACCATTGGCAGCTTTCTTCATCAAAGCAATGTACTTGGTGACATAAGCGTCGTAAGAGTCGAGCACTTCGTCCCAATCGGTGTCGCCGCTCGATGCGCTTTCGCTTTCGCTATCTTCGTCGCTAGCTTCTTCTGAGTCGTCGCTGGAACTGCTGGAGTAAGAAGAGGAGTAGTCCTTCTCTACTTCATAATTCGCACCGTTTATGCTGAAGCTTTCTGCATCGGAGAGTGCCTTCTTATAGGCATCCTCGCTTACACCAAAACCTCCGCCTTTGAACGTTACTTCTATTTCTTCGTCGACATTACCGCTGCTAATAAGCTTCTTGATCTTGGCCAAAGAATTGTCGTCGAGCGAGAGATCACAGATGTCTGTACCGTTCTTGTCCTTGAGCGTGAGTTTCCAACCCATGAAGTTGGTTACTGTGGCATTCTCAATCTTAAGTTCCTTTGTGAGCACGAGCTTGACGTTTATGCTGAGGCTAGGCATCTTGTTCTCAGTTGAGCCTACAAGCTTGTACTTTCCGTCTACGACGGATACCCAGTCTGCGCTGTCGGTGACGACTTCAATGCCGCTGGCATCGATTTCTTTTTCGCCTGCTTTGGCGCCGCAAGAGGTGAGCGTGGTCAGCGCACACATGGAAAGTGCGGCCAACGAGAGAGTGATGGTTTTGAATTTCATTGTATGTGAAGTTTTATGTGGTTTCTTATTCTGCAATTATGTCTGCGCCACTTGGCGCTAAAGCCCTTTGCTGAGGTTCCATATCCAGTTGGCAAGCACGAGGCCGAAGGCGGGGATGGCCACCGCAGGGCGTTTGAGCCACCGCTCCGTCTGCATCCAAAAGCGGTAGAGGAATGCTTTTCCGCTTATGGCATCTACCAGGAGCAGAATGGGCATTGCCGCAAGGACGGGCGCTTCTATCAACGAGAGGGCATTGCAGCGAAAGAAGGCTTCTGCCACATGACCGTGGAATATGGCCACAAGTCCGCGCGTGCTGCCGCAACCGGGACAGGCGTAGCCCGTGACACACTTGAAAAGGCAAACGGGAAAAGGGCAGAGACCCGCTGCTTTTCCAAGCGTGTGAACTGCGACCCACGCCATGCCTCCGAAGTAAAGGAGGCAGAGGGCGAGGTAGAACTGTTTAGTAGAGATAAGCTTGAAGCTTTTGGTAGTTGGCCTTCTTACAGTTGCTGTCGAACTTGAAGAAGTCTATCAACGACCAGATGAGGAGGCCGCCGCAGGTGATGAGCTTCACGATGCCGAGACCTGTCTGTCCAAGGTAGAAGCGGTCTATGCCATAATAGCCTGTGAGGCATGCGAGGATGGCTGTGACGTGGGGTTTCTTGAATGCAATCATGTTGATGGTAGTGAGTTTGTCTTCGGGCATTTTTTTCAGTGCCTCGACTACCATAGGAAGGTTTTCTTCGGGGATGTAGGGAGCTACGTGAGCTACCGTGGATACGAGATCTGCCATAGTGGATGTAGATTTAAATGAATATTACAGTTGTTTATTACGTTTTTTGTCGGTCTTTGATGGATTTTACGTCCTATTCGCTGCAAACTTAAAAAATCCCCCCCCAATCCTCCAAATAAATTCTAAGGAAATTTCGATTTTTTGTTTGTTTTTTTTGTGAAGCGGGGTGCAACGCATGGGGTCACGTCTCCGAAGTGATGCTCTACACGGCGAGCTCACGCCTATGGGGGTGACGTTTTCAAAACGTCACGTTCTACACGATGTATGAGGCGCAGCACGCAAAAGCATCCGTGATGCCCGTGTAGAGCGCGAGGTTTTGAAAACCTCGCCCCCATAAGCAAGCGCTTGCGCCAGCAATAGACTGCAACATCTTAGTAAGTAATATTTCCAAAGCAATCTTCCGATAACTCCGCCTTAAGTGGGTCAAAAAGCATAGTTAAGGCGGCGCTATCGGCTATAATTCCGCCTTAAGTATGCCAAAAAGTATAGTTAAGGCGAAACAATACATTAATTTGCTGGCACAAGCGCATGGGGGTCACGTCTCCGACGTGACTGTTGAGCGCGAAGAATCAAAGCGCAGCACGAAGAACCGTCCGTGACGGCGTGTAGAGCGTCACGTCGGAGACGTGACCCCCATGCGTTGCACCCCCTAAGCGCAGCACCCCCTAAGCGCAGCACGCAAAACTTTATAATAGAAAAAGAGTGTGAGTCGTTTTACTGCGCGACTCACACTCTTTGTTTGGGGTGAACGAAGGCGAAGGCTTTCGTTTGGTATGGTCTTTCTATTTCTATGCATTACACTGTTTGGTGCTGAAAAATGTAGTGTCGCTACACTTTTCTGCACCAAACAGTGTAATGCATGGAATTTTGCGAGGTTTTGAAAACCTCGCCCCCATGGAAGGCGCATGCGCAGAAGTGTCCTTTTTCGTCTACTGCGTACTCATCACCGACTCCACAGCGTAGAGCGGGAAGTTGGTGAGCCACGTTTGGGCTCTGTAGGGCGACATGGAAAAGCGCACGCCTTTGAGTTCGGGATGGCGTTCCACGAATGCGCGCAGACTTTTGGACTGCAGATTTTCTTCGGCTTTTACTTCAATGGGGACGATGGCGTCTTCGTTCTGCAAGAGAAAGTCTATTTCGCCACGTGAATTTTCGGCCGACCAGTAATAGACGGAGAGCGCTGGGATGGTTTTGAGTTGCTGCAGTACATATTGCTCCGTGAGCGCACCTTTGAAGTCGTTGAAAAGTGCGCTTCCCTGAACAATGCTTTGTACGGGCACATTGCTCATGGCTCCCATGAGGCCGATGTCCGAAAGAAACATTTTGAAGGCTGCAAAATCCTCGTAGGCCGAAAGGGGAAGCTGCGCCTTTTTGCAACGGTTCACCTTGTGAACCAAGCCGGCGTCTTTTAGCCATTCTATGGCAAGTTCAAAGTCCTTGGCTCTTGCGCCTTCTTTTACTGCACCGTAGATGAATTTTTTGTTTTCTTTGGCCAACTGGGCTGGGATGGAATGCCACACCATACGTATTCGTGGCACCTCGGCGGCAGGTGCATGTTTTGAAAAGTCGCGCTCGTAAGCTTCAAGGATGGACTTTTGTATGTTGCGCACTTTCGCCACGTCGCTATCGGCAATGAACGACGACACAGCTGCGGGCATGCCCCCTACAAAGTAGTACTGTCGGAGGCGTTCTTCGAATTTTGAGCGGAACGTGGTTATGAGTGGCCAGTCTTTTTCTGTCAGGAGGCTAACCATACGCTCTTCGCCTACGGCTTGTAGAAATTCGAAGAATGAGAGCGGATAGAGATGGAGGAAATCTACTTTGCCAACGGGAAAAGAGTCGTTGCGGTGCATGGCTATGCCGAGGAGCGAACCAGCTGCTACGACGTGTAGCTGCGGGCGCTTCTCGTAGAAATATTTCAGTGCGGTGATTCCGCGTCTGGCTTCTTGAAGTTCATCTAGAATAAGGAGTGTGTTCTCATCTATAGTAACGCCCGTGGCCCATTGGATGGCATTGACAATGCGCTCCATGTCGAAATCGTTTTCAAAGAGCGTGCGGAGCATGTCGTTGTCTTCAAAGTTTACGTAGGCACATTGACTGTAGGCTTTGCGTGCAAACTCTTGCATAAGCCAAGTCTTGCCCACTTGTCGTGCTCCGAGCACGATGAGTGGACGGCGATCGGTGCTGCTTTTCCACTTGTAGAGTGCGTCTATGGCGTTTCTTTTCATGTAGATTTCGCTTTTGTTTGGGTATAGCGCAAAGATACTTGATTATCAGCAGATTGACAAATAGTCGTCCTTAAAAGTGTGGAATTTCACAAAAAGTCGTCCTTAAAAGTGTGGAATTTCACAAAAAGTCGTCCTTAAAAGTGTGAGAGAGGACATGAAAAGTGCGCAGGCTACGGCTAGATTCGTTGCCGTGGTCTGCGCACTTTAGGTGGTTTATCCGTGTAGAGCGCTACGATGGAATCGTCGCCCCTAGGGAGGGATTAGTTGTTTTCGGGACGGAGCTTGCGTACGGTTTCGCCGGCGCGCCACATCTCGCTTTCGCGGAGGGCTTTGAGTTCGGCTTCGAGACCTACGCGATAGTCGGGCTTGGAGTTGGAGTCGATGGACACCTGTGCTTCGTGGCCGCTTGCTACGCTCTGGTAGAGTTTCTCCATGACGGGTTTGATGGCGTCGTGGAACGGACCCATCCAGTCGAGTGCGCCGCGCTGTGCGGTGGTGGAGCAGTTGGCGTACATCCAATCCATGCCGTTCTTTCCGATCATGGGGATGAGCGACTGGGTGAACTCTTCGACCGTTTCGTTGAAAGCTTCGGAGGGCGTGTGGCCGTGTTCGCGGAGCGTTTCGTACTGTGCGAGGAAGAGGCCCTGTACGGCGCCCATGAGCGAGCCGCGCTCACCGGTGAGGTCGCTGGTGGCTTCGCGCTTGAAGTCGGTCTTGAAGAGGTAGCCGGAACCGATGCCTACACCGAAGGCGAGCACTTTCTCGAGTGCGTGGCCGGAGTGGTCCTGATAGATGGCATAGGAGGAGTTGAGTCCGCGACCTTCGAGGAACATGGTGCGGAGCGAGGTGCCGGAACCCTTGGGGGCTACCATGATGACGTCAATGTCGGCGGGGGGAACTACGCCGGTGCGGTCGTTCCAAGTGATGGCAAAGCCGTGGGAGAAGTAGAGCGTCTTGCCTGTGGTGAGATGGGGCTTGATGGTGGACCAGAGCTGCATCTGTGCGGCGTCGGAGAGGAGCATGCACACGATGGTGCCCTTCTCGGCGGCTTCTTCGAGTGAGAAGAGTGTTTCGCCGGGAACCCATCCGTCGGCGACGGCCTTCTCGTAGGTCTTACCGGGACGCTGGCCTACGATGACGTTGAAGCCGTTGTCGCGGAGGTTGCAGGCCTGTCCGGGGCCCTGTACGCCGTAGCCGAGCACGGCGATGGTTTCGTTTTTGAGCACTTCGCGTGCCTTTTCGAGGGGAAATTCTTCGCGCGTCATCACTTCTTCGACAACGCCGCCAAAATTCAATTGTGCCATATGCGTTAAGTGTTTGTTCGGGGCGGTGACCGGTTGGGCGGGCTGCCCCTTATGTTGTTGTGTTAAGGGTGGGGTTATAAAACACCACCGTTAGAAATTTCTATATTTTTTCCGTTTCGTTCTGCCGCTTTTCTTCTTCGCGGAGTTGGAGGAACTCGGAGAGCTCTTCGCGACGGCTCTTGGTGACTGCCACGGCTCCGGAGCTGACGTACTGCAGGAGGCAGTCGTACTCGAGGAGTTTGTGGTAGAGGGCAATGGTCTCTTCGGGGAGTCCTTCTTTTGAGACGATGGCGTAGGTGGAGTTGACTTCCACTATTTTTCCGTCGTAGAAGCGGATGGCTTTCGAGATGTTGCGGTTCTCTATGAGGCGCGCCGTGGAAATTTTGTAGAGCGCCTGGTCCATGACGAAGACTTCGTCGGTGGTGAAATACTGTGCCTGTATGACGTCGATTTTCTTTTCGAGCTGCTTGACCACGGTCTGCACGGTGTGCTCGTCGGTGACGGTGGTGATGGTGTAGCGGTGCACGTTTTCGACGCCCGAGGGCGAGGCGTTGAGACTTTCTATGTTGAGTTGTCGGCGGGTGAACACGTTGGTGACGGAGTTGAGCACACCGGCAAGGTTTTCAGAGAAGACTATTATGGTGTAGAGCCTTTGTCCGCTGGAGTTTGTTTGGTCCATAGGCTTTCGGAGAGTTTATGGTGGGAGAGATGGTGTGGGGGTTCAGACGGTGAGCATCATGTCGTCCACGTCGTGGCCGGGGCAGCACATGGGCATGACGTTGTCTTCTTCCATGACGGCTGCCTGAAGGAGGAAGGGGCCGGGTGTACGGAGCATGAGGCCGATGGCTTCGTCGAGCTTTTCGCGGTCCACGACGGTGAGGACGGGAATGCGGTAGGCTTCGGCAAGTTTCTCGTAGTCGGGGTTCATCATGGGGGTGAAGGAGTAGCGCTTGCGGAAGAAGAGCGCCTGCCACTGACGCACGTTGCCGAGGTAGTTATTGTTGAGGAGCACAATTTTAACGGGTGCTCCCTGTTCCATGATGGTGCCGAGTTCCTCAATGGTCATCTGCAGTCCGCCGTCGCCAATGAAGAGGCACACCGTGCGGTCGGGTGCGCCGAAGGTAGCGCCTATGGCTGCGGGAAGTCCGTAGCCCATAGTGCCCATGCCGCCGGAGGTCACCACGCTGCGTTGGCGGGTGAAGCGGAAGTAGCGGGCTGCCATCATCTGGTTCTGTCCCACGTCGGTGACCATGACGGCGCTGTCGTGTGTGAGTTCCGACACGCGGCGTATCACTTCGCCCATGCGCAGAGGGCCTTCCTTGGGGTGGATTTGCGGTTCTATGACCACGCTTTCCTCCTCTTTGTCCCACTGGCGGAAGGCTTCGCGCCATGCGGTGTGTTCCTTCTTCTCGAGTAGGGCGGTGACGGCGGGGAGCGTTTCCTTGCAGTCGCCAAGCACGGCTACGTCGACTACGACGTTTTTGTTTATTTCGGAGGGGTCGATGTCGAAGTGAATCTTCTTGGCCTGACGGGCATAGGTGGAGAGTTTTCCGGTGATGCGGTCGTCGAAGCGCATGCCCACGGCGATGAGCAGGTCGCACTGTTGCGTCATCTTGTTTGCCCCGAGCGAACCATGCATGCCGAGCATGCCTACGGAGAGGGGATGGCCGCTGGGGAGGGCAGAGAGTCCTAGGAGGGTGCGTCCGGCGGGAAGACCGGCTTTTTCGAGGAAGTCGAGGAGTTCCTGCTGTGCGTTGCCGAGTTCTACGCCCTGTCCCACGAGTACGAGCGGGCGCTCTGCTTCGTTGATGAGTCGCGCGGCTTCGCTGACGGAGTGCGGGTCGGTGGTGGGAACGGGCACATAGCTACGGATGAAGTCGATGGTGCCTTGGACGTATTCGGCTTTTTCGGTCTGTGCGTTTTTGGCAAAGTCGAGCACCACGGGACCGGGTCGTCCGCTGGAGGCGATGTAGAAGGCACGGTGAACGGCCCACGCCACGTCCTTGGCGGAGCGTATCTGGTAGCTCCACTTGGCTATGGGCTGGGTGACGTCCACGAGGTCGCACTCTTGGAAGGCGTCGGAACCGAGCATTGCTGTGCCCACCTGTCCGGCAATGACCACCATGGGTGTGCTGTCCATCATGGCATCGGCAATGCCGGTGACGGTGTTGGTGGCACCCGGTCCGCTCGTGACGAGACACACGCCGGTCTGTCCGCTGACGCGGGCATAGCCTTCGGCAGCGTGGGCGGCACCTTGCTCGTGGCGCACGAGCACGTGGTTGAGTCGGTCGCGGTAGTCGTAGAGGGCATCGTAGACGGGCATGATGGCTCCGCCGGGATAGCCGAAGAGGGTGGTGACGCCCTCGTCGAGGAGTGCCCTCATGAGTATTTCCGCACCAGTGATGGGAGTGTTATGTGGTGTTTGTGTTTGAGTCATAAAGAGTTTATTGCGGACTTGGCTGCGCAATTCGGTTAATGGTGGTTCTTTTGTAGTTGCTCGTGCTCATGGAGGCGAGGTTTTCAAAACCTCGCGCTCTACACGAGGTTTTAAGGCGAAGTGAAGCCGTATAGAGCGTGACGTTCTGAAAACGTCACCCCCATAGAAGGGAAGCCACGCAAAAGCCTCCGTGAGGCCGTGGGGCCTAGACGAGTCGTACGCCGCCCTTGTCGGCACTGCTCACCATGGATGCATAGGCACGGAGCGCCTTGCTCACGGTGCGCTGGCGCTGGAGGGGACGCATGGGCCGCGCAGCAAGTTCTTCGTCGGTGAGACGCACGCTGATGGAGCGCGAGGGGATGTCAATGACGATGATGTCGCCGTCCACAACCTTGCCGATGTTACCGCCGGCAGCGGCTTCGGGCGAGATGTGGCCTACGCTGAGTCCGGACGTACCGCCTGAGAAGCGTCCGTCGGTGATGAGGGCACACTCTTTTCCGAGGTGGCGGCTCTTTATATAGGATGTGGGATAGAGCATTTCCTGCATGCCGGGACCTCCCTTGGGACCTTCGTGGGTGATGACCACCACGTCGCCGGCATTGACCTTTCCGCCGAGTATGCCTTCGCAGGCTTCTTCCTGCGAGTCGAACACGCGGGCGGGGCCTTCGAAGTGCCAGAGCGACTCGTCTACGCCTGCCGTCTTGATTACGCAACCGTCGAGGGCAAGGTTGCCGAAGAGTACGGCAAGTCCGCCGTCGCGGGTGTAGGCGTGGTCGAGCGAACGGATGCAGCCTTTGGCGCGGTCGGCGTCGAGTTCGGGCCACGTGGCGTCCTGTGCGCCCATCTCGAGGCAGAACTTTCCGCCCGGTGCGCTGCTGTAGATGCGAAGGGCTTCGGCATCGGGAGTGGGCACAGTGATGGAGTAGCGCGCTATGTCGCTTCCGAGCGTTGAGCCGTTCACGCGGTGAACGTTGAGGTGGAGGAGGTTGCCCTTGGCAAGTTCGCCCATGATGCCGAGCACGCCACCGGCGCGGTTACACTCCTGCACGGAGTACTTCTGCGTGTTGGGGGCCAGTTTGCAGAGGCAGGGCACGTGGCGGCTGAGCGTGTCGATGTCCGCCATTTTAAAGTCCACACCGGCTTCGTTGGCCACGGCAAGGAGGTGGAGCACGGTGTTGGTCGATCCGCCCATGGCGATGTCGAGCGTCATGGCGTTGAGGAAAGCTTCGCGAGTGGCAATGGAACGCGGCAGCACGCTCTCGTCGCCCTCTTCGTAGTAGCGCAGGGCGTTGGCCACGATGAGTTTTGCTGCGTCTTGGAAGAGGCGGCGGCGGTTGGCGTGGGTGGCAAGTATCGTGCCGTTGCCGGGAAGGGAGAGGCCGAGGGCTTCGGTGAGGCAGTTCATGGAGTTGGCGGTGAACATGCCGGAGCACGAACCGCAACCGGGACAGGCTTTCGACTCTATCTCGGCAAGTTCTTCATCACTCACCGAGGCGTCGGCACCTTTTATCATAGCTATGACGAGGTCGAGGTTCTCGCCCTTGTGGTGACCGGCTTCCATCGGTCCGCCGCTCACGAAGACGGTGGGTATGTTGAGGCGCATGGCGGCCATGAGCATACCGGGAGTCACCTTGTCGCAGTTGGAGATGCACACGAGGGCATCGGCCTTGTGGGCCTGAACCATATACTCCACGGAGTCGGCAATGACGTCGCGCGAGGGGAGGGAGTAGAGCATGCCGTCGTGGCCCATGGCTATGCCGTCGTCCACAGCGATGGTGTTGAACTCTGCAGCGTAGCATCCGAGGCGTTCTATCTCGTGCTTGACGAGCTGACCCACTTCGTGGAGATGGGTGTGACCGGGTACAAACTGTGTGAAGGAGTTGGCAATGGCTATAATGGGCTTGC
Source organism: bacterium (assembly GCA_963656685.1). GTDB lineage: Bacteria > Bacteroidota > Bacteroidia > Bacteroidales > Bacteroidaceae > Alloprevotella. Next base: position 7,841 of record CAVKJJ010000058.1, on the reverse strand, counting down.
CAAGCTGTTCGCGCTTCATGCCGGCTGCATGCCAGAGGGCACGTGAACCGGCCATGCGACGGCCGTCGGTGCAGACGCTGCTGCGAAGGGGTATCTTTGTCATGTGGTGTCCTATATATATATTGAGTGCTTCAGTCTGCCATGCAGGTGCTTGCATCTGAGGTGCAAAGCTGCAATTGAGGCCGAAACAAGGATGCTCCGGCAAACAGCGAGATATGTGGCAGTTTGGCGCTCGTTATTTTGATTGTCTTGCAAATGTATACATTTTGCATGAAACGAAAAACAATATGCAAGCAAAATGCGGATTTTGTGTATAAAACTGCGGATTACGGGTGCTAGCGCATGCAGAACCGTCCGTGACGCCGTAACGCCCATGGCATCTCGTAAAAATTCCAAGGCATCTCGTAAAAATTCCAAGGCTTGAAATTTAAATTCCAAGCCTTGGAATTTTTGTTTCAAAACGGGGCATTCGTTTTGAAACTGCACATTGTTGATTTTCAACAGCTTACAAAAAGCCTGTATTCGTGGCATGATTGCGCATCACCTCAAAGCGCAACAACGCAAAATTATCACGCCCGTTGTTGAAATTATCTACTAGCCCAACGCGTTGGGCTAGTAGCAAGTTCTTTGCATATGTTCACACTTTGAGCCGCCGTACATTTCGGTACAAATCTCCCTCTCACGCGTGCGCGTACGCGCGCATTACACCGAAGTTTGTACATGTTGCTGTCACCCGTCACCGGTGCGGGCCAGAAACATCATTAAATCATTAATAATCAATTATTTTATCTTCTATCGAAGGGTGACAGTAACTTTTTTGATAGGGGTAATAATTCGTCACAGCCCTGCGTGCTGCGCCACATACAAGGGTGACAGCAAATATTTAATAGAACGAAATTTGTGTAAGGTTTCGTTTACAAAAAAGTTACTGTCACCCTCTTGCAGGGTGGTTCAAACTTGAAGAAAGGAGGACGAGAAAACTTTTGGGCAACTAGTAGAAATTTGCTACAAGCTCAACGTATTGAGCTTGTAGAAAGTTGTTAGCAGTCGTTTGCATTCCCCTATTTGCACATTTGCACATCTGCACATTTGCACATTCGCGAAGCGCAGGGTGACAGGTGACAGCAGGTTGCACAAACTTTGGTGTATACGCGCGCGCGTGAAAGAGTCAACAAAAAGCGGATAAAACATTCCCCAAATTCCCAATCCCCAAAACTCAAATGACGCCTGCCTCCACCATGCGCACCACGCGCTCCGTGTAGCGGTCGTCGCCCTCAGGGTCGTACTTCTTGTTCAAGCTGTTACCAAAGAGCACCGCAATGCCCTGGTAGAGGTTGGCCTTGAAAGAGCCGATGAAAGCCTTCGCAATGTTGTAGCCCGTCATGTTACACTCGCGGTTCACCAACTTAATGAGCAGTTTGCCCTGCGAACGCGTCAATTTCTTGAGCGCCGGAGCGTACTGCTGCTTCAAGCCAGCCTCGACGCGCTTGATGTGCTCGTCGCGCGAACGCTTGTCGGGAAGCGTCTCGAGATACTCGTAAGTCTCGATGATGGTGAGCTTCGCCAACTTTGCCCAAGGCAACACCTTCTTCACGTTGTAGACCAGTCGGTTATATTCCTCCCGCTCCTTGTCGGACGAGAACTGCATGGGCGCATATTTCGGCAGCGTGGGGAAGATGACGTGCGGAATGGTCTTCCCCTCATACTGCGCCGTGCCCACCTGCGTGATGATGGGCACCTCCACTTCCTCCACCTCCGTCTCAGCCTTCGCCGGCTCTTGCGCCAGAGAAGCAAACGGAAGAATAAGGAAAAGAATTGCGACGATGTAAATGCGGATATCCATAATCATTCATTGTGTTGTATGCGTAGCGACTGAATGGTTGCAAAAGTACGAAGTTTTGTATTGTACGTGCGTTATTATATATTAATTGACTCTTAAGATTGGCAGAAAAAGCGTTACTTTGCAAAGAGCGCACGGCATTTTCGCCGTGCCGCACACAAAGGGTGGCTCAGCAAGAACGCACCGCTGCTTCACGGCATTGCCACCACTAAAACGAATACCCACATGGCAAGAAAAGAAAAAAATAAAGGAAACGGCCGCCTCAAGAAAAAAGCTGCCGCACAGATGCTCGTAGACCTCTTTGAGAAAGAGCCCGAACGCGAGTTCAACGTGAAAGAACTCTTCGGTCTGCTCAAAGCCGCAAACCATCCCGCCAAAATGATTGTGATGGACGCGCTCTCCGAACTCGTCCTCGACGACTACATTTCGACCGACAACTGCGGAAACTACCGCAACGCCGTGCGCTCCAACGTGATGGAAGGCACCTTCCAGCGCAAACGCAACGGACGCAACTCCTTCGTGCCCGACGACGGCGGGAAGAGCATACTCGTGTGTGAGCGCAACTCGCTCCACGCCCTCGACGGCGACCGCGTGAGGGTGACCATGCTCGCACGACGGGCCGGACACACACGCGAAGCCGAAGTGACAGAAATCCTCGAACGCGCCAACGACACCTTCGTAGGTCAGCTCCAGGTGGAACGCGGCTACGGATTTCTCGTCACCGAAAGCCGTTCGCTCGCCACGGACATCTTCATACCCAAAGACAAACTCAACGGCGGACAGAACGGCGACAAGGCCGTGGTGCAAATCACCGAATGGCCCTCCAACTCCAAAAGCCCCGTGGGCCGCGTGGTGGACATCCTCGGAAAGCAAGGCGAGAACAACGCCGAGATGCACGCCATCCTCGCACAGTACGGCCTGCCCTACTCCTACCCCGAAAAGGTGGAAAAGGCTGCCGAGAAACTCTCGCCCGAAATTCCCGCCGACGAGATAGCCCGCCGCGAGGACTTCCGCCCCGTCACCACCTTCACCATCGACCCCCACGACGCCAAGGACTTCGACGACGCGCTCTCCATACGCACACTCAAGGACGGCGAATGGGAAGTGGGCGTGCACATAGCCGACGTGTCGCACTACGTCAAGGAGGGCGACATCATTGACCGCGAAGCCGTGAAGCGCGCCACCAGCGTCTACCTCGTGGACCGCACCATACCGATGCTCCCCGAACGCCTCTGCAACTTCATCTGCTCCCTCCGTCCCAACGAAGAAAAGCTGGCCTACTCCACCATTTTCCGCCTCAATGCCAAAGCCGAAGTGCTCTCGTGGCACCTCGCCCACACCGTGATTCGCTCCGACCGACGCTTCACCTACGAAGAGGTGCAGACCATACTCGAACGCAACAACCAGGCTTCCGAAGCCGACCTCAACCTGCCCGGCGACCACCCCGAACCGCTCCCCGAAGGCGCAGCACCCGAAGGTGAGTATGCCGAAGAACTCATCACGCTCAACAAACTCGCCAAACGCCTGCGCGAAAAGCGTTTCAAGAACGGCGCCATCGGCTTTGACCGCTCCGAAGTGCGCTTCGAAATTGACGAGAAGGGACACCCCATCTCCACCTACGTCAAGGTGGCAAAGGACGCCAACAAACTCGTGGAAGAGTTCATGCTCCTGGCCAACCGCAGCGTGGCGCAGAAGATTGCCGTCGTGCCTAAGGGCAAGAAGCCCAAAACCTTCGTCTACCGCATCCACGACGTGCCCGACCCCGAGAAGATGGAAAAACTCAGCGCCTTCATTGCCCGCTTCGGCTACAAAATACGCACCGAGGGCACAAAGACCGACGTGAGCAAGAGCCTCAACCGACTGCTCGCCGACGTGAAGGGCAAGAAGGAAGAAGAAGTAGTGGAACTCGTGGCGCTCCGAGCCATGATGAAAGCACGCTACAGCACGCACAACATAGGCCACTACGGACTCATGTTCGACTACTACACCCACTTCACCTCCCCCATTCGCCGCTACCCCGACACCATGGTGCACCGTCTGCTCACACGCTACGCCGAAGGCGGACGCACCGTGAGCGAGAAGAAGTACGAAGACCTCTGCGAACACGCCTCCAACATGGAACAACTCGCAGCCACCGCCGAGCGCGCCAGCATCAAATACAAGCAGGTGGAATTCATGGGCGACCGCCTCGGACAGGAATTCGACGGCACGGTGAGCGGCGTCACAGAGTTCGGACTCTACGTGGAAGTGACGGAAAACAAGTGTGAAGGCATGGTGCCCCTCCGCATGCTCCTCGACGACTACTACGAGTTTGACGAACGCAACTTCTGCCTCGTGGGCCGCCGCTTCCACAAACGCTACGGACTGGGCGACAAAGTGCGCATCCGCGTGGAGCGCGCCAACCTTGAGCGCCGCCAGCTCGACTTCGCCCTCGTGGGCGAAGACGGTGCCGACGCCCACGCAGCAGGCAGCAAGCCTCAGCCCCACAGCGGCTTCGGAAAGGATTTCCACAAAGGTGGTTCCCACAAAAAGAACGCTCCCAAAGGCAAACGAAAAAAAGGCAGCGGCAGCAAACGCGTGGGGCAGAAATAAATCTTCTAGTTTGACGACTCTGAGGCTTCATCGAGGCTATTGCGCGACTACGCCTTCCATGGGGGTGACGTTTTCAAAACGTCACTGCTCTACACGTCATGCGTAGCCGCAAAAAGCTTCCATGAGGCCATCGCAAACCATGCGCCATCAAACAAAAACTTCAAACAACGAGAGAAAAACCTTCCAAAAATTTGCAGAACCAAAAACATTACGTACTTTTGCACTCGCAATTCGGGGTGTAGCTCAGCCCGGTTAGAGTACGCGTCTGGGGGGCGTGGGGTCGCTGGTTCGAATCCAGTCACCCCGACAGAATTGTAAAGCAGCTAAGGTTTACGAACCGAAGCTGCTTTTTTTGTGCCCAAAACTCACGGCTACATAACGAAAAGGAATCGTTTGTAAAATAAAACTTTACCAAACATTAAAGTTTTCGTAATTTTGCACGCTACTCTCATTTCACAACAAAAGAAAGAAGAAAGAAACAAACCCACTGCAAGTGAAAACCAACATCTGTTGCATAGGGCACATCACGCTCGACAAGATCATCACACCGCAAAGCGAGTGCCACATGCCTGGCGGCACGTCCTACTACTTTGCCCACGCCATGTACCACCTCAACGGAGGTGAAGGCTTCAAACTCGTCACCTCGCTCGCCCAAAGCGAGATGGGAGCCGTCAACGAACTGCGCGAAAAAGGCATCGCCGTAGACGTCATACCCTCGCGCCACACCGTATACTTCGAAAACAAATACGGCGAAAACCAAAACAACCGCACACAACGCGTACTCGCCAAAGCCGACCCGTTCACACCCGAAGCCTTGAGCAACGTGCGTGCCGGAGTGTTCCACCTCGGATCGCTCCTTGCCGACGACTTCTCGCTCGAAGTAATCGAATCGCTCGCCGGACGCGGCGTAGTAAGCATCGACGCACAAGGCTATCTGCGCGAAGTACGCGGCGACAAAGTCTTTGCCGTCGACTGGCCCTGGAAGCGCGAAGCACTCAAAGTGACCGACGTACTCAAGGTCAACGAATACGAGATGGACGTACTCACCGGATGTAACGAAGCACACGACGCCGCCCTCCAGCTTGCGGAGTGGGGCGTGAAAGAAGTGTGCGTCACGCTCGGCGACTACGGCTCCGTCATCCTCGAAAACGACCACTTCTACGACATACCCGCCTACGCCCCCAAAGCCATCGTTGACGCCACCGGCTGTGGCGACACCTACTCCACCGGCTACCTCTACATGCGCTCACGCGGAGCCTCACCCGACGAAGCGGGACGCTTTGCCGCAGCCATGTCAACCCTCAAACTCGAAGCCACCGGACCCTTCGCCAAAACAGAAGACGACATCTGGCGCATCATCCGCTAACCGTCACGCCGTCACTGACGGTTTTGCGTGGCTTCGCCTTTAAAGGGACGCTATAAAGAAAGCAACACATAAGGCGGAAACCTATCACCCACAAAGGTCATAACCGTTAAGGAACAAAACGTCTGAACCACCCATAAGACTGAAATTGCAGCACTTTTTCATTGACATCGCATGCAAAACAGTTTTATGGGTGGTTCAGACGTTTTGTTCCTTAACCGTAACTTAGGAATCTTCTCTCTTGTATTCAATATGTAAGCTCTTAGCCTAAAAGCCTCCGCACGTTTAAATTTTTCCGACTCAACCTATCATTAAATAAAGAAATAGTTGCAACTTTACATCCGTAAATACACATTGTACCTCTATGACGAAGACGACAATGGGCACAAAGTTGCCAAGAAAACTAGAGCAAAAGATGCAAGTGGTGGGCGAACAGATAAAACTTGCACGCTTGCGCCGCAACCTTAGCGTGGCGCAAGTGGCAGACCGCGCCACATGCTCCCCACTCACGGTTGCAAGGATAGAAAAAGGTGTTGCAACGGTTGCCATCGGCATCTATCTGCGGGTGCTCTATGCACTCCAGCTAGACGACGACATCCTCCTCCTCGCCCAAAAAGACGAGATGGGACGGGCACTGCAGGACCTCTCTCTGATGAAAAACCGCAAACGCGCTTCTAAAAAAGAATAGGCTATGGACACACTGTATGTTTATGCTGACTTTGACTGGCTCGGGAAGCAACCTTCCGCCAAAGAAAAAGCCTCAGCTCCAATGCTTGTCGGAGAGTTGGGCTACGAATCGCTACGTGGTTCCGATTCCTATTCGTTCCAATTTGACGACGAATGGCTCAAACGTTACGGAAACATCACACTGAGCGCAGACATCAACAATTACCCCGGCCCACAATATACACTCTTAGGACGCGACATTTTTGGATGCTTCAGTGATGCACTGCCAGACCGATGGGGACGCACTTTGCTTAACCGCCGTGAACAAATATTGGCAGAAGAACAGCACCGGCCCGTAAAACGTCTGTCATCCTTCGACTATCTAATGGGCATTGACGATGCTTCGCGCATGGGAGGTTTTCGCTTTAGTCGCAAGAAGGGAGATTCTTTTATCAATAGTGACAAATCGCTACGAATACCTCCGCTGACCAGCATACGTTCTCTGATGATTGCCAGCCAAGAGATAGAACGCTGCGACGATGTGAACATTTTGCCTGAAAAGAAGTGGATTCAGCAACTTGTACATCCTGGAACCTCTCTCGGAGGAGCACGTCCCAAAGCTGCCGTGGTTGACGAAACAGGCAGCATGTACGTGGCTAAGTTCCCATCACGTAAAGACGACTATGACGTGGCCCTGTGGGAACATCTATGCCATTTGTTGGCTACAAAGGCCGGAATTGAGGCTGCAACGACCCGCATTGTTTCCACTGGAGAAAAATACCACACACTACTGTCTCGACGGTTTGACCGTAACGCTAATGGGCGGCGCATTCACTTCGCCTCCGCCATGACCATGTTAGGACTAACTGATGGAAGCAATGCGCAAAGCGGCAATGGATATTTGGACATCGTGGACTTCATCTTGCAGAATTGTTGCCGAGTAAACGAGAATCTGCATGAATTGTATCGTCGTGCGGCATTCAACATTGCGGTTCACAACACCGACGACCACTTCCGCAACCATGGCTTTCTGCTCACGTCGCAAGGATGGACTTTAGCACCGGCTTACGACATGAACCCTTCGTTGAACGATTATCAGAGCATCCTTATCAATTCCACTACCAACAAATCAGACCTGCAAATTCTGCTTGACTCTTCGGAACAATACATGATAAGCCACAACGAAGCAGAAAGAATCGTTGCCGATGTTGTCGGTTCTTTACAGCAATGGGAATCTCTTGCCACAAGACTAGGCATATCAAAACGCGAGATAGAAATGTTTCAATCTAAAATAGGCCAATGAGTGCAGCACACGCTACTGCCTATATGGGTGGTTCTATAAATTAGCTTTGTCAGATTTCGGTGCTATTTTTCGTCCAT
>CAVKJJ010000057.1:0-17866 GCA_963656685.1 bacterium | reverse complement strand
CTTCGCTCCGAAGCGATGAACTAGAAAATCAAAAAGGGTTTTTTGAATTGAACCGGCAGCTAGAAAAAATTCCAAGGCAGCAAATAAAAATTTGCTGCCTTGGAATTTAAATTTGCTGCCTTGGAATTTTTACGAGATGCCTTGGAATTTTCAAAAGGAATGTCCGTGTTTTTTGCATAAAGCCAGCGGTTATGCGGGCGTATACAAGAAATATGCAGAATCGGCTCTTTTTGAGGGCTAATTCTGCATATTTATGCACGTTGTGAGCGCCGTATTTTTGCACGGAGCGTGTGGCGCGATTTTTACGCGATTCTCAGTGTTAAAATTGAAGGTGCAACGCACGCGTTGCACCTTCATTTTCTTCCTGTTAGCGAGTGTCGCTTTTCTTATTGTGCAAGGAGCTGCTTGACAAGCGTGGAGATGGCTTTGCCGTCGGCGCGTCCGGCGAGTTTCTTGCTCGCAACGCCCATCACTTTGCCCATTTCTTTGGGCGAGGTGGCACCCGTTTCGGCAATGATGGCCTTCACTTCGGCCTCGAGCTCTTCGGGCGTGAGCGCTTTGGGCAGATATTCTTCGATGACGGCAGCCTGTGCCTCTTCTTCCTCGGCAAGGTCGGGACGGTTCTGCTCGCGGTAGAGCGCAGCAGTGTCGCGTCCCTGCTTGGAGAGTTTGGAGAGTATCTTCAGTGCGGTGGCATCGTCGAGGGTGTCGTTTGCGCCCGGAGCCGTCTTGGCTTCGATGAAGAATTTCTTCACGTTACGGAGCGCTTCAAGGCGCATTTTGTCCTTTGCCTTCATGGCGGCAATGATGTCCTTGCTTACTTTTTCGAAAATTTCCATTGTATGTGGTTTTTGTGATGTGTTTCGTATTACCCCCATCCATTTGTTCGTCACTTCTTGCGGTGCGAGTGTGCGGGGGGAATAGTAGTTTTACTCTTCTCTGCTTCGTTCCGCCGCCGTCGAGCGTTGCTCCTCTTCGGCCGTACGGCGCAGATGTTCGAGGCTCGCAGCGTCGCGTAGGGCGGTGGGCGTGTCTTCTATCTCGCTGAGCAGTTTGCCGTCGGAGAGCAGTTCCTCGCTCGAGAAGAGGTACACGCGGTGGCGTTTGCGCTGCGGCTGGTTGGCCGTTCCGTAGAAGCGCTTTCGCTCGTTTTGACGCTTGAGTTCTTCTTCCTCGTTTTCGGCCGAATAGACGGGTTCTTCCGCTGCGGCGCGTTTGCGCTCTTTTCCGAAGAGTGAGAATCCGGAGGCGAGAATGGTGATCTTCACTCGTCTCCCTAACGAGGCGTCGGTGGTGAGTCCGAACTTCGTTTCGATCTGACTGTCGAAGTGCTGCATGAACGTGTTCAGCTCGTTGATTTCTTCGGTGAGCAACGTGCATCCCGGCTCGTCGTTGAACGAAACGGAGATGAGTATGCGGTCCGAGCGGTACACGTCGTTGTTGTTGAGCAACGGAGAGTTGAGCGCATCGTGGATGGCTTTCCTCACACGCATTGAACCTTCGCCGTAGCCCGTGGCAATGACCGCCACTCCGCCGTCGGTGAGCACGGTGCGCACGTCTTCGAAGTCGAGGTTGATGTGTCCGTGCATGGTGATGATTTCCGTGATGGAACGCACGGCTGTGGTGAGCGTTTCGTCGGCTTTGCGGAAGGCGTTGATGATGGAAAGGTCACTATAGATGTCACACAGGCGCTGATTGTTGATGACAAGCAGTGCGTCGACTTCCTTGGCAAGCCGCTCAAGGCCGTCGAGTGCCTTGTCAATGCGCTTTTCGCGTTCGAAGAGGAAGGGAATGGTGACGATGCCCACCGTGAGTATGCCTTTCTTGCGCGACTCGCGGGCTATGACGGGCGACACGCCGGTGCCCGTACCGCCGCCCATTCCGGCGGTGATGAACACCATGTGGGTGTCGGGGTCGAGTTGCGCGCGGATGTCTTCCAGGTTTTCCTCAGCCAGGGTTTTACCCTTTTCGGGGTCGCCTCCCGCACCAAGTCCCGACCCGAGTTGGAGCTGGTCGGGCACGGAATTGTTTTCAAGTGCCTTCTTGTCGGTGTTGCACACGAGCATGCGCACACCGTCAATGTGCTCGCGGTACATCTGTGCCACGGCATTGCCGCCGCCACCGCCCACGCCTATCACCTTGATGAGCGTGGGGCTTGCGAAGTTGGCAAGGTTTACGAGAAGGTCGTCGTCCATTGTTACGGGGTTTGAGGAATGGGTGGTTCTAAAGCCAGGGAGTTACACTCGTGTGCTTGGCTTGCGAAGATGGTCTTTCGCAGGGTTTGCTTTTCCTTTGGATTTTAGGAAAAAGGTACGGACGCTTTCGACAGCGTGTGTCTAAAGCGTCCGGCGGGAAGGTTTTGTTTAGAAGTTGATGACGGAACCTGCAGCTGTGGCCTGTACGGCAATTTCGGGTTCGATGGCTGCTGCGGCGATGGTCTTGCTCTTGATGTCGTTGAGCACTTCCTTGGAACGTTTGTAGGTGGGAGTGAGTTCTACCATGGAGATGATTTCCTCGTTGTCGAGGTCGTCAAGTCCGAAGAGGAAGAACTTGGGCCGCTTGCGCATGGCTCCTTCGCCCGCCGACGTGCCGTAGAATCCGGCGCGGCGCTCGTCGTTCTCTTCTTGTTTCTCTATTTCTTCCTGATGGCGTGCTTCTTCTTCATCGTCCTTCTTCTTTTTCATTCCGGACACGTCGCTTATGCCGAAGCCCGTGGCAAGGATGGTGATTTTCACTTTCTTCTCGAGCGAGGGGTCGGTGGAGAGTCCCCATTTGGTTTCTACGTCGTCGTGGAACTTTGACATGAATTCGTGCACCTCGTTCATCTCTTCCATCATCAGCGTGTCGCCTTCCTTTTCGGCGCAGAAGGAAATGGAGAGAAGCACCTTCTTGGAATTGAAAATGTCGTTGTTGTTGAGCAACGGCGAGTGGAGGGCCGATTCGATGGCTTTGCTCACACGGTTCTCGCCTTCGCCGTAGCCGGTGGACATGATGGCCACGCCACCGTCCTTAAGTACGGTGCACACGTCGCGGAAGTCGAGGTTGATGATGCCGTGCATGGTGATAATCTCGGCAATGGAGCGTGCGGCAATGGAGAGCGTGTTGTCGGCCTTCTCAAAAGCGGAGAGCACATTGAGGTCGGGGTAGATTTCGCGCAAACGCTCGTTGTTGATGACGAGGAGCGCGTCGACGTGCTTGGAGATTTCTTCCACTCCGTCGAGGGCCTGGTCAATTTTCTTGTTTCCCTCAAAAAGGAAGGGTATGGTGACGATGCCCACCGTGAGTATGCCCATCTGCTTGGCTTCGCGGGCAATGACGGGAGCTGCGCCGGTGCCGGTGCCGCCGCCCATGCCGGCGGTGATGAACACCATCTTGGTGCCGTCGTTGAGCATGGAGTGGATGCTGTCTACGCTTTCTTCAGCGGCTTCGCGGGCACGCGCCGGACGGTTGCCGGCGCCGAGACCCTCTTTGCCCAGCTGCAAGCGTACGGGGATGGGGGAGTCGCAGAGGGCTTTGGAGTCGGTGTTGCAGACCACGAAGTTGACGTCGTGGATGCCTTCGCGGTACATGTGGTTGACGGCATTGCCGCCGCCACCGCCTACGCCGATGACCTTTATAATGGACGGGGTGGTGCTGGGCACGCCCATGTCGATGAGCAAATCGTTGGATTTATTGTTTTCGTTCATTGTGCGTCGTTGTTGGAGGGGTGGGGAAGAATTGGCACGGGAACTTCGTGCCTCTTGCAGCCTCCCTTTCGGGATGAGTGGCTTATTCGTCCTCGGGTTTTACAATGTTGGAGAAGAAGTTCTTGATGCCGTTGATGAATTTCTTGCGCTTTTCGGCGCCTTCTTCCTTCTTCTTGCGCTTGGCTTCTTCCTCGGCTTGAATTCTGGCAGCTTCGGCAGCAGCTTCTTCGGCCTTGCGCTTCTCTTCTTCGGCCTTGCGCTTCTCTTCTTCGGGGTTGACCACGGGAACGGGCGCAGGCTCTACAGGCTGAACGGGGTTGAAAATGTCGGGTTCTTTGCCGAGCTCACCGCCGCAGCAGTTCTGGTTGCCTTTGTCGATGAGGGCAATGGCAGCGTTGCAGTCGCCGTCGTGGTTGAGGTTGGGGTAGTCCTTGGCGCGCAACTGAATCTTGATGGTGCGCACAAAGCGTATTTTGTCGAAGCCCGTGTGGCGCGTGAAGGCTTTGTCCGTTTCCTTCATGTGCGAACCGCCGCCCGTGATGATGAGGCCGCCAATGAGTTGGCTCTTGTCGAAGCCCGAGAGCACAATCTGGTTGTTCACGTTGAGGATGATTTCGTCCATTCGTGCTTCTACGAGGTTGGCAAACTCGCCATAATTAATGGAGCGTCCGTCGCTCAACGCAATGGTCTTGTTGGTGTCGGCCGTGACGTCGGCTACTGCCGATCCGTATTCGAGTTTAAGGCGTTCGGCCTCGTCGTCCTCTATCTGCAGCGAACTGATGTCGCGGTTTATGTTGGCGCTTCCGAGGGGGATGACGGCCAAGTGGCGGAGTATGTTGTTCTTATAGATGGCTACCGACGTGGTTTCGGCTCCCATATCGACGAACACACATCCCGAACGCTTTTCGCTTTCGGTGAGCATGGAGTCGGCAAGTGCTTGCACGGTGATGGGGAGGTCCACAATGGCGGTCTTGGCATTGTTGAAGCAGTCGCGTATCTCGCTCTTTACGGACGAGTTGGCCACAATGTTGAGGTAGCGTCCTTCAATGCTTTCGGCGAGAACGCCCACGGGGTCGGTCTGCAGCTGCGTGCCGAGACGGTATTCTTGCGGCACGGCCTCGAGAATTTCGCGGTCGGTGCTAGTGGCGTTGCGGTTTTCGTCGCACATGGCGTCGACCATCTCTTGCGTCACTTCCATCTTAGAGTCGAAATGGCGCATCACGGTGTTGGCCACAGTGTGCATGCCCATGCCGCCAATGCCGACATAGACACCGCTGATGGATTTCTGCAGTTTCTTTTCAAGCTTTTCCTTCATATTTGCCACGCACTGCGTCATCTTGCTGATGTTGTTGATGCGTCCTTTGCGTATGAAGGAGGTGGAGGGTTCCTGCGCGAAGGCAAGAATTTGTATTTGGCCGTCGGGCTGTTTGCAGCCTGCGATGCCGGTTACCTTTGACGAGCCGAGCTCGATAGCTACTATGAAGTTGTCTGCCATTATGGTGTTTCTATTACTGTTTGCGGGATAATCGAGGTTCATTCTTGGTGGGCGGTTTGGCGCAAGGAGAGAGCGAGTCTGCTTATTGTTCGGTGGTAATTTACAGAACCACCCTTTAGCCTTTGGCTTTCTTGCGTGTGGCTACGACTTGCGTGACGTGTTCAACGGAAAGAGAGCCGTATTTGTTCCATCCCACCACGGGGAGTACTTTCTGGTAGAAGGCATAAAGGTTCTGGAACTTACGGGCTATGCTGTCCGTCGATCCGAACTCTATGAGATGGCCGCCTACGCGGGGCACGAGCGTGATTTTGCGGTCGGCCGACACGTCGATCTGCTCTATCTGGTTGTTCCAAAACTCATTGTCGCGGAGGAACGTGCCGATTTTTGTGAGTTCGCGGCGCGCATAGCGTCGGTCTATGTGGCCCGTGGCTACGATGAGGTCAGCCACATAGCCTTGAGGCGCCATGGTGTTGCCCTTTGCGTCGATGTAGTAGTCTTCTCCGTTGTCGGTAAGAATGCGCATGAGGGGCAGCCGCTGCATGATGATAACGTTGAGCTCACCATTGGGCGACTTGTAGCACGAAACGGAATCGATAAACGAGTTTTTCCGCAGCGTGGCTTCAATCTTGGCTCCGTCCACCTGACTCATTTCGCGTCCGATGGGGTAGAAGGCCGACTGTCGGAGCAGACGGTCGGCTTCGTCGGCCGTGATGAATCCGGCGTGTGAGCTGTCGGCTATGGTGAAATTCACCTTCGAGCAGGTGGTGTGGTCTTCGTAGGCTGAAAATTTTACGAACGACACCACGAGATATATGATGAGCGCGAGCAGCAGGGTGAGCTTGAATACGGTCTTCATGCGTGAGGTGACGGGTTAGGGGAATAACGGGAGAGGAAATAGCCTTTATGCTTTTCAGCCTTCCTTCTCCAGGAGTATCTGCTTGAACTGGGGCACGAAATTGTCTACATCGCCAGCTCCGAGCACGATGAGCACTTCGAAGTCCTCTTTGCGCAGCAAGTCGCAGAGGTCTTTCTTCTCCACGATGCGCTTTTCCATGTCGGGGCGCAGATTGTTGAAGATAAGTTCGCTCGTCACGCCAGGTATGGGTTTCTCGCGGGCGGGATAAATCTCGGTGAGAATCACCTCGTCGAGAAGGGAAAGGCTCTCGGCAAAGTCGCGGTAGAAGTCGTGCGTACGGGAATAGAGATGCGGCTGGAAGATGGCCGATATTTTTCGTCCGTTGAACACCTCGCGGATGGAGAGTATGCTCTGTTTGATTTCTGCGGGGTGGTGGGCGTAGTCCGAGAGCAGCACGTGGCGGTCAGTGCGGAGGGCGAAGTCGAAGCGACGCTCCACGCCACCAAACGATGCCATGGCGGTGCGAATTTCCTCGGCTGTGGCGCCGGCAATCTGTGCCAGGGCCATGGCGGCAATGCCGTTTTCGATGTTAATGCTCACGGGCACACCGAGTTCTACGTCGGAGATATTGCCGAAGGGCGACACGTAGTCAAACACGATGTGGCCGTTGCCGATGCGGATGTTCTCTGCGTGGAAGTCGCCCTCGGTGCGCGAATAGTCGTAGCGGCGCACACCGTCCTGAAGGGCTTCTTTCATCTTTAGGCCGCGGTGCACAATGAGTGCGCCGCCGGGCTGGATGAGGCTGGTGTAGTGGCGAAAGCTTTCGAGGTAGGCTTCTTCCGTGCCGTAGATGTCGAGATGGTCGGCATCGGTGGCTGTAATCACGGTGGCGTAGGGGCGGAGATGGTGGAACGAGCGGTCAAACTCGTCTGCCTCAATGACTACGTAGGGACTCGTCTTGGAGAGGAGGTAGTTCGTACCGTAGTTTTTCGTAATGCCTCCGAGGAATGCGTTGCAGCCCACGTGGCTCTGGTGGAGCAGGTGGGCGGTCATGGACGAAGTGGTAGTCTTGCCGTGTGTGCCGGCCACGCAGAGTCCTTTCATGGAACGCGTGAGCGTGCCGAGCACCTGTGCACGCTTTTGTATGTCAAATCCGTTTTCGCGGAAATAGGTCAGTTCGCGGTGGTCTTCGGGAATGGCGGGTGTGTAGACTACGAGCGTTTCTGCCTTGTCGCGGCAGGCAGCGGGAATGAGTTCGGGGTTGTCCTCGTAGTGAATGTCGGCTCCTTCTGCACGGAGTTCTTCGGTGAGGGGGCACGACGTGCGGTCGTAACCTGCCACGACGAGACCTTGTGAGAGGAAATAGCGTTCGAGAGCGCTCATGCCGATGCCGCCGGCGCCTACGAAATATACTGCTTTCATTTGGAGTTTACTTCTTGTTGAAGATATGGGCGGGTGATGCGCGGAATTCGCTATTGCGAAGCCCAGCGTGGCCCGGTGGGATGATTGTTGCGGATGAATGTGGCGTTTCAGAAAAAGAAACGCCGGTGCGCCGATTCTGCCGAGGTGCGCTGTCCGCTTATGCCTTGTAGGCTTCGGCCAGTTTGATGACCTCGTCGGCAATGTCTGAAGCGGCATTGGGACGTGCGAGCGTGCGTATGTTACGGCTCAGCGTTTCGAGGCGCTCGGCTTCGACCACGGTGTTGATGGCTTTGGGCAGAAGCGTGCGGCGTGCCTCGTCGTCGCGGATGTAGAGCGCCGCGTCTTTTTGCACGAGGGCAAGGGCGTTCTTTGTCTGGTGGTCCTCTGCCACGTTGGGCGAAGGCACGAGGATGACGGGCTTGCCGAGGAGACAGAATTCGGAGATGCTTCCTGCTCCGGCGCGGGAGATGACGAGGTCGGCAGCAGCGTAGGCCTGGCGCATGTCGCTGATGAAGTCCATCACCACGAGGTCGGCGGGACAGCCGCGGCGATCAAGTTCGGCGTGGATTTCTTCGCTGTAGTATTTCCCCGTTTGCCAAATGAACTGCACGTTGCTCTGCTGCTTGATGAGCGGCAGGTTTCCGAGCACGCTCTCGTTGAGCGTGCGTGCGCCGAGCGAACCTCCGACAATGAGTATCGTCTTCTTTCCCGGCACGAGGCCGAAGGCTCTCACCGCGTCGTCTTTCGAGAGCGTCTGCTCCTGAAGATTCTGGCGTACGGGGTTGCCCGTGAAGAGAATGCTTTCTTTTGGGAAGAAACGCTCCATACCGTCGTAGGCCACGCAGATACGCTTGGCTTTCTTGGCCAAGAGTTTGTTGGTTACGCCGGCATAGGAGTTTTGTTCTTGTATGAGTGTGGGTATGCCCATGCTTTCTGCCACGTTGAGCGTGGGGCCGCTTGCATAGCCGCCTACGCCTACCGCCACTTGCGGGCGGAATTCGCGTACGATTTGGCGGGCGATCCGACGGCTCTTCATGATTTTGAAGAGCACGGGGATGTTTTTAAGTAAGCTTTTGCGGTTGAAGCCTGCAATGGGCAGTCCTTTTATTTCATAGCCTGCTGCAGGCACGCGCTGCATCTCCATACGGCCTTCAGCGCCCACGAAGAGAATTTTTGCATCGGGGCGCTTTTCCTTTATGGCGTTGGCAATGGACACGGCGGGGAAGATATGTCCGCCCGTGCCACCACCGCTGATGATGACCCTAAGTTCGTCGTTCATAAATTGTCACTATATATAGTACAAGCGCAAAATTAGCAATAAAAGTTTGTTTGCGCCCGCATGGAACATCCGCTTTTGCAAAAAAAGCGAAAATATTTTTATGCCCTTATTTGTAGATGACGTTTTGCGGTGTGAGTGGAAAGCCGTATTTTTGATCAAGAATAAACAGCAACAGCCCCGAAGTTTCATGACGGAAACTTCGGGGCTGTTTCGTTATGTGTAGTAGTTTACGTGTCTTAGCAGACCTTGCTTACTTGACCATCACCTTCTTACCGTTGATGATGTTGATGCCTTTGACGGGCTGCTGGAGGCGACGTCCGTCGAGGCTGAAGATGGCGTTTGAAGCGTTGTTAACAACAACGGGAGCGTTGATGCCGGTGATGGTCTTGCCGTCGAGGCTGAATGCGCTGACGTTCTTCACGCCGGCAATGCCGCAGTAAGTTGCGAGCGTACCGTAAACGCAGATGTCAGTGCCCTGAACGGTGGGGTTGTCTACGAGGTTGAGCTTTGTGCGGGCATCAGAACCTTTGTCGAGTTTTACAGAAACGTAGCACTCTTCAGAACCGAGGGCGAGGTTGCTGTTGACTACCTTTTCGTCAGCGGCAGAGTAAGCGCCGGTGGATGTATTGGAGATGTAACCGATGACGGTGCCTTTCACCCAAACCGGTTCGTCAAGACGGCCGTTGAAGTACTGCACGTCGGCAGCAGTGAAGGGATTCTCGAACAGACCGTTACCTTCGAGGAAGAAGAGGTCGCAGCTAGCCTTTGAAGCGAGGTAATCGTCGGTTTCTTCAGTTTCGGCAGTGATTACGGCGTGGCCGTAGCCTACGAAGGTAATTACACCTTCAGCGTCGACTGTAGCAACCTTTTCGTTGGAAGAGGTGAAAGTCTTCTTTCCGTTGGAGAGCGTGGAGAGGGTGGGAGCGGTGAATTTCGTGCCGCTGCGTACCACTACCGTGTCTGAACTCCAGGCGGTCTCTGCGTCTTTCTGGTCGCTGATGATTTCGATGTCTTCGTCAGAGCAAACATAAAGCTGGGCTGCACCTTTGAAGAAGGTTACATAACCATTGATGTTGTATGACTTGCTGGTAGAGAATACAAAGTCGGAAAGTACGTTGAAGTTGTCGCGGAGCACGATGGTTTCGTTTGCTGCGTTAACTACGTTGATGTTGCTTGAGGCGAGTGTATCAGCAGCGAAGTTTACGCCTTCGAGACGTACGTAGTGGCTTTGGTATTTGTACTCCGTGTCGCCGTTGAGTGCGCCGATGGTAACAACTTCGGGAGTCACTTCGTTGCCGTGGCTTGTTGCGAGGGTGGCAGAGAGGTCGGCGTTGTAGATCTCAATGCAGTTGTTGTAAATGCAGAGTTTACCGGAAATGATGCCGGTGAGCTTGTCGCCCTTCACGTAGCCGGGGTTGGTCTTAGCGTAGAGGAAGGCGTAGCCTGTGCCGTCGGTAATGTAAGTGGTGTAGGAGCCGTTGCGCAGACCTACGCCCGTAACTACGACGTTGTCGGCATTGAGGGTCATTTCAGTCTGGGTAGTCGTAGCACCGGCAATCATGTCGGCGATGGTGGCATAGTCAGGATCGGAAACTGAAGGAGGCTCGGTTCCTTCTTCGTCGTAGGTCACGGTAATGGACGTGATATTGAGCGTACCGCTGACGGCGAACGTTACAGAGTTGTAATTACCCGTGTAGGAACCATTGTCGAAATTGCCATCCGAAGCAACCATGGAGCTAACCTTGCTGCCGCTGAAGGTGATGGCGGTGATAACCTTGCCGGTAGGGGCGGTCACTGTAATCTTTCCTGTCTTGTAGACGCGGAGCTCGGTGGTGTAGTCCGTTTTGGTCCACAGAACGGCATCGTTTGTGCCCTTTGTGGAAACAAGGGTTACGCCGTTGTCGGTAAATTCCACATCGCTGACAACAACGCCTTTTGAAGCTGTTTCAGAAGGCGTCTGAGCGGGGTTCAGCGCGGGACCGTTGGTGAAGTCGAAGGTCGCAGTGCTCTGTGCCATTGCGGTGAAGAGCATCGTGAAGAACGACATTGTAAGAAGTAGAAGTTTATTCATACTTGTAATTTTATAAATTAGTTATTGGTTGTTCAAAATGTCTAAGTAGCAACATAATATAAAGATGAGGCTACCCACTTTCTAATATGTGTGGCAAAGGTAGGGATTTAAAGAGTAAATTACAACATTTGGCAAATTAAGTTTTTGCAAAGCAGAGAGTTGGCTTGACAAAGAGCGCGCTGTTGTGCGCTCCGATAATTTTTGTTACATTTGTCGTTAGTTTACCCTAGAGAAAAGCAAACATACTACCGCCATGAGCAAGAAAACCGAATACAAAGCCCGCAACCAAGCCTACCTCGCCGAGAGAGCCAAAGCCCCCAACGTCGTGCGTCTCGAAAAAGGCGTCTTGGCGCAAGTTCTCAGTTCTGGTCCACAAGAAGGGCGCACGCCTGGGCCCCGCAGCGTGGTCTGCGTGCACTACACGGGCCGCCTCATCAACGGACGCACCTTCGACGACTCGCGCTCGCTCGACTGTCCCGCAGCGTTCCGCCTCAACGAAGTTATCGAAGGCTGGCAAATAGCCCTTAGCCACATGCGGCCCGGCGACCGTTGGGAAATTGTCATACCCGCCGAACTCGGCTACGGCTCACGCGGCGACTCCGAAATACCCGGCAATTCCACCCTCATCTTCGACGTCGAACTCCTCAGCATCGTGTAGCGCATTATGGACCTTCAAGCCTCCCTCGTAGAAACTGCGCACGAACTCTTCCGTGCGCTCGAACGCATAGACCCGGCGTGGAAAGTACGCACGCGCTACGGCGCCCTCCGCGAAGTGCTCACCGTGGCCGTCGACCAGCAGTTGCGCGACGTCACCGTGAAGCTCGGAGGCATGTATGCCAAAATAGACTTTCTCCTTAAGAAGCACCAGGTTAGGGCGAACGACCCCTCGCTCTCACGGGCGCTGAGCGATCTTCGCCACCGCCTGCGCGACGTCAGCGTGCTCCCCGATGCACAGCTCGAAACCACGTGGCTCACCGACCTCAAGGCCGTCACGCGCCTCGTGGAACTCCTCTATGCTGAGCGCGCCCCCGAACAGCTCGCCGCGCGACTTCCGCGCGCCACTTCGGCTTCGTCTGCGGCAAGCGCGAAGGACCGTGACCGAATGCCCAACTTCTTCCGCTGCATCGTAAACGCTTGGGACGAGCACTACATCTACGCCACGCGCGAGGATACCGACGACGACGTGCGCATTGACTTTGTCAACCCCGTCCCCTATGTTGAGGGCGACTGGTCCTACGTTGTGCGGCTACTGCGTCAAGGCATGGCGCTCAATGTGGTACGCCCGCGTTTCAACGATGCAGCCGATGCTGTGCTCCCCGAACTCCTCATTCTCGACCCCGACTTCCTCGTCAACGTCACCTCTATAGCCACTTGTTTCGACGCCTGCGGCACGTCGCCCCTGCTCGACCTCGTGCATCGCCTTGCTCCTTATGCACAGACGAAGCATACGCTGCTCGGAAACTTTGCCGGACAGCTTCTTGACGAGGTGGCTTACGGAAAGAATCACGACTATGCCGAAAGCATACGCGAGTTTTTCAGAACCAATGCGCTCAACTTCGCCTCTTGTCCCGATTTTGCCGACGGCATGAGTGCGAAGGATTTTCACGACGAAGCCAAACGGCAGAAGACCCACATCGGTCACCTTCTCTTCCACGACTACGCCGCGCGCAGCGCCACAGGCGAAGCCTTCAACCCCGACCGCCTCATACTCGAACCCTCCTTCATCAGCGTCATGTTAGGTTTGCAGGGGCGTATGGACTTTCTCGACCTTTCTTTGCGTTCCGTCATTGAGCAGAAATCGGGAAAATGTGAATGGGTGCCTGGCGCGCCCGCCAATAAGTTCACGGGGCGGCAAGAACCCCACTTCGTGCAGCTCCTTCTCTATCGCGCCCTGCTTCATTACCAGTATGACGTTCCTTACGAACACATCCAATCGTTCCTGCTCTACTCGCGTTATGCCGATGGCCTCGACTACGTGACGAGTGCGCCGAAAAAGCTCTTCGAAGCCATAAAGGTGCGCAACATGCTGGCCTGGAGCGAGACGTATTATGCCGAAGGCGGGCTCCGTCTGCTCGAAACGCTCAAACCCGAACGCATCTTCCCCCACGCCTCCGGCAAGCTTTGGGAAAACTATAAGAAACCCGAACTGCGCGCCTTGCTTTCGCCCATACAGGAAGCCTCGCCGCTCGAACGCAGTTACTATCTGCGCTTCTTGCGTTTTGTGGCCAACGAACAGGCGCTGAGTAAGATAGGCAACCGCACTAAGGAGAATTCTGGCTTCGCTTCCACTTGGAACGCCACCCTCGACGACAAGCGTGCTGCTGGCAACATCTACGAAAATCTCACGCTCGAAGCCGAAGCTACCGATGGCAATGTGCCCGATGCCACTCTCTTCTTCGACCGTTCGGGCGAGACCGCTGTCGATGCCGACCTTTCCAATTTTCGCCGTGGCGACATCGTCTTTTTCTATCCCTACCAGCGCGGCACGATACCCGACGCCACACGCGTCATGGTGTTTCGTGCCACCATCACCGACATCCGTGCCGATGCGCTCTGCGTCAGGCTCCGAAATGCGCAGACCTCCGAACGCGTGTTCGCCTTTTTCAATCGCAAAGGCTACGTCTGGGCTGTGGAACACGACTTTATGGACTCGTCCTACAGTTCGCTCTACCGCGCTCTCCACGCTTTCCTCTCCGCTCCCAAGGCGCGTCGCGACCTGATCCTCGGTCAGCGCCCGCCCGAAGTGGACACCACTCGCAGTCTGCTAGGCGACTACGGCAACGAAGAGTTCAATTCCATTGTGCTCCATGCGCGTCGTGCCAAGGACCTTTATCTGCTCATCGGACCTCCCGGCACGGGCAAGACGTCCTATGGTATGCGCAACATTCTCCTCGAAGAACTCCGTCATGAGGGCACGCAGGTGTTGCTCCTTTCCTATACCAACCGTGCCGTCGACGAGATTTGCAGCAAACTCGAAGAAGAAGGTCTCGACTACCTCCGCCTGGGCAGCGACTTCAGTTGCGACGAGCGCTACCGGCAGCATCTCCTATGCGAACGCATGAAGACGGCAACGCGGCTCGACCGTTTTGTCAATGAGCTGAAGACAGTGCGCATTGTGTGTGGAACCACCACTTCGCTCAATTCCGCGCAAGCCATCTTTAATTTCAAGCACTTCTCACTCGCCATTGTGGACGAAGCCTCGCAGATTCTCGAGCCCCACATCATCGGTCTGCTCGCCGCCCATACCGACGGACAGTCCGCCATTGACCGCTTCGTGCTCATCGGCGACGAAAAGCAACTCCCCGCCGTGGTGCAGCAAGGCACTGACGAGTCCGCTGTGAGCGAACCCGAACTGCAGGCCATCGGACTGATCGACTGTCGCCTCTCGTTGTTCGAACGCTTGCTCCATCTCTACGGCTACGACAAGCAAGGCAATCCCGTTCCCGACGTGTGCCACTTGCTCACCCATCAGGGTCGCATGCACCACGACATTGCCGATTTTCCTTCCGAACACTTCTACGGTGGAAAACTCACCGAAGTGCCCCTTGCTCACCAAACGGAGGCAACCCCTGCCGACTCCGCCGAAAAGGAAGAGGCTGTGCGTCTGCTCGACACGCAGCGCGTTTCGTTCATTTCGTGCCGTCCTTCTTCCAATCCCGACGAGCCCGACAAGGTCAACACTGCTGAGGCGCGCCTCATTGCCCGCCTTGCCAAACACGTCTATGACCTTTCGCCTCAGACGTTCGACCCTTCTTTCACGCTCGGCGTTATAGTGCCTTATCGCAACCAAATCAGCACTGTACGCCTTGAACTCCAGCGCTACGGCATCGATGCGCTTCAGCGCGTGACCATCGACACCGTGGAGCGCTATCAAGGCAGTCAGCGCGACGTGATAGTCTATAGTTTTACGGCAAAAAAGAAATACCAACTCTCGTTCCTCACCAGCAACGAATATGTTGACGGGCGCACGGGACAGATTATTGACCGAAAACTCAACGTGGCGATGACGCGCGCCCGCAAACGCCTCGTCCTCGTGGGCTATGCACCGCTTCTCTCCGCCGACGTCACCTTCAGTCGGCTCATAGGCTACTGCAAAGAGCGCGGTGCCTATCTCTCTATCGAATCACAAGAAAGAACCTAATACAAAACATCCTGCAACGATGAACGCAAAAAGAACTCTCACCATCGCCTTTGCTCTCTTCGCCCTGACTTATGGCGCAAATGCACAAAACGACAAAGGCACGAAGAAGACCGACAGTTTTCTCTCCTATTCCGACGTAGCCAACAGCGTAGACCTCCTTCCGCCGCCGCCCCAACCCGGCAGCGCACAGTTCGCCTACGACGAAGCCCAGTATAAATGGGGCAAAATGCAGCGCATCACGCCGCGTGGCAAGCAGGCCGCTGCCGATGCCGTGCTTGGCGGTGAAGGCATTTCGGCCGCTTTCTCCGAAGCCTTCGGAGTGACCATATCTAAGGAAGGCACCCCCGAGATTTACAAACTCCTGGTAACGATGGGCAACGACTCCGGTACGCTCGCCACGCGCGGCGCCAAGCGTCATTATCTGCGTATGCGTCCGTTCATGTTCTTCGGCGAACAGTCGCTCACGCCCGACGACGAACCGGCACTCAAAGTGAATGGCTCCTATCCCTCAGGTCATACGGCAATAGGTTGGGCCACGGCACTCGTGTTGGCGGAAATCAACGTAGACCGTCAGAACGAAATTCTCAAGCGTGGTTTTGAGCACGGCCAAAGTCGCGTAATCTGTGGCGTACACTATCAGAGCGATGTGGATGCCGGCCGCATCGTGGCAAGTGCCGTCGTAGCGCGTCTTCATGCCGACGAGGGTTTCTGCGCCCAGCTGGCAAAAGCAAAAAAGGAATTTGCTCGTCTTCAGAAGGAAGGCAAGGTAAAGAAGTCCGGCGAATAAAAACAAGAAAAACGGAAAGTCCGCCAAGTAGCATCGGCTACTTGGCGGACTTTGTCGTAATAGGAGCGAACGGCGCATTGCCGTAAGTATACGAAAAGAGCCCTGCGTTGGGGAAAAAACAAAAAAACGCAGGGCTCGGGGGGGAAGGGGAAGTTGTTCCACTCCGATTCGAACGGGGACTGAGAGAACCAAAAACTCTAGTGCTGCCATTACACCATGGAACAATCCAAGGCACTGCTTTCACAATGCGTGGCAAAAGTACAAAGTTTTTCCGAAGTTGCAAACTTTTCGGGGCAGAAGTTCTCGATTTTCAACTTTTGGCCGTTCTTATAGGAACAAAAATTCGGCTTCGCCAAGTTCTGAGGGTACTTTGGCGAAGCCGAATTTTATGTTTGTTTGTGAAAACCGTGTTACTTGCCCTCGTTGAGGAATTGCAGTGCACGCTTCACGATGTCGTTGCGTTGGTTCACAAGACGGAAGTATTCGTTGCGATCCCAGAGGTCGTAGGCGATGGTGTTTTTGAGCACGTAGCGGAGGTCGTCGAGCGAAGAGGCGAGTTCTTTGTCGTCCTTCGGCGTAACGCCCTTGCGCTTGCCCTCTGCAATGATGGAGTCGGTGAGCGAAGCCGGTACGGTGTAGTTAGCTGCAAAGTCGTCGAACTGCTTGTATTGCTTCTTGATGCGCTTGCGGTTGTCGTCGACGTAGCGGAGCACCTGTTCGTTGATGATGTTGTTGCGGCGAAGCGCACGGTAGTAGGGCGAGTAGGTAGCGGTGTCGAGCGGCACGAAGATGTCCGGCATGATGCCGCCGCCTCCGTAGACCGTACGTCCCTTCCCGAGCGTGTGGTAAACCTTTGTAGAGTCGAGGTGTATGCTGTCCACCGAAACGAGTTCGCCGCGTGTGTAGCGGTCCTCAAGGTCGCGGTTGTATTCTTCCTTCTGTCCTTTAACGTAAGGCTTCTGAATGCAGCGGCCCGAAGGTGTGTAGTAGTGAGCCACCGTAAGGCGAATCATAGAACCATCGGGAAGGTCGATGGGACGCTGCACGAGGCCCTTGCCGAACGTGCGACGACCGATGACCGTGCCACGGTCGTGGTCCTGAATGGCACCCGTAACGATTTCGGCAGCCGAAGCCGTAAACTCGTCCACAAGTACCACCACGCGACCTTCGTTTGTCATGAGTCCGCCGCCTTCGCTGCGCAGCTCCTGGCGGGGAGCGCGGCGTCCGTCGGTGTAGACCACCATTGAGCCCGAAGGCAGGAATTCACTTGCCACTTCCTGTGCCGCGTTGAGATATCCGCCGCCGTTGAGGCCGAGGTCGAGTATGAGGTCCTTCATACCTTCGCCCTGGAGGCGCTTGATGGCGTCGTGCATTTCCTTGCCCGACGTAGCGCCGAAGGAGTCGAGGTGGATGTAGCCAATGCCCGGGGCAATGATGTAGGCGGCGTCGAGCGTGTTGATGGGGATTTTGTCGCGGACCACCTTAAAGTGGAGCACGGAGTTTGCGCCACGACGAACCACGTCGAGGTTGGCAATGGTGCCTTTCGGCCCGCGGAGCTTCGTCATGATGGTGTCGCGGTCCATCTTCACGCCGGCAATGGGCGTACCGTTGACGGCGATGATGCGGTCGCCGGCCTGCACGCCGACCTTTTCGCACGGACCTTTGCTGATGACTTGAAGCACGAGGAGCGTGTCCTTTACAAGGTTGAACTGCACGCCGATGCCTTCAAAGTTTCCGGCAAGGGGTTCGTTGAGCTTTTTCGTTTCGGAAGCGTTGGTATAGGAAGAGTGTGGGTCGAGTTTGTCGAGCATGCCGCGTATGGCGTCCTCAGCCATTTTCTTCTGGTCCACGCTGTCAACGTAAAGACTGGTGATGGCCACTTGCGCCATTTGGAGTTTGCGCACCTGGTCCACGTCGATGTCCTCAAATCCGCGCTGTGCGCTAAGCGGAAGCGACAAGGCGGCAAGAAGGAGGAGAAGTAGGTGTTTCATTCTATGTAGTTTTAGGGTGGTTCTATAAATTACCACCGTATAATATTCTAAATTGGGTGACTACCGTTTTGTCATCTTTCGGACTCTTTTTAATACTTGAATATCGGCTACACTCGGCAAAGCAAAATGAATTTTTCT
>CAVKJJ010000056.1:0-17992 GCA_963656685.1 bacterium | reverse complement strand
GGATGGTGGGGGTTATAGGGGAATAAAACTTATAAGGATTGTTTGCTAAGGCTGTGTAGAGCGTGACGTTTTGAAAACGTCACCCCCATGAGCGGAAGCGTTCGCTTGTTATGTTAAAACGGTGACGAAATATGGACAAACGGGGTTGTTGAACTAGAAAAAAGAAACCTATTTTTGGGGCAATGATTTGTGGGGGCTGAAAGTTGTGGGGAGCTTGTAAAAATTCCAAGGCAGCAAATTTGAATTCCAAGGCAGCAAGTTTTTTCTAGATGCCTTGGAATTTTTGCCGGAAACGGGCTGATTTTGGCTGTTTTGGGTGGCGCAAGGGGGAGAAAGGTGAAATGTATTAGTGTTTAGTGGAAGGGGTTATAGAATTGTTGAATTTGCTGCGCGCTGAGAATGGCGTATTTTCGGGCTGGTGGGGTGTTGGTGATTTGTAGGCGATTCTCGTGTGTTAAAATGGATGGTGGTGGTGTGACGAAAGGAGAAGGTGGGGGACGAAAGGGGAATGGTTGAGAAAGAAAATGTGCAAATGAGGGAGGCGGGCTCTGTCATTTGCACATTTTTTTTGGGGGGCACGGACGCTTTTTGCGTGCTTCGGCGTCACGGACGCTTTTGCGTGCTTCGCTTGTTTTGCCGTATAGAGCGTGACGTTTTGAAAACGTCACCCCCATAAGCGGGTGTTTATCCGATTACTTTGTCGTAGACGGGGGGTGTGTCGACGCCGTGTTTCTGGAAGGTGGCGGCGATGTAGGCTTGCTGGTCGGGGGTGATGGCTTTTTCGCCTTCTTTCATATGGTAGTAGAGACCACGGCCGAAGTGGCTGATGAGGTCTTGCTTTATGGCTGATGCTACTGATGTGCTTACTTCGTCGTAGATGTTTGTCATGCCTTGGACGAGGGGTCCGGCTGCAGGGTTTGTGTTGTTCATTTTATAGTTTGAGTTACGTTTTTGTGGTGCGAAGATAATAAGAATTGTGGAAATATGCGAATGCATGGCTTCGCAAATGTGCGATGGCTTTAATGGGCATGGTGGGCATTATGGGCATTAGGGGCATCGTGGGCATTGATGGGCTTAATGGGCATAATGCGCTTGATGGGCATTATGGGCATTAATGGGCATCTTGGGCATAATGGGCGCTGGCATGGTGGGCGCGGTGGGGGCTCACTTCTGCATGATTTTCTTGAGGAGGAATGAGGGGCGGCAGCGGAGGTAGATGCCGGCGGCGAAGGAGAGGTCGGTGGTGCGGTGCTCGAGGGCGGTGGTGGTGGCGCCGTCGGTGGTGGTTGTTTGGGCTGTGGTGGCGGGGAGGGTGGCGAAGGCTTCGGCGGAGATGCCCCAGGAGAAGCCGAGGCCGAGGGGTTGTGCGTATTCGGCACGGAGGGTGAGGGTCTGGGGGTGGCGGTAGGTGAGGTTGCTCTCGTCGACGCTCATGGTGCCGTAGAGGGGATTGCCGTAGAGGGTGACGAAGTTGCGACGTGCCCAGTAGGCGGCTCGTAGGTTGAAGCGGCTTATCTGTGCGGTGGCGGTGGCGTAGATGCCGTGGCCGCTTTGGAAGGGAAGGGCTGTTCCGGACTGCTGGCGGAAGAGGGCGAGGTCGGCTTCGAAGCCGAGGGTGACGGGTGTGTGGGTGCGGAGGGGGAAGAGTATGCCGGCGCCTACGGCGGCGTTGAGCCAGGTTTTTACTTGGCGGTCGGTGGCGTCGGGGTTTATCTCTCCTCCCCGGTGCTGGAAGATGGCTTGGAGGGGAAAGTAGAGTTTGGCGGGACGCTGGGGGTTGAGGGGGAGGTAGCGGGCGGAGATGCCGTAGGCGAAGGATTCCTGACGGTCGTCGCCTCGGAAGATGAAGGTTTGCCAGTCGACCCATGTGTCGAGGGTGAAGTGGGGACGGTGGACGAGGACTTGGAGTCCTGTTTCGGGGTCGGAGGAGAGGTTGGCTTCGTCGGAGTAGAGGGGATGGATGAGTTGGTGGTTGGCTTTGCCGTAGAGTGTGCCGAGGATGATGTCGACGCTGCGGTGGGGACGTAGTTGGGCACGGAAGACGGGTACGCAGTGGAATCCGTTTTGGCGGTGTGCGCCGTTTTGCTGTGCGAGGCTTTGGTAGTTGTAGTTGGGATAGCGGTTGGAGCCCCAGTAGTGGAGTAGATGTAGTCCGAGTTCGAGGCGGAGGTTTTTGAGGGGTTGGTAGGTGAGTGCGGGTTGTATCCAGAGGCCGGGGAGGGTGTATCCTTTGACGAGGCGTCCTTTGTATTCGTTGTCGCGGAGGAAGGCGAGTGCGTCGATGCGCAGACGGAGTTCGCCCTGGTCGGGGCGTCGTATGTCGGTGGGGGTTTGATATACGAGGCTGTCGAGCTGGGCGGCGGCGGTGAGGGGGAGGAGGAAGAGGAGAGTGAGGAGGAGACGGGGCATGGGGCTTCGCTAATGTGCAAATGTGGCCTAATGGGCATTGTGGGCTTTAATGGGCATAATGGGCCTAAGGGGCATAATGGGCATGGTGGGCATGATGGGCATCATGGGGCTACGCTTCTTTGCGCTATATATAATAATGGGTTGTGGTAGATTGGTAGGACAAAGTTAGGAAGTTTTTTGGGAAAAGGGGGAAGTGGGGGGGGAGAGATAAGTAAAGCGCAGCACGCAAAGGTCTTGTAGAGCCGTTCACGATGTAGAGACCGGGCTGGAGGATAAGTAAAGCGCAGCACGCAAAGGTATTGTGGAGGCTTTGGCGTGCTGCGGCGTCACGGACGCTTTGGCGTGCTGCGCTTTAATATGTCGTGTAGAGCTGTCACGTCGGAGACGTGACCCCCATGCGCTTGCGCCCCACAAAGCGCAGCACTCACGTTCGTTAAGAGGCTCACAGCTGCAGTTTTGCGGTTCGTGTGGCCTTTTGGTTGCGGGCGTGGATGATGTAGTTGCCGTGCGGGAGGGGGAGGGTGAGCGTGGTGGCGTAGGGCGCGAGGCGGTAGAGCTGGCGGCCTGCGGGATCGGTGACGGTGACGAGGGTGAGCGTGCCGCCTTCTGCGCCGCTGACGTGGAGGGTGCCGGAAGTGGCGGTGATGTAGGGACGGAGGTCGAGGAGGTCGTCGGAGGGAGCGCTGTTGTCGTCGGTGTCGAGGGCAAGGATGACGTAGCGTCCGGCGGTAACGGCGGGCACGCTGACGGTGGCGGTGTCTGCTCCGCAGAGGGTGAGGGGATGGAGCGCACCGGTCTGTTCGTCGAGGAGCACGAGGGTGGAGCTGAAGGTGTCCATACCGCTGAAGCGGAGCTGCACGCTGTCGGTGGCGGCGGTGGCGGAAGCTGTGGTCACGCCGAGGGGAAGGCGGCGGAGGCGACGGATGGTGTTGATGGTGACGGCGGCACTGTCGGCGGTGATGTAGACGGTGGGACAGTCGGGCGTGGCAGAGTTGAGGAGCGTGATGAGGTCCTCGCTCTCTCGGTATCCGTCTGTGGCTTCGGGGGTCTGGCGGACTATGGCGGCGCTCTTTTCGTTAGCGCGAAGTGCTTCTATATATAAGGTAGGCACGATGTCCTCTGCCACGACGTCTTGGGCGGAGGTTTCGGCAGCGGTGCGCACTCCCCTACCCTTCTTGGCTTTGGCGGAGAGGTTGTAGATGGGACGGGTGAGCACACGAGGCGAGGTGTACCAACCGGCGTCGGTTTGCATGCCGGACGTGAAGGTGACGTCGAGCGTGGTGGCGTCGGCTGTAGTTTCTACAAAGAATCCCTGTCCGGGTGCCACACATCCGGGGTCGGACGTTGAACCTACGGTGATCCACTGCGCGCGTGCTTCGTCGCGGATGGCAGCGGTTTGTCCTTCGGCGGTGTAGAGCCAGTAGCGAGGCTGGAGTTGGGGATTCTCGTCGAAGAAG
This sequence comes from bacterium, assembly GCA_963656685.1. Taxonomy (GTDB): domain Bacteria; phylum Bacteroidota; class Bacteroidia; order Bacteroidales; family Bacteroidaceae; genus Alloprevotella. The sequence goes on along the minus strand of CAVKJJ010000056.1, from coordinate 14,126 downwards.
TATTCCATGTCGAGTCCGCAGGGGAAGGGATTGCCGGCGAGGAAGATGCGGCTGGCGGCGGTGGCGGCGTAGAGCGTCTGCGTGAAGGACGGTTCCGCTGCGGAGGTTTGGGTGGTAGCGAGCGAGTCGGTCTTGAGTCGTGCGGTGAGGTCGATGGTGTCGGCAGCGGAGGTCGTGGCGGTGCGCTGGGCGGCGGTGGTGTTGTGGTTGTACGATCCGTCGTTTGTCTGCGTGTAGTAGTCGAAGGCTGTGTCGTTCTTGGGCAGGCGGAAGAGGGCGGAGGTGTAAGTATTGGCGTCCGTACCCTTTGTGCCTACTTTGAGTGAGAAGCCTCCGGCGGAGTAGGAAGCGTCGACGTCGTTGTAGACGGGCGACCACTCGGCGCGCAACGCTACGTTGGAGTTTGCCACGGCGGACGAAGCGTCGAGATAGTAGAGATTGGCTTTCGCCTTGTCCCAACCTTTCTGATAGACGGCGGGCGAGAAGCGGTTGTCGGTGGCGGTGGTGAAGGTGCGGGGCGCGAAGCGTTCGGTGTTTTCGGCCGCCGCAGCGGTGGGTGCGTACCAGTCGCCGGAGAGCATACGGGCGAAGGGCGAAGAGAGGGTGTACCAGCGTCCGGCGGTGAGGGCATATTCCATGTAGGCGCGGGAGTACTGGAGATACTGCGCGCGGATGATTTGCGCACCGGCTTCGAGGTAGAGGTCGCGACAGGTGGCGGTGTAGAACGGGATGCAGCGGTAGACGGGTACGGCGGCGTCGGAGGTTCCGTCGGTGGGCGTGGTGCTCGCGGTGAGGTCGTCGACGTTGGGCGTGAGGTCGTACTGGATGTTGGTGGTGTGAGGCTCTTCTGTCATGCCATCACCGAGGTCGAAGTCGAGGAAGGTGGAGGTGTCGTGGTTGTTGGTGGTGGAGAGGAGCGTGGGCGCGTCGTTTTCGTCGGGATCGACTTCGGGAATGATGACACGGGTGAAGTCGAGGGGCACGTAGGCGTGGTCGGTACCGTTGGCTTCGTTGGTGGGATAGGTGTCGGAGTCGGCACGCTGAAGGTCGGCCTTGTCGGCGCGCGCCCAGTTGCGGTCGTTGCTCCATCCTGCGTTGCCGGCGAGACCGGTCCACTTGACGTATTCGGGCACAATCTTGAAGGTGAAGACGAGGCTACCGTCGCAGACGGCGTTCTCCTCTTCGGTCTTGACGTGTCCGGCTTCGAATTCTTCCTGGAAGTCGATGCGCATCTGGTAGTAGAAGCCCTCGCGCGGCTGGAAGTCGGAGAAGAGGTAGAGGTCTACGTAGGCGTCGGGCTTGGTGAGCGGATTGGATGATTCGAGGTTGTCGGGGTCGTGCGCCACGATGTCGTAGATGCGGCCCACGGTGCGGAAGTTGACGACACCTTCGGACGATTCGTAGATGTCGGTCTGGTCGTCGTTGGTTCCCACGAGGTAGAGGGGTGCAAAGGTGATGCCGTTGTGCTCCACGCGCTTCACGCCGATGGAGGCTTTGGAGATGACGGCGATGTTGCGGAGCGGCAGACGTAGCATCTGCTTGGGAAGTTCGTCGGCGCCGCTCGCCTCCACTCCACTCTCGGTGTGGGTGAGGAATGCGCGGCCCACGCGTACGCCGGGGTCGGTGAATCCGTCGGGGTAAGCGCCCTGGAGGTTACGAAAACCGACGAGCATGGTGGGCGCTTTGCCGGAGATGAGGAGGTTGACGTTCTGCGGGTCGTAGCAGTAGACGATGGTGTCGCTCACCTCTGTCTCGATGGGGAGGAGGGTGATGGTGCGCGTCTGGCCGGGGTCGCCGGTGACGGCTACGTTGAGCGACTGTGAGTAGAGATGGAGGAGTGCGGGGTGGCCGGTGACGGTGAGTTCCGTTCCGGCATTGTTCCACACGTCTGCCACTTCGTGTGTGAGACTGGCGAGACCTTTGATGGCGGCGGCGGTGAGGGGATAGTCCTTGTCGGAGGGCTTTGCTTCGAGGGTCTCGCTGATGGTGGTGAGTTTGGGATAGTGGTGGCGGAAGTTCTGAAGGGCTTCGCGCACGCTGATGGAACCGTCGTCGTAGTCCTTGCCGTCGGCGTGCTGAACGAAAGTGCCGTCGGAGTCGATGTACGCCTGAGCGAGGGGACAGAGGGCGAAGTCGAGCCACCAATCATACATGGGCACACGGGTGACGACATTACCGGAGGAGGTGATGCCGTTCATCTTGGCGGAGAGGTTGACGTTCTGGTTGGAGCAGACGCGCACGGTGTCGTCGACGGCGGTGTTGTCGTCGGCGTTGTCGAGGAAGGTGACGGACGAAGCGGTGACGAACTCGGACATGACGCAGCATGCGTCGCCAATCTGGAATTCGGTGGCGGCATTCTTGGAGGTGATGGCTTCGGTGGCGTAGCGGGGCACGAAGACGAGGTAGTACTTGTGGTTACCTTTGAGGTTGCTGCCGCTGACCTTGTCGGAGATGACCATGGAGCGCACGCCGGTTGACGTGGTCTCGCGGGAGATCACGCCTGTGCCGGTCTCGTTGACCTGACCGATGATGGTTTTGTAGTTGTAGACGGGGAGTGCGTCGTACTTGGTGGAGAACTGTACGGAGCGGAAGGCGCGCTCTGCGGCGTCGGTGCTGTTGGGGTCGCCCACGAGGGCGGCGAAGAAGGCGCTGCGTGCTCCGGCTTGCGTGGGATTGGCAGCGAGGGCTTCGTCGTAGGTGGTTTTGTCGAGGAGACAGTACCACATGTAGGGATTGCCGCCGGCGGGTGTGTCGTTCTCGGAGAGTCCGAGGGTGTTGAGCATACCGTCGAAGTCGGTGGTGAGTTTGGCGAGGGTTACCTGTTCGCCGCAGACGGGCGTGGTGCGCTCAATGGAGACGGAGGGCGAGAGGGCGAACATGGAGATGTCGTCAATCATGATGTCGCCACCGGCGGAGTTGGTACAGGCGTTGTTAAGGACGAGCTGGTAACGGGTGTAGGAGTGCGAACCGTTGTTGATGAAGGAGAAGTAGACCTGTTGCCAAATGCCGAGTTTGTCGCTACCCGTGACGGTTGTGCCGTCGGCAGCACGTGCGTTGCAGAAGATGGGTCCTGGGCTGTAGGAGTAGAGTTCATCGGTCTGTTCGTTTCCCGCAGCGTCGGTGTAGACGCCCTGCACGGAGAAGAGCACGTTGGCGGGTGTGATGTCGGTGTCGTTTGGCGAGGCTATCCATGCGGAGAAGAAGAGGCGCGAACCCTGACAGAGCGTACCGTCGTAGGAGAGGGAGGCAATCTGTCCGGGGAGTTCGGAGGCGTCGATGTAGAGGAAGGCGGAATTGTCAGCGTTGGCAAAACGCGTAGTGAGGGAAGGATAGTACTGCTTGTAGAGCTGGTAGAGGGAGACGTTCTCCTTGTGGTGCTTCACAAGGGTGTAGGCGCCCCAAGTGTTCTCGCCTCCGTTGTAGGTACAGGGTTCGAAGGCGTAGCTCGACATCTCGTACTGGAGTGGAATGGCGAAGGTGTTTGCTACTTCAAAGTTTGGAGACTTTTCTCCTTGATGGACATCGAATAAGCGAGACGAGCCGAAGGGGGGCGTGCGGTAGGTGGTGAAGGACGAGAAGTTGAAATTGATCTCGGCACGTGCGCTACCGTATTTCTGTTCGAGTGCAAGGGGTGCGCGCTCGTCCTTGTAGGTGGTGGCGGTGGAGTCGGTGTAGCCGAGCACTTCGTCCACGGGACGAGGCTCGCTGGCGTCGTTGAAGAGGAGCACGAACTTGGCGAGCTGGTAACGAATGGCGTCGGTGCCGTCGTCGGACTTGACCACGGCGTAGGCTTTGACGATGGCGGAGTCGCCGAGCGCCATACCTATGTCGCCGGTAGCAGCGAACGAACCTGCCACGCCCTTGCCGTCGCTGCCCATCTTGGGGTAGAGGAAGGTCATGAAGCGGGTTTTGCGAAGGTCGGAGTTGGCATTCTCAGCACCGTCCATGGGGCGGCTGGTGGTGCCGGCGTTTTCGGAGGCGGTGTAGGAGAGACCAATGCCTGCGCTGTTGTGGTCGGCGTCAATCTCGAACTCGATGTGGGAGTAGGAGGTGATGTTCTGGAGGTCGGCGTTGGCGAGTTCTATCTCATGCTTGTTGTAACTGGCGCGCGAGGTGTAGAACCAGTAGTCCTGGAGTTGGAGGTTGAAGGGAACGGTGCAGTTCTTGAAGTTTACCTTCTTCTTGGGGAAGGCAATGGTGTGGGTCTCCACCCAGCGGTCGTCGTTGTTTCCCTCGAGGCAGAGGCGCATGGAGTCTGCCATCTCACGTGCGTTGTGGATGACGTAGAGGTAGCGGCCCGTAAGGGTAGGTTCGATGAGGTTGGAGTTGGAGGGCACTGTGGTGCCGCTGGTGGTTACGGAGGCGTCGTAAGCCACGCCGTTGTCGCCGAAGTAGTCCACGAAGTCGGTGTAGCGGCTGACGTCCATGGCTATGGTGTAGCGGTAACCGGCAGCGGTTTGGAAGGGCATCTGGAAGGTGAAGCCGTTTGGCACGAACTCACCCGAGGTTTGGTTGTTGAGACAAAGGTTAGTGCCCATGATGGTACCGTTCTTGTAGGCGCGTCGGCTCGAGTACATGGGAATGACACGGAAGTGGCTGAAGTTCTCGCCCGTCTCGTAGTTGTAGAAGCGCTGGTAGGTGCGCATATTGGTAGGACCATAATTTTGGTCTTCCTTTTTATAAAGTACAGAGGGGAGATAGAGTGTGCGCACCGTACCGTCCTTCACGTAGTGGTGTATGGTGTAGACGTTGGTGTTCTGCTCGTTCTTTCCGGTGTAGGCGTTGGTGGAGAAGCCGTAGGTGGGGTCGTTCTGCACGATGGAGGGCGGGAGCGTCTGCGTCTCGCTCTGCGCACGATACACGAAGTAGGAACGCTTGGAGAGAATCTCGTAGTTGGAGTAATCCTCGGCAGGGGTGTAGCCCCAGGAGGTGACCTTCATGCGGGCGGTAGCGTCGGAGGTGAGTCCGAGACAGGTTTTTCCGTCGGCGGTGAAGTAGTAGAGGTATTTGCCAATCCAGTCGGCAATGACCTCGTCGTCGTCAAGACCGCTACTCTTGAGGCGCACGGCGAAGGTGCCGGCGGCAAGGTCGTCGTCGGTACCGGTGATGTAGAAGTGGGCGGCTTCGTCGCGGTTGAGGGTGGTGGAGAAACGTTCGGGGGTGACGTTGAGGTCTTTGTTCCAACAGAGGTACACGCTGTCGCGACTCATCATGACGAAGTCGAGGTGCGTACCGCTAAAGCTCCAGAGCTGACTGTTGTAGGGTTCTTTGTATTCGGTGAGGAGTTGTGCCTGACCGTTGGCATCGAAAGCACCGTTGTCGTTGTCGGTGAGGTACTTTGAAGTGTCGGTGGAGAGCGCCACGTAGTAGTACGTGTCGGCTTTGGCGTTGCTGAAGTTTACGGTGACTTGAGTGGAGAAGTAGATGGCGGCGTCGGCAGAGGCTTTGTAGTCGGCAAAGGAACCGAGGGTGAGGCTGCCGTCGGCTGCGCGGACAATGCACTGCGAGTTGTCGGTAGGCTCGGCGTAGGTGCCATCTGTGTTGCGGATGAGGAGCACGAAGGTCCACACGAGGTAGTTGCCGCCGTGGTAGTTGGGAAGGAGGGCGAAGTGGGCGGCGGCGGTGGTGTCGGCGCTGGTGGTGAAGGCTGCAGCGTCGGTGTCGTAGGCGAGGTAGGTGCCGTCGCCGTTGCGGAGAATGAAGTTGTCGTCCGTGCCTACGTTGGTCCACGTGCGCTGGGTGATGGTGCTGGTGGAGGTGCCGGTCACGGTGGTGGGAGCGTCGGCAGCGGAGGAGGTGCCGCTGGAGATGTAGGGGGTATCGGTGACGTATTTGAACTCGAGGAAGCGCAGCGCGCCGCCTTCGTTCTCGTAGAAGGTGGGACGGAGGTCTACGGGTTCGATGACGAGGTAACTGGCGTCTTTGTTGGGTGAGCCTACTCTGAGGGTGTCGCTGTCGTAATAGACCACGTTGTTAGTGCCGAGGGAGGCATCGACTATTTCTATTTGCCAGTTGAGGTATTTGGTGTTGTTCTCCACAAGGCGCACGCGGGCGGCGGCGCTCTTGTCGGTGGTGGTGATGCAACACTTGTTTGTGGCGTCGTAGGCAAAGTAGCGTCCGGCATTGGAACGGAGGTAGGTGTCGCCGTTGTCGTCGGTGGTGTCGTAGGCTTCGAAGTACCAGAAGTCGTCGGCGTTGTCCTGCTTCTTGAAGGTAGAGGCGCGGTGCGTGGCGAGGGCTTTGGTGGCGAGGACCTGGCCGTCGGCGGAGGCGGTGCTGCCGTCAACGATTACTTTCTGCGAGGCGTTGGTGAAGATGCGGTAGGAGTGTGCCTTTATACCGTCGTGGGTGTACTGGGGATAGACGGGGGAGTTGAGCATCACGTAGAAGCGCAGGGTGGAGTAACGTGTGCCGGGCGTACCCCACTTGAGGACATACTGCTCCTGCTCCGTGCCTTGATAGTCGGCGCAGAGGGCCTGGGTGCCGTCGGTGGAAAGGAGTTCCACACGGATGTGGTTGTTGTTTTCGTAACTTGTGACGGCTTTTTTGAAACGGTAGGCATTGGTTTCGAGGGTGTCGGTGCCGAAACCGTCGGTCTCGTTGTAAGTAATGTAGCGTCCGTTCTCAGACTGGAGTGTGAGAAATTCGCCGTGACTCTTCATCGTCCAATGCGCGCCTTTGTCGTCGTCGGAAGCGACACCGTTACGGGCGGAGGGCACGCCATTGGTACGAGCGTTGTCGCAGAGGGGCACGGAGCCGAGGGCGCTGAAATAGACATAGATATAGGATGTGTCTGTTTCGGCAGGCACGAAGGCAATGCGGTTGTTGAGGTTGCCATAAGCGCCTTTGCCGTTGCCCATACCGCTGGAAGCGTCGTTAGGGATATTATTGTCCGTACCGCCGCCGAGGCTGCTGCCGAAGCCGTAGAACATGAAGGTATTGAACCCGCTGTCCACGTTCTTTATCTGCCAGAAGTTCACCCAAATGGAGTCGCGCATCTCGACGGCATCGACGAGGCGTAGGCGCGAGGCTTTTGCTGAGTCGGTGGTGAAGGAGAAGTTGGCAGATGCAGAGGTTTGTGTGAGCCAATAGCCCTGTACGTTGTAAAGGCGGAAGTCGCCGCTACCATCGTAGGTGCTTACGGGTATCCACTGATAGGGAGCGTTTGAGGATTTTCCAGCGGTGAAAGCGTCGCGCGTGGTATTCTCATTGCCGATGACGTAATTTTGCGTTTCGCCAGGCAAGGCCTTAACGTGCGCGTAAGCGGTGCCGGAGGCCCAAAAGGTGCTCATGGTGTAGGCGCAGGAGTCGAGGACGAGGCGGTCGGGACCTTTGATGACGTCGAAGACGCCCATGGCAGCGTAGCGCGAACCGGCATTGACGAGGGCGAGTTTCCCATGCTCGTCCACGCCAATGGCTTGCAAGGTGTTGCCCACGGGTTGGAGGTTGTAGCGGGTGAGACCTTCGGCAGCGTAGTAGGTGTCGTCAATGATGTTGAACTCGGTAGCGTCGGCTGCTGTGGCGGTGGCGGTGAATGCGCCGTCGGCGACGGTGAGATAACGGCCGTTGCCGTTTTTGAGGCGATAACCATTGGCGGAGGTTTCTGCATCCCACTGATATCCGAGGTCGGAGGGGATGGAGTCGGTCTGCACGTCGACGGCAGAGACTTTGCCGTCTTTCTCATAGAAGACATAACGGCCCTGACCGGTGAATTGGAAGTATTTGCCATAACCTACGCGGCCTCCCTTGTCGACGAACTTACAGCGGTTGATACCGCCGCAGTAGGTGGCTACGGCGGGGCCGTTATAGTCTTGAAAAGCATTGCTGAACGTATTGGTAGTTCCGCCGAATTTACCTCCGCCGCCTTCGTAAATGTAGTAACCATTGGCGGAGTTGCGGAGCTGCCAAAAATCTGCCCATGTGGCGCCACTAAGGGTTGTATTTCCGTCTTTCTTAAATTGCACTGTGCCTTGGTCAACAGCATCGACGAGCTGAAACTTTACGGCTTCGCTGACATCCTGCGTGACAGAACAGTGGACATTTGCAGAGGTCTGCTTCATGTAGTAGCCGGCTTTATTGACGAGGACTAAGTTTCCCATGTCTCCGGTTTCCAACAAGCGCCATTGGCTATTTATGCTGGTCCCATTATCGGCTGCATAAACAAAAGGATCGGGATTAGTACGTGTGGCGATATAGCCTATATTGGTAGGAGATTCCAACCAATAAGTGGTGACATTGTAGTAGTGCTTTCCGAAAACATTAGAGAGTTCGGGTAGGTCAGGTCCGGCCACGGTGCTCTCAGAGAGATAGACCTGGGCAAAGCGGGAATTGGCTTTGACGGCCTGAAGTTTGCCATTGCGCACGCCGACGGCCTCGGTGGTGGAACCGGGTATGAGGAGTTGCTGACGGGAGAGGTTGACGCCAGTATATTGGTTCTTGTCGGTACAGTAGGTATTGGCGGTCCAGACGAAGGAGGTGGCGTCGGCCTCTGTGGCGGTGGCGGTGAAGGCGCCGTCGGCGTAGCGGAGGTAGAGTCCGGCGTCGTTCTTGAGCACAGCGGTGGTGTCGGTCTGGCTGTCGGAGGTGGTGACGGTGCAGGTGAGGGTCCAAAGGTAACCGGTGCCGGAGGGTGTGCCGTTGACCACAACGGGTGCGCTCACGCTCCCCGCCTCGGGTGCATAGAGCACGGTGCGCCCGTTGCCGCTAAACTGGAAGTAAGCGGTGGTGGTGAAGGTGGTAGTGGTTTGGGCATTAAGGCGAAATGCCGCCATCGAGAAGAGGGCGGCTATGAGGAGGAGAAAGAGGAAGATACGTTTCATATGCTTCGTGAACTTGGTGGGGCCTCACGGAGGCTTTTGCGTGCTGCGCTTTATGGGTTTGGTGGGCCTAATGGGCCTATTGGGCATGGTGGGCACGGGGGAATCACTTCACCACGAAATAGACGGTGCGGTTGTAGACCTGGGTCTGGGCGTCGTTGACGCGTATGTGGAGGGTGAGGCGCACGGAGGCGGTGCCTGAAGCGCCGCTGAGGGTGCCGAGAATCTCGCCGGTGGTGGTGTCGATGTGGGGGGCGGTGGAGAAGATGGGGGTGGCGTCGGTGACGCGGAAGTCGGCGACGGTGACGCGTGCGGTGTCCTGGAGGTTGAACCACTTCTCGGGGGCGTTGCGGTCGGCAAGGGAGTAGATCTGGGCGGTGAGCATGATGTCGCCCTCGCCCGAGAAGGTGGCGTAGAACTCATCGTCGTTCCTTTCCACGGTGACGGCGGGATAACCGCCGATGGGGGGATAGAGCCAGGCACGGAACGACACGTCGTAGTCGGTCAGGGCGAGGGGCACGCTGATGAGGGTGTTGCGGGGTATTTCGGTGAGGTTGAGGAGGGCGTGGCGGTCGAGGTAGTCGGTGTCGCCGCTGCGCTTAAGGCGTATGGTGAGAGGGAAAGTGCCTGTGACGTGGGAGGGGAGGCTCTCGTTGACGTAGACGTCGGAGAGCACGGTGGAGGCGTCGGTGGCGAGGGCGAGGGGCTCGTCGTCGCCTGGGGCATAGGGGGTGAAGGTGCCTGTGGTGTGACCGCTGATGCCGTCGAACACGGCAGTGGCTTCGCCGTTGATGGCTTTGCGGGGGAAGAGGAATTGCGGGGTGTTGTTGTCGGTGATGCCGCTGAGGGTGATGCCGCTCACGCTGACGTCGGTGCCCATAGCATTGCGGAGGGTAAAGCGCATTTTTGCCATGCGGCGGTAGAGCTGGAGCACGATGGTGGTGTCGGCGCTTACGTTGTAGCTCTCGGCGTTGCTCATGGGGAGTCCGGTGGCGGGCACGGTGTAGTTGTTAAACTCGGCGGTGGTGGTGGCTGTGGCGAGGGCGTCGACGGTGGGGGCGGTGGCGTTTTTGGTAAAGGTCTGCCCGTCTATGGTGATGCTCTCGAGTTCGTCGTTGTCGGCAACTGCGGCGGTCTGCGTGGAACTTTTCTTTACGGCTGTGGGGCTGACGTTGCCGAAGGAGTAGAAGGAATAGGAACCGCTCTCGGTGGTGACGTATTTGACAACTTCCTGCTCGCTCTCAGTGGCGGTGGGCGTGACGGGGATGATGTCGGTGACGGTGCGCGAGGCGTTGTTGACCATGACGACGTAGGCGGTCTTCATCATCTCACCGTCGGCAGCGTTGGGGTCGTTCCACGTGGCGCGGGTGTCAATGGCAGTGGTGGCGGTGCCGAGCACGAGGCGCAGACGCACGGTTTTTTTCGGCACGTCGGGGAGGGAGGTGTCGGTGGAGCAAGCGGCGAGGGCGAGAGCCAGGATGCAGAAGAATATGTGTTTAAATGGGAAAGGCATAGGATGTTGAATTATCACCTTATGAACGAGGATGTGCGTTGCGCATGGGGGCGAGGTTTTCAAAACCTCGCGCTCTACACAAGGTTTGAGGCGCAGCCACGCAGGATGCTCCGTGAGGCCGTGTAGAGCGTGACGTTTTGAAAACGTCACCCCCATGGAAGGCGCAGCACGCAGAAGCCTCTGTGAGGCCGCATCAGATCTCAATCTCCTCCACCTCGCGTTTACCCCAGTCGCGCACCTGTATGAGGATGACGCCGAGGGAGGTGATGCGGTTCACGTAGAGGCGGTAGATGTTGTTGCGCACGGTGCCGTACTTCATGGGTATGGCGGAGGAAGAGTTGTTGGGGTCGGCGTGGCGGATGAAGTAGGTGTAGGTCTTTGTGGAGAAACTGTACGCGCCGTTGGTGCCGCGCTTGCCGTAGTAGCCGTCCACGCGGATGCCGGTGGCGTAGGGTTCGGTGGGCGACGAGGTGGTGAGGGTGTTCTCCTGGGTGTAGGAGAGGATGTAGTATTTCAGTCCGTCCGTCGCGGTGACGTTGGTGGTGCGCAGAGGGAGGAGCTGGCTGTCGGTGAGTGACGCCACGGTGTTGTAGGGCGTGACGTAGGTAAGACCGGCAGGGGCGCTGGAGGTTTTGAGCAGGGTCCAGGGGTCTACGACGTAGTTGGTGGCAAGTCCGTTGGCGTCGGCGGTCTCGGTGCCCATGTAGGTGAGGGCTTGGAGGTCGGAGGTGTTGCGTGTGGTGCGCTTGAAGAGGGAAGTGCCGGAGGTGAGGAGGTTGTAGGGGGTTACGGCGGTGAGGTAGAAGAGGTCGCCGGTCTTTTTGCGGTCCTGATCCTCCACTTCGTAGCGGTAGGCGAGGGAGAGTGTGTGCGACGCGCCGTCGGAGGTGAGGAGGGTGGTGTCGCTTACGACTTTCGACTTGTCGCCGGGTCCGAAGTCGAGACGCGCGGCGAGGCGCTGCACGGTGGCGCTAACGGTGACGGGGTGGTCCACCCCACCCTCTCCGCTGAGGATGACGGTCTGGTCGGAGTAGGACGTCATGACGAAGTTCGAGGCGGTGGCGGGGTCGATGGCTGAAGTCTGCTTGTAGGGTTGGGTGCAAACGACGTCGCGGAGCGAGCCGAGGGTGGTATAGGAGGAGAGGTCGCCCATGTTAGTGACGACGAGTATGTGGTACGTGCCTGCAGGGATGTCCTTCTGACTGTGGAGGAGTCCGGAGGTGTAGGCCACGCTGGTGCTTTCTGTTTTGGAGAACTGTGGCGCGTAGAGCGCAAAGAGGAGGGGTGTGTCGGCAGCGGCGTTGACGCCGTTGGCGGCTTGGTAGAGGAAGATGGTGGCGTTCGTGACGGTTGTCTCGTTGTCGAGCGCGGCTTCGTTGTAAGGACCTTCGCCGCCTGAAGGGCCGCGCGAGGTTCGCGCAGCGCCTTGGGGGGCAATGGTGAGAGTGAGGTAGGTGCCACGCTGCTGCGTGGGGTCTACGTTGGTGTCGTCGTCTGATGGTCCGCCCCCACTACATGCCACAAAAGCCAGCACCCAAAAAAGGAGCTGGCAAATGCGGAATGTGTGTTGGAGGGAGTGGAGCATTTAGTTAATGTGCAAATGTGTCGCTTTGCGAATGTGCAAATTGGCTGCGCTTGGGGGTGCTTATGGGGGCGAGGTTTTCAAAACCTCGCGCTCTACACGGCCTCGCGGAGGCTTTTGCGTGCTGCGCTTTGAAGGCGAAGGAGCATTTGCACATTCTCATATTTGCACATTTGCACATTCGCGCGCAGCGAGCCGTGTAGAGCGTGACGTTTTGAAAACGTCACCCCCATAAGCGGACTAGAAGTCGAAGCCTTGGGTGCGAACTGCCCAAGAGAGGATGTTGATGGTGCAGTCGATGTAGTAGTTGTTCACGTCGTCCCATTCTGTGTCGGGCACGGGAACGGCGGGCGAACCGGGCTGAGAGATGGTGTTGACGGTGAGCTGGTACCAGTTGTTGCGGACAATGCCGTAACGGCCGAGGTCCTTGGTGGAGTTGTAGAAGTTCGGGGTGCGACCACCTGCGGGCCAAGCGTCACCACCTGTGAGGTCTACGAAGTGACGGATGCGGCCCACGTAGTAGCACTCGCCGTTCTCGTATACCTGGAGCTTGCCGAGGGCGGAGTTGATAGCGGTGAGGTCTTCGTCAGAAGGCTCTGTAGAGAATACGCTCTTGGGGAGGGCGGTGGTGGTGCACTTAAGCTCGTTCTGCCAGTCGGTCTTCAACGTTGCGGTTTTGCCAGCTGCGGTGACGGCAGCTGTGATGCGGGCTTCGAGCTGGTCCTGGGTGAGGGGCGTGCTGCTGGCGCCTACGGTGTACCAAGTGGTGCCGGCGGTGAAGCCCTTAGGAGTGAACTGTGCCTTGAAGAGCACGCGGGTGGTGCGGTCCTGACGCTGGTTGTCGGTGTCGAAGGTGTTCTCGAAGCAGTACTGGGGCACGCCGAGTTCGCCGTTCACTTTGGCTACGTCGCCATTGGCGAGGGTGGTGAAGAGGCCGGCCTTCACTGTGGCGTCTGCGGCGGCGCCGGTGTTGGCAGCGGCGTCGTAGTTGTTGTCCTTAGCCCAGTAGATGCGCTTCATACCGCTCTGGTTGCCGCCGATGAGGTTGCTAACGGTGGTCCAGGTGCCGGAATTTTCTACGTCGCTGGCAGCTACGTTGCGGAGGATGTAGGAGGAGTTGTTGGTGACGTCGAGGGTCCAGTTTTCGAACTTCACGCTACCGCCGGAGTAAACGCTGGAGGAACCGTTGACGGTGCCGTCGGGGATGGTGTATGTCCAGTTGTTCGAGCCCCAGTTGGCGGAAGAGGGAGTGGTGAGGCTTACCTTACCGAGGATGCGCTCCACGTAGACGGTGCCGGGGTTCGCCTGTGCCTGGGCAGCGGTTACCTGCGGCGTAATGGTGGCGTAGGTAACGAGTTTGCTGTCGCCGTTGCTGATGTAGGGCGAGGAGGTCATGAAGAAGCAACCGTCGGTGGCGGTGGTGGTGTAGCTACCGTAGTTTGCCGAACCCTGTGCGCTGGTGTTACCGCCGGTGGTGTTGAGCATGGCCTGGAGGTCGGAGAGCTTGGCGAGGGTGGAGAAGTCGTGCTTCTTGTTGTTGTTGAGGACTACGATGACGTGTTTATCGCCCTTGTCTGCCACGCGGAGGGGCACGGTGGTGGCAGAGGTGGTGATGTTGCTGCCATTGGTGTTGGTTTGCCAGACAGTAGGAGCGGTGAGCGAACCGTTCTCGGTGGAGTAGTACTGCTCGAACTCGTCGTTCTGGTTGAAGATGAGCACGGTGACGTCCTTGACGTTGTACTCGGCAGCGTCGCCGTTGTCAAAGGTTGGGTCTTCAGCAGCGCGCATACCATTTGTGGTAGGCATGTTGATGCTTACGGCGACGTAGGCGTCGCCGCCGTTGCCAGAGTTGTTGCCTCCATTGTCGATGTTGTCATCGCTGGAGCAGCTTGCGGCGAGGAGCGCGGCAAGCGGGAGAGAGAAGAGGATAGACTTTTTCATCTTATTGATGGTTTTAAAATTGTTGATTCGAGGGTTTGAGGGTTTGGAGATTGGATTGTTTTTGTGGGGTGCGGGGCGAGGTTGCCGCTTATGGGGGCGAGGTTTTCAAAACCTCGCGCTCTACATGGCCTCACAAGGCATTGCGTTCGCATTGTGCGATTTTTCAGCCCGCTTTGCCGTGTAGAGCGTGACGTTTTGAAAACGTCACCCCCATGGAGGGCGAAGCCGCGCAAAAGCCTCCGTGAGGCCGTCACCCCCATGGAGGGCGAAGCTG
>CAVKJJ010000055.1:0-18055 GCA_963656685.1 bacterium | reverse complement strand
AAGCCCAAATAGCTTTGTCTACATACCCAGGACTTACATTAGGTACGCTAAGAGATACAGTTTCATTTTCTCCTACATATACGCTTTGTGCCATAGTTTTCCCGTTAAGCAAAAAACCTACAAAAAGAAGAAGTAGGACAACAAATAGTGTATTGTATTTCATAACATATTATACACTCTTTCATGTCGTGTGCAACGTTTAATTATTGATTAAGGAATGTTGAAACTCTATTGAGATACATATCCATGTCAAATATTTCAGTTGGTGCATCATGACCATAAAAATGTAAAATAAGGTGATCGTCTGAAATATTCTTTACAGTAAAGTCTCCTTCCAAGAATTTTCCGTTGTCTACTTTGTAAATTACAATCTTAGAACCGTCAAAATCATAATTCATCAATTGAGGACTTTTTTCACGGTCATCCAAAATCACACCGTTATACCCTTTATAATTTTGCAGATCTGTTTTTGAGAAATACAAGTAATGAAAAGTAAAAGAACCGTCATTAATATCCAACACCTTACCATTCTCTTTTGTTAAGGTGCCAGTACATTTTGAAAATTCCCAATAGCCATAAATACTGTTTTCTGGTTCTGCATACTTTTCCATGGTTGCATATGCACCCTCATTACCCCAAGGACTAAAGCCTATTTTATTCTCTTGAATGTCCTCAACTACCAAGTTGTTAGGCCCAATCCAAAGTGAAGGCATCTGCATCCATATTTTATTACCGTAAATAGACCATGAACCTGTGTATGTGTCATCGTATTTGAAGATGCCATAACCAGTATTATCTACATAGTGCTTTGCTTCCACTCGTTTATTGCCCGTAAACGTGAGAATGTCTGCATACAACTTCTCTGTATCAAAACAGGACATGTTTTTCACAGCCCATGTACCAACTATACTGTTAGAAATGTTTCCTTTCTTGCTGTCATCATCGTTGCTTGAGCAAGCACAAAACACAAGCAGCAGAACAGTAATCGCAATACTATAAAATGTTTTTTGTCTCATTTTCTTTGTTTACACTTAGTTCGTGTCGTGCGCAACTTCTAATTTAGTAATTTGTTAAAACTTTTGTTGTTTCCGTTGTTGTTGTTCCGCCTTTGCCCGTAGCAACACACTTAACGTAGTATGTTGTTCCTTTCGTCAGACCTGATATGTTGGCTATGATAAGAACGCCTGCAACCGTTGCTGTAACGGATTTTGTCGGATTGGAACTTGTTCCATAGTAAACCTTGGCAGAAGTCACCTTTGCCTCATCCTTGTTGTATATTTTATATACGACTTTCAACTTGGTTTGATAGGCTGTGAAATCGTTAAAGGCTATGTCTGGTTTCTCGTATGAAGAAGAGCCATCTGTGCTGCCGCCACTCGTACCACCATCATTGTTAGAACTTTCACCGCCATTGTATGTGTCTGACGAAGGCTTTTGTCCAAATGTATAATATACATATCTTTTGTTGTCAAACTGTGCATAGAGTCTGCCACAAAAGTTTGATTTCGCCTTACTCTCTTTAGAGTTCATTGCCTTTACAATCTCATTCCACAAATCTCTTTCGTCGCTACTTAGACTTTCGCCATTAGCTTTTTTGGCTTTCAAGGCTTTATAGCTGCTCCAATACAAACCTTCGTTTGCATATTCATTGCCAACGAATACAGGGTAGCTTATTGTCATGTTGCCATCACCGTCTTTCTTTTGAATATAAGAATTATTGAACTTGAAATGCTCATAATACTGATAGTCACCATAACCACTTTCCACTCCGTAGGTTATAGATTTGTTTGGAAACACACTGGCCAACTTGGATTTTATGGAGATGTTCCAACTATAATCTCCATAGCTGACGCTTGCAGAAATATTCTTCTTTACAAGTTCATAAGTTGGGTCAAAGCTGCTGTTGTCTCCATTGTCATTAGACGAATTCCATTCGTCTTGCTCGTCATCATCACTACCGCCACACGCTATGAATGTGGTGCTTGCCATCATCGTTATCAAGATTATAGCAATCAACTTTGGGTTTCTAAAAATCTTCATTTCTTGGTTTTGCACTTTGTCCGTGTCGTGCGCAACTTCTATTTTAGTAATTATTGTTATAATCTACCTTGGCATGAGGGGCAAACGCCCGTGCCGTAACACACTTTGCATTCTACTGTATTGCCAAGCATGTCAAGAGTCACTTTCCTACCATTGCAGTTCTGACACACACCGGTATCATTACAATGCGCCTTGTCTGTAGCCGATAGCTTCTTGCATTTGTAGCCCCCAGTGCTTCTTGATGCAGGGGGTGAACTTTCGCTTATCCCCAATTCCCTGTCATACAAGCCACTGCTTGCTTTTTGCACAGTGCTGTATACGTTTGCTTTGGTCTGCATATAGCTGTTATATGCTGCTTGCACTTCTTCCGCCGATGGGTCTTTGCCATGCAATTGACGATAGGTAGAAGCGAATCCGCTTTTCACTTGGATTTCTTCTTGTTTCCATTGTTGCTCCACCTGCATCATGGAATAGTTGGCAAGTTGAGAAAGGCTTGTGTTGACATAGTTTGTGAACTCTGCATCACTCATGCTTCCCAAATTCGTTCCTTGTGGCAAAGAAGGATAGTTGTAATTCTGTCCTGCATTAGCTTGGCTTGCAGCCAAATATGCAGTACCCACTTCTGCTGCTACTTGGAAGAAAGTGCTAAAGAAGTTGGCTGTCCGCTGATTTCGTGCTTCGCGTTGTTCTTCCGCGCTGGCTTTCAGACTGCGACTTTGTTCACGCAACCCCTCAGGGCAGTCGTCAATGCTGATTACTTTCGCGAAACCGTCAACGGCGGAACTCCATTTCTTGCGGTTGTAGTCGCACATGGCTTTTCCGAAATAGGCTTCCTCGCATGGCAACAATTTACCATGATTGCGTATCGTGGACTCAAACAACTTATCGGCTTTGCGATAGTCGCCAGAGTTGAAGACGCGCGACGCCTCCTTGTATTCCTGGAAATACCCGGCTATGTCTTTAAGAATCTCTTTGCTGTCTTCTTCCGTGCGTAGCCACATATACTTCTTGTCAACAGGCACGAACACTTCCATACCTGTATAGAAAGTATCCATTCCGAGATTTACAGTCTTCAGCATATCTGTTGTAAGTCTGTAACTGTCTGCCAATGTCTCTATCGTTTCGCCACGCTGCACGATATGGCGCAAGTTCACAATGTCTTGCCCATAACCATCCATCGGATTGAGGACAAACAGCATTGCAAGCATTGCCATTACGATGTTGTATCTTCTCATAAGCGTAATCTGAATTTAGTATATCACGTCCTTTATCTTTGCCTTGCTCATGTTGAAGACTGGAGCCTTGGCGGAATTCGCTTTCTTGTAAGACACCATGGTTGCAGTATCGCTGCATACCCACACTTTTATGCGCACCCCTTTCTTTGTCACGATGGTTGCTTTCTTGGGGTTTGTTGCCGATGCTGCCGCTTCTACGGTTGCCGCCTTTATGGAATCCGCCGTTTCCGCTTCTCTCTGTGCTTTAAGCCTTGCTTCCTCTGCCTCACGCTCTCGTTGGCGTTGCTCCTCAACGGCAAGGTTTGTCAGGATGTCACGTGTGCCGTCGGGGTAGCGAATCATAAACACCTCCGATTTCGGTGAGAAAATAGGGCTATCTTTGCCTTTCTTGCTTGTCTTGAACGAAACGACATTTGCATCCATCGTAAGATTGTAGGCAGGAACTTCTCTACCGTCCTTGTAATACACAACAATGGCATCTTTCGGAATCTGCGTATGCTCCGAGGTGGTGAGTATGCGTTCGCCGTTACTGTTGAATACCACATTGCCACGAGTCTTGAACTTCAGCATAAACACTTTTGTATTCTCCACATATTCTTCTGTGGCTTTCTTGTTGTCGGACTCTTTAAAGAGCGTCTTGTCGTTGTTGGTCTGGATTATCTTGACAGACTTCACCCGACCGTCACGATAGATAATGGCATCTTGGGCGGAAACTGCAATACTATATGTCCAAGTAAAGATAAGAACTGTATAAAAATGGAATCGCTTCATCATTTAAATATCAAATCCAACACCTGCAGTAAAGCCACATGTCGCTTTCTCGCCTTTTTTGAAACCTCCATTAATCAGTATGCCGGCATTTACATTCACTTTTCCAAAGCTATAGTACAGTCGTGGAGAAATTGCCCATCCCCATGATGTCTTTGTGTCTGTACCCTCAAAAGAGAAATTACACATTGCTTGAACAGGTAGGGCAACTATAAAATTTTGTGCAAATTCATATGCCACATTTGGACCAACCAAAATCAAATCAGTTGTGTTGCCCTTATCAGCAAGTCCCCAATTAAAACTTGCTAAAGTGGCATTAAAACCGAATAATGAACCTCCGATGTTAAGGGCATCAACAGTAAAACCGTAATGACCAGAAAGTTTCACGTCATCAAAGTCTTGGGCAAAGTATGTCAATCCCCATATAATACGTGATTGATTCCTTTGCCATGTACTTGAAGAAGCACTGTTGTAATTGCTTTCAGCTTTAGCTATTGATTTATATACAGATTGTTGTGACCTGACTTTTTCTGTAGATTCTTGTTGAACTGTTGTTTTAGTTGTGGTCTTTTTCATTCCAACAGGCACGACAAGCTTCATTCCCACATAGATAATGCCTTCCGCATTAGGATTGGCCTTGTTGATGTCATCGACACTCACCTTGTAATACTCGGCAATGCTCTCGATCGTCTCGCCACGCTGAACAACGTGGGTAACGGTTTGGCTCTGTGCCATTGCGAACACACATACAGTGCAAAGAAGCACTGAAAGGAAAAATCTCTTAATCATAGTCTTTAGTTTTTTATTAGAGTTGTATAATAAGGTAATTGCTCACGCTCCAGAATAATGTTGGGTTAGTTATGACAAGCGTACAGTTGCCGTCGCCACTCTCCTCAAAATGGAAAGAGCGGTTGCTTGGCTGTGGCGTAAGAATCTTTGGATTGCTTGAATGCAATTGAATCTCACGGAACTTACGGATGTCAACAGCATTGAACTTGCTTTTGTCCACATCCTCGTAGTTCACTTTTTTCTTCTTCAAGAATCCGCCTTTCAACAAGCCCGCAGCCGAAAGTTGCTTCTTTGTACCAATCTTCACATAGCACTCGTTAATAACCTCGTCTTGTTTGGACAAAGCCGTTGTCAGATCCTTTGTTTTCTGTTCTGCGTTGCTTGCCCTTGTACGCATGTCGGACAGGGAAGCACGAAGCTGCGTAATGTCTTTTTTTGAATTGTTCAGGTCGGCACGCAGCGACTGTATCACCTTGTCTTTCTCTGCCAACTGCTGGTTGAGGAACTCCACAACCTTTTGCAGACGCTCCACACCTTGTGATGATTTCTTGTGTGCCAAAGAATCTTGAAGCATCTGTATTTTCTGCCTTTGGCGAGCCAGTATTTCTGCCATGCCCTTTAGATTGGCTGCTATCTGTTTGCGGTCGAGCATAACACCGTTACGCTCCTTGTTGGCAAATAAAATATGCTCTTGAATGGCTATGCTGTCAAGTCCTGTTGCAATGGTTGCAATCACGCCGTTTAGCTCATCGAGTTGTTGTGTCTTGGCTTTGTTTTCCTGCATGATGGAGTCTCGCTCTACCATATACTTGCTCATATCAGCCTTTTCGTTCTTGCATGAAAAGGCGGACAACAGCACAAACAAAGCAAAAATGCTTTTGATACAATTCATTTCGTCAGGTTATAAAAAAGGCGTAGAACCGTTCGTGGCTTGCCTTGTATCTGGTTACCGCCAAGTGACCAACTCTACAATAAGTCCAGAATGACTCACGCCATAGAGCGTGAACCTTCCGCTTATCCTCGTAGAGATTTGAATATTGGCGGTATTCGATACAAGAGAACAAGAGCTAAAAGCTCAATATCTAAAAAGTCTTTGAACGGAAACGCTTGGTGAAAGATTTTGAGGAAGACCTCGGTTTTTACTCTCGATTAAAGGAAAACGCACAACCATCATTGTGCAATTTTGCCACAGCGAGGCAAATTTAGGTAGATTTCCATAATTACCCCCCCCGGTATATTAATTATAGTTAATTTATAAAATATAGTATCATTAAATACTCAAGTTGCCCACTTTATTCCCGATTCTTTATGCTGTACAACACAAAGAATAGGGAATAAAGTGGGCAACTTGAGTATAATTCAATGCTAAGCAGAATCACCTCACGAGTCCTATATTGATCGTTATAAACGAGAAATTGGACTTATCTATGTAGCATCTGCTTAGTTCGCAATCAAAACAGGGAGAAGCACGTTCTCCACCCTTATCCTACATTTGTTCAATATCTGTTAACGGAAGGCCGGTCATTTCGGCAATTGTTTGTGCGTCAATACCATTTGCCTTCATCTTTTTGACCATTTCCTTTAATAGCTCGGCTCGACCTTCGGCGAGACCGGCGCTGTGGCCTTCCATATAACCGTCGTCGCGACTCGTTTCGAGCACACTTTTCTGGGTGCGGACGGCTTCCATGTGTCTTTGGTAGGAACGGCGGTCGGCTGCAGAGAGGGTATCGTAGCGCATGCATTCGCGCGCTCTGCCGAGGCCGGGAGCCGTGGGATTGTCGGCAATGCGGCCCGTCTTCAGAAAAGCAATCCATTCGTCTAGCGGTGTCTTCGCCACGCTGTCAAAGTCGTTGACGCGAAGCACGTAATATTCGGGGAACACGTCGCCGGCTTCCTTGCGCTTGAGCACGTCGTACTCGCGTGTTCCGAAAAAGACCTCGTTCTGACGTACGGAAAGTTTTAGCGTGTCGTGCGGCTCATGTATGCCTTGGAACGTGGTGCGCCCGTGGTACACGTAATCCTTTCCCTGACCGAGGTCGAAGTAGACGATGTTGATGGAATAGACCTTGCGCACCTTGTCGTAAGTGTCGCCCAAGCCGATGTATTCCGTGATGGCCTTGGAAACGCCGTAGAGCATACGGTGGAAGTAAGCTAGCTCACGCGTATTCTGAATTTCGACGATGAGCAGTTCGCGGTTCTCGTTTTCGGCAAGGATGTCCACGCGGTTGAACTTGTCGTCCTCCGTTTCCTGGTTCGATTCACTTTCGAGAAATTCCTTTATCGTCACTTTTTCGCCCAAGAGCGAAGTGAGCAGACCTTCGATGACTTCGTGGTTGGCCTTGTCGCGCAACATGCGCTTCATGGCCCAATCAAAGCGTATATAGTTTTCCATAAGCGGGTGTGCGTTTCTTTGAGAGATTTTTACTTGTGGCAAATGTACGCATTATATTTCGTAAAATGTATAGTACGGTAAAAATAAAAGGCATACAGACTTCGCAGTTTGTACGCCTTTCAAGATGAATATATCAGACTTTATCAATTACCACGCCCTTACACGATGCGTGCAACGAACGCAGAGATGTCTTATTGAAGCTTCTGCTTAACTTCGATTTCCTGGAAAGTTTCGATGATATCGCCTTCCTTGATATCGTTGCAGTTGGTGAGCGAAATACCGCACTCAAAGTTGGTGCTGACTTCTTTGACATCGTCCTTGAAGCGCTTGAGTGCATTGATTTCGCCGGTGAAGATGACAATGCCGTCGCGGATGAGGCGAGCCTTGTCGCTGCGCTTGACTTTTCCGTCGAGTACATAAGCACCTGCCACGTAACCCACCTTGGAGATGTGGTACACCTGACGCACTTCGACGTTGGCCGTAACTTCTTCCTTGATGACGGGCTCAAGCATGCCTTCCATAGCTTCCTTAACATCTTCGATGGCATCGTAGATGACGGAGTACTGACGGATTTCCACGCCGTCGCGCTCTGCCAAGCGGCGAGCCTGCTGGGAAGGACGCACCTGGAAGCCAACAATGATAGCTTCGGAGGCTGCAGCGAGCGTCACGTCGTTTTCGCTGATCTGACCCACGCCCTTGTAGATGACCTTCACCACAATCTGCTCGGTAGAGAGCTTGATGAAGGAGTCGGCGAGAGCTTCGACCGAACCGTCCACGTCGGCCTTTACGATGATATTGAGTTCGTGGTAAGAACCCATCTTCAGGCGCTTGCCAATCTTTTCGAGCGTAAGCACTTCGCGTGTACGCAAATCCTGTTCGCGCTGAAGCTGTTCGCGCTTGTTGGCAATTTCGCGTGCTTCCTGTTCGGTGTCCATCACGTGGAACTGGTCGCCGGCCTGCGGAGCTCCGTTGAAGCCGAGCAGAGTGGCTGCCATGGAGGGACCTACTTCCTTGATGCGCTGTCCGCGCTCGTTGAAGAGGGCCTTTACACGGCCGAAGTTCGTACCAGCAAGCACTACGTCGCCCTGGTTGAGCGTACCGTTCGACACGAGGATGGTGGCCACATAACCGCGACCCTTGTCGAGCGACGATTCAATGACCGTACCCGTAGCCTTGCGGTTGGGGTTAGCCTTGAGCTCGAGCATGTCGGCTTCGAGAAGCACCTTCTCAAGAAGTTCCTTCACACCCGTACCCTTCTTGGCACTGATGTCCTGGCTTTGGTACTTACCGCCCCAGTCTTCCACGAGGAAGTTCATGGCTGCAAGTCCTTCCTTAATCTTGTCGGGGTTGGCGTGCGGTTTGTCCACCTTGTTGATGGCGAAGACGATGGGCACGTTTGCTGCCACAGCGTGACTGATGGCCTCCTTTGTCTGGGGCATGATGTCGTCGTCGGCAGCGATGATGATGATGGCGATGTCGGTTACCTGAGCACCACGGGCACGCATAGCGGTGAAGGCTTCGTGACCCGGAGTGTCGAGGAAGGTGATGCGGCGTCCGTTGTCGAGCGTCACGTTGTAGGCACCGATGTGCTGCGTGATGCCGCCGGCTTCACCTGCAATGACGTTAGACTTGCGGATGTAGTCGAGCAAAGAAGTCTTACCGTGGTCAACGTGACCCATCACGGTAACAATCGGAGCACGGGGCTCAAGATCTTCGGGTGCGTCGGCTTCCTCGGCGATGGCTTCCTGCACGTCGGCCGAAACGTATTCTGTCTTGAAACCGAACTCTTCTGCCACGAGGTCGATGGTCTCAGCGTCCATACGCTGATTGATGCTGACCATGATGCCGATGCTCATACACGTTCCGATGACCTTGGTCACGGGCACGTCCATCATCTGTGCAAGCTCGTTGGCTGTCACGAATTCGGTGAGTTTAAGCACCTTGCTTTCGGCTTTTGCTTCGCGGCGTTCTTCTTCTTCGCGCTTGTGGACTTGTTCGCGCTTTTCTTTGCGGTACTTGGCACCCTTGCCGCCTTTCTGCTTACTGGTGAGGCGTGCGAGTGTTTCCTTTACCTGCTTTGCTACGTCTTCTTCAGAGACTTCGGTCTTTGTGTTTTCCTTTGCACGGCGGTTGCGGTCGTTGGAACGCTTGCTGCCGCCTTGGTTGTTACCGCCCTGGCCGTTGTTGTTGCCCTGGTTTTTGCGGCGATTGTTGCTGGGATTGCCAGAAGGCTGGTTGGCAGCATTGTTCACGTCTACGCGCTCGTTACCGATGCGTGTACGTTTTTTGCGCTGACCATTCTGACCTTGCGCATTGCCTGTAGCGTTTGCAGTCTGACCTTGCGCAGTTCCGTTCTTTGCACCACGACGACGGTCGTCTTTCGAACGTTTCTTGGGACGCGTGTTGGAGTTGATGGTGCTGAGGTCGATGGTGCCGAGCACTTTAGGACCGGAAATTTCGGTCTGCGTGTGAAGTTTGAACACACCGCCCTGTTCTTCTCCGATGGCGGCGGCACGTTCTTCCACTGAGGGGCGTGCGGGCTTTTCGGGAGCGGCAGGTGCGGCAGGTGCTGCGGCTGCGGGTGCTGCAGGTTTTGAAGCCGTAGCGGGAGCTGACGCTTCTTCCTTTTTGGCAGGCTTTTCTTCCACAGTTGCTGCGGGAGCGGCAGGCTTTTCAGCGGCCTCTGCTTTGGGAGCGGGGGCTGCAGGCTTGTTTTGCGCGTCGAGGTCTATTTTACCTTTTGTTACGATGCGGGGTCGCATGCTTTCGGGCACCTCCGTTTCCACCATTTCCGGTGCTGCAGCGGGCTTGGTTTCCTTTACCTGAGGAGCGGGACGCTTCTGCTGACGGTTCTGAATCAGTTCCTCGGCTTTTCCGCGCAGTTCCTTGTCGGCACCGAATTCGTGCTTGAGGAGGTCGTACTGCTTCTCGTCGATTTTCTGGTTCAGGTCGTCATCGGCAATGGGAAGACCTTTTTTCTTGAGGAAATCGGATACGGTCTGAAGGCCGACACCGAATTCTTTGATTACTTTATTTAGTCTGATATTCATGCAGTTGGTTTGGAGTTTTATGGATTTGGCGGACGGTTCGGAGATGGGATGTTTGACCGCAAGGTTTGCGGGTTTTGCACGCTTTGTATGTATACGCTTGGCGCAACGGCTTCAGCCACCGTCGTTGTGGGCTGCGCCGTTGCGTCGTTGAAAGCTATATTATTCCGCGGGCTCGTCTGCGGGAGCCGGCGTTTGGGGTTCATCGTCTTCAAACTCGGCCTTGAGGATGCGGATGACGTCGTCGACTGTTGACTCTTCGAGGTCGGCTTTTTCGATAAGCATCTCGCGGGGTGCGTTGATAACGTCCTTTGCCGTTTCGAGACCGATGCTCTTGATGGCGTCGATGACCCACTGGTCTATTTCGTCGGCGAACTCGTCGAGGTAGATATCTTCCGTAGCTTCTTCGCCTTCCACTTCGCGGAACACGTCGATGGTGTATTCCGTAAGCATGGAAGCAAGCTTGATGTTCATACCGCCCTTACCGATGGCGAGACTCACTTCTTCGGGACGGAGATATACGTTGGCCTTGTGCTCTTCTTCGTTGAGCTGAATGCTGTTGACCTGTGCGGGATTGAGTGCGCGCTGGATGAAGAGGGCCGTGTTGTTGGTGAAGTTGATGACGTCAATGTTCTCATTGTGGAGTTCGCGAACCACACCATGGATACGGCTACCGCGTACACCGACGCAGGCGCCTACGGGGTCGATGCGGTCGTCGAGGCTAGCCACGGCAATCTTGGCACGTTCGCCAGGAATGCGTGCAATGCGCTCAAGACGGATTACGCCGTCAGCGATTTCGGGAATTTCAGACTCGAGGAGTCGCTGAAGGAAGACGGGAGAGGTGCGCGAAAGGTAGATTTTGGGATTGCCGTTGGAGTTGTCCACACGGTCGATGACGGCGCGCACGGTGTCGCCTTTGTGGAAGAAGTCGCGGGGAATCTGCTGCGACTTGGGAAGGAAGAGTTCGTTGCGCTCTTCGTCGAGGAGGAGCGTTTCGCTTTTCCAGGTCTGATAAACTTCTGCCACGATTATTTCGCCCACGCGGTCCTTATATTTATTGTAAAGCGCGTCGTGCTCGAGTTCAAGAATCTTGCTGGCGAGCGTCTGACGGAGAGTCAGAATGGCACGACGACCGAAGTCGGCGAAGTTGATTTTCTCGCTGACGTCCTCACCCACTTCATAGGTGGGATCGATGGTGCGCGCGTCGGTAAGGCTTATCTGCTTGTTGTCGTCTTCGACAGCTTCGTCTTCTACGACCACGCGGTTGCGGTATATTTCGCAGTCGCCCTTATCGGGGTTGACGATAACGTCGAAATTTTCGTCTGAACCGAAAATCTTGGCAATCACGCTGCGGAAACTTTCTTCGAGCACGCCTACCATTGTGGCGATGTCGATGTTCTTGTTCTCCTTGAATTCAGCGAAGGTTTCTATGAGACTTACTGTGTCGTCTTTCTTCTTGGCCATAAATATAGGGGAATTATAAGGAGGGGAGAAATGGTTTCAAACACCTCTCGCCACCCCGGGCAGAAGCCCTTGGTATGGTTTTTATTTAAAATCGATGATATATTTTGTCCACTTCACGTCGCTGTAGTTGAGCTGTACGTCGCGGTCTACGAGTTTCGGACGTTTTGCACCCTCTTCGCGCACCTTTTCCTGAATGGTGAGTTGGAAGTTCTCGGGCGTCACGTCGTGAAGCACGCCTTCGAGTTTGCGTCCGTCGTTAGTGAGCGTTTCCACGCGTTCTCCTTGGTGCACTTCGTACTGACGAAGCACTTTGAAAGGCTGTCCAATGCCTGCACTTCCCACTTCGAGCTCAAAGTCTTCCTGTTCGCGGTCGAGGTGGCTTTCGATGTAGCGGCTCAACTCTACGCAGTCTTCAATCCACACACCTTCTTCGTGGTCTATTTCCACTACGATACGGTTGTCGGGACTGATGGTAAGGTCGGTAAGAAAGTAGTCCTTTCCCTCAAGCCACTGGTCTACCAGTGTGCGTACAATGTTCTTGTCGATCATTCGTTCAAGTTGTGTGGTAAAAACATGAGTGAGGAACTTTCGAAAGCCCCTCACTCAATCTTGTGTGCAAAGTTACGAACATTTCAAGTGTGGTGCAAGTCCGCAACGATTTTTCTTTTTGATTTTCAAAGTTTTCTTAGCAGTTTCAGTCTTCAAAAGCGCCGGCATCTTCGCCTTCTAGTTTGAAGCGAATTCTGAATGAGTGGCGCTCGGCGTCCCAATTTGTGCCAAGAAGGACGAACCGTCCTATCTGGGAGGTGTGCTCTACATGGAGACCTATGCAGGGGCAAACGTCGTAGGCGCCTATTCTTACGAGGCGGAGCATTTCGCTAGCGTCGGAAGGAAGACGGTCGAGTTTGACGCCATCGGGCACTTCGTCGGCACGCACAAATTCGTAGGTAACGGGGAGGTCTTCGGCGATGAGGGCATTCATCCGTTCCACAATTTGCTGCACTTCGGCCTCTGAAGGCTCTTGAAGAAGTGTGTAGCTGATTTTGCTTTTCTTACGTTCGATGTGTGCATTGCGCGAACGCTCGCAGCCAAACATACGGACCATAGTCTGGTTGAGCAAATGTTCGGCGGTATGCATCGGGGGATATTCCTTTTTGTTGTGTGCGTTGAGTTCGAGAGTTGCCATGTTTACACGCGGAGCTTCAAGGGTGGTGGTGTCAATTTGCTTAGAAACATAAATTACATAATGCGTCGTGCGGTCATTCGCCCCAGTAGGAGCCGTCGGAAGTGTCGGGCTTGGAGTCACCGCTGGAGGAACCGTTGTCGACCTTTTCGGTCTCTTCGCCTCCGCCGTCGGCTTCGGTGTTTCCGCCGTTGTCGGTGTGGACGAAGGTGCGGGGATACCAGTGGCCGTCGTTGGAGTAGACGTGGGCTGTCATCTCGTTGCCGCTGATGGTGATGTTGCGGATAAATTCGTACGTCTGCCCTTGAAGGGTGATCCACACGGAACTTCCGCTGACGCGCCATGTGCCTGTGTCGGTTCCGTCAGCACAGACCGTCACGTTGCTTTTCGTGAAGCGGAAATATTCTGCATTCGTTTCCTTCAGCACCCACTTTCCCCACATTTGGTTTGCAGAGATGGAGATGAAGGTGTGCTTCGTGCCGGTAGCGGTCTTTTGTTGTCCTCCCATGGCGTAGGTGATGACGAGGTGGCCTTCGCTGTCGACGTGAATATTGTCGAACGTGATGGTCATGTTGTCCACGCATTGTGCATAGAGGATGCCTGTGGTCACGCTGTACGTGTAGTTGAACACTTCGTAGGGTCGTGAGGAAGCGTCCGTAGGGTCGTATTCGATGTATTCCATCACGCCGTTGCCGTCGGCGTCGAACGTGAGGGTGAAGTCGTCAAAGTCCCATGTGCCTACAAACTGTGCGGGCAGTGTGGGGTCGGTCTTGGTTTCTTCGTCGTCGGAGCTGCACGCTGTCAGCGTAAAGGAGACGGCAAGCAGGGCAATGAACCAAGAGAAGAGTGTTTTCAGTTTCATGTCTTTAATCGTTGCTTTTTAAAAGTAACGGCGCCCGAGGATTTTTATTGCTCCTCGGGGCCGTTGTGTGTAAGATTTATTCAATGATGACCTTCGTCACCTTCGTGCCGCGCTTCACGATATTCACGCCTTTCTGGAGTTGGGGCAGACGGCGGCCGTTGAGGTCGTAATATTCTGCCTTGGCGTTGAGCACGTCGAGCGCTTCTTCGTCGGAGATGGTGGCGGAGTCGATGAGTCCGAAGCTTGCCACCTTCGTGCCGGTCACACCGCAGAGGGCGGCGCGGAAGGCTTTGTGACGGACGGTGCGGTCGGTGTCGGAGATGAGGTTGTCCACGAGCCAGAAGCGGTCGTTGGCAATGATGTAGGCGCCCTTGCCCACTTCTTTTTCCTGGAACGAACCTTCGAGGTGCACGGTATTGTCACCAGCGGTGGCGAGGGGTGCGAGAACCACGTCGGTGTTTTCGGCACTCAAGCCGAAGTGCGTCATGCCGTCGAGGCGACGTACGAACACGGGTGTGCCGGCTTCTATCTTCTCGTCTTCAATCTTCGTGAGGACGAGCTGGTCGTCCGTCTTGTCGGTGAGGCGGTAGAATTCGCAAGTACCGTTGCCTGCCGTTTCGAAGGAGTAAGGCAAACAAAGCGTAGCCCAGATGTGGGTGACGTCGCGGCTGTAGGAAGCCTTGGTGGCGGTGAAGGGCGCATCGGTGCGGAAGTCGAATCCGTCCACGAGGTTCACGCTGGGAGCGAAGAACGGATCGTCGTCGGTGCCGTCGCCGAGGATGTCGTAGGGCGCGTTGCCTATATAATAATGGTAGAGGCAGTCGCTGAAGTGGGTGCGCACATCGTTCGTCTTTGCCGAAACGAGCATCTGCTGGGCGTAGGCGGAGAAGGGACGTACAGAGTCGGCGGTCGTCGTGGCGAAGTTCCAGAGCAGCGTGGTGTCGTTCATGAGAAGGAACTTCATGGACTTGGCGCTTGCGGCACTGTAGTCCTGAAGGTTTCCGTTGAGCACGTAGCCACCAGCCTTGACGATGTTCATGCGAGTCTGCGTAGCGGGCACGGTAGTCTCAGTGTTGATGGCAAGCGTCTTCTTCTTGCTGCGTACCACGTAGGGCGAGTAGGCTGCAAGGGTTTCGTCGGCGGGTTTGAAGAAGAGTTGTCCGCTGCGTGTGCTGTCGGTGTCGAGCGTGTAGAACTTGAAGCCGTCGGGCTGTTCGTTGAGCGCGAACGGAAGGGTCAGCGTGGTGTAAGTTCTCGGGGTGAACTCACGACCGAAGGTCACCTTCTTGGCGGTGAACTCCTTGGGCACGTCGTAGCTGCGGGTGTCGGTAAGGAAGTAGTCGCTACACTCGAGTGCGCCCGTTGCGCCGTAGACCACATTGGTGCGGTCGCTGCTTCCTGCCGTTTCGGGCAGATAGAGCAATGCGCCGGGTGTGAAGTCTATTGTGGCGGCGTCCGTTTTGAGCGAGTCGCACGCGCTGAGGTCAATCCAGCGGAGATTCTCGTTTTCGGCAAACGTCTTGGGGGCAACGCTCTTGAGCGTACTTGGCAGGGTTACGTACTTCAGGTCTTTGAGCGGAGCGAAGGTGGCGTCGTCCAACTTCGTGACGGAAGTCTTGCTCAGCGTCTGCAGATCTTTGACGTTCGGGAACGCGTCGAACCATGCAGTGATACTGTCTACCTGCAGCAGGTCGTCTTCGGAGGCTACGCAATGTGCACCCAACGCCCGGAATAGTTCTTCGTCGTCGAAGGGTGCCGTGATGCTGTTGGCATGTCCGGTGTACTGTCCGTCCTTCGTGTAGTCATTAATGATGCTCTTGCGCACGTAGATGTTATTCACTTTGAAGTTGTCGCCCTCCACGGGGTCGGTGAACGCATCGTGGTTGAGTTCGGGCTTCTTTTTGCTGAGGAAGATCATCTTGGTGAGCTTCTCGCATTCACCGAAGGCATCGTTGCCGTCCACGTCGTGCGTGTCGTCGCCGATGACGAGTGTCTTGAGCGAATACATATCGTAGAAAGCGTCGTCGCAAATCTTCGTAGCGGTTCTCGGGAGAATCACCGTCTTCAAGTTGTTACAACCCCAAAGCATACACTGGGGCACTTCGTTGTCGTTGTTAATCTTGTACGAGAAGCCTGGTATCTCCCAGTCGTACAAATGATGCTGACTGTATGCGAATTTGGTGTCGTCTTTTTGGATTTGGGCGTCGTAGAGGTCAAGATAGCTCAAGTTGGTCGAGTAGACCTTATCTGAGTAGTAGGGGTCGCGTCCGCCGAGCATGCGAATCACAGCAATATCCGCACCGCCGATGGGGCCGTAAATTTTGAGTGCCTTGATTTTTCCGAGGCTTTCACCGGAAACTGAAGCCACATAATCGCCGTCTCTACTTACGTTCAGTCCTAGTTTCTCGCCCAACGTATTCTTCTCTTTGAGGTGGACGACGATCGGAACCTCCGCTGCGGTACGTGAAGTACGAATGTGGTCGGCATACGCTGGCCAAGCCTTGCGATAGGTTTCCACGTAGCCGTCGGGCACGATAATCTCAAAGTTGATGGGAAGGTCGTCGAACGCCTGTGATTCCAACTTGGCGGGGGTGGTGTTATTAGCATAAATAGTCTTCAAACGATAGCATCCCAAGAAGGCATCGGTAGAGATGTACTCAAGCCCATAAGGCAGCGTCACTTCTTCCAGCTTCTCCATTTCTGTCAGCGACTTTCTTGTCAAAGTGGAGTCTGCACAGTAGTAAAGCTCGTTGAAGTAATGGATAGTCGTGTCGTTGTTGACTATGCCCTCCAAATCTGTTATTTGAAGGAGGTCAATGGGAAGGAACACGTGGCTCTTCTTCAGTGCTTCTGCTAGTTGGGTATCCTTGAAGGTTACTCCGATGCTGTCGCTGTAGGCGGAGTAGTAGGGGTGCTGGTAGTCGTTGAGCGATTCTTTGGGCACGTAGATGGTGCCTACGCGGTAATTTGAATTACCATCACCGAAGATCTCGTCTTCCATTGCCCATGATTGGTGAAGAGTCTCTGGCACGCTCTTGGGAAGCATGACTAGCGTGTTGATGTTCTTGCTGTCCTGAATTACCTTTAGCCAGATTTTCTTTGTGTTGTCACCCACAACAAGCGTCTTGAGGTTGTCCATTTCGGCGAGTCCATAGCTACCTATCTCGGTTACACTCTTGGGCAGGATGAGTGTTTCAATCTTGTCGAGCCAACCAAACATGAACGGTTCAATGCGGTTGTCGTGATCAACGGAGCGGTTCTCTCCGCTACGGTTGAACTCATATCCTTTCTTGATGTCAGCCTCGTAGAGATCGAGGTACTTCAAGTGGCCTACGGTCTTATCCATCTTCTCTACGTCAACGCCGCCCATGAAGCGGAGTACACCGATGTCGCGTCCGTCGATGGGGCCGATGATGCGCAGCGCCTCGTACTGGGCATAGTTGCCCTTAAGGGTAGCGTCGCCTTCATAGGTGTAGGTGCAACCGAGTTCTTTGGCCAGTGTGCCGGGCTCTTTCAAGACAACTGTCTTGATGGTTGACTTTCGCTTGCTGATGCCGTTGATGTGGTCGGCCACGGCAGCCCATTTGGCTTTGTAGGCTTCAGCCACGCTGTCTGCCACGTAGATGACAAACGACTCGTCGAGTCCGGCAAAGACTTTGGCGGCGTCAATGTCGATGGGCACGGGATTGTTGAAGTAGAACTCCTTGAGTCCGCTACCAGTGAAAGCGGTGGGAGCGATGCTTTCCACCTTTTTGGGAATGGACAGTTTGTAGAGCAGACTACAGTTTTTGAATGCGTTCTCACCGATGGACCGGATGCTGTCGGGCAGTATGATGGTCTGCAGTGAAGAACAGCCTTCGAACATACTATCGTAGATTTGCTTCAGTCCGCACGAGGCGAAGGCACGGAACTCGTCGAACGACTCGATGTCACGTCCTTTGAACAACGTTCGAAGTTCTTCCGGCTTGGCTCGTGTGGCATCAATATGGTCGAGATTCTCGTTGACCAATGCGGTCTTGAAGCAGTAGCCTTTTTCCTTCAGTAGGTCGTAGACCTTGGTGTCAATCGGAGCAAAGAAGCAGGGTGTGAACTTGTCGATATACTGTATCCAGGGTAAACTTTTCAGGAACTCTTCCTCTTTGTCTATGCAGAACTTAATGCGCAGGTTGTCGCAACCGCTGAAGACGCCTTCTCCGAGTCCAATTTGGTTCGGGCCAATAGCCGTGGTCTTGTTCTTTCCGTCGGTCTCCTGGTAGATGACATTGAAGTCACGGA
>CAVKJJ010000054.1:0-18058 GCA_963656685.1 bacterium | reverse complement strand
AAGATTCTCATCTGTCTACTTGCCTTTATTATAAAGCCAACAACATAGTGAAGGTTGATGCCGTATTATGTAATTATAATATGGAAAACGAAAATTCATTACTTCACAACCAAACCGAAAAAAGTTATGAAGACGAATGTCACACGAACCTTGCTCTTATAGATTTCTTTAGTGAGCAAGGTGTTATAGAACACTTAGAGGAAGTGATGTCATGGCGCATATTGAAAGCAAAACAAGAATATGCACTGAGGACCGACATGTTCAATAAGTTTTTGAGCATTTATCCAATCAGTCGGAAATATATAATGAATTGTCCCTTCATTGGCAAGAAAATCAAATGTATTATGTGGCTTCTAACACACAATATGCGATGGGCTGCAGCTGCTATTGTAAATATTAGAACCACTCTTAGAGGAAGATGATTACAGAATATACCGCAGTAATCCGCACGCTCGGCACAGCCGGCGAGAAATACCAGACATTGCTCAACAGCCTTATGCAGCAGACGTTACGTCCGACTGCTATCATCGTGTATATAGCCGAGGGCTATGCAAAGCCCAAAGAGACCGTCGGCGTGGAGCAATATGTGTGGGTAAAGAAAGGCATGGTAGCACAGCGTGCGCTCCGTTATGAGGAAGTGAAGACCGAATGGATGCTTTGTCTCGACGATGACCTCATGTTGTCTTCCAATTTTGTGGAAACGCTCTTTTCGCAACTCCGCCAAACAGACGGCGACGTCATTTCTCCTGATGTATTCCCCAATGCACAACGACCATTGATGAGTAAACTCTTGTTTGCTCTCTCAGGACGCAGCATTTCCCATCGCGACGACGGCAAATGGGCTTATCGCGTGATGCGCAACGCGGGTTTCTCCTATAACAATCATCCTCATCGTTCTGTTTACCGCTCGCAGACTAATGCCGGAGCTTGTTTCCTTTGTCGTAAGTCCGATTTCCTTCGCATCCATTTTGAAGATGAACTTTGGCACGATTCCCAACCCTATGCTCTGGGCGAGGATCAAACCATGTTTTACAAAATGCATCTCCACGGCTTGAAGGTGCTGACATCCTTCAGTTCGGGCATAGAACATCTTGATGCAGGAAATAATCTTGTGCCCGAGAAAGAAAGGAAACTGATCTACTGCGACGTGTTTTTCAAAACCGTCTTTTGGTGGCGCTTCCTCTATGGTCAGCACAGTGTGTGGGGAAAGGCGCTTGACGTACTTGCCATTACGTCCACCTTTGCCATTTCTTTCCTCTTGTCCGCAGTGAAGTGTCGTACTGACATTTTTCAGTGTAAGTATAAAGGGCTGAGAGATGCTGTATACTACATAAAATCTCATCAGTGGAAACCCGTTTTGCGATGAATCACGTACCTATTGTATTCTCCTTTGACGAAAACCTCTTTCGTGCCGCTTCGGTATGTCTCACTTCGCTCCTCGAAAATGCAGCAGCCGACACGTTCTACGACATATTCCTCCTCCATGGCGAAAAGGTCAATATGGAACGCTTCCCTTATCGTCGGTTGATGGAGCACTATTCCCGTTGTCGCATTACTCCAGTGAGTGTGGGCAAAGCTTTTGAGGGAGCCTTTGAGGTAAGAGGAATCACCGCAGCAGCTTACTATCGCTTGCTGATACCCGAACTCATCCCCCAATACGATAAAGTCATTTATACCGATGTTGACATCATCTTCCGCCGCGACTTGCGTGAACTCTATCTTACTGACATCGGCGATAACTACTTGGCTGGCGTGAACGACCTCAGTATGCGTTATGTGGATGACGGGCTTCATTACGTCAATGCCAATACGGCACTCTGCGCTGAGACCTATGTCAACAGTGGTTTCCTTGTGTTCAATAGCAAGAAAATGCGCGAGGACGATCTCGTGCAGCGTTTCAAGGAAGAGGCGAAGAAAGCATATAAGTTTCAAGACCAGGACGTGCTGAACATCGTGTGCGGAACACACATATATCAGTTGCCCACCTGGTGGCAGATGACTACCTACCAGTACGAGATTCTCCAGTCCGACCCTTCCAAAGTATACGGCAACCTATCACCGCAAGAGTTTCGCTCCCACCTCCACGAGAGCACCATACACTACAACGGACAGAAGCCCTGGAAAGGCTGCTGTCTGAACTTTGACATCTGGTGGGAATATTACCGTCGCAGCATCTTCTTCGACGAAAAGTTCTATTTCGACTTCTTCTACGACCAACTCAACACCCTTGAACAGTTGCCCTTTATGAAGCGCCTCAAGGTCCTCATCCGCTACTTCGTGTTTGGCCGTAAGAAAAGCCGCCTTTCAAACGGTAAGTATGAACTATAAAGTATCCGTCATCGTCCCCCTCTACGGAGTGGAAGCCTTTGTGGAGCGGTGTGCCGCGTCGCTCATGCAGCAAACACTCCCCGAGGTGCAGTACATCTTTGTGGACGATGCCGCGAAGGACCGCAGCGTAGAGGTGCTGGAAGAGACGCTCCGTAAGTTTCCCCAGCGTAGTGCCGACGTGAAGGTTGTACACCACGAACAGAACCTTGGACTTCCTGCAGCCCGCAACACCGGACTGCGCGAAGCCAAAGGTGAATATATCTTCCACTGCGATGGTGACGATTTCGTGGAACCTCAGATGCTCGAACAACTCTATGCCTTCGCCAAGGCCCACGACCTCGATGCCGTTTGGTGCGACTGGTTTCTCAGCTACGCCCAAAGCGAGCGGCTCATGAAGCAACCCGTCTTTGCCAGTGCAGAAGAGGCAGTGAGAGCCATGCTCAGCGGCGGCATGAAGTACAACGTGTGGAACAAACTCATCCGTCGCTCCGTCTATGAGCGTTCCGGCGTGGTCTTCCCCTCCGGCTACGGCATGGGAGAAGACATGACCATCATCCGCCTCTTTGCCCATTGCCACAGTGTGGACTATTTGCCGAAGGCATTCTACCACTACGTCAAGACCAACGCTTCCTCTTTCTGCCAAGTCTACTCCGACCGTCACATCACCGAACTCCGTCACAACGTGCTCGCCACGCTTGCCGACCTGCAGCGCGTTTACGGCACGACCTTGGAGAAAGAGTTCGCCTTCTTCAAACTCGAAGCTAAATTTCCTTTCCTCATTAGCGACGGCAGCAACGGCAAGTACCGCCTTTGGACCGAATGGTTCCCCGAAGCCAACCGCTTCATACTCCACAACCGCTACGTCCCTTTACGTAGCCGCCTAGTCCAGTGGTTCGCCGCCCACCACCTGTTCCTCCTCGTCCGCCTATACCACTGGGCGCTCTTCGAGGTCATCTACAAAAGACTGTACAAATAAATCGGGCGATACAACATCATTCCCTCATTTGCACATTCGCACATCTGCACATTTGCACATTATCTCTCTCTCATGCGCATCCAATTTCCCCTGAAGTACCTGCTCATGCCCTTTGTGGTTATACTCACGAGCTTTTACTTCTTCCCTTTTGAATTCTCCTTCCTGCCCGCGGTCAACACCAAGATGATACTTGCCGCCTTCGGTCCCGTGCTGTTGGCACTCTCCTACGCACAAAACCGCAGCACCACGATGGACCGCAACTTCTTCGTGCTCTCCGTCCTGGCCTGTGTAGTTTCCCTTTGCGGTTTCCTTGCTGTGACGTACAACGAAACCCCCGACTATTCCTACGTCACCTATATCGTCTCTATGTGGGTATGGCTCAGTGGCGCTTACGTGGTGGTTCGCACCATTGAAAAAGTACACGGCCACATCTCTATCCCCCTCCTCTGCAACTACCTGATAGCTGTTTGCACCGCGCAGTGCATCGTGGCTTTCGCCATGTCGCTCTATGTTCCGCTCAAGAACTTCGTTGACGGTTTCCTCGCCAGTTCCGGATTTATGGGCGTGGTGGAAGACCGCATCTACGGCATCGGCGCCAGTTTGGACGTGGCAGGAATGCGCTTTGCAGCGGTGCTCGTGATCATCGTATGGATGTGCCTTTACACAAAAGAGAAGCAGTCCACGGCAGCTCTCCTTTGCTACAGTCTTGCTTTCTGCGTGATTACCGCATTCGGCAACATGATTGGACGTTCCACGGTCATTGGCGTGGTCATGGCACTCGTGCTCATCGTTCTGCGCTTGTTCATCCCGAAGACAGACGAAGCCTCTAGCAATACGCAACGCTTTTACGCCATCTTCGTGGGTTTTGTGGTAGTAGCAGTAGCCGTGCTCGTTTATTACTACAACGTCAACGCCACCGTCCACACCAATCTCCGCTTCGCCTTCGAAGGCTTCTTCAGCGTGGCAGAGAAAGGCCATTGGGAAACCAACTCCAATAACATTCTCAAAAACATGGTCGTCTTCCCCGACAATGCCAAGACATGGATTATCGGTGACGGCTACATGGAGAATCCCCTCAACACCGACATCTACTTCACCGGCAAAGCCGATCATGGTTTTTACATGAGTACCGACATCGGTTATCTGCGCTTCATCTTCTATTTTGGTCTCCTCGGCCTGTTGGCTTTCTCTGTCTATATGGTCGAAGTGGCACGCTGCTGCATCCAGAAGTTTCCCCACTACACGTTCCTTTTTCTTCTCCTCCTCTTGTCCAACTTCATCTTTTGGTTCAAAGTAAGCACCGACCTCTTTGTCCTCTTCGCCCTCTTCCTCGTACTTCCCGCTGAGGCTGCAACCGAAAAAGACGAAGAAATAGAACCCGTCACGTCCGCAACCGCATGAAGATAGTCTACTGCATACATTCCCTCTACAACCCCGGCGGCATGGAGCGCGTGCTGCTCAACAAGGTGCGCTACTTTGTGGAGCAGAAAGGGTGGGAGATAGTCATCGTCACCACCGATCAACATGACCGACCCACGTTCTATCCCTTGCCCCAAGGCGTGCGCATGGTTGACCTCGGCATTAACTATTCCGACGACAACCGCCTCTCGCCGCTCGGCAAAATAGCCGGTTATCTCAAGCGCCGCCGCCGTCACCGTCGCCGTCTTTCCGCATTGCTCAACGCCGAACGACCCGACATCACCGTCAGCCTCTTCCCCTGCGAGTCGTCCTTCATCCCCTCCCTCAAGGACGGCAGCAAGAAAGTGCTTGAGATTCATTACAGCAAATTCTTCCGTTTGCAGTATGGTCGCCACGGACTTCTCCGTCTCATAGACCGCTTCCGCACACGTACCGACGAGCGCCTTGCGCAACGCTTTGACCGCTTCGTGGTACTTACCCACGAGGACCGCGACTACTGGCCGAAGATGGCAAACATCGAAGTCATTCCCAATGCCGCGCTCTTCCATCCCGCCTCAACTGCCGACCTCACGGCAAAGCACGTGGTGGCAGTGGGCCGCATGGACCATCAGAAAGGCTTCGACCGCATGCTCAACGTGTGGGCGGAACTCATGCAAACCCATCCAGAACTCTCCGACTGGACACTCGACATCTACGGTCAGGGCGAGTGGCACGACAGTCTTTTGCAGCAAGCCGAGCGCCTCGGCATCGCTTCCAGCGTGAAACTCCACGCTCCCACGAAGGACATCGAAAAGGTCTACACCTCAAGCGCGTTTCTGCTCATGACCTCACGCTACGAGGGCTTCCCCATGGTCATGATTGAAGCCATGGCGTGCGGCCTCCCCGTCATCTCCTACGACTTCAAGACTGGACCGCGCGACATTATCCGTCTTGGCGAGAATGGCTATTTCGTTACCGACGGCGACTCTTCTTCCCTCGTTGCCGCCATGGCAAACCTCATGAACGACCTCCCTTTGCGCCAACGCCTCGGCAAGAACGCCCTCCGTGTGCGCGACACCTTCTCCGAAGCCCGCGTCATGGACAAGTGGACACGACTCTTTGAAGACCTCACCGACAACCGGTGAGCAATTCCGCAGAACACACACAACTATATAGAACATAACGAAAACTCCTTTTAAGTTGCCACGCTTACTCCAAATCAATCCCGTCTTGCGCACTTCCACCTCCACGGGGCGCATCATGCAGGAAATAGGCGACTGCGTCATGGCCGCAGGATGGGACAGCTACGTTGCCTACAGTCGCGGACGCGACGGGCTGCGCCTTTGCACGTCGCACATCGTACCCGTGGGAAACAAACTCGATGTGGCTATCCATGGTCTTGAAACGCGTTTCCTCGACCGCCACGGACTCGGTTCAGCTGCCGCCACGCGCGCTTTCGTGCATCGGCTTGAGCAACTGCAGCCCGACATCGTCCACATCCACAACATCCACGGCTATTTCCTCAACTATCCCGTGCTCTTCCGCTATCTGCGCGAGAGTGGAGTGCCCGTCATCTGGACCGTTCACGACTGCTGGCTCTATACGGGCCATTGCTACCACTATATGTATGCCGGCTGCGAGCGTTGGCAAACGGAGTGTCACAACTGTCCGCAGCGTACGCTCTTCCCCAAGAGTTGGATGGTGGACCGTTCGCATCGCAACTACCTCGACAAGCGACGCGCCTTCACCTCGCTGCCTCCCTCACAGCTCACCCTCGTGCCCGTGTCGGAGTGGATGGAGGGAGAGCTCCGCAAGTCGTTCTTCAAGGACTATCCCATGCGCGTCATCCACAACGGCATAGACCTACAGACCTTCCGCCCGCAGCCCACAGCCGACGTCGTGAGGCGTTACGGACTTGAGGGACGCATCGTAATTCTCGGACTTGCCAGCATATGGAGTAAAGAAAAAGGTTGGGACGACCTCATGGCACTCAGCCGCAAACTCCGTAGCGACGAAGTCCTCGTCATGGTCGGCGTTACCCCCGCACAACAAAAGCTACTCCCCGAAGGCGTTGTCGGCATACGTCGCACAGAGAACGTGGCACAACTCGCTGCACTCTACGCTGCAGCCACCGCCTTCGTCAATCCCACCTGGCAGGACAACTATCCAACGGTCAACCTCGAAGCCATTGCTTGCGGCACTCCCGTTGTCACCTATCGCACAGGAGGAAGCACCGAGTCCGTCACTCCTGCCACGGGCCGCGTAGTGGAACAAGGCGACGTTGACGGTTTGCTACGCGCCGTTCGTGAGATACGCGCCCTCGGTCGCAATCATTTCCTGTTGCCCTGTCGACAGTTCGCCGAAAGTCATTTTGAAAAGACGGAACGCTATGCCGACTACGTCCGTCTTTACAACGAACTGCTGCAGCAACGCACCAAATAAGACCTGCACAAAGACCAACACAAACTTCCTTACCGCTAAAACAAGAGAGAGAAGGGCGGCAAGGAATGAAGATTCATATAAAAGAGAGAAGATGAAAATCCTACAACTTGGAAAATTCTACCCCATTAAAGGCGGGGTGGAAAGGGTGATGTATGACCTCACCGTAGGTCTTTCGCAAATGGGCATAAAGTGCGACATGCTCTGCGCTACCGCCACCGGTCGTGGCAGTCATCTCGTTCACGTCAGTCCCGAATCGACCATCGCCTGTTGCCGCACTTGGCTCAAACTCAAAGCTACAACCATCGCACCTTCGCTGGTCAACCTCATGCGCCGTAAGTGCAACGCTTACGACATTGTACACATCCATCATCCCGACCCGATGGCGTGTACCGCCCTCTACCTATCGGGATTCAAAGGCCGCGTGGTGCTCCACTGGCATGCCGACATCCTCAAGCAGCAACATTTGCTTAAACTCTACGAACCCTTGCAGTCGTGGCTCATTCGTCGCGCCGACGTCATTCTCGGCACGAGTCCCGTATATCTTCAGGAGTCACCCTTTCTCCGCCATGTGCAGCACAAGACGCGTTGCCTGACCATTGGCATCGATCCCATTGGCGAAAGTCCGCGTCCCGTCAGCGAACTACGTGAGGCTTACGACAACCGCCGCA
This sequence comes from bacterium, assembly GCA_963656685.1. Lineage (GTDB taxonomy): Bacteria > Bacteroidota > Bacteroidia > Bacteroidales > Bacteroidaceae > Alloprevotella. Next base: position 10,246 of record CAVKJJ010000054.1, on the reverse strand, counting down.
TCGTGTTCTCTCTCGGACGCCTTGTAGGCTACAAAGGCTTCACTTACCTCATTGATGCCGCACGCTATTTGCCCGACGACATCGTGGTGCTCATCGGTGGTACAGGACCGCTTCACGACCAACTGCAACAGCAGATAGATCTCTACCACTTGAACGACAAAGTGAAACTCATCGGCTTCATCCCCGACGAAGAACTGCCTTATTACTACCACGGCTGCGACCTCTTCTGCCTCAGTTCTGTGCAGAAGACCGAAGCCTTCGGCATTGTGCAGATTGAAGCCATGTCGTGCGGAAAACCCGTTGTCGCCACCACCATTCCCGGTTCCGGAACAGCGTGGGTCAATGCACACGGCGAGTCGGGACTCAACGTCGCCCCCTACGATGGTTTGGCTTTGGCCGGAGCCATCAACACTATCCTTTCCGACAGCGAAACCTACGCGCGTTTCTCGCGCCAGGCCCGCGAGCGTTTCGAACGACTCTTCACACGCGAACGCATGATTGAAGGTTGCCGAAAGGTGTACGAAGAACTATTACAAGATGAAATCACTCCTGCGCAGCGATGCGTCAGCGTGCATTGAAATTGAACAGTAAGCACATAGTATCACAATAAGAAGAATAAGAGAGAAAGATGAAAACCCAAACACAACCCGCATTAGACTTCAGCTTCATCTACACGGAGCAAAGCGTGCCCCGAATTACAGAAAACGATGCCTATGAAGACCGTATGTCAGCCTGGCAACGCCAAGTAAAACGCGTCTTCGATGCTTTTGGCGCCCTGGTGTCGCTCATAATTTTTGCACCCGTGTGTCTCGTCATCAGCATCTGCATCAAACTGGAGGATCCCCACGGCACCGTGCTCTTCCGCCAGGAACGCATAGGACGCCACGGTCGTCCCTTCACCATCCTTAAGTTCCGCTCCATGGCAGAGCCTCGTCCGGGCGACATCGTCCGTCCCGAACTCGCCACGCGCGAAAAGTCGCGCCTCACCCGTGTCGGCGCCTTCATCCGTGCCCATCACCTCGACGAGTTCCCCCAACTCATCAATGTGCTTCGTGGCGACATGAGCTTTGTAGGTCCCCGCCCCGAGCGTCAGTATTTCATCGACAAGATTATGGCCGTTAATCCCAACTACGTACATCTTTATAAGATACGTCCAGGACTCTTCTCCTACGCCACGCTCCACAACGGCTACACCGACACGCTCGAGAAGATGCTCCGCCGCCTCGACTACGACCTCGACTATCTCCGTACGCGCACCTTTGCCGTAGACCTCCGCATCATCTGGCAAACAGCCATGAGCATCATCTTCGGGAAGAAGTTTTAATGCATACTGAATGAATGTGAAGAATGCGCCGGAAAACCTCTAAAAATACACTTTCGTTCAGACAGGCTTTGCTTTTTTGTACAAACAAGCGAAAAAGTCTTTCTGAATAGCTATGCGGATGGTGCGAACTTCCTATATTTGCTCCCAGAGAGAAGCAAAGCCGCAGCAAACAGTGCGCTGCAGCTTACAAAATATATCAAAAAAGAACAGTAACGGAAAAAACCGAAAAGACGAATTTAATCAACGCGGATTGATTAGAGAAGAGAGAGAAGTATGGCCCGTGGTCTAATAGCCTAAAGAGTTTATAGCGTAAAGAACATCCCCTTCATTTCTGTTCTTTACCGACTTCACTCCATAATTGATAAGGCAAGATAGGCCAGTTCCGTGCAGTGCTGAAGAATGGTTGCTCCCGATGGAGTCCCCTTCGCCACGGACCATTTATTTTTTTTATTACGTCATCCTTTTCCGTCTACATGTTTGCATAGAACCAGAAATGAAACTCCTTCCCAACCTCAAACTCCGCAAGGTCGGCAAACAGTACATGGTGGTACGCCACGATGCTCGCACCGTTGACCTTGCCAACGTCTACACGCTCAACGAAACGGCTGCTTGGCTTTGGAACATCGCAGCCGAGGCCGACTTCACGGCAAGTTCGCTTGCCCAGGCCCTCTGCAGCCGTTACGATGTAGAACCGGCTCGCGCCGAAGCCGACGCGCAGCAGCTCATCAGTCAGTGGAAGGCCAACGGGCTACTTGCCGACTGATGCCAAGGTGGCGCTATTTTCCGCCCCCCCATATGCAAAAATCCCTCTTTCTTCCTGAATCGCACTACATGAATACAAGGGTACTCGATGCCTTCTTCTTCCTACTCCGCGCCGGCCTGTGGGCCGACGACGACAGTCCCCTCGTGGGCAATCTGCGTCTCTCTGACAGTGAGTGGGCCGAAATACATCGCATAGCCCGAGAGCAGTCCGTCACAGCCATCGTGCTCGACGGGGTGTTGCGCCTCGACGATGCGCAGCTTCCTTCGCGCATGCTACTCCTACGATGGACTGCCGAGCTCGACGCCATAGAAAATATCAACCTCCGCATGAACGAGGCCATTGCCCACCTCTTGCGCCTTTTCAAGTGTCACGGACTCCATCCCGTGTTGCTGAAAGGACAAGGCGTAGCGGCACACTATGCACGGCCCGAACTGCGCGAGTGTGGCGACATCGACCTCTACTTTCCCCACGAGGGCGAGTTGTGCGAGGCAGAACGCATCATGCATACTCACGGCATCAGTTCTGAACACGACGCTGAGCAAAGCACCCACTTCGTGTGGCAAGGTTTCATGGTGGAACTCCACACAGCGCTCTACGACATGAAAGCCCGCCATGCGCGCCGAGCCCTTTCGCATCCGCTGTGGCAAAAGATGCAACCGTTCAAGGTGGAGGGAACAGACGAAGAGGTCGATGTGCCCCAAGCCGAAGCGTGCCTCGCACTCCTCAGCACCCATGTGCTCAAACACGTGCTCGGACGCGGCATCGGTCTGCGCCAGTTCTGCGACCTGGCACGCACCTACCGCGCTTTCCATTCCCCCAAGGAACTCGAAGCTTTAAGCACGCTCTATCGGCAAATGCACCTCACGCAGTGGAGCACACTAGTCCATGCGTTCCTTCACGACCGGCTCGGAATGCCTTACGACGAAATGCCCGCTTCGCAGCCCGCTACGCCCCCCGACACCGATCCCCTCCTTGCCATTGTGCTGCGCGGAGGAAATTTCGGACAATACGCCCACGGCAAGACCAACGAACGCGCGCATAATGCCTTCGTGAGAAAAGCGCGCACGTTCATGTCCTTCGTACAAAACGTGCCCTTCGCTTTGCACTATGCACCGCGCGAAGCCGTTGCCACCTTCTGCGCCTTGCTGCGCGGACAACATATGTGCGTGGCGCTGTAAGTGCAGCCGTGACGCCCATTAGTAGAACCTCCAATATGGAAATGAAAGATTCCTCCAACATATCCTCTGAAACACTCGGACTCAGGGAACATACCTTCAGCATAGCCGGCTTCATTGTCAGCGTGCGCATGCCCGCCAAGTGGGCTGTAGCCCGTCTGCTCCCTTCGTTCCGTCCTTTTATATATAAAGGAGTGGCCGACGACACTTCCGAACCCGTGTTGCAAGTGGAATGCAAGGCCGCCACAGAAAGCTGCCAAGCCATGCCACACGACGTTCCCATCGTGGACGAAAGCAACGACATGGGACACCTTCAGCTTTGGCCTTCTGCCGATGGTTACTTCGTGCGCCAAACGTTCGCTACGTCGGAACCCGATTCTGTGCAGATTGAAGAGGTGCACACCATGAGCAGCGACGCTTGTTTCAGCCGCGTGAGCATTTCCCTCCAACTTGAAGCCCCCAACGCCTCGCTTGCGCTGACCTCCCTCATACGCCTTGCCTTCTCGCAAGCCATACTCCTCCACGGCGCAGTAGCCATCCATGCCTCTGCAGTGGAAGGCCCCGACGGCGTAGCCTACGCCTTTATGGGCGCAAGCGGAACGGGCAAGAGCACCCATTCAGAGCAGTGGCTCAAAGCATTTCCCGACTTCCGCCTGCTCAACGACGACAATCCCGTGCTGCGCCTCACCGTCCATGGCGTTACCCTCAGCGGCACGCCTTGGAGTGGAAAGACAGCCTGTTATCGTGCGGTAACCTGTAGGGTAGGGGGGCTCGTTCGTCTCTCCCAGGCCGCCGTCAACTGTTTCTGCTTGAAGCAAGGCGTCGGCGCTTTCGTACTGCTCCTTCCCGGTTGTTCCGCACTCCGAACCGATGCCGTGCTCACCGACGCACTCCACGAAACGCTCGCCGAAGTGGCGGAGCGTGTGAAGATAGGCGAGATGGCGTGTCGTCCCAACGAGGAAGCCGCCCGTGTGTGCCTGAACGCACTTCTCACCGATTCCGAACAGTATCCCCAAGTCACATTCAATCCTTACATATGATGAAAACCTTTGCTCTCGTGGCTGCAATAGCCTCTCTCCTTCTCTGCTCGTGCGCTTCGCGCGAGAGCTTTGTTTACCTCTCCGATATGAACGAAACGGAGCAGGTTCCCTTCGACCTTAAGCACCAGGCCACCGTGCAACCCGACGATCGTCTCAACATCAACGTCAGTTGCAAGAATCCCGAACTCGCCATTCCCTTCAACGTCCGTTCTGGCTCCGTTGCAGTAAACGATAATGGCGAAGTGAACACACAAACTGCCGATGCCGCCCACTCCTACCGCGTGGACAGCGACGGCAACATTGAATTCCCCATCCTCGGCAAACTCCACCTTGGCGGTCTCACCCTCAACCAGTGCACCGAACTCATTCAAGAACGCATTCGTAGCGGCAACTACATCAACGATCCGCTCGTCAACGTAGAGTTTCTCAACTTCCGTTACACCGTGATGGGCGCTGTGGGAAAGAACGGTACGTTCACCTCCACCAACGACCGCGTCACGCTCCTCGAAGCCCTTGCCAACGCCGGCGACGTCGCTACCAACGGCCGTCTGGACCGCATCGTCGTGATTCGTCAGGAGGGCAACACACAGAAGAAGTACTACCACGACCTCACCTCCAAGTCGCTCTTCTCCTCCCCCTGCTACTACCTTCAGCAGAACGACCTCGTCTACGTAGAACCCAAGTACCGCACCAAGACCAAGGAGGACCGCGCACTCTCCTACGGCGCTGTCGGACTCTCTGCCGTCACCGCAGTGTGCACGCTGCTTTACTTACTGAAAAAATAACCCCTCGCTCTTCCCTTTATCTATATGAACAATACGAAACCCGAAGCCGGCGGCCTCAATGTGCTCGACCTCTTCAGTTATCTTCTGTCGAAATGGAAATGGTTCGTCCTTTCCGTGGTTGTCTGCACTGCTGTGGCGTGGTACCGCTATGCCCGTTCGCCCTTCGTCTACTTCCGTCAGGCCACGGTCATCATCAAAGACCCTTCCAACACGAAGTCCTCTGCCGGCCTTGACCGCTACGAGGGAAACATCAACAAGGTGAACGTAGCCAACGAACTTCTTCAGTTCCGTTCCAAGCAACTCATGCGCACCACCGTGGAACGCACCCATGCCGACGTGAGCTACAAGGAGAAGCAAGGCTTCCGCAACGTGGAACTCTACACCTCCTCGCCCGTGAGCGTGGCGTTCGTCAATGCACGCCCCGATGCCTACATCGGTCTCACCGTAGTGCCTAAGGATGCCAACACCGTCACCATCAAGGACTTCGCTGGTGGTTGGACCGGCACCGACCAGCGCGACGTGCGTCTCGGCACCATTGTCAACACGCGTTACGGCCGCATCATCGTCACGCCTACGGAGCGTTACAACAACTCTTGGTTTGGCGAAGAAGTGCGCGTCACGAAGAGTCCTGTCAACGACGTGGCTGCCATGTACATCGCCTCGCTCGGCATTCAGCAGGAGGAGGACGAGTCGTCCATCCTTACGTTGGCGCTGAAGGACAATTCCGCCCAGCGTGCCGCCGATGTGCTCAACACGCTCGTCACCGTCTACAACGAGGAAGCCATCAAGGACAAGAACCAAGTGGCTACCAACACCGCACGCTTCATCAACGAACGCCTCTCTATCATTGGTCAGGAACTTGGTTCTGTGGAGAGCGACCTCGAACACTTCAAGACGTCCAACGACGTGGTTGACCTCGACGGTAGCGTGAGCAACTACATCGACGACAAACGTACCTTCGGCAATTCTGCCATCGAACTCGAAACGCAGATTCGTCTTGCGCAGTACATCCGTCAGTACCTTACGGACGCTTCGAAGAACAACGAACTCATCCCTGCCAACACTGGCGTGGGCGATGCCAACCTCGAGGCACAGATAGCCCTCTTCAATTCTACCAAGTTGCGCCGCGACAAACTCGCCACGGAGAGCAACGAGAAGAACCCGGTGGTGGAGGAACTCAACAATTCGCTCCACGCCATGCGCCAGAACATTGTGCGCACCGTGGACAACGTCATTGCCAACTTGAATATGCGTCGCTCTACGGCGCAGAGCCGCGAACTCCGTGCGCAAGCCAGCGTGAACACCATGCCGGCCAAGCAGCGCCAGATGCTCGGCATTGAGCGTCAGCAGAAGATTAAGGAAACGCTCTATCTCTACCTCCTCAACCGCCGCGAGGAGAACGCACTCTCACAAGCTATGGTGGACAACAACGCCCGCGTCATCGACGCCGCCGACGGTCCTAGCGCTCCTATCGCTCCGGGCAAGACGCGCATCCTGGCGCTCGGCGTGCTCATCGGTCTTGCACTGCCGCTCATCGGTTGCTTGCTCCGTCTCTTCTTCGACACGAAGGTCCACAACCGCAAGGAAGTGGAGAAGGGCGTGACGGTGCCGTTCCTCGGCGAAGTGCCGCAGGACAGCAAGGTTGCCGCGCAGCAGCTTAGCGGCGCTTTGCCGTTCAACGCTCCTGAGGCGGACGACATGGTGAGCGAGGCGTTCCGCATCATCCGAACGAACATCAACTTCATGTCGCGCCGCGAACAGCCTACGCAGGTCATCACCCTCACGTCGTTCAACGAAGGCGCGGGTAAGACGTTCATCTCCTACAACCTCCTCCAGGCGCTCGTTCGTGCTCGCAAACGCGTGCTCCTCGTGGACCTCGACGTGCGCAAAGCCACCATCTCGCGCCGCTTGAAGGTGCACCACCGCATGGGTGTGACGAACTACCTTGCCGACTCGCATATGCAACTCGAAGACGTCATCTGCCAGTCGGAAGTGACGCCGGGCCTTGATGTCATCCCTGCCGGTTCGAAGGCGCCGAATCCTGCCGAGCTCTTGATGGACAGCCGTCTCGACGAGATGTTTGCCGAACTGCGTAAGCGTTACGACTACATCATTGCGGACGGTGTGCCGGTGAGCGGCATTGCCGATGCCACCATCACCAACCGCCTTGTGGACTTCACCATCTTCGTGGTGCGTGCCGGTGTGCTCGACCGTCGTCAGCTCCCCGACCTCCAGCAACTCTACGACGAACACAAGCTTCGCCACATGGCCATCCTCCTCAACGGTTCCGATCCTCACCGCCGCGGCTACGGCTACGGTTATGGCTACGGTTACGGCTATGGTTATGGCTACGGCTATGGTTACGGCCACAGCAAGAAGAAAAAGCGCGGATTGTTCAGACGCTAACTTAATAATGTGCAAATGTGCAAATGTGCAAATGTGTAAATGAAGACACATTTGCTCGTACATAAGTGCCGCATCAGCACACCACATTTGCACATTTGCACATTTGCATATTTGCACATAAAACAGACTTACACACAACTTCATTTTTAATTAACTCATCTACTAACAATGCAAAAGGACAAAAGACTTCAGTACGAAGCGCCTCTTTTTGAAGGAGCCGCAGTACAGCTCGAGAGTGGTCTCTGCACCGCTTCGAAGAATCCCGAAGGCACCAATGTGGTTCGCGACAACAACGTGGAGGGAACCATCAACATGCAGAAAGGCTTCTCCGAGAGTGATCAGGGAATCATCAACGTCGACAGCTGGGATTAAACATTGCTGAACAAACAAAACAGACAACTAAAAAGACAACAATGAGAAAGATGAAAATCACAAGTCTCTTCGCCGCGGCACTCCTCGTTGCCGCTGGCGTGAGCAGTTGCTCCGACGACAACGGTCTGCAGCACACTCCCGCTGCCGTGGGCGACGCCATAAACTTCGGTGTCGGCTCCGTCGGCACCCGCACCACTTACGGCACCGGCGAAGGTGACGATCAGTGGCAGCTCTATTGGAACTACTCTACCGACTCCGTACGCCTCTTCTCCAACGAGGCCAACGGCAGCGGTTCCGCCTATTCCGTTAAGGAAGACTCCGAACACTCTGGCGACAAGAAGTGGGGCGTTCTCGCAGCCCGCGAAGGCAACCAGATGACCTGGGGACAGGGTAAGGGCGAAACAGGCGAACACACCTTCTACGCCACCTATCCCGGTTCTGCTTCGTACGACCTCAGCGTAGCGAAGTACGGCGACAACTTCGCTGTCTTCAAGTGCCCCATCAACCGTTCGCAGGTCGTTACGCTCGGCGACTTGAAAGATGGAAACTACTCCACCACTGCCGACATGCGCGAAGCTTACATGGTAGCCTCTGCCACCGGCAACCGCAAGACCACGGACAAGATCCTCTTCAACTTCAGCCCCATCATGACTACGCTGGAGGTGACCATCAGCCGTTCTTCTTCCGACAACGCGAACACAACGTGTGTCATCAACGGTCTGCAGGTGATTGCCAACGTGCCTGAAGAAGCTGCCAACTCTGACTACTTCTACTACAAGGTGCCCGCTGCAACCGGTGTAGATGCTGGCCTCTGCGACCAGGCCGGTAATCTTGAGGACAACACGAAGTCCTCTACAACCGCTACTACTACTACTTTTGTTGACATTCAATCGGCTAGCAAAGACTCCACCGCCAACAACTGTGTTGAACTTGAGCCGGGTGAGAGCGTTACGCTGACGGTGTTCCTTCCCCCTATGGTAAACATGAAGGGCGTGAAGCTCCGCGTGGCTTGTGCCGGTGCTGGTTCTAGCCAGAGCGTGACGGCTACCGTCAACAGCGACATCCCCGCTTCTTCAAAGAAGAAAATCAAGCTTCCTGCCATCTCTGGTGCCAGCACAGGTAACAACTGGATTACCAACCTCAACGACAAGATTTATGTCCAGCAGCTCTCCATCCCGGGTACGCATGATTCAGGAACACAAGATGTTACGTTAGATTTAGGTCGAGTACAAAACCTTTCTATTGAAGATCAGTTCAAGATGGGTATCCGCGCGTTTGACCTGAGACCTGCGTATCGTGTGTGGCCTTATAGTGAATTTTATATCTATCATGGCGTTACACGTACGAGCTATAAATTGGAAAATGTGTTGAGCTACTTCAAAAAACAGCTTCAAGCAAATCCTGGCGAGTTCGTACTAATTCAAATGCGACATGAGAGTGAATTGCTCCCCTTATCCATAGATGGTGTAGATACAGAAAAGAATACAAACAAATGGGACGAGATCTACAACGTATTGAAGAATTACGATGACATCATCGTTCAGTGGAAGCCCGACTTGACCATTGGCGAGTGCCGTGGTAAGATGATTATCTTCACTCGTAACGACTACAAGAATCGTTCGAAGGCCGCTCTCGTAACAGACTTCGGAGACAATAAATACAGTGTAGCCAAACTTACTTGCAACGGACAGTCTTCAGATTATCATGTGCAAGACTACTACAGGACCGGCAATGATGGTGGCTACCAGAAGATGGCACACTTGCAAGGACTCTATGACATTACATGGAAGTTCAACCAAGCTACGAACGGATTCCCTTGGGCGCTTAACCATACATCTGGATATGTAAATGGTAGTGTATGGATAACTGGTACTACTGATGCCTATGTAGCGAACGCTAAAAATGTGGGTAAAAAGTTCTACGAATACATCACAACAACGAAACAGATTGGTCCCACTGGCATCGTATTTATGGACTTTGTAGGTACACGAAAAGTAACTGGTAATCTAAATTCAGGTACCGTCTACGGCGACCTCCTTCCCCAGGCCATCATCGACCAGAACTACCGTTGCCGTCTGCTGCGTAAGTAATTATGGAGGCGAGGTTTCCAAAACCTCGTGTTCTATGCGATAAATGAAATCCGCCCATGAAGCGTGATGAACAAACGTTCATTACTCTTCGTGGGCGGCTTTTGTTTTTGTGTGAGTTGAATAGGAAAACAATAGTTTTGAACGGAGAAAGTAAATATTCTCCGTACGAAAATATCGTTTTGGGGTAACTTGCAAAAAATAAGTTGCCCATTTTTTATAACGCAATTTTGTGCGAAGAGCGGGCTGAAAGCCCAGCAAGCCTATAGCCCAGGGCAAGCGAAGCGGCACCCT
>CAVKJJ010000053.1:6055-18381 GCA_963656685.1 bacterium | reverse complement strand
CCATGAGCGTGGTGAGCAACCTCTTCGACGTGGCCATGGTGTTTGCCGTGGCGCTCATGGTGGCACTGGTCACACGCTACAACATGACGGAGATGTTCTCCAAAGAGGATTTCACCATGGTGAAGAATCCTGGTAAGGAGAACATGGAAATCATCACCAAAGAGGGAGAAAAAATCAACAAATACACACCCTCCGAAGACCAAAGCGCAAAGCAAGGCAACAAGGGCAAGAAAGTGGGCATTGCCTACGAACTCGAGAACGGCGAAATCATCTACGTTCCGGAGGAGTAATCCCGCTCACAACTTATGAAACGCAAACTTTTCACTTGGCGGAAATACCACAAATGGGTGGGCATCGTCTTCTGCGTGTTTCTACTCGTATTCTGCCTCTCGGGCATCGTGCTGAACCACCGCGCGCTCTTCGCCTCCGTCGACGTGAGCCGCTCGCTCCTTCCGCCGGGTTACCGCGTAGCGCACTACAACAACGGCATTGTCAAAGGTACGGAACGCCTGCCCGACGGACGCATCGTGGCGTACGGCTGCGGTGGCACGTGGCTCACTGACAGCACGGCAAAGCAGTGGACGGACTTCAACGCGGGCTTCCCCACAGGCGTAGACAGACGAAACGTGCGCAACCTCGTCCGCACAAAGGACAACGTGCTTTGGTGCGCCACGAACTTCGCCCTCTTCCGCCACGACGGCAAACAATGGACCACCGTAGAAATTCCCAAAGGCGACGGAAGGCTCATGGATCTCACACTAGCCGAAGACAGTCTCACTCTCGTGGCGCTCTCGCGTTCGGCGGTCTACATCGTCCCCCACTCTTCGGACGGCACTCCTATATATAATAAGGTACTGCGCCGCGAACTGAAAGCGGCAAAGGACTTCGCACCAAAGGAGACGCTGTTCCGCACAGTGTGGAAACTCCACAGCGGAGAAATCTTCGGACTGCCCGGCCGCCTCATCGTCGACGCCATTGCCATGGTGCTCATCGTGCTTTGCATCACAGGCATCGTGCTCTTCGTCCTCCCCTACTCCATACGCCACAACCGGCGCAAGGACAACAAGGAGGCGTGCCGACGCGGCGCTCGGCGCATGGTGTGGCACTTGACGTGGCACAACCGCTTAGGACGGTGGACCATCGTGCTCACGCTGTTCCTCACCATCACGGGCACTTGTCTCCGTCCGCCGCTCATGATTCCCTTCGTGCTCTTCAAGACGGCTCCCGCCAACTTCACCCGCAACGCTTGGCACGACCGTCTGCGCGCCATCCGATGGGACAGCACCGAGAAGGCTTGGCTGGTACACACTGCCGACGGCTTCCTCTACGCCGACTCGTCTTTCACCGCCACGCCCGTGATGCTCGACGCTTCGAAGGCGGCTCCCGTAAGTCCCATGGGGGATAACGTGTTCCGACAGAACGCGGACGGCACGTGGCTCATCGGTTCGTTCAGCGGTTTGTACCGTTGGAATCCTGTAACGGGCGAACTCACAGACTGGTTCACAGGCGGCGCACCGGAACTGGGCTTTGGCGGAGCGGTCTCGCAGCACCTCGTCAGCGGATATTCCGCCCATTTCGGTCGTCCCGTGGTCTTCGACTACTCAACGGGGGCTAACAGCGGCGAACCGTGGCACACACAGCCCGAAGCGCTCTCGCAAGTGCCGCTCTCGCTCTGGAACGTAGCGCTCGAGCTTCACGTAGGTCGTTGCTACGCACCGTTGCTCGGGCCGTTCTCCGAACTTTTCGTGTTCCTCTGGGGCACACTCTCCACACTGGTGCTCCTCTCGGGATACATCATAAATCGACGAACAAGAAAAAAGAAATCACTTCATTCATCCAACAAATAAACCTAACAGAAAAATGAAAAAATTCTTCTCTCTGATGGCCTTCATCATGGCCATGGTATGCACAACCGTAGCATTCAACTCTTGCAGCGACGACGATGACGCTGCTGCCACTCCCGCCGCAACAGAAGTGGCTGGCACATACAACGGCAACGGCACAATGACCGTGATGGGTCAGTCGTTCGACTACCCCGGCGTGAGCTACACGCTCACCGCAGCAAGCGAAAGCACCGTTACGCTCACCATCCCCGCCACGGGCGAAGGCAGCATGAAGTTTCCCGACCTCAAAGTGGAAAACATCAGCGTGACGAAGGCTTCGGACGGCACCTACACGCTCGGCGAAACGGAATACAAAGGTTCTGTAACGGTCGACGGCGCTACAAAGAACTACACCGTCACCGTGGCAAGCTCTACCATCAGCGGCTCTACGCTCAAACTCAACTACAGCTTGCAGTACGGTTCCATGCCGATGGCTATGGTCACCTCTTTCGAAGGAACTAAAACAAAGTAACGCGCCCAAAAGATGAAAAGAAGAACCGTCACCGCGCTCCTTCTTCTCTCCGCGTTGTGCCCGAATCTTCAAGCCGCTACGACGCCCGACGTCGTGGGACGTGTGCTCGACGATTCGGGCGCTCCTTTAACGGGAGCTACCGTGCAGATTGAAGGAGCGAAGACTTTTGTCACCACCGACAGCGAAGGCCGCTTCCGCCTCGCCACCTCCACCGAAAAGGCCGTGCGCATCAAGGTGAGTTACATCGGCTTCCGCACACAGAGTTTTGTGCTACGCACCGACGAGCACGCCGAAAACCACACGCTCCGCCTGCAACCCAACGACACGGGGCTGGAACAGGTGGTGGTAACCGCCACACGAACGCCGAAAGCGCTGAAAGACGCGCCAGTGGTAACGAAGGTCATCACGGAACAGGACTTACAAATTGCCGACGCCACAAACATCCAGGACTTGCTCACAGAACGCATGCCGGGACTGGAGTTCGGCTACGCCATGAGCCAGGAAACGTCGCTCAACATGAACGGATTCGGTGGTAATGCCGTACTCTTCCTCGTTGACGGCGAACGACTTGCCGGAGAAACGATGGACAACGTGGACTACAACCGCCTGAACCTCGACAACGTGAGCCGAATAGAGATTGTGAAAGGGGCGGCCTCAGCACTCTACGGCGCAAATGCCGTGGCAGGCGTGGTGAACCTCATCACAAAGGAGAATTCCGAACCTTGGACAACGAACGTCAACGCGCGTTACAACACGTTCAACAAGGAGTGGCGCTACGGCGGAACAGTGGGTTTCAACGCGGGACGTTGGAATTCGCAGACGAACGTACAGCGCACCACTTCCGACGAAGTGAAACTGACCAGCGCGCTGGACACGGAGTCGAACATCCTCCGCATCTACGGCGGCGAAACGCTGAACCTCAAGGAACGCCTGGCTTTCCGCCTCTCAAACAAGGTGAAACTCATTGGTCGCGGTGGTTACTTTGCCCGCATCAGTCGGCGCGGTACGTACGACGACCATTACAAGAGCTACAGCGGCGGACTCAAGTCTGTCATGGAACTTTCCTCTGCTGACCACCTCGAACTCTCCTACGCCTACGACCAGTACGACAAGGTGCGCTACATCAGCAACGTTCGCACGCACGACCACGACTACAGCAACCGCCAGCACGTGGCGCATGCGCTCTACTCGCACGTTTTCGATGCACACACGCTGACGGTGGGCGCCGATTTTCTCAACGACTATCTGACGACTTACCAGTTTGAAGCCAACACTTCCCACACGCAGCGCTCTGCCGATGCCTTTGCGCAGTTCGACTACAACCCCTGCCGCTGGTTCAACGCCGTGGCGAGCGTTCGTCACGACTGGTACTCGGCGTCGAAGGAGAATGCCACCACGGCACGACTTGCGCTGATGGGCAAGTGGACGGGATTCTCCATCCGTGCCAACTATGCGGGCGGCTTCCGTGCTCCTACGCTGAAGGAGATGTACATGGCGTTCGACATGGCGGGCATGCAGATGATCTACGGCAACCCGGACCTTAAAGCGGAGAAGAGCCACAACTTCAATCTGGCTTTTGAACACACGGGACGCATTAAGTCGGCAGGTTTTTTCGGCGGACAGTACAGCCTCACGCTGACGGGCTACTACAACCGCTACACGCGGCGCATCACGACCGAGGATTACGCCGACTTCGTGCCGGGCGAAGGCCAGCCGGACGTGGCTTCGCGCTACTGCAACGAGGACGGTGTGAAGGTGAGCGGCATTGACTTCAGCGCGCAGTACCGCTCGGACATGGGACTGGGCGCGAAGGTGGACTACAGCTTTCTCCACGTGGGAGGTCGTAGCGTGGACTCGCAGTTCTCGCAACCCCGTCCCCACTCCGCCACTTGGCGCATCGACTACGACCGCCAGTTCTGCTCCTTCTACCGCCTCAATGTGGCGCTCTCTGGCCGCTACCTTTCCACGCCCGACACGGAGCGCGAGAAGCACGACCGTGCCTATCAGCTCTGGAAGTTCACGCTCCAGCAGCGCCTTTGGGATGCGGTGAACGTGAACTTCACCATTGACAACCTCTTCGGCTACCGCCCGGAGAAATACTATTGGAGTTCCGCCATGACCACCGGCCGCACCTACACCATCGGTCTCTCCATCGACGTGGACCGCCTCGCAAAGGTGTTTTGATTTTTTCCACAAAAAGCCATCCCATGCGGATGGCTTTTTTCATGCTTCTACGCCAAAGTTTTCACAAAATCGCCGCCCAAATCTCCTAAAAAACGCCTCTTTTTGCCTAAAAACAAGGATTTAGAATAAAAGAACACAATTTACCCCCCCCTAATTAGTTTGCGCTAGTAAAAATTAGTAATAATTTTGTGCGCGAAGGCGGAAGAGGAGGCTTGGCTTCACCAAACTTTAACAAGCCATGCAACTTCCTCACGTAACCGAGAACGAAACAATACTAATAAAACCACAATAATGCGTATGAAAAAAATTACGTTTTTCCTTTCGTTGCTTCTGCTATTCTTTGGAGCAACGACGCAGGCTGATGCCCAGGCTTTCAAGAGTCTGACCACAGCCGTTGACAACGCAAACGCTGTCACCTCGCTTTCTGCCATCACGGAAGGCGACTACGTGCTTTACAACAACGGACGAAACCGCTACCTCAAGTACGACGCTGTCAACGGAAACATGAGCGTATCTGCTTCTATCGACGTTACGTCCAACGAAGCAGGTCTCTACGTGTTCCACATCACGCCGAAAACGACCGACGGAACTAAAACCTTCTCCATCCGCACGGCTTTAGAGGGCTACTATATGCCGGAAACGAAGTTGAGCGCAAACTCTACTCCTGTTGCCACAACTGCCGACGAAGCTTACCAGTTCACCATTGAAGAACTCGACGCCACAAACCACTACTTTGGTATCAAGACTTCCGCAGGTATATACTTCAATGGTAACCCGGGCGACTTTGTAGGATGGAATCAAAGCGGCACTAACAGCCAGTATTTGATTATTCCTGTAACGACGAGCGATGCCAACGCTGCGGTTGTGACGACAACTTGGACTTACGGAGACGAAACTTTGGGTTCAACAAAAGCCATAGGAGCGTTTAACAGTGCATTCAGTTCTGCTTTCAGCTCCTTACCCCATTCAAACTACTTTACGTTTACCGTCAGTGATGGAACAGTTACTGCTGAGAATTACACGACAACCGGAACTATAACAAAAGGCACCGCCCCTGTAGACTTCGGCACGTGGTATGCTATGACTACACGCGGTGCTTCAACCAACTATATAAAGGCCGACGCAACCACCACTACTTCTAATAACAAGACAAATACCTACGTCGACTGCCGCTATTCGCTTCTCTCCTCTGCATCGACTTACGACGATTTCAACCTCAGCCTTTGGCAGTTTGAAGAAAGCGGATTGGGCGTAAAGATCAAGAACAAGCAGAATGGTAAATACCTCAACGCTAGCGAATACGGTACAGTTGACGCCACAGGCACCGTATTCTATTTCAACACTGCCAACAGTGGATCCGACTTCACGCTAACCGACGGTAAGGACAACACCACATACTATTACGGAAACCATGCCGCTAACAACGCTGCTCATAGCAGCGACGGATGGAACAACGTAGCTTTTAATTATTGGGACAATGCCGCTGCTGCCACCAATGCTGGTTCGCAGTTCAAAGTCTATGCAGTAGATGCCACCGCCGACCTCCTCGCCCTCGGCAAGACTTGCGCAAAGAACAGCAACACCACCGCCGATGAGACTTACCTCACCGCTGTTACAGACACCTCTGCTATAACTTCTGCAACCACGCTTGCAGGAATCGACGCTGCCTTTGGAATCGTCACTCCCGACGTCAATGCCTACTACCGCATCATCAACTGCAATGGCATCACCAATAAGTATGTGACCACCGCCAACGTGGATGTAGACAAGGACGGCACACTGCTCACCGCCTACAACGCCAACACCAGCATGGACCGCAAACTCTCCCGCATAGCTGAAGGCGGCGCTCTCGTTCCGCAGCTCTTCCAGTTTGTCAGCGACAGCGATCACAGCGGTGCCTACTATCTCCGTAGCGCCAACCACAACATCCGCATCGGTGTTCCAGAAAACAGCCCCATTGACATTCCCTCACAAGACGCTAACGCCACGACCAGCGTAACGCTCTGCGCCAACACCACCGTCCAGACGGGAAGCGACAAATACATCAAACTCCTGATGAAGTTCGGCGGTTCGCACCTCATCAATGCCTACGGCGGTAACTCCCAAACGATTCTTCAGAACTGGGATGACGCCACTGACGAAGGTAACTACTGGAAGTTCGAGAAGGTTACGTCCATTCCCGTAAGCATCGGCGAGACGGGTTTCACGGGCGTATGCTATCCCTTCGCCGTGCAGATTCCCGAAGGCTCCAGCGTGAAGGCTTACTACGGTAAGGAACTCTCCGACGGCGCCATGCTCCTCACGGAAATCACCGACGGCGTCATCCCCGCCAACGAGGGCGTAATCCTCTACAACGCAGACGGCACGACGAGCGTAAATCTCGCCATCACCACCACCGACAAGACCATCAGCAACAAACTCAAAGGCGCCACTGCACGCCGCATCAACTTCACGGCTTCTTCGACCTACGGCCTCGGAAAGAATTCTTCCAACGAAGCAGCCTTCATGGTAAACACCGCCACTGCAGTGCCCGCCAACAAGCCCTACATTGAGAAGGAATCACAAAGCACCTCCGCCATCAGCCTGAGCTTCGGCACGGTAGACGGCATTGACGCTGCCACAACGGTTGACCACAGCAAGAAGAGCGTGAAGTACTTCGACCTCAACGGACGTCCCGTGCTCTACCCCGTTCACGGCCTCTACATCACAGACAAGGGCCAGAAGGTGCTCGTGCTCTAACGTGCGTTCACACATTCCTTTTTTCAAACTTAACAACGAACTGCATCATGAAGAAAACATATAGCACACCTGCTCTCAAAACCATCGCGCTCGGCCCCGAAAGCGCTGTGATGTTCAATGGTTCCAAGATAGACACTACAGACGAAACCATTGACGAAAGCGGCTTCCTTTCTGGCGACCACGCCTGGGATTCCAGCAATTGGTCCGGAGCCGACGACGAGGAATAATCCTCCTCGCCCCGTCCTTCACAACAAGGACCACACAAAAAAGATTCAACCCGTGTAGCCCACTTCGGACTACACATCGCATAAGCTGGACAAGCTGCGCAGTGATGCGCGGCTTGTTCTTTTTGTATGCGGCCTCACGGAGGCTTTCCGTAACAATCGCTTGCCTTCCCATCAAAAAAAGTTTGCCATTTCGGAAATAATAACCAACTTAGCCACGCCAAAAAGTTGGAAAAGCGGCAAAAACAATCCCATAAGTGGTTGGAAAAGTTCCGTTTTTAACCCTCAAAACGGTTGGAAAAGTTCCAAAAACATATTCCATAACAGTTAGAAAAAGTCACTCAAGCATGCTCAACAGAAAGATTTACAATTACTTACGTACATATTTCAAAACTGAAAAGAAAGCCCTTCTCGTTTCTGGCGCTCGCCAAGTAGGAAAAACTTTTGCTATCCGCAAAATAGGAAAAGAATGCTTTGACCATGTCATTGAAATAAACTTCCTCAGCGACCCTAAGTTCAAAAGTGCTTTTGAAGAGCCTTCCGATGCTAGCGGTATACTGTTGCGTCTCTCTGCCCTTACTCAAGAAACGCTCTTGCCGGGAAAGACCCTTATCTTTTTTGATGAAGTACAGGAATGTCCGGAAATAGTTACAGCCATCAAGTTTCTCGTTGACGAAGGCCATTATCGTTACGTAATGAGCGGTTCGCTGCTTGGAGTCGAAATGAAAGACATACGTAGCGTCCCTGTAGGATATATGTCAGAAAAGGAAATGTTTCCACTCGATTTTGAAGAGTTTGCCGAAGCTGTCGGAATGAGCCGTGGGGTAATGCAACACGTAAAAGACTGCTACGAAACCTGCAAGGCCGTCGACAAGGTTGTGCACGAAAAGCTGAATTCGCTTGTACGCCTATACCTCATTGTCGGTGGAATGCCCGAAGCCGTACAAAAGTATATCAAAACCAACAACCTTCTGACCGTCCGTGATGCACAAAGAGAAATCATGCACCTCTATGGGAAAGACATCGCAAAATACGACCCCAACAACAAACTTTACATAAAGGACATCTTCGACCTTATCCCTTCTGAGCTGAACGCAAAGAATAAACGTTTCATTCTGAAGGCGCTGAACGAGAAAGCTAAATTTGAACGTTACAGAAATTCTTTTCTTTGGCTGGCGGACGCAGGCGTAGCTCTTCCCACATACAATGTGGAAGAGCCCAAACTTCCGCTAAAACTCGGCGAGCATCGCAATTTGTTCAAACTGTTTTTAAACGACGTCGGACTCTTAGCTAGCCAATATGCCGCAAACATAGCCATCGATTTGCTGACTAGACAAACCGAGATAAACTTTGGAGCCATCTATGAAAACTTTGCTGCACAGGAGTTGCGTGCCCACGGCTACGACCTTTATTATTACAACAACAAAAGGCAAGGTGAACTCGACTTCATCGTTGAAGACCGTGGACAGGTGCTACCGATAGAAATCAAGTCTGGAAAAGACTACAAACGCCACAATGCACTCTCTAACGTGTTAGGCAACGAAAGCATCGGCATCCACAAAGCCATTGTCTTTTCCAATGCAAACGTAGAAACAACGGAAAAGGTATACTACCTTCCCATCTACATGCTAATGTATCTTCAGCCCGCGACCATTACAGCTCCCATTTTCAAATTCTCTCCCATATAAGGACCATTCGCCCCTAAGGCATATAGAACGACAGCGTTTGAGTAAATAAGACAGCGTTTCGTCAAATAAACCACTGAAATTCAATCGGATCATTATGGAATTCGTATATTTGCCGAAACATGTGCTTTATGCATATGTTGACATTTCCATACCCCATAAATCACAAACTCACTATGAAAAAGTATCTTGCAGAACTTCTCGGCACCTTCGTGCTGACGTTTCTCGGTTGCGGCGCAGCCGTAAGCCTCAACTGCGGAGTTGACACAGCGTCCGTGGTAGGCACAGCGTTTGCTTTCGGCCTTTCCGTTGTGGCCATGGCCTACACCATTGGTGGCATTTCCGGTTGCCACATCAATCCTGCCATCAGCCTTGGCGTGTTCCTTTCCGGACGAATGAGCGGTAAGGACTGCGTGGGCTACATCGTGGCACAGGTCATCGGTGCCATCATTGCCGCAGCGCTCCTTGCCGTGCTCGTAGGCACTGATCCGTCGCTTGCACAAGGCACACACACCGGAGCCAATGCCTGCGCTTCGGACAACGTCATGAATGGCCTCGTGGCTGAAGTGCTCCTTACGTTCGTCTTCGTGTTCGTAGTGCTCGGTGCTACCAGCAAGACAAACGGTGCTACCAACAACTTTGCCGGCCTTGCCATAGGCCTTGCCCTCATCCTCATCCACCTTGTCGGCATCCACTACACGGGTACTTCCGTCAATCCCGCCCGTTCCATCGGTCCCGCTCTCTTTGAAGGCGGCAAAGCCCTTTCGCAACTTTGGGTATTCATCGTAGGTCCGCTTGTAGGCGGAGCCATTGCCGCTGGTTGCTGGCGCTTGCTTGCCAGCGATGGCAAATGATGCCATAAATTCCCTTCCTCATTTCTGATATTATGCCTTGAGAACCCCACGCTAGGGATTCCCAAGGCATAATTGCAATATGGCATTTGTCAAATGTAGATAGTTTGCAAAATATAACACGCCCCAAGCGAAGGGTCCATGTAGATGCATGTGCGTTTTTAGTATATTTGCGGTGTAAGTCTATTCTACATTTTTTCAAAACCATAATGACTATGAAACGTCTTACACAACTAACCTTTTTGTTGGCTTTGCTTTTACTTTCAGCATCGTCGTGTTCTGAAACGGAATATGTAGGTTTTCCAAATAATGACATTTTTCCGTTTGAAAAAAGTGACACAGCCATATCAAGCGATGCTCATGAATTTACAATAACACAAACAAATAGTCGGGAAGGTTGGGAATGGAAGTACTGGGGTGTGCTTGCAGAAGCAGAACCAGACACGTATCCCAATCGTGTAGAACTAACTTATAATAAGCAGACAGGGGTTTATACAGCAGGTTGGATACAAGTTAAAGTAGAACGGATTTCTACGGTAAAAAGCAAGTTTACGATATGGGTTGACGAAAACACCACACTAGAAAAACGTTCTTGTCTTTTGTACGTTTCTACTGATACAAGGAATACTACTAGGTACAACAGTTCCCTTATTATCCATCAACTTTCACCAAAGGAAATGGAAGAGGCGAAAGATTCAGACGCGACAGACAACGTCCTAAAGGTGCGTTACCATGGTAAATTCTAACAATCCGAAGTAACAGCCAACACTTCCCGAACGAAGCTTGCCGCACATTTGCATACACTGAGCCGTGCGTAAGTAGGCGCTTTTATGTAACTTTGCAGCGCTGCAAAAGTGGCGAATAGCCTTGCGGCACGAACATAACGACACAAACTCAATAACAACAATAACAATGGCAAAGAAAGCTCTTCTTATGATTCTCGACGGATGGGGCATCGGCAAGCACAACCATGGCGATGTCATCTTCGAGACTCCGACTCCCTTCATGGATCACCTCAACGAGACCTATCCCCACTCACAACTCCTCACTTGCGGCGAGAACGTTGGTCTCCCCGACGGACAGATGGGTAACTCCGAAGTAGGCCACCTCAACATCGGTGCCGGACGCATTGTCTATCAGGACCTCGTGAAGATTAACCGTGCCTGCGCCGACGGAAGCATCCTCAAGAATCCCGAAGTCGTTTCAGCCTACGAATACGCCAAGAAGAACGGCAAGGGACTCCACCTCATGGGCCTCACCTCTACCGGTGGCGTTCACTCCTCCCTCCAGCACCTCTTCAAACTCGTGGAGATTGCCAAAGAATACGGCGTAGCCGAAAACACCTACGTTCACTGCTTCATGGACGGCCGCGACACCGACCCCAAGAGCGGCAAAGGCTTCATTGCCGACCTTCAGAAAGTATGTGACGCAAACGGTGCACACATCGCCAGCATCATTGGTCGTTTCTACGCCATGGACCGCGACAAGCGCTGGAACCGTGTGAAGATTGCCTACGACCAGCTCGTTGAAGGCAAGGGCCGCAAGGTGACCGACATGGTTGAAGGCGTGCAGAGCTGCTACGACAGCGACAGCGAAGACCACAAGAACACCGACGAGTTCATGGAACCCCTCGTTAATGCCAACGTAGACGGACGCATCAAGGAAGGCGACGTTGTCATCTTCTTCAACTACCGCAACGACCGCGCCAAGGAACTTACCATCGTGCTCACTCAGCAGGACATGCCCGAAGAAGGCATGCACACCATTCCCGGCTTGCAGTACTACTGCATGACTCCTTACGACGCTTCCTTCAAGGGCGTGCACATTCTCTATCCGAAGGAAAACGTGGAGAACACCCTCGGCGAATATCTCTCCAAGCACGGACTCACACAGCTCCACACTGCAGAGACAGAGAAGTACGCCCACGTGACTTTCTTCTTCAACGGTGGACGCGAAACGCCCTACGAAGGTGAAGACCGCATCCTCGTACCCTCTCCCAAGGTTGCTACCTACGATCTCCAGCCCGAGATGTCCGCTTACGAAGTGAAGGACAAACTCGTTGCTGCCATCAAGGAGAACAAGTACGACTTCATCGTGGTTAACTTTGCCAACGGCGACATGGTAGGCCACACGGGCATCTACGATGCCATTGCCAAAGCCGTTGTAGCCGTCGACGCTTGCGTCAAGGACGTAGTGACCGCTGCCAACGAAGTAGGTTACGAGACCGTCATCATTGCCGACCACGGTAACGCTGACAACGCCATCAACCCCGACGGCACGCCCAACAC
>CAVKJJ010000053.1:0-5673 GCA_963656685.1 bacterium | reverse complement strand
GAACCAGGAAAGGCAGGACCAGAATCTGCAGTGTTGCCAATTACACCATACCCCAAACAAGGTGGTGTATGAGAGATACGCTCTCGAATACGGCTGCAAAAGTAGTGCATTTCGACGAATATGCCAAATCATTTCCGCGTTTTTTTCAGCAATTGGAGTAAAATGGTAGATGCGTGTTGTCATTAGGGAAGGAATAAAACGTCTAAATACAAAAATGTCCGGCAACACGCAGCGTGTTGCCGGACATTTAAGAGATGTGCGCCGTAATAAGGCGGAGCGGTTAGAAGCAGAGCTTCATGCTCTTGGTTTCGCCCTTGGCCGAGGTGGCCACTACGATGTAAGTGCCGCGGGAGAGCGAAGCGGTGCTGAGCGTGTTGCCCTTCTCTTGACGGAGCTGACGTCCGTCGAGGCTGTAGAGGCGGAGCGACGTTGCACCGTCGCAGCTGATGTGACCGGCATTGAAAGCGAAACGGAGGTTACCCGTATTGTTGCCCTCTACGGTAGCGATGCCTTCGGGGTAGAGACCAATGACGGTACACTCTGCCGTGTAGTCGCCACAGCGCGCGGTGACGGTGCAAGTGCCGGAGTTGAGACATTCAAGGGTGGCCGTAGCGC
Source organism: bacterium (assembly GCA_963656685.1). Classification (GTDB taxonomy): domain Bacteria; phylum Bacteroidota; class Bacteroidia; order Bacteroidales; family Bacteroidaceae; genus Alloprevotella. Next base: position 5,058 of record CAVKJJ010000053.1, on the reverse strand, counting down.
AGTTTCCCTTCGTCTCTACGCTCTTCACGTTGCAGAGCACGGGATTGGAACTTTCGAACGTGATAGCGTCCGTGAGTTCGCTCACACCAAAGAGCGTGGCTAAGAGCGTGGCAGTGCCTTCTTCGGGAATCATGAGCGCATTGGTACTGAGCGTAAGAGAGAGCGCTTGGTTCTCAAAGTAGAGAAGCGGGAGCTTGTCCGAAGCCTTCCAGGGCTGGTCGGCCGTGGAGCCGTAAGTGTAGCCAAGCGAGGTGTTGAAGTAACTGCTTGTCACGTTGGCGTCGTCGAGCGTAGCACCGTCGGTCGAAGTGGCGGCGGGAGCGGTCGGGAACGACCATTGCTTACCGTTGAGCAGTGTGGAGGCTGTAGCGTAATTGTCTTTGATGTAGCCTTCGCTTGCCTTCGGATTGTCGTTAACGTAGCTGTAACCCACAATGCGGTGCACGGTGTTGGCGGAGTCGTTGTCCGTCACAGCATAATCAGGCACTTGTATTGCGGCGAATGCCGAAACGCAGTTTTGTACGGGGTAAGTGGTCGTAGTGGTAGAAGTGTAAAGCGGTGTGAGCGAACCTACAATGCCGCCCACCTTTACAGGATCATTCATGACCACGTCATCGTAGGTATGCGTACCGCCCGAGGCCGCGATTGTTCCTTCGGCATAGCAGTTTGTCACCAGTCCGCGGGAGTTGTTGTCGCCCACAATGCCGCCAATGGTGTTCAAACCATTGAGTTCCACATCTGCGTGGCAGTTGCTGATGTTGACATCGCGGTCGGTGAAACCAGCGATGCCACCGATGGTATTGTTACCGATGAGGACGGCTTTCACCACGCTGGCCTTCACGGAACTTGACGTGCGAAGGTCGGCCACGATGCCGCCTAAGGGACTTGCATCAGTAAACACGCCACCGTTAATGAACGAGCACGACGTGAAGGCGCTGTTGAGCGAAGCGCATCCGACCAGTCCGCCGACAGAAGCCGAAACTTTTACTGTTGCGTCGTTGATTTTGGCACCTGCCACATGAACGTTGTCGAAGGTGGCACCGAGGGCATCGCCTGCCACTACGCCGCAGTAGGCGTTCTGACTTTGGATATTTATTGTGGGGGTGACGAAGTTTACGTTCTTCACCGTAGCGCCGTTGAGCATGGAGGACACGAAACCTACACGGTAGGAAGAGTCTTCGATGCGAAGGTTGGCGATGCTGTGGCCGTCGCCGTCGAACTGTCCGCTGTAGCTTTCGAGCGGTGTCCACGCATTGGGCACGGTGGCCATGTCCACGTCGGCAGTCATACGGTAGCACGTCGATGCGGGGAGGGCATGCATCTGCACGAGGTCGCCCGCAGTGGCTATGAGATAGGGATTCTCAGCCGTACCGTCGCCGCCCTGCGTGAAGCGTTCGAAGGGAAGACTGTGGAAGTCGAGTTTGTACTGTCCGTAACGGTCGTCGTCGGAGTAGGCGTAGGCCACGAAGAGTTCGGGTGCACTGGTGCCGTAGTTGGCTATGGCGCCGGAGTAGTAGCTCATGTTGTCGTCGCCGCGGTAGGTGCGGATGGGCGTTCCGTCCTCCGAAGCTACCACGAGCACGTTGTCCACTTTGTTGGAACCGTCCCCGCGCGCCATTTTGGCAATGTAGATGAATTCGCGCTGGCTGTCGGTGTTGACGAGATAGGGATCGAGGCCGTCGGAGCTGAGATAAGGCGTGAAGTACTCACCGTTCTGACCGAGGTTGAAACTCGTCATCTTTGTGGGCGTGAGGTCTTTGGCGTACCAACCGATGCGGGCAATGACGTTACCCTCGTCGTCCGAAGCGCTCTGTCCCATGCTGATGAGATACTGGTAGGTGTTGCCCGTAGGCACGCGGTTTAGCGTGGTGGATATGAGGTTGCCGTCGATGTAGGAAGGAATGACGGCCTGTTCCGTGCAACTGGGAAGGTCTACCATGTGGACTTCCACGGCGCTGTTGACGGTTTTAAAGAATGCCACCTGTTCTTCTTGGCCGGCAATGTCGTTGAGCGTGGACCACTGGTCTACGTTCTCGGCAATGGTCTTGACGAGTTCACCTTTGGAGTTGTAAACCTGGAAGGTGTAGACGTAGTCGTCAGACGAAACGATGTAGTCCACAAAGGTTACGACGAAGTTGAAGTCGCCGTCTTTGGTGTAGAAACCCTTGCTGAGGTCCTTGCCGCCGAGCACACCGAAACCGGCCATACGCATGTAGCTGCTTTCGGGCTTGACGATGGGCACTTCTATCTGGGCCACTTGGGTGTAGTCCTTGTCGTAGGCGGTGATGCGATATTTTACGTCGGAGTTGATGATGGGGTTCTCGTCGCTGTCGTAGCCGGTGACGTACTCGCCGGTGTAGGAGGCTGTGACGTAGTAGGGCGTGTTGTCGTCGGTGACGTAAGCGTTGAAATAGGTGCCGAAGGCGTAGTTCGTGTCGTCGGCATGGAGCTTAAAGGTGTGGTCCACGGTTGCCGCGTCCGACCCCCACGAGGCGGGACGGAGTATGTTGATGCTGAGGCTGTCGTTCTCGTCGGCTTCGTCGGTGTCGAGCACTGCCATGCGCTGGTAGGTGGTCCAGGCATTGGTGGACGCGTCTACAAGCACACTGCTGCTAGCTTCGTAACTGCTGACGAGCGTGCCGTCGAGGCGATATACGTAGATGGTATTGAGGTTGGTGTAGTTCTCGCCGATGGCATGAACGTAGACGGTCACTTCGTACGACTTGTCGTCGCGGTCAAAGAATTTCTTCGTGAGTGTGCCATAGGGCTGAATGTAGTTGACCGTCTGTCCGTCGGGCACGTTGAAGGTGATGGTGCCCATTTCCTTATGCGAAGCATCGAAGACGGTGATTGTCGACGAGGCGTAGTAGCCCGAAGAGTTGGTGGTATAGTTCTGTGTGTAGAACCACGACTTTCCGTCAGGACCTTCGAGCATACCCCACCCTGTGGATTGGGGAAGGGTGGTCGTTCCGTCCTGTGTGTCGGCGAGCGTCTGTACGGACTTGGGGGTAAGGGAGGCTTTCGTGAAGGAGGCACCGTTGGGAGTCATGCGGGCCATGACGGGAGCGTGTTGTCCGTCTTTCCAAAGCGCGAGACCGCCCACGGGTGCGTGTTGTGCAATGCGCGACTTCCATGACGCGAGGGGCTTCGTGCCTATGGTGCGGCTTGCTGTTTGTGCCGTCAGCGGTGCTGCCGTGGTGAGTGCAGCGGCTACGACAAAGGAGAACAAAGAGGTAGATTTGCTCATATCAGTAGTCTGTTTGGTTTCTATCGTTGGACATGTGCTACGGTGTAAGAAAAAGAGATGTAGCACCATTAACGATTGCAAATGTAGCAAAATGATATAGAACAGCACTTTATGCTTGCGTTTTTTTCTTTTAAGTAATGATTGTAATGCGCAGTAGTTTTTAGCCGAAGGCGAGGCTTTTGCCCCACGACCTAAACCTTCACGGTGAGGATGTCGCTGAAGTCGGTCAGGTAGTTGGGACTGCGGTGGGCGCTCTTCACTTTCCATGCCTGCTCCTTCTCGCCTTCCACGGCGAGTTTCACGGTCTTTAGGCCGTAACGCTGGTTGAGGCGGTCGAGCGTCTTCATCAGTTGCATGCGCTGCAGGCGGTTGGGGACGGGATCGAAAAGGTCCTGCGTGAAAGGGGATGCCACCGTGATGTCGGTCAGCACCACGCCCGACTTCTTGTAGTGGACACCGGGGCGATAGATTTGCTCCAACAGACGGAGGGCAGCGGAGGTGATTTCCAGATTGTCGGCCGTAGCGACGGGGAGCGTAGCGGTGGCCGCGTTTTGGTACTGCGGGAGGTCCTCGCGAAAACTGTTGCTGCTGAGAAACACCACCACTGTGCGGGCCACCGACCCTTGCCCGCGAAGTTTGTTGGCACAACTGGCGGCAAACGTGGCGACGGAAGCGCGTAGCGAAGGTAAGTCGCTGACCATCTGCCCAAAGCTGCGACTCGTGCAGATGGTCTTGTGGCGCTTCACCTCCGTGGTGTCTATGCAGGGATGTCCGTTGAGTTCGAGCCAGGTCTGCACGCCGGGCTTGGAGAAGTGGCTACGCACCCACGACTCGCTTTTGTCGGCAAACTCGAGCGGGGTGTGTATGCCGAAGTAGTTGAGTTTCAAAAGATTCTGAAGACCTATGCCCCACACGTCGGAAAGTTCGAACAAGGAGAGGGCCTTGCGCCGTTTCTCTTCCGTGTCGATGGCGCACACTCCTCGGTAGCCGCGATGTTTCTTGGCAAACTTGCTCCCCATCTTTGCCAACGTCTTGGTGGGGGCTATGCCTACGCTGACAGGGATGTCGGTCCATAGCCTGATGCGCTCTGCCACGGTGCGCATGTAGTCCGTCAGGTTGTAGAAGCGTTCGTAGCCCCGCAGGTCGCAAAAGCTCTCGTCTATGCTGTAGTTGTCCACCCGGAGTACGGACTTGCGGAGTATGTTCGTCACGCGGCGGCTCATGGCAGCGTAGAGATACATATTGCCGGAAAACACCTCCACGCGGTGGGCCTCCACGATGTGGCGCACTTTAAAGATGGGATCACCCCTGTGAAGCCCCACAGCCTTTGCTTCGGGCGTAAGCGCCACGATGCACCCGTCGTTACTCGAGAGCACACATACGGGGCGGTTCGCCAGTCCGGGATGGAACACTCTTTCCACGGAGCAAAAAAAGCTGTTGCAGTCTACCAGTGCGTACATTGGGCTTCTTGTTTTTCGGGGTGATTCTATGGTGATTCTATAAAGGGGGATTCTATAAAAGGTGGTTCTGTAAATTGTCCTCGCCGTAGCCGGTGCAAAGGTAAGCATTTTATTTTTCGTATTACAGAAATACATCCGCAATTTTTCTCTCCGTCATCATTCCTGTTGTGCTGAGTTGACAAGCGGCCCACAACTCAAGCAGCGCCCCATACGCGCGCGTATACACCGAAGTTTGTACAACCTGCCGTCACCTGTCACCTGGCCTCACGGAGGCTTCTGCGTGCTGGCGCCTCACAGAGGCTTCTGCGTGCTAGCTATGGGGGCGACGTTTTCAAAACGTCGCGCTCTACA
>CAVKJJ010000052.1:0-18392 GCA_963656685.1 bacterium | reverse complement strand
ACGTCTCTGACGTGACGCTCTACACGGCCTCACGGAGGCTTTTGCGTGCTGCGCCTTGTATCTTCGCGCTCATCAGTCACGTCAGAGACGTGACCTCCATGCGTTGCACCTCCACGCGTTGCACCTCCACGCGTTGCACCTTCATGCGCTACGCACGCAAACCTCGCATCAGCTTATTCCCACTCGTAGAAGCGGACGTAGTCGATGTAGTAGCGGAGGGGGAAGAACTTTTCGTCAATGCCATCCGAGGCGCGGAGCGCAAGGTTGAGGATGAGGTAGAGCGGCGTACGGAACGGATTCTCCACGCGGCAGAAGTCGCCCACGGGTTGCATGGTGCGGCTGAGGTCCGTTTCGTTCAGCAGTTCGTCGTCGAGATAGATGCGTATGGCAAGGCTGTCCCAGTCCATGCGCCAGGTGTGGAACTTCTCAGCCCAAAGGCTGTCGCGCTCGGTGAAGTGGGTGAAGGGTATGTGCTTGGCGTTCCACACGCTGCCGCCTTGCTTGTCGGACCAAGCCGTGTTGGCAAGTATGTCGTGTGTGTAGAATTCCAGTATGTCCACCTCGCCACAAGCGGGCCACGGACCGTTCACCTCTTTGTTGCCCAAACACCAGATGGCGGGCCACGAACCGTCCGTCACAGGTATCTTGGCGCGCACTTCCATGCGGCCGTAGTGGAGCCAGTGGCGTCCTTTGGTGATGACGGAGGCAGAGGTGTAGTTGGCCTCCTTGCGGTTGTAGCGCCAGTCCTTGGAAGCAGCGTCGTAGGCGTTGTTGCTGATCATTTCTTTCTTGGCCGTGATGACCAGGCAACCGTTCTCGCACACGGCGTTCTGCGGTTGGTACCACTGCACTTCGCGGTTGCGCACAAAGCCGCGTTCGTAGTCCCAATGGTCGGGGTTGAGCGGTCCGTCGGTGTCGAAGTTGTCTTCCCAAACGAGTTTCAGTTTCTTTGCCTGCGGTTCGTCGGCAGCAGTTGTCGTGGTAGCGGTGGCAGACATTGCCGTAGCACCAAGTAGCAACGCCAACGTGGCGCAGCGTAAGTGGGAGAGTGCGATGTTTTTCATTTTTCTATGGGGATTTGTGGGTTATAATACATTATCCTCGCTTCTTCAACTCTGCGAGCCGTGCCGCCGTTTTTTGTTCTGCGGCATTGTCGGCAGGTTGGTAGAAGACGGTGTTGCGAAGTTCGTCGGGCAGGTATTGCTGCGGCACGTAGTGGTTTGGATAGTCGTGCGGATAGAGATAGCCGTCGTGGTAGCCCAGTTCGGCCATGAGCTTAGTCGGCGCATTGCGGATGTGGAGCGGAACGGGCTGGTTGCCCGTGGCGCGTACAACTTCCAAAGCCGAGTTGATGGCAGCATACGCCGAATTGCTCTTCGGACTCGTGGCGAGGTATACGGTGGCTTCGGCAAGGGGAATGCGGCCCTCGGGCCAACCTATTTTAGCCACTGCGTCGAACGCCGCGTTGGCAAGGAGCAAGGCGTTGGGGTTGGCAAGTCCGATGTCCTCGGCGGCAGAGATGACCAGGCGGCGGGCAATGAACTTGGGGTCCTCGCCGCCCTCTATCATGCGCGCCAAGTAGTAGATGGCGGCGTCGGGGTCGCTTCCGCGTATGCTTTTAATGAAGGCCGAGATGATGTCGTAGTGCATGTCGCCTTCCTTGTCGTAAGCCAAAGGATTCTGCTGCAGGCGTTCCGTCACGGTGTGGTTGTCTATGACGAGAGGGTCGTCGGTAGAAGCCGTAGTGATGAGGTCGAGAATGCCGAGCAACTTACGCGCGTCGCCACCGCTGTAGCGTAGTAGCGCTTCCGGTTCGCGCAGTTCGATGTGGCGCTCCTTGAGCACTACGTCCTGCGTCAGTGCACGGTTGGTAAGTTCGAGCAAGTCGTCCTTCTCCAGGCTTTTCAACACGTAGACTTGGCAGCGCGAGAGGAGCGGACGTATCACTTCGAACGAGGGATTCTCCGTCGTTGCGCCGATGAGCGTGATGCGCCCTGTCTCTACGGCAGAGAGCAGTGAGTCTTGCTGCGACTTGGAGAAACGGTGTATTTCGTCGATGAAAAGTATGGGGCTTTGTTGCGAGAAGAAGCGTTCCTTCCCCGCGCGCTCTATCACCTCGCGCACGTCCTTCACACCGCTGCTCACGGCCGAGAGCGTATAGAAAGGCGTGTCGAGTCGGTGGGCAATAATCTTGGCGAGCGTAGTCTTTCCCACGCCCGGAGGCCCCCAAAGGATGAAGGACGCAATGTGCCCGGTATCTATCATGCTGCGCAACACGGCACCAGGGCCAACGAGGTGTCGTTGGCCGATATATTCATCGAGCGTCGTGGGACGCATGCGTTCTGCTAATGGTTGCATAGAATAGAAATATGTCTTTATCCCTCAATCTCGCTCAGTTCCAACCACCGCATGCTCTTCTCGTCGAGTTCTTCCTCCAGTAGTGGCAGGCGTTTGCTCTTTTCGGTGAGTTCGTCAACGGACAGCGTGCCGGAGCAGAGGGCGGTTTCTATAGTCTGTTTCTCTTCTTCCAGTTTCGCTATGGCTTCTTCGAGCGCGGCGAGTTCTTGCTTTTCCTTGAACGAGAGGCGGCGCTTCTTTTCTCCGCCCCAGGTGTTGGCCTTCGGAGCGGCGGGCGCAGCGGCCTTCGCCTGTGCTTTCTCTTCGCGTTCTTCCGACTCTTTCAGTCCTTGCCATTCGCGGTACTCAGAGTAGTTGCCGGGGAAGTCGTCTATCACGCCCTCGCCTTTGAACACAAGCAAGTGGTCCACCACGCGGTCCATGAAGTAGCGGTCGTGGCTCACCACGATGACGCAGCCGCGGAAGTCCTGAAGGTATTCTTCCAGAATCTGGAGCGTGGCAATGTCAAGGTCGTTGGTAGGTTCGTCGAGCACGAGGAAGTTGGGATTCTTCATCAGCACCGTGCAGAGCTGCAAGCGACGACGCTCGCCGCCACTGAGTTTGTAGATGTAGTCCATCTGCCTTTCGGGCGGGAAAAGGAAATGGGTGAGAAACTGCATGGCAGTGAGGTGGCGGCCTTCGCCAAGGTCAATGTACTCGGCGTGTTTGCGCACCGCATCAATCACCTTGTCGTTCTCGTTGAACTCCATGCCCTCCTGCGAGAAGTAGCCAAAGCGCACCGTCTCGCCCACGACGAAGCGTCCCGAGTCGGGTTTGGCAAGACCGAGGAGGAGTTTGATGAAGGTGCTTTTGCCCGTGCCGTTACCACCCACGATGCCCATCTTCTCGTAGCGCGCAAAGGTGTAGCAGAAGTCGTGGAGAATAACTTTCTCCGTTTTTCCGTCCGCCGTGGGAGAGGGTAGGGCGAAGGCTTTGTTCACGTATTCCGCATCGAAAATCTTGCTGCCGATGTAGCCGCTCTTCACTTCAAGGCGTGCGGTGCGCTCCTCGCGGCGCTGCTTGGCGCGCTGCTGGAGTTCGTAGAAAGCCTCCTTGCGGTAGCGCGCCTTCGTGCCACGCGCACAGGGCATGCGGCGCATCCAGTCGAGTTCCGTGCGGTAGAGATTCTTGGCGCGGGCTATGTTGGCGTTCTGTGCCGCTATGCGTTCGCTGCGTTTCTCAAGATAGTAGGCGTAGTTGCCGGAGTAGGTATAGAGTCCCTGGTCGTCGAGTTCGAGGATGGAGTGGCACACGTTGTCGAGGAAGTAACGGTCGTGCGTGACCATAAGCAGCGCCTTGGTGGTGCGGCGCAGGTAGTCCTCAAGCCATTCAATCATCTCGAGGTCAAGGTGGTTGGTGGGTTCGTCGAGTACCAAGAGGTCTGGGTCGGCAAGCAGTACGTTGGCAAGCGCCACTCGTTTGAGCTGCCCGCCGGAGAGTTCGCCCACGGGCTGCATGAAGTGGTCGATGTGCAGACGCGAGAGCACCTGCTTGGCGCGTTGTTCAAGGTCCCACGCTCCGTTGCGCTCCATCTCGTCGATGAGTTCGGAGAGTCCGGGGTTGCCAGGTGTGGCAAGGCACGTCTCGTAACGGCTGATGAGGCCCGAAAGGTCGCCGCAAGCTCCGAGACAGGCGTCGATGACGCTCTGTGTGGGGTCGAACTTCGGCGACTGACGGAGTATGGCGATGCGGGCATCGCGTTTGGTGACGATGCTGCCTTCTTCGTAGTCCTCCTCGCCAGCAAGGATGCTGAGCAGCGTGCTCTTGCCCGTACCGTTGCGGGCAATGAGTCCTACTTTCTCGCCTTCGCTGACGGAGAAACTTATGTCGTGAAAGAGTTCAAGCGCACCGAAGCGCTTGCTCAAGTGTTGTATGTCTAATAGGGAGGCCATAAGATGAATGTGCAAATATGCAAATGTGCAAATGTGCAAATGTGCGAATGTGCAAGGGTGAGCCATGGGGGCGACGTTTTCAAAACGTCGCGCTCTACACGGCAAATGAAGTCGCAAGCGCATGGGGGGTCACGTCTCTGACGTTACGCTCTATACGGCAAACATACCAATGTGCAAAATCGCAATGCCTAGCTTCATAAGCGTATACATGTATCTTTCATTTGCACATTCTCACATTTGCACATTTGCACATTTGCGAGGCTTCACGCCTCGCCCTCCTCTTCCAGTTCTGCAAGCCAAGCTCTGGACTGTGCGTCGGAAGGCATGCGCCAGTCGCCGCGCGGCGAGAGGGAACAACTTCCCACTTTCGGACCGTCCGGCAAGCACGAACGCTTGAACTGCTGACTGAAGAAGCGGCGGAAGAACGTGCGCAACCATTTGCGAATCACTTCTTCGCTGAACTGCGTGCCGTTGCCGCGACCGTTGAAGGCATGGCAAGCCAAGTAGAAAATCTTTTGCGGATGGAAACCATAGCGCAGCGTGTTGTAGAGGAAAAAGTCGTGGAGTTCGTAAGGACCTACGAGGTCCTCCGTCACCTGCGAAATATTTCCCGCTTCGTCGGCAGGAAGGAGTTCCGGACTGACAGGAGTGGCAACGATGTCGAGCAGCGTGGTGCGTGACGCTTCGTCCGCCATGTTGTTGGCAGCCCACTTCACGAGGTGCTTCACCAACGTCTTGGGGATGGATGCGTTCACACCGTACATACTCATGTGGTCGCCGTTGTACGTAGCCCAACCGAGTGCCAACTCGCTGAGGTCGCCCGTGCCGACTACGAAGCCGCCCATCTGGCCTGCAGCGTCCATCAGGATCTGTGTGCGCTCGCGTGCCTGCGAGTTTTCGTACGTCAGGTCGTGCACGTTGATGTCGTGCCCGAGGTCGCGGAAGTGGAGCGTCACGGCATCGGCAATGCTTATCTCGCGGATGGTCACGCCAAGTTCCTTCATGAGGTTCACGGCGTTGGTGTAGGTGCGGTCCGTGGTGCCGAAGCCGGGCATGGTGATGCCCACAATGCCGCGGCGGTCGCGCTCCAGGCGGTCGAAGGCGTGAACAGCCACGAGGAGCGCCAGCGTGGAGTCGAGTCCGCCACTGATGCCGATGACCACCGTCTGTGCGTGAGTGTGCTCAATGCGGCGCGCAAGGCCTTCGCTCTGTATGCAGAGAATTTCTTCGCAGCGCATGTTGAGTTCTTCGCCTTCGGGCACAAAAGGATGGGCATCGATGGGACGGGTGAGCGTAAAGGGCACGTTGCTTGTGACCGGCTCAAGTTCTACCACGCGGGGACGCGGGGCGAGGTCGGTGGCGGCACAGTCGGCAAACGTGGTGTTCATGCGACGCTCGGCACGAAGGCGTTCCACGTCTATTTCGCTCACAATCATCTGCTCCTTCATGGTGAATCGCTCGGCTTCTGCAAGCATATGGCCGTTCTCGCAGATGAAGGCGCGTCCGCTGAACACGATGTCCTGCGTGCTCTCGCCATATCCACAGCCGGCATAGACGTAGCCGCTGATGAGGCGTGCGCTTTGTCCTTGAACAAGGGAACGCAGGTAGCCGGCTTTGCCGATGAGTTCGTTGCTCGCACTGAGGTTAAAGATGATGTCGGCACCCGAGAGGGCAAGGTGCGTTGACGGGGGCAGAGGTGACCAGAGGTCTTCGCAGAGTTCTATGCCGAAGGTGCAGCGCGCAGTTTCGAAGAGCAGATTGGCGCTGAGCGGAACGGTCTGTCCGCAAAAGTGGATGTTGACATCCTCGGGGAGGGTACGGGCAGAAGCGAACCAGCGTTTTTCGTAAAACTCCTTATAGTTGGGAATGTACGTTTTAGGCACGAGTCCGTGGATGCTTCCGCGCTGGATGACGGCAGCGCAGTTGTAGAGCGTGCTGCCGTAGGCTATGGGCACACCCACGAGTGCTGCCACGCTGAGGTTGCGGCTGAATTCTATGAGTTTAAGCAGCGATGCTTCGGCTTGGTCGAGCAACGTTTGCTGCTGAAACAGGTCCTGGCAAGTGTAGGCGCTGATGGCAAGTTCGGGCAAGCAGACGATGCTCGCTCCGGCAGCTTCGGCTTTCAGCATCATGTTCTCCACTTGCTCCGTATTGAAGGCGCAGTCCGCCACCGCCACAGCGGGTACGGCAGCTGCCACTTTTATAAATCCGTTTTGCATATGGTGAGTGTGTAGTATTCTTATGGTGTGTGTAACTATTCTTTTTTAGTGAGGAAGTCTAGCAAGGCTCCCATGGCTTTGCCACGAACTTCGGCCGACCGGATGCATTCGAAGGGGAAGGTCATCACCGCCGTGCGGTAGGTTCGGCCCTTGAAGGCTACGCCGGCGCCTTGTCCGTTGCCGTAGGCAAAGAGCGAAAAGGCTTTGCCTGGAGCGGGCAACACGGCATCGGGGTGCTGCGCAGCGTAGTGTTCGGCACTGGGTTGGCGGAATATGTCGAACTGCGTGTTGAGTCCCGTCACGCTTTGGCACGTGTCGCAAAGCAAGCGTCCGTCAAAGCGGCATTTCAGTACATTTTCCAAGAACTCCGTACCGCTCTTATCGGCCGAAGCGTCGGAGGCGAGGTAAGCACCGCTGGCAAGTAGCGCACCACCTTGGTCTTTCAAATAAGCGGTAAGGCGCTTGCGCGTAGCAGCGGGAAAAGCCGAGAAGGAACGAAGATTGTAGGCTTTGTCGGCTTCGAGGCCGCCAATGTAGTCGATGGCAGCGTAGGCCGTGAGCGAGAAGTCGGATTGCTCGAAGGCTTCGCGGCTGGCAGAATCGAAACTGTAATGGCCGCTTTGCGCAATGGCCTTGCCGTGGGCAACGGGATAGTCGAACGTGTTGCCGGCAAAGGTCTTGCCCATCAGTTCGTTGCCGCAGTGGCCCGCACTAGCCGAAACGCTGGGAGATGAGAAGTTGCGCTGTTCGCCAGCCAAAGATGTGGTGTAAAGATATGGCACGCCAATGTCTTCTTTCAAATCAAAGCCTAGACTGTCGTTTCTCTCCACCCATGCCGGACCGCTCACGCGGGTGAAGCCATTGACCAAAAGTATGCGTCGCTTGGCAGAAGGCACGTACATGACGCTGAGCGTTTCGGATGGAAAACTCTCGCCGCCGGCGTTGACCGCCGTAATGCGGAAACTGTATTGCTTGTTGGCACTTATGGGCATGGTGTAGGAAGAGGCAGCACCGATGTTCTGGCCGTTGTCGAAGTCGTCCGTGTCCGTCTTGGTGTAGACTACATAAGAGGTGGGGCGCGCAGTAGGTTCTGCCTCGTCGTTCGTCGCCTTCCACTGCAGACGCACGCTGCTGCCGTCGGCCGAGAGCGTGGCGCTGAAGGCATGGACGGGGAGCGGTTCTACAGCTACGTCCTTTGTGCCGTGCATGAAGTTGACGTAGCGGAGTATGGATTTGTAAACCGAACGTGCAAGGGAAAACTTGAAGAGCGGGTCGTGCCCGTATTTCATGTCTTCGTAGTTCTGGTGCGAAAGCATTTCTAGAATGGCTGACGGTACGTCGGGCATGCGCGTTTCGGCATAGTTGCGATCCCAAAGTTCGCGGCGTGTCCAGTTCATGGAAAAGTCGCGGCTTAGGTCCGTCGTCAGATTGTTCAGAAGAAGTCCGGCAAAGTCCTGCGAAGCCATGCGCGAAAGTCCGGAGGGGTAGGAGGGAGTGTGCTGGCTGTCGGTGTTCGCTTCGTCGGTGTTCGCTTCGTCGGCCATTCCGGTCTTTGTGGTGCAGATGGCCAGCGAACCGTATATTTGCCCTTGGGGACGTGTACCGGCATCGCTGTGGAGCGCCAGCGAGAGTTCGAAGGGAACGCCAAGTCCACAGTCGGCGGGAATGTATGCGCTACGGCCGCCCATGTAGTTGAGCATATTGGCGCGTACGCGAAGGTCGTCGTTGTAGTCGTTGAGGCCTTGCTCGGTGTTGAAGAGTGTGTCGGGAAGTCCGCAGAACTGTGCGTGATATCGTGCGGCTTCCAGGAAACGGGGGAGTCCGCTCGTGCCTGCCTCGCCGCGCTCGTTTTGCGCAAAACCACCGCCGAAACGCACACCGTCGGCAGTGACTACTCCACGGCAGTCGCTTTGGTTCGTCAGCATCACTTTACCTTGCGAAGAACTTCCCTTTTCGAACTCAAACGTGCCGAGGTATACCCACGTGCCACCGCCCATCTGTTGGTTTACCACGAAGTTTGTGCGTCCACCTTTGTGGAACACCGAGTAATGGGCATCGTTCACGCTGTTGGCGCGTGTGGCATAACTCACGTAGACGGCATAGCGCCCCGTGGCGGGAATGTCGGGCGTCCAAACGGCGCACGACAATCGGTTCTTACGATTCACGGCGGGGGCCATGCGGTACGTTCCTTCTTTAAAAGGATAGGTACTGTCGTTCAGCAAACCATAAGGCATTTTGAACCCCTCGCCCTCACCCGAGGTAGTCCACTTACCATCGTCGGCAGCGCCTTCGGCATAAGTTCCCTGGCGTGTGGGCGAGTCGTTGTCCACTACGCACATATGGGTCTGCACGTCGCGTTCGCGCGGTGAGCAGACCACAGCTCCGGCTTTTTCCAACATGGGAAAAAGGAAGGGGTAAACAAACGATTGGGTGAAGAGGTCCTCTGTAGTGCAGTAGAGATAGGGACGTTGCCACTGCCAACTGCCTTGCTTGAAGTAGCGACCGTGGCTTGGCCAAATAAAAAGATGTCGGCCGTTGAGGCCCTTGTTCGTATTATAGGGGAGCGACGTATTGCTAACCCAAGTATTGCCCGTATAGGAAGTCTTGCCCCAAAGACGATTCGCATCGGCTTTGTCTTCGCGCAAGATGTTTGGCACGAGGTCTTCGATGAGTTTCCCTTTCGGACTGTAGATGCTCAGGCGAAACGTGTTGTAAGGAGTGGGCAGACTGCGCTGAATGCCGTTGTAAATGTTCTGTACGGACTGCGGCGTGAAAGGTTGCGAGGAGAAAGCCTCGTTAACAAAAACGGAAAGGGCGTGTGCCTCTTCGTTTATCCTTACGGAGTCAGCGCGCATACGGTTGCTCGGCGTGTATCCGTTCACTTTATAGGCCGAAACGTAAGCGTTTATCCGTTCAGTAACATCGCTCCTCGTTTCTTGACCAAAAACACAACCTGCTTTGAAGAAAAAGAACGAAAGAAGCAGGGCGCTAGTGTATATGAGTTTATTTAAGTGGTGTGAAGTCAGCATTTCTTTTGCATTTCCGTGTTCGACGACAGGAAAAAACTGTGAAGCAAAAAGTCCTTGCCACGGTTCTTCCTAACTAAGAACAAGCAAAAGTAGCACTTTCTAACAACGATTTGCCTATCCGCGGCGCGATAAATAAGTTTTTCGGCAATTTCAGTAGGCACCACAAACGCAAATTGGCAAAGAACCATGCTCGCATTTGCATGATTCTTTGCCAATTTGCGTATATGGGTTTTATTTATGACAACGTGTCTATCTGTTCTTGGCTGAGGCATTCTCTTTTTGTATAGAATGAGCCGATTCAAAAAATTCTTGGCGTAAACTTAAGTCATAACAGACTACATGAGCGACAATCCATTTAGTAGCCGTTGTATCCATCTTCGTAGCCTTTGTCAAACTGACCATTTCCACCATATCTGGAAGGGTTTGATTCTAATCCATTTTTGGCATCTTCTTGACCTTGATCATAACCCTCGCCATATTGGTTTCCATTATTTCCATCATTTGATTGTGTTTTTAAACATTCTCCATTATACCCGTGAATTATGTTATCACGATGTACTCTTGCACCACAATATGGACATATTCTTGTAGTACCAGTATTGATATAAGTTCCTTCCCCATACTTACCAGTATCTTCTTCATTGTTTATTATATAATTTTGTTTGTGCTCCTGTTGTTCTCCTTCTTTATTTTTGGAATTACTATCACAAGAGAACAAAATTAGAGAAATAAAAAATCCGGACAAAATTAATTTTTCCATATACGATCTTTGTTGGTTAATCTGGATAATGTAGGTGATGTTGCTCTGAATGGATTCAGGTGGCTTTTTATAGGACTAAGAACGATTCCCCTAGATTCAAAAAGTTCCAAATTCATAGTTGCTCCATAGATTTGGAGCAATCGTGAATCAGGAACTTTTGTGTTTAATCGTCGCTGAACTTGTGGATGACAAGGCCGCTGCGGAGTTTGGGTTCGAACCAGGTGGCTTTGGGCGGCATGATGTTGCCAGAGTCGGCAATGTTCATGATTTGGTCCATGCTGACGGGATGGAGCGCCAAGGCCATGCGCATTTCGCCCGAGTCGACGCGGCGCTGGAGTTCTTCCAAACCGCGCAGACCGCCAACGAAGTCGATGCGCTTGTCTTTGCGCAAGTCGGTGATGTTGAGCAGCTCGTTGAGGATAAGCCGCGAGGAAATGTCTACGTCAAGCACGCCAATGGGATCGGTGGCATCGTATGTTCCTTCCTTTGCCGTGAGGGCGTACCAGTTTCCGCCTAAATAGAGCGAGAATTCGTGTTGGCGGGCGGGGCGGTAGGGGGCAGCGCCTTTCTTTTCTACCGTGAAATTCTTCTCCAAAGTGTGGAGGAACTCTTCGTCCGTCATGCCATTGAGATCTTTGACTACGCGGTTGTAGTCGAGAATGGTAAGTTCGTCAGAGGGGAAGCACACGGCCATATAGTAGTTGAATTCCTCATCGCCCGTGGTGTAGGTCTTGGCGCGCGCCATTTCGTCACCAACGAGTGCCGCAGCGGCAGAGCGGTGATGACCGTCGGCTATGTAGAGGCTGTCCATTGCGGCAAATTCCTTTGTGATGACTGCTTGGTCGGCAGGATCGGAAACAATCCACAACTGGTGACGGAAACCGTCGACGGGAGCTACAAAGTCGTATTCGGGTTCCTTGGCGGCATATTTCTTTCTCAGTTTCAACAACGCTTCGCGCGGATGGAAGGCGAGAAACACGGGTTCCATGTGCGCTTGCGTGCTGCGCACGTGTTTCATGCGGTCTTCTTCCTTGTCGGAACGTGTGAGTTCGTGCTTCTTGATAACACCTTGCATGTAGTCCGCCACGCTGGCGCATACAACCCAACCATATTGCGTCTTGCCGTTCATGGTCTGGGCATAGAGGTAGTAGCAGTCTTTCTGGTCTTGAATGAGCCAATAGTTGGCTTGGAACTTCTTGAACTGCTCAGCACCGCTTTCGTACACGCGCGGGTCGTATTCGCTCGTGTCTGCGTCGAAGTTAATTTCTGGCTTGATGATGTGGTAGAGCGACATTTCGTTGTCGCCAGCTTCAGCACGGGCTTCTTCTGAAGAGAGCACGTCGTAGGGGCGGCTTTCTATCTTTTCTACCAAGGCTTTGGGTGGACGAAGTCCTTTGAATGGTTTTATCTTTGGCATGGGATTCGGGTCTTGAGGTTAGAAAGGCTTTTGGCGCAGTAGACGTCATCGCCTCTTTTTATGATTTGAAATTAAAATGCGAATTTGGCAATATGAGTTTGTATTTAGTTGCGTTCTAATGCAAAGAGCGGGGTATCGTGTGCTCTCATGCGTTACGCCAGCTTTTCTCATATTTCCAAATTCGCATATCATAATTCAGTCGTTAGTTAGAATGGACTTGCACGTAGGCAGCCCCGCCTTACTTGTTGACTTGGAAACGCTTGTCGCCGTTTTGGAAGAACTCCACGATTTGGCGAGCTGCTGCCAGTCCGGCGTTGATGTTGGCCTCTTTGGTTTGGGCACCCATCTTTTTGGGCGTGAACAAGTAGCGGTCACCAAGAAGGTCTACTGCGTGGTCGTGGTCCTTGAGTTTTAAGTCGGTGACGTAACGAAGGTCCGTACGCTCTGTCATGGCGCGGAGAAGTCCTTCTTCGTCAATGACGTCCTGACGCGCTGTGTTTACCAGAATGGCATCCTTGCGCATGCTTGAAACCAAGTCGTAGCCGATGCTTCCGCGGGTTTGCGGTGTGGAAGGGATGTGAAGGCTCACGATGTTGTTGTATTTGAACAGGTCGGTGAGTTCTTCGTGAACGTGGTAGCCAGCATCAATAATTTTCTGCGGACGTCCCATGGGGGAGTAGGCAGAGATGTCCATTCCCAAGCCATGGGCGATGCGTGCCACGTTTTGTGCCACAGCTCCGAAGGCCATCAATCCGATTTTCTTGCCCATGAGCTCTGTGCCGGAAGTTCCGTTGAATCGGTTGCGGATGGTGTAGAGCAACATGCCGATGACAAGTTCTGCCACCGCGTTGGCGTTTTGGCCGGGGGTGTTCATCACCACGATGTTGTGGGTCGTTGCGGCTTCGAGATCTACGTTGTCGTAACCGGCGCCTGCACGTACCACCACCTTGAGCTGCGGTGCTGCGTCCATGACTTCTGCGTCCACTTTGTCGGAACGTATGATGAGTGCGTCAACGTCTTTTACGGCGTTGAGCAATTCTTGTCGTTCGGTGTATTTTTCCAAAAGTGCGAGCTCGTATCCGGCTTCGGAAACGATTTCCTTTATGCCGCTTACTGCAACCGGTGCAAAAGGTTTCTCCGTTGCAATCAATACTTTCATATTCAGACGTTTTATGGTGGCTTCCTTATTTGAAAGCCAGACAGTACGACGGGGGGTTATTTATGAGCTTTTTCAAATTCCTGCATGCAAGCTACGAGCGTCTGCACGCCTTCGAGGGGCATGGCGTTGTAGCATGAAGCGCGGAAACCGCCTACGGAGCGGTGGCCCTTGATGCCGTGGCAACCTTTGCTCGTGGCAAATTCAAGGAATTCAGCTTCGAGGTCTTTGTATTCGTCGGCCATGACGAAGCAGATGTTCATCAGTGAGCGGTCTTCCTTGACAGCTGTTCCTTTGAAGAGCGGGTTACGGTCAATTTCGGCATAGAGCAAGTCTGCACGCTCGTGTGCACGGTGCTCCATTTCCTTTACGCCGCCTTGTGCCTTGATCCAACGGAGTGTCTGCAGTGCGCAGTAGATGGGGACAACTGGAGGTGTGTTGAACATGGAACCCTTTTCTACGTGAGTGCGATAGTCGAGCATCGTGGGGATAGCGCGGCTTACGTGTCCGAGACATTCGTCTTTTACGATAACGAAGGTTACGCCGGCCATGGAGAGGTTCTTCTGTGCGCCACCATAGATGAGGTTGTATTTGCTTACGTCGATGGGGCGTGAGAATATGTCGCTGGACATATCGGCGACCATGGGGACGGGACTATCTAGGTCTGTGTGGAGCTCGGTGCCGTAGATGGTATTGTTCGTGGTGACGTGGAAGTAATCGGCGTCAGCGGGAACGGTGTAGTCTTTGGGGATGAAAGTATAGTTGGCATCGGCTGAGGAAGCTACTTCTACGACTTCGCCGAAAAGCTTGGCTTCTTTCATGGCTTTCTTTGCCCATACGCCGGTGTTGAGGTAGGCGGCCTTCTTTTCGAGAAGGTTGAAGGGGACCATGCAGAACTCCATGCTTGCACCGCCGCCGAGGAAGAGGACGGAGTAGCCTTCGGGAATGTTTAGGAGTTCCTTGAACAGTGCCTGGGCTTCGTCCATGACGGCCTGGAACTGCTTGGTGCGGTGGCTTATTTCCATAAGGGAAAGACCCATACCGTCGAATTCGATGCAGGCTTCAGCCGTTGCTTTCATTGCTTCTTGCGGGAGAATGGACGGTCCCGCACCGAAATTGTACTTTTTCATTGCTTTGTTGGAATTAGATTGTTCTTCGAATTTCTTTCGTAGTGTGGTGAAGCTACGCTTCTTCCTTTGCGAAGATAGGCTTTTTTTCGCAGACGTGAGCGAACTGCGTGCGAAAAACCTTTGGCGCAAGCTTTATTATTACGAAAAAAGGACATGCACCGCACTTTGTGTGCGGAACATGTCCTTGTATGTGGCTTTTTGTTGTTGCCTGCGATTATTCAGCGCGGAGTGTGAAACGCTTGAAAGCAACTACGGTGAGTTCCTTGTCGGTTGACTTGAGGTAGTCGGCAACAGACATCTTGCTGTCCTGGATGTATTCCTGGTTGAGGAGGCAAGATTCCTTGTAGAACTTGTTCATACGTCCGTTGGCGATGTTCTGAACCATCTGCTCGGGAAGGTGTGCAGCCTTCTCTTCGCCTACGGTCTTCTTCAGTTCGCGAATCTTGTCGGCGTCTTCAGCGGTGATGTTACCCTTGCGGATACCTTCTTCGAGGTGCTCTTCGCTTTCGGCGATGTAGAGGTTGTAGCCGGCTTTCTTGAGAGCAGCTTCAACGGCCTTCTTGACCTGTTCTTCCTTGGTCTTTTCGATGGCAACCTTGAGTTCTTCAGCTTTTACTTCTTCAGGTACGCTAGCTTCGTTGAGGGCAACGGGGTTCATGGCAGCTACCTGCATGGCTACGTTGTGAGCCTGCTCTTCTGCTTCCTTGTTGGTCTGAACCATGGTGCAGAGCATGTGGCGGCCCATGTGGTCGTAAACGGATACGTTGTCGCCTTCGAGGTAGCAGTAGCCGTCGAGCTCCATCTTTTCACCGGTGATACCGCTGCGGTCGGTAACTGCATCGGCTACGGTGTGTGCGCCCATGGGGAGAGCCTTCACTTCGTCGAGGCTCTTGCACTTTGCTGCAACAGCTGCGTCGAGGATGTCCTGAGCGAGTTTGATGAAGTCTGCGTTCTTTGCAACGAAGTCGGTTTCGCACTTGAGGGCGATGATGGCAGCGAAGCCGTTCTCCTTCTTTACGAGGACTGCGCCTTCAGCAGCTTCGCGGTCGGAACGCTTAGCGGCTACGGCCTGGCCCTTCTTGCGGATGATTTCGATGGCTTCTTCGATGTTGCCATTAGATTCGGCGAGTGCCTTCTTGCAGTCACCGAGACCTGCGCCGGTCATGGCGCGGAGCTTTTTGATATCTTCTAATCCTACTCCCATTGTTGTGGAATTGTTTTTGAGATGGATGTTTCTGTTGTTTAAAAGAAGAAGAGTTCCGGGCTTTTAATCCCGTACGTTTCAGTTTCCTGTTATTCAAATGTTGGATAATGGAGCGTTGAACGTTGACGTTGAACTAAAAGCCAAGAACTCTAGTTTTTGCTGATATTATTCAGCAGCGGTTTCTGCCTCTGCGGCGGGAGCTTCTTCCTTCTCTACGCGAGCTTTGGAAGTGCGCTTGTTGCGGGGCTTAGCTTCGCCTTCGCCTGCGGCTTCAGTGTCAACCTTTTCGGCCTTGCGCTCTTCGATGCCTTCTGCGATAGCGCCGCAGAGTGCGTCGAGGATTACTTCGATGCTCTTGTTAGAGTCGTCGTTGGCGGGGATGACGTAGTCAACCGAGTTGGGGTCAGAGTTTGTGTCGACGATACCGAATACGGGGATACCGAGGCGCTGAGCTTCCTTCACTGCGATGTGCTCCTTGCATACGTCAACGACGAAGAGGGCTGCGGGAAGGCGGGTGAGGTCAGCGATGGAACCGAGGTTCTTTTCCAACTTGGCACGCTGGCGAGTGATCTGAAGAATCTCGCGCTTGGAGAGGTTGGAGTAAGTTCCGTCGTTCATCAGTTTGTCGATATTGGCCATTTTCTTAACAGCCTTACGGATGGTGGGGAAGTTGGTGAGCATACCGCCCGGCCAGCGTTCCGTTACGAAAGGCATGTTAACGGACGAAGCCTTGTCGGCTACGACCTGCTTTGCTTGTTTCTTAGTAGCTACGAAGAGGACACGCTTGCCCTGCTTGGCGATTGCCTTGAGTGCTTCTGCACATTCGTCTACCTTAGCCACAGTTTTGTGGAGGTCGATGATGTGGATGCCGTTACGCTCCATGAAGATGTAGGGAGCCATGGCGGGGTTCCACTTGCGCTTGAGGTGACCGAAGTGGCAACCAGCTTCGAGAAGGGTGTCGAATGATGTTCTAGACATTTCTAGTGATTTGTTTTTTGTTCGTTTACTTTCTTGTGAGTTGTTGTGAGCTCCTTTTGTTGTTCCTTCCAGTTGAAGAGGAACGGGAGCGTCAACCAGCCGGCGGGTAGTCGCAGTTGCTTATGCTACTTTATCTGCAAGTCCTGCCGGTTTAGATACTAAACGTTTATCCAGCAGCAACGGCCGAGAATTAACGTTTGCTGAACTGGAAGCGACGGCGAGCCTTGGGACGTCCCGGCTTTTTACGTTCAACGGCACGCGGATCGCGTGTCATGAAGCCTTCAGCGCGAAGGGCCTTCTTGTCGTCGGCGTTGATTTTTACGAGTGCGCGGGCAATGGCGAGGCGGAGTGCCTGGCTCTGTCCGGTGAAACCACCACCGCAGAGGTTAACCTTGATGTCGTATTTTTCAGCCACGTCGAGGAGTGTGAGGGGCTGCTTTACGACGAACTGCAGGATGGGAGAGGGGAAGTACTCAGTGAGGTCTCTCTTGTTAATGGTTATTTTGCCAGTACCTTCAGTGAGGAAGATGCGGGCGATGGCGCTTTTGCGACGGCCTAATGCATTAATCATTTCCATTACTGCTAAGCTTATTTGAGGAGGTTAATATCAATTGCCTTGGGTGACTGAGCCTCGTGCTTGTGCTCTGCACCTTCGTAAACGTAGAGGTTGGTGAGGAGCTTGGCGCCAAGACGGTTCTTGGGAAGCATGCCTTTCACTACGCGGTGAAGGAGTTTGTCGGCACCGTTGGGCTTTGCCATGATGGAAGCGGGTGTGTGTTCGCGCTGACCGCCGGGATAGCCGGTGTAGGTGAGGTATACGCGATCGGTCCACTTTTTACCAGTGAGGCGTACCTTGTCGGCATTGATGATGATAACGTTGTCGCCACAGTCTACGTGCGGAGTGAAGTTGGGCTTGTACTTGCCGCGAAGCAGTTTGGCAACCTTGGTGCAGAGGCGACCCAGAACTTGGTCGGTAGCGTCTACTACGACCCATTCTTTCTGTGCGGTCTCTTTGTTAGCAGAAATGGTCTTGTAACTTAAAGTGTCCACTTTTGTTTGTTTTAGAAAATGTGTGTAACTACTAATGTTTATCTTTCTCCGTAGCGTTTACCTAACCATCGCGTCTTGGCCAATGAATCAGGCGCGACTATTAAGCTGCGGAGTTGGCGGTTTGGGGCCGCCAGATAATAATCGGCGTGCAAAAGTACTACTTTTCAGCGGTTTGGCAAGCATAGCTTCTTCTTTTTTGCTCGTTTTGTGCTGTTTTTTTAGCTTTTTCTTGTTGCTAATGGTCGTAAAAAAGGCCGGACAACGTTGCTTTTTGAGCTTTGTTGTCCGGCTTGTGTGTTTGTAGGGGAAGGCGCTTTGTGGCTTATTCTTCGCCGAATTCGTCTTCGTAGTCCATTTGTGCTTGTACGAAGAAGAGTAGTTCTTCTGCGGTGAAGTTTCCCATCTTTTCCTTCTTGGCTTTTTTTTCCAAGTAGTCGGCGATGGCTTCTTCGTCAATTTCTATGCATCCGTCTTTGTCGGCGGGTGTGTCGAGTATGCCGCTTTCTACGTAGTATTCGATGATGAGGTCAAGGAAGTAGTAGAGTGTGTCGTCGTCGAAACGTTCCTGGAGTTCTTGTGGCAGATGGTTGTGTATGTAGGCGATGGCGCGTGCATCGTCTTGTGCGTCTTGAAGGAGTTCGTCGTCTATTGAGGCCATGATTGAGGCTTTAGGTTGATGGGGTGAATGGGTTTCTTAAAGCAATGCTTCAAAGAGGGGTTGCAAGTCCTTTTTGGGAGCTGCGCCGACGTGTTTGTTTACCACTTCGCCGTTTTTGATGAAGAGTACGGTGGGGACGTTGCGGATGCCGAACTTAGAACTGAGTTCTTCGCATTCGTCAACATCGCACATGCCTACATTTACTTTTCCGTCATATTCTTCGGCGAGTTCCTTTATTGTGGGTGCGAGTTTTTTGCAGGGGCCGCACCATGTGGCGGAGAAATCCAATACGTAGGGGAGACCTGCAGCTTCGAGTTCTGCAAAGTTTTGGTCGGTGATGATCTTTTCCATTGTGTTTGTATGTTGTCTATGGTTGGAATGCAAAGATAGTGCAAGGTGAGCGAAGAGCGAAGAAAATCGCAATATTTTCTTCGCTCTTCCGAACCACCCTATATATAATGAGTGAACACCCAATTGTAACGCTTGGCGCACGCCTATATAT
>CAVKJJ010000051.1:0-18776 GCA_963656685.1 bacterium | reverse complement strand
ATTTCAGTTTCTGCAAATGTATGGATTTTTTCTGAGGTGGTGAAATTGCCGGTTCACGCGGCTCTTTTGGGAACGTCGCCTCAACAATCAAGTATTGATGTCCTCGCCGAAATCGTAGTGACGGGGAATGACCATACGCATAAGTGTGCCGTGGTCGGGGGCGGGACGATTCTTGATGGTGAACGATGCCGGATGTGCGTTGCGCCCGTTGAGCATTTCCAGCGTGCGGCTTAAGAGGCGTAGCCCTGTGCCTGTATCGCGTTTGGTACGCTTCACGCTGCCTGGGTCGTAGCCTCTGCCGTTGTCGCGCACTTCCATGACGAGGGCGTCGCTCTCGTCGGTGCTGAGACTGATTTCTATGTAGCACGTCTCGTTGAGCGTGGGGAAGGCATGCTTTAGCGCGTTTTCCACAGGTATCTGTATTGACATGGAGGGAACTGTGCGCTCGTCGGTGCGTAGCGCATCGTCAATGTGCCATTCCACTTTCGGAAATTCGCCCTTAGAGAGATGATGTAGACTTACAAAGTTACGTACAAGTGCCACTTCGTCCTTCAGGTTCACTGCCATTCGCCCAGAAGTGAGGAGATTGCCACGTAGCACGTCGATGAGGAGTTCGAGTGGAACGCCCACGTCGTCGTGGCGAGCAAGGCGGGGAAATACCGTGCCGAGCACGTTGAAGATGAAATGAGGCGACACGCGGTTGCGCACGATGTCCATGCGGAGTTCCATGATTTGTTCCTTCTGTCGCCCAATGCGCCGGCTTGTACGAAGGCGATACCACATCATGCCAATGCCTGCCGTGAGCATCACGATGAGCGCCACGGCCAGTCCCGTAAACATCACGGTGCGTTGCTGTGCTGTCTGCGCTTTGTAGTCGGCAATGGCGAGCCGTTGGGCAAGGAGGGTGGTGTCGCGCTGGTAGCGTATGGCCATTTCCGCCACGTTGTTGGCCGTCAGTTGTCCGCGCAGCGTGTCGGCATATTGGGCCGCTTTACTCTGAAAAATGTAAGCATTATGCCAGCGTGCTTCTTGGGCTGCGTAGTGCTGCAGGCGTTCGTAGTGGAGCATGAGGTAACGCGGCGAGCTCACGCGGTCCTTTTTCGGCAGTGTGTCCAACAGTTTGCGAGCTTCCTTTTGGTTGCCCTGCGCAATGGCGAGGTCTGCTCTTAGACTTTGGATGTAGAAGAGCGTGCCGACTTCCATTCCTTGTGCGCCATCAAAGAGCGCGGTGGCGCGTTCGAGGTGCTGGCGCGCTTCGTTGAGGTGTCCGCTCATAAGGAACGTTTCGCCCAAGTTGACTTCCGTTTGAAGTTCGGCAATGGGCTGATTGAGTTGACGGGCAACGGTTTGCGCTTGGTGAAATGCAGCAATGGCCTCATCGTAGCGTTTCTCAAAGTAGAGGCAATTGCCGAGTGTAGTGTAGTAGTAGAGTTTAGACGTGAGTTGTTCGCCATCTATTGTTTGGGCGGCACGCTCGAGATATTTGTGCGCCAATTTGAAATCGTTGAGTTCGGTATAGACCTGCCCAAGTCCACAAAGCGTGGCGTTGAGGTTGGTGCGGTCGTGGAGCGAGTCGCAAAGGAACTGAGCGTAACGGTAGTAGTTGGCAGCCTGCGGGATGTTGCCTTGCCGCTGGTAAAGGTCGGCAAGGTTGAGTGTGGTGGAAATGGTGCGTTGGCTCTTCTCTGTGGTATTGAGCGAACGGAACGCATGTTCAAAGCAAGCGATAGCGGAATCTCTCTTTCCACCTTCCAGGTACATCACGCCGCGATGGTTCCAGAGTTGCCCTTCCACGCTCTTTTCCTTTGGATGTTGTAGGCACCAACGCTCCACTCCGGCAAAGAGTGAGCGTGCGGCTACGGAGTCGGCCATGTGGAGTCGTGCCGAAGCACGGAAAAGGCGCAGACGCTGAATTTGTGCGCTGTCGGTAGTCATTTCCTCAATGGAGCGGAAGGCACTGTCGGCTTTTGCGGGAGCGGTATAGAGAAGGTCGATGTGGGCATTGGTGAGACTGTCGATGCGTGAAGCGTCGACTGCCGTCTTTTTCGTACAAGCACCGAGAAGCGATGCGAGAAGGGGAAGTAATACAAGGAGGGCAAGAGAAACAGAATGTCTTCTCATAAAAAGGGTATGGTATGGTGCTACGCAAAAATACGAAATTTGCAGAATTTCCATGTATGTCTCAGAAACGATTTGCGCCGCTTATGGAAAACATTTTCCATAAACGGCGCAAATCGGCAAAATTGGAAACACGCTCAGGAGAACTTCTTCCTGGCATTTTCGACACACGTGCGGAGATAGTCGGAGAGTTCGGGAGAGTTGACCACTTCTATGTCGTCGGCAAGTCCCATGACGAAGCGGCCCACACCTTTCATGCTGCACACTTCCAATTCTATGCGATGACGGCCGTCGGTTTCTACGGTAAGGCGACTTTCGGCTGCGGGATATTCCTCAAGAAGCACATTGGTGGCTAAATGGCCAAGCAGGAGTGTCACGCATGTGCGCTTTTCGCCCGAGAAGTGGAAAAGGTCGGTGAAGAAAGGCTGGTGCTCCTTCTTGTTGGTCCAAAAGATGTCGAGGGGAACTACCGACTCCATGCGTCCTAGCTTGAACGTCTTGTTGGTGTGGGATGCAAGTTCGTAGCAACGCACTTCATCGTTGTTGTTGAGGAAAAGGTAAGGTTCCACAATGCGGTTGCTCACCTTTCCGCTTGAGGGCGAGTCGTAGTTTTCAATGAGCGCCACACGTTCCTCGCGCATGCAGGTATAGAGCGTAGTGAGGTTGGCGGCGAAACGTTCGCTCATGCCGTGGCGCGCCAACAGTTCGGGATTGTAGACCTGGGCAAGTTTATCGCGCAAGGCGCGCATCTGCTGCGAGTTGTCGTAAACGGAATTGAGCGCCTGGCTGATGAGGAGCGCCTCATCGTCGGAAAACTGTATGCCGGTAATGAGTCTTTTAAGGAAGGGCGAGGTGTGCTCAATGCGATATTTCGTGCCCGTCTTCGACATGGTGAATCCGAGCGACTTGAACGTGTCGATGTAGCGGTAGATGGTGCGTCGGCTCATGTTGAGCTCTTTGCCCAAATCGTCTACGGTGAGTGTGACATTTTGCGTCAGCAACAACAAGAGTTGGAGCTGGCGTCCGAGTTTTTCGAGTTCCATAATGGAAATGTTGAGAGTTCCTATTCGTTATTTGATTGCGAATATACTAAGCTTTTGCGGCTTAGGCTCTATTATAGTACATAAAAAACAGCCCAAATTGCCGAAAGCGTTTGTTCTCAAGATTATATAACTATATTTGCATGGGATTATCGGCATTTCTTGTGTAGGATCAAGCACCGAAATGCGCATTATATCATTAAAGAATTAAGAATATGGA
Source organism: bacterium (assembly GCA_963656685.1). Taxonomy (GTDB): domain Bacteria; phylum Bacteroidota; class Bacteroidia; order Bacteroidales; family Bacteroidaceae; genus Alloprevotella. The sequence continues at coordinate 15,398 of CAVKJJ010000051.1, read as the reverse complement.
ACGCGATGTCAATGACAAAATGGAATGGACTGTGGTATTTCTCTCAGAGTTCGGAAAACGCTATGGGCTTACATTTAAACAGACTTTCAACTATCTTTTGCGCTACAAAGGCATCAATTTTATAGAACGGCATTACGATTATCTGCATACTCAATCGTTTGCCTCCGTTGTAGATGACATGGCCCAATATTGCGGAAAAATGGGAGGAGGCGTACAATGAAATTATATCATGGAACCAATCAGGATTTTGATGTGATAGACTTACAGAAGTCAAAGCCCAACAAGGACTTTGGTAAAGGCTTCTATCTATCTGCAGACTACGAGCAGGCTCTCAATATGGCTAAAGTCAAAGTGGAACAACTGCAGACTGGTAGTCCCACTGTTATGGAATTTGAAGTAGACGAAGCAGCGATGGAAGCATTGCGCTTGCTACGTTTTGATGACTATAGCAATCATTGGGCTGAGTTTATCTTAGCCAATCGGAACAACCATACAGGTGTTTGCATTCATAACTACGATATTGTCATCGGGCCTATAGCTGATGATCGCGTGGGGCTGCAGCTATGGAAATATGAAAACCAACTGATAGACTTGTCGATGCTCGTTCACAATTTGAAGTATATGAAAGGTATAACGTTTCAATATTTTTTCGGTACTGAAAAAGCTTTGGCGATATTAAAACGCATAAGGAAATGACAAGCGAAAAAGAAATGATGAAGATTGATATGGTAGCTAAGCTTGCCATATTGCTCATAGAAGACGGACGGGCACAGACCATGACAGACGCACTCAACACGGTTATCAATTCCGAAACCTACCAAAGAATGATTAATGACAAGGCTGCGCTCTACTATCAAAGTCCACGTTATGTCTACGACTTCCTGAAAAACGAACTGACATTAGGAAAAGTGCTATAAGGGTGGTTCTATAGATTACCACCCATAAGCGCAACGAGATTTTCTTGCGCGTGCAAGGAAACCGGCTACTGTGTATTTAATAAGAAAAACCTCACGTCTTACCGCATGAAGAAAATAACCACCACATTGCTCACGGGGTGCATTTCCATCAGCGCCTGTGCCCAAAGCTACGACGCCCTATGGAAAAAGGTGCAAGCCAACAGCTCTAAGGACCGTCCCAAGTCGGCCCTCGCCTCCGTGGAGCAGATACGCCTCAAAGCCTTAGCGGAAAAAAACGATGCACAACTTCTCCGCGCTAGTCTGATGAACCTCGTGTTCAGCGTAGAAATTAGTCCCGACAGTCTGTCCTCCTGCATTGCTGCCATGGAAGAGTCGCTCGCAAGCGAATCGCGTCCCGTGGTGCAGGCACTATGGCATTCGGCACTGGCCAAAGCCTATAAAACCAATTCTTGGAAATCAAGCGTGGACAGCAAAGACATGATAGCAAAGAGCATTGCACATGCCGAGGCGTCCCTTTCCAATCCTGACGCCCTTGCCGAAGCCCGCCTCAAAGACTATCTGCCCCTTTTCGTAGAGAAAGACAACAGTCGTTTCTTCAACAACGACTTGCTCCATGTACTCTTCAATACCTACACCGGATGTGTTGACAACGAGGATAAGGTCCTGGCTATGCGCCACCGAGTGATTGAGGTCTATCGCCAAATCCATGCCGACAACGCCGTCGTTCGGCTCACACTCGACGAGCTCCGCAACAATCATCGCTCTTACGAAGTGAAAGGCGCGTTAGAGAACGACGAATATTTTCGTACGCTTTCCACGTTCCATCAGACTTATGCCGAAGCCGAACTCGCACCTTGCATAGTGGAAGAGATGACAAAACTCCACAGTGCTTACTCTGCCGACGATGCGTTCGCCATACACAACGACAGTCTGCTCCTTTCTCTCGCAGAAAAAGCCATTGACCGTTACGGGAAAAACGAATATGCAAACAGTTTGCGCAACTTCGTCAGCCGGATGAACCAGCCGCAAGCTATGCTGAACAATATGCCCAGCCGCATAGCTCCCCAAGCCAAAGTGACACTCCACCTCAAGAGCCGCCACACGGAGCGCATTGCACTTCGCCTTACCCGTATTGCGGACGACGACATGAAGTGCGAACTCCGCTACAAGGACCTCAAAGAGTTGGCAAAGAGCAATCGCAAACAGGCCGTCCTAACCACTTACGAAGTGGACCCCGTGCCCCATTACGTGTGGAGCGAACGCGACGTGGAACTCCAAATTCCCGACCAAGCCGGAATCTACGTGGCAGAACTTCTTGTGAAAGGAAAAACGGTCAGCACGTCGCTTGTCCATGTTTCTGCCCTGCAAGCCATGGTCTTCGCCTATCCCGACGGAAAGAACCGCGTAGTGGCAGTGGACACCCGAACCGGACGTCCCGTAAGCGGAGCAAAGGTTTCGCAGTATGTCCGAAGCGCACAAACGGGCAACTACAGCCAAGCCAAAGTCTATACTTGCGGACAAAACGGTGCCGTCGTCATTCCGGCTACGAAGCGCAACGGCTCGTTTTACGTTTGGACTGACGAGGACCGTGCCTCAGAAAGCTTTGACATAAGTAACCTCAAGTACTACGGAGCCAACCAGCAGAACACACATACCACGGTTGACCTCTTTACCGACCGCACCATCTATCGCCCTGGACAAAAGGTCGAGGTGAGCGGCATTGCCTACACCCGCACTGCTGACGAGATGCACACCGAAAAGGCATTCCGCGCCAAACTCACCCTCTACTCTGCCAATCGTAAAGAACTCGACTCCCTTTTGGTCGAAACCGACGCCTACGGCATGTTCAGCGGATCGTTCACCCTTCCCAAGAACGTGCTGCCCGGTACTTTGCACATGAAACTTGTTGGCGGAAGCGTGAACACCTCAAAGGATTTCAGCGTAGAAGAATACAAACGTCCCACATTCACCGCCACTACCTCTCCCGTAAATACAGCCTACGCTCTGGGCGACACCGTAAAAGTGGAAGGAAAAGCTGAAACTTACACTGGCGTGGCAGTAGCCGGAGCAGAGGTACATTACACCATAAACCGCAACGTATGGTTCCGCTACGGAAGGTCGGGCAACGACAGTCCTGTTCGCGGCGAAACCACCACCGATAGCGAGGGCTGTTTCAGCATTCCCGTGACGCTCACTGCCAACGACGAGGAGGACGGCAAACCGCATTGGGCACGCTATTTCTACACCGTGGATTACACCGTGACGGCAGCCAACGGAGAAACGGTGTCCGGCACTGCTTCGTTGCAAACCTCTACGCGCCGTTCCTGGATAGAGCACGATGTGCCTCAACTCATCTGTAGGGAAAGCGGAAAAGAAATCGCTCCCTTCCACGTGCGACAAGTCAACGCATCGGGGCAAGAGATGGAAGGAAAAGGCAGCTTCACCCTTCTCGATGCTTTGGGAAAGGAACTGACGAACGGCTCGTTCGTTACAACTGCCCCCTTGAAGATAGACGCGCTCGGCTCGTTGCCCGAAGGTGTGTATTCGCTCACGTTGCTAGCTGAAGGAGCCGAGGAAGCGGACACGGCACGTTTTGCACTCTTCACAGAAGAAACAAAAAGTCCGGCCGACAAAGCGCAGTCCCTTTTCGCCTTCGACCGCTACGCCGACAAGCGCGACAGCGTGCATGTCATGGTGGGATCGCCACACAAGGGCGTGACGCTCTTCGTGGACGAACTCGCTGAGGGCAAACGGCTCCGCAGCAAACGCTACGAACTGTCCGACTCTGTGCTTCATTTTAACTATGCCTACCGTCCCGAATATGGCGACGGTCTCACCGTTTATTATGCCTTCGTTCATGACGGTACGCTCTTCACCCACCGCGTGTTTGTGGAGAAACCCATCCCCGAAAAGAAACTCAAACTTTCGTGGCAGACGTTCCGTTCGCGCCTTCAGCCCGGACAGGACGAAACGTGGACGCTCCGCGTGACGCATCCCGACGGTTCGCCTGCCAGTTCACAGGTGATGGCTGTGCTCTACGACGCCTCGCTCGACGCACTCGATAGTCCGCTTGTGTGGAACTTTTCCAACATCGGCTTCTACCGTTCGAGCACGAGAGCCTCGTGGAGTTGGCAACGCCCTTACAGCGCCACGATGCTTCACTACCAAAAGAACCTCCGATTGCGGAAAGAGCCCAGCGCCTACGATTTCTCCACATGGATTCCCAAGCTCTTCCGCTATCGTGAGCAAAAAGTTACAATCATGTATAGCCGGGCAAACGTGGCGAAGAGCGCCAATCGTGCGAACGTAGCGTTGTATTCCGCTGCCCAAATGGACTTTGATGCCTCTGACGACAGAATGGAAAACGTGGAAGAACTATCCGCTATGGCAAACAGTCCGCAACTCGGTTCGTCGGCTTCAACTCCTAAGGCCGCTGTCCTCCGAAAAAACTTTGCCGAAACGGCTTTCTTCTGTCCCAATCTCCACACCAATGCCGACGGAGTGGCCACCATCAGCTTTACACTTCCCGAAAGTACTACCCAGTGGAACTTCAAGGCTTTGGCTCACACCACGGCCATGGACTACGGAACTCTGGACGCGACGGTCATAGCCCGCAAGGACTTTATGGTGCAGCCCGCTATGCCGCGCTTCGTTCGCGAAGGCGACATCACCACGTTGCCCGTGCAGCTTACTAATCTTTCCTCCGACGTTGTCAGCGCAACGGTAAATGTGGAATTACGCGACGCGTTGACCGACAAAGTGGTCTACACCGAGAAGCAGACCGTAAGTCTCAACGGTGGTGAAGTGAAGGTCGTTCCTTTCACCTACACCGTAAAGGCCGATGCCGCGATGCTCGTATGTCGCACTACGGCCACAGGCAATAACTTCAGCGACGGTGAGGAACATTATCTCCCCGTACTTTCCAATCGTGTGGAAGTGACGCGAACCGTTCCTTTCTCCCTTACCGAAAAAGGTACGCACACGTGGCAAGTTGACACACTCTTCAACTCCGCCTCCGCTACGCACCGCCGCCTCACCGTGGAACTCACGAGCAACCCCGCCTGGACTGCCGTCAGCGCACTTCCCGCACTTGCCGCCGACGCTTCGTCGTGCTTGACTGCCACCGAATGGGCCACACGTCTCTATGCGCTTTGTCTCGGACAATACATTGCCAAAAGCAATCCCGCCATAGCCGAAGCTGTAGCAAATCATCCCGAAGAGGTCGACGCCTTGAGCCGACTGAATCTTGACGACTTCACCGAACTCACGCCGTGGCTCCAGAATGCACGCGCCGAGCAGCAGCGCATAGCTTCGCTGCGCAACCTCTTCAATGAAGAGCGTGTGGCAACCGACCTGAGTACCGCGTGGGATAAGCTCAAAGATCTGCGGACAGACGAGGATGGATGGAGCTGGTGTCCCGGCATGCCAACCAACCGCTACACAACAGTCGACGTCTGCATTCTGCTCGCACGTATCAAGAAACTCACCGGTGACGACTCCGATCCAACCGGATGCTTGCTCAGCATGGCTTTTGAATATCTAGAGAAAGAAATAGCTACCGATGTGAAAGCCATGAAACGTACCGAACGCGAAGATAAGACGAAACTCACGCCTTCAGAATTCCATTTGCGTTACCTCTATCTGCGTACGCTTCTCGGCTACAAGGCCGACGATGCCGACTCGCGCTTTCTCTTGGAACGTGCCTCATTGCTGTCCAAGGACTTCACCATGTATGGCAAAGCGCTTACAGCCATTGTCTTTGCCGAAAACGACCGTAAGAAAGAAGCCAAGGACTACGTGGAAAGTCTGTTGGAACACACCGTGACGACCAGCGAGATGGGACGCTACTTCGACACGCAACGTGCAGAATGGTCGTGGAAGTCGTATCGCATTCCCACTCAGTGTGCCGCCATTGAAGCCATGAACTATTTTGGTCGCAGTGCTGAGGCCGACGACATGCGGCTTTGGCTCATGCAGAGCAAACGGACGCAGATGTGGGAAACCTCGCGCGCTTCGACCGATGCCGTCTATGCGCTGCTTGCCACTTCCGACAGCCTGAATCAAAGCAAGGTGGCGCAGCTCAATGCAACAAAGCCCGTGTACTACACCTTGCTGAACGGCAAGCAGATTGTGGGTTTCAACGCCAAAAGCGAAACCGCCACACCTGCCACTGCTGCCCACTTCCGCCATTCTTATACCGACAAGGCGGCTACTGAAGCCACCACACTGAAGGTGCGTAAAGAAAACGACGGACTGACGTGGGGCGCTGTTTATGCCACGTTCGAAGTGCCGGCTGCGGAAGTGCAAACCGAAGGAAATGGCTTGAAGCTCACATGCCAATTTATAGAGGATAGCGATGACGAAGCAGAGAATATCGAAGATTGCAAGACACTCAAAGAGGGCGACGTGTTGAGAAAAGGCGACGAGGTGCTTGTTGCATATACCATCGTTGCCGACCGCGACTACGACTTCGTGCGCCTCACGGCTCCGCGTCCCGCATGTCTTGAACCCGAATTCCCGATGTCGGGCCCCTTCTACTTTGACGGCTTAAACATATATCGTGCTGTACACGACGCCTCCACCGACTACTTCATTGAACAAGTGAAGAAAGGCCGCCATACCTTCTATGATGTGCTGCGCGCAGACCGCTCCGGCACCTATTCGTCCGGCATTGCCACTTTGCAGAGTGTCTACGCTCCGGAGTTTCGCGGAACGGCAGGCGAGATGAAGATTTGTGTGGAATGAATCTATCGCTAACTAAACAAAAACGCGAATGGCCCGTTGTGGTCATTCGCGTTTTTGCGTTTCATAAGTTTGTGGAGGTGTAAGAAGCCTACAATGCAAGGTCGCTTTTGTGCTTTTCTATGAAGCGGTCAATCATTTCAATGCCTTTCATTGTGGAGCAACCGCGTATGTAGAGCATCACGGTGTTTTTGAACACTTCCAATTTGGAATAGCTTGCCAACACTTCGTTGCGCAGAAGTATATTGATGCCTTCGGAAAGTTGGTTGTAGACAATGCGGAAATTGATGCCTTCGCGGAAATAGCCTTGTTCTATGCCTTTGTTAAGAAACTCCACCGCATCGTTCTCCTGCATCTTCTGCCTTTCGTTGAAAAACGATACGACTTTGGGATACTTCAGAATTTCGGAGAAGAAGTCAATATTGATGTGCTGCGCGTCCTTGATGTTTTCGGCGAAAAGCGTAAGTATAAATTCAAGTACATTCACCGACTTGTCGGACAAACTCTTCAGCACCACTTCGCGCTGGCAGTCGTGCGACTTCACACAGGCTAACAAGAGGTCCTCCTTGTCGGAAAACATCTGGTAGAGTGTACGTTTCGACATACACAGGCTATGGGCGATATCGTCCATCGTTACCGTCTTTATGCCTTTGGTATGAAACGCCTTGAGCGCAACTTCCACTACGTGTTTCTTCACTTCTTCATGCTGACTTGCTATGGTGCGTTCGTTACTCATGCCCGTATTGTTTTTTCTTTAGAACCCATGAAAGACAACCTTGAACAGTGTCTTATCTAAATATTAACGCTGCAAAGATAAAAACTAAATTGCGTTGGCGCGTTTCCTAGCAAAATAAAAAGCAAGGCACGCCGTAAAAATTCCAAGGCACGCCGTAAAAAATCCAAAGCACGCCGTAAAAATTCCAAGGCATGGTGTAGATGCGCACCTTAGCGGGGCGTAAAAGCGCTGTTCGTCAGCACAAAATCCCATTTGTCTATTAGCACATTTGCGAAGTACCGCGCTTTATTGCTACATTTGCAACTGCAAGTACACGCTAATGCCCCACACCCCCTATGCCGACACCCTCCATACCCAATACCCCGAAACGGCTCGACGCTATCGACCTGCAGATTCTTCGCGAATTGCAGGTCAACGCACGGCTTTCGAACAAAGAACTGGCGGCACGTGTAAACCTCTCGTGCACCCCCGTGTTCGAACGCGTGAAACGCCTTGAGCGCGAAGGCTTCATAGCCGGCTACGTGGCGGTGCTCGATGCCGAAAAACTCAACCAGGGTTTTGTGGTGTTCTGCTCCGTAAAGATGAGTCGCATCAATCGCGACATAGCCGACAACTTTGCACGCACCATTGCCACCATTCCCGAAGTGACGGAGTGTTACAATGTGTCTGGGCAGTACGACTATCTGCTAAAGATTCATGCCCCCAGCATGAAGCGCTACCAAGAGTTCGTGCTCAATGTGCTCGGCACCATAGAACACCTCGCCTCGCTCGAGAGCACCTTCGTCATGGACGAACTCAAGCGTACACACGGCATCAACTTGTAACCATGAGAGAACAATCCAAAAGCAAGAAAAACAAAATCAACAATAATCCTTTCAATCCATGATTTCACACACCTTTTTCAAGCGGGCCTCATTGCTTGCCGCGCTCTGGTGCATGATGTTGTGCGGAGTTTTCGCACAGGACTTTGCTGCCGGACGGCTCTACCATGTGGTGTCCGCCAAGACAGGGCTCACCGTGGGCATTGACGCCAACGGCAACCCCGTGATGCAGAAGCTGAACGAAAGCGAGCAGAACCAGCACTACACGCTCAGCCAGCTCTCCGGTTCCTGGCGCCTCATCAATCCGTTTACCAACAAAGCCCTTCGCACGCAAGGCAATGCCGTGGCCGAAGGTGAGAACAACGGTTCCGACGAAGCCCAGCTTTGGAAAATAGAGCTGAACGGCAAAGCGCTCCTGCTCGTGCCCACGAACAATCCTACCTTCGCCGTAGCTGTTCAAGGCAACAACCTTGTTCTTGAAAGCAAGACGAAGGCTGCAAAGGACGCCGCAGCACAGTTTCTCGTAAAGGAAGCCACCCATGCCGGCTTCGACGTGGCGCTGACCTACCGCATTCGTTCCGTGGCCCATCCCGACCAAGTGCTCGGCAATGGTGACTCGGGCGAAAACAATGCCGCCATCGTGAGCGAAACAGCCGATGCCGCCAATCGTGGCCAGTACTGGAACGTGAAAATGCTCGACCTCAACCGCTGCGTGGTGGAGAACGCCTTCTACGGACAGAACTTCGACGACGGTGGTGACAACGCTTCCATCCAGTGGCTGCTCCAGTGGCCCGCCACCGAAGGACAGTGGACCAACGCACAGTTCGTCTTTGAACCCGTCAAGGACCAAAGCGGCGCTTACATCATACGCTCTGCCGGCAAGAAAGCCGACAAGATGTACCTCCTAAAGGACGGCAAACTCGTTGTGGCAGACTATGCTGCGAAAAACAAGGAAGCCTGGTTCTCCTTCGAACAAGTGGAGAAACCCAAGATAAAGTCGCCCTATTGGGAGGACGAAACCATCTTTGCCGAAAATAAGGAAAAAGGTACTGCCACCTATCTTCCGTACAACAACGAGAAGGAGATGACGGACGATGTAGACTTCTATGCCCATCCGTGGAACACGCCGAAAACCGACCGTTACCTTTCGCTCAACGGAACGTGGCGTTTCAACTTCGTGCCCGAACCCTCGCAGCGTCCCATCGACTTTTTCAAAGAAGGCTACGACGTGAGCGCTTGGGACACCATTCCCGTTCCTTCCAACTGGGAAATGTACGGCTACGACCGCCCCATCTACTGCAACGTGGAGTATCCCCATTCCAACACCCCGCCTTACATCAAAGCCCGTCCCGGTTTTAACGACGGCGGCAAGAACTATGGCATTGATCCCATAGGCTCCTACGTGCGCACCTTCAACCTTCCCGCTGGTTGGGACGGTCGCCGCACGTTCATCCACTTTGGCGGAATCTACGCCGGAGCTTTCGTCTGGCTCAACGGTGAGTATGTAGGTTACACGCAAGGCTCTAACAATGTGGCCGAGTTCGACCTCACGAAGTATCTCCGTAAAGGTGAGAACCGCCTTGCTGTGCAAGTGTTCCGCTGGACAGATGGTTCCTACCTCGAGTGTCAGGACATGTTCCGCATGTCCGGCATATTCCGCGAAGTCTATCTCTACAACACGCCTCGCATGGCTGTGCGCGACCACTACATCACGTCCGACGTAAACCTCGACACAAACACGGGGCTCGGCATGTGCAAACTCCACGTAGCGCTCACCATGGACAACCGCGACAACCTCAACGAAACGAAGACTGTTGTGGCCAAAGTGTTCAATCCGCAAGGCGTCGAAATTCAGGAGTCCTTTGCCAAGTTCAGCACAACCGACGGTCTCGAAAAGCAAATTACGCTCGATGTGCCCAATGCCTCACTTTGGAGCGCCGAAAAGCCTAACCTCTACACCGTGCGCATTGTCCAGAAAGACGCTCAGGGCAACGAGGAGATGGCATTCTCTACAAAATATGGTTTCCGCACCATAGAAATAAAGAATTCGCTCGTCTACATCAACGGCAAGCGCGTCTTCTTTAAAGGTGCCAACCGCCACGACACGTCGCCCATCCACGGACGCGCTGTGACTGTCGACGAGATGCTCCGCGACGTGACGCTCTTCAAGCAGAACAACCTCAACACCATTCGCACCTCACACTATCCCAACGACTACCGCATGTACGCTATGTTCGACCACTACGGACTTTACGTCGTTGACGAAGCCGACCTTGAGGACCATGCTAACCAGAGCATTTCCGACAAGAAGTCGTGGATTCCGGCTTTCGTGGACCGCATAGACCGCATGGTGCTCCGCGACCGCAACCACCCCTCCGTGATTATGTGGAGCTTGGGTAACGAGTCTGGCAACGGCGAAAACTTCCGCTACTGCTACGATGCCGCCAAGAAACTCGACTCACGTCCCGTTCACTACGAAGGCACTCGTTCCAACGGTTCCTACGGTGGCGGACGCTTCTCCGACTTTTACTCCAAGATGTATCCGGGTATGAATTGGATGAACCAGAACACGAGCAACCTCGACAAACCGATGTTCATCTGCGAGTATGCCCACGCCATGGGTAACGCTGTGGGTAATCTAAGCGAATACTGGAACGTTATCGAAGCTTCCAACTCCACCATAGGTGGCTGCATCTGGGACTGGGTGGACCAGGGCATCTACGAACCGAAGGAGATGAAGCAAGGCATCTATCGCCTCCACACGGGCTACGACTTCCCCGGCCCTCATCAGGGCAACTTCTGCTGCAACGGCATCCTCCCCTCCACGCGTGACGAAAGTGCAAAACTCAAGGAAGTGAAAGCCGTGTACCAGTACATCAAGTTCGGCAACGCCTCGTTCGACACGAAGGCCAACACGGCTACCGTTTCGCTCACGAATGCCTACAACTTCACCAATCTTAGCGAACTTGCACTTCGCTACGAGGTGGTTGTTGACGGAAATATAGTTTCTGCAAAAACGGCTAAACTCCCTGCCACCGCACCCGACAAGTCTGCCACGTTGACGCTCAAGATGGCAAAAGCCAATCTGAAGAAAGCTGCCGAAAGCGGTAAGGAAGTGCTCCTCACGCTCTATGTCGTGCAACCCAAGGCTACAGACTGGAGCAAAGCAGACCACATTGTGGCTGTCAAGCAGTTTACGGCCGTGGAACGTGCTCCGCTCGCCAAGGTCATTGACGATGCCAAAGCTCCGCAAATGATGCAGGCCAGTGCGCTCCACGAAACTAAGGTGGGCAACGAGAAAGTGCAGCTCACTTTCGACAACGCCACCGGCCGCCTCACAGCTATGGCTTTCAATGGCCGCGACGTGATTGCTTCAGGCGAGGGCTTCCTCTACGACAACCACCGCTGGATTGAAAACGACCGCTTTGGTAACACCGACAACGGACTCAATGCCGAAGGTTCCTGCCAGGTGACGAACGTCGACGGACAACTCGTGGTGAAGACTGTGCGCAAGGGCAAACTTTGCGATACGCAAATCAACTACACCATCCATCCCCAAGGCATTGTAGACGTTGATGCTACGTTCACTCCCCACACGCCTAACTTGCGCCGTGCAGGTCTCGTTTGCATACTCGACTCCACGCTCTCCCGCGTTAACTACTATGCCAACGGTCCTTGGGAGAACTACTGCGACCGTAAGGACGGAACCATCGTTGGACGTTTCGCAACGAACGTTTCTGCAATGCCCGAACGCTACATGAAGCCGCAGAGCACAGGCAACCGCGAAGGTCTTCGCGAACTCACACTGACAGACAAGAGCGGTTTCGGCATACGCATCGAAACGGAAGGTTCGGTAAACTTCTCCGCTTTGAAATATACCGACGAAGATCTCATGAACGCCTCCCACATGTGGGAACTCAAGGAACGTCCCTACACTGTGCTTCACCTCGATGCTTGGATGCGTGGCATAGGCAACGCTTCCTGCGGTCAGGACGTTGACACGCTCCCGCAGTACCGCGTTCCCGAAAAGCCCCTTACATACAAACTTCGCATCAGCGCCGTAAGCAAGTAGTCATCCCGCGACTCTCTTTGTTTCACAAAAAAAATCCACCGGCCGGAAGCAAGCAACGATTGTTGCCCGCTTCCGGCCGGTGAACGTTTATTCCTCATGGAACGAGGCCTCGCGGAGGCTTCTTTACGGCTGCGCCTTTATGGGGGTGACGGCTTCAAAATGTCGCGCTCTACACGACCCTGATTCACTTCTTCCTCTTCACACCCCTCACAGCCTCAGCTTCGAGTGGATTCTCGGGCCAATAGTGTTTTGGGTAACGGCGTTTGAGTTCCTTGCGCACTTCAAAATAAGTGCCGTTCCAAAAACTGGCCAAGTCCTGCGTGAGCTGCACAGGTTTGAATCCCGGCGAAAGCAGTTCCATGAGCAGCGGACGCTTGCCGCTGTCGACCGTGGGCGTTTCGGCAAGTCCGAAGCACTCCTGCAGTCGGACGCTCAGCACCGGTGCCGAAGCACCCAACCTGTAATCTATGCGTATGTGGCTTCCTGTAGGCACTTCCACGTGCGTTGGCGCAAGGCGGTTCACCTCACTTTGCAGTTCGTAAGGTACAATCGACCATATGGCTTCGGCCAAATTGACTTTATGGAGTTCGGTAGCGGTGATGGCCACATGGCCGTCCGTCACAAGGAAAAGCGGCAGCCACTCTGCTGCAGTAGTCAATAAATGAGTTGTACTGACGTCGGGCAAACCCAATTCGGGATGCCACTCAGCCACTTGAGCTATGCGTCGCTGAAGGCACTGTACCTCCTCGTTCCACGAAAACATGCTCAGTCCGTCTTTGGCGGCAGCTTCGCAGATGAGCGTCACGAGGCGCTCGTTGTCGGTAATGTGCAGCGGAGTGCTGCTCACTACCAGTTGGCCAATGCGCTTTTCGCGTTGCATCGTCACGCAACCGAGTTTGCCGTTCCATGCCACACGGTCGAATACTTCCTTCTCTATGTCGTCCGTACACAGCGGTGCCGCCAAGAAAGCGCGTCCGCATTTCCCCGCAGCGTGGAGCGAGGCCACCGCAATCCATTCGTGTGAAGTCAACGCGTCGGTTTGTTCTAGACGCACCGTTCCCCCTCCCGACAGGCGATAAGTGCCCACCGCATCCATTGCCACCGCCACGCGTTCGGGATAGGCCGAGGCAATGAGTGCACCGGCCTCCTCAGGCGCTATGTCGCAGTCCGCTCCGCCTACACCAATCATGCGGCGATATTCGCGTGCAACTTGCGCCACTCTGGTCCAGCGGTCCGTCGAACCCTCGCGTCGCGAGCGGCGAAGCGCAGAGATGCGACGGGGTATATCGGCTTCACCGCAGTCGGCCAACGGATCTTTCTCCTCAAGCAGAGCCGCAATGTCGCAAGCCAGCGCCTTCTCGGCATCCGTTGTGCAACGGAGCATCATTCGCGCTATGCGGGGATGGCAGGGTAGGGTGGCCATACGCTTGCCAAGCGGAGTGATTTTTCCCTTCTCGTCCAGAGCTCCAAGCCGCGTCAGTAGATCCATGGCTTTCGCCACACTTCCCGAAGGAGGCGGAGTGAGCCAAGGCAGGGAGGTCACGTCGCTTTCGCCAAAGGCCGCAATGGCAAGCACCATGGGAGCAAGGTCAGCCTCGAGAATTTCGGCTTGGCGCTGATCCTCCATCAAATGGTCAGAGGCAGCTGTCCACATGCGGTAACATACGCCTGCTGCTACACGCCCGGCGCGTCCGCGGCGCTGAGTGGCCATGTCGCGACTGATGCGTACCGTCTGTAAGTGACTCAATCCGTTGCGGGCGTCGAACACGAGTTTGCGACACAGACCCGAGTCGATTACCACGCGCACTCCTTCAATCGTCAGCGATGTTTCTGCCACCGGTGTGGCGAGCACCACTTTTCGTTCGCCGTCGGCAGAAGGAGCAACAGCCTGACGTTGGCGCTCGGGGGAGAGATTGCCGTAGAGCGGAAACACGCGAGTCGGCGAGAGCGAATCGCCGAGCGCTGCTGCGCATCGCTCTATCTCGCCTTGCCCAGGGAGGAACACCAGAATGTCGCCCTCGTGTTGGCGATGGGCCTCACTGATGGTGCGCACCATGTCCACCACCAAATCGTCGGTGCGGTAATCCGACGGAGCGTAAATCGTCTCTATAGGAAACATTCTTCCTTCGCTTTCCACAAGGGGAGCACCGAGCGTTTGGCAAATAGAACTGGCATCAATCGTGGCGGACATTACAACAATGCGGAGGTCGGGACGCAAAATTTGTTGCGTTTGGCGCGTAAGTGCAAGTGCCAGGTCGGAGTTGATGCTCCGCTCGTGAAATTCGTCAAAAATCACACAGTCCACCCCCTCGAGCGTAGGGTCGTCAATGAGCATTCGCGAAAGTATGCCTTCTGTCAGCACTTCGATGCGCGTTTTGTCCGACACTTTCTTTTCAAACCTCACGCGGTAACCTACCGTCTGCCCTACACTTTCGCCAAGCAATGTCGCCATGCGTTCTGCAATTTGCCGTGCAGCGAGTCGCCGTGGCTCAAGCATCAGCGTCTTGCCTCCGCTCTTCGCACCGAAGTGGAGCGTCAGCGGAAGCAATGTGGACTTTCCCGCTCCAGGAGGAGCGGTAACCACAGCTGTCGGATGGTTCGCCAGAACTTCGTTGAGAGAGTCGGCAATGGAAGATGCCGGCAGCGAACCGGCACGCGCTATGATTTCGGTTGTTGTCATATGTACTATGGACTGATTATATCTTTGATATCAATAATGGGTGAATTTGTTCATTATGCGGTGGTAATTTATAGAATCACCCTTATTTAGGATGGTCCATGATGAAGTGAAGCCTTAAAACCCCCTTCTATAAAACCGCTGCAAAGTTAGCTTCCCACTTGATAAAATGCGCCACATACGCCCGAAGGCTTTCCTCTTCCACATTTTTTTGCGCAAAAAAGCAAAAAAGTGGCCAAAGGCTTTGTCTGTTTCATGCGAATTACTACCTTTGCACCCGCAAACGAGCCACAAACCACTGAAGCGTAACGCTTCGGCCTGCCGTTTAGGAGAGATGGTAGAGTGGTCGATTACAGCAGTCTTGAAAACTGCCGTACCGAGAGGTACCGGGGGTTCGAATCCCTCTCTCTCCGCAATAGAGTCCTGTAAGTTT
>CAVKJJ010000050.1:0-19561 GCA_963656685.1 bacterium | reverse complement strand
TTTGCTTGTTCGCTCAGTCGCATAGCCCGCTATGCTCCTTTGCTCACAAACAAAAGGGACAAAAAATAGCACCGAAATCTGACAAAGCTAATTTATAGAACCACCCATAAAAATCCCCGCTTGTAAATTGTTCATTTACGAGCGGGGATTTTGCTTTTGTTCTAATATGAACGCTTTACTCCATAGTTACTTCACAGTAGCCTTAAAGGACTTCTTTCCGGCGGGGAACTGGGCGTCCTTTTCGTAGTTGGGCGAGTATTTTCCGGCGGGGAGGTCGCTGAGCACGAAAGCGTTGCAGCGACGGCCAGCTACGACCTTGTCGGTGGTGGCAGTGTTGACAGCTGTGGCAATCACGCTGAAGAGCGCGCCGAGACCGCCGCTTCCGCCGCTGACACTCGTGTCGACCGTGATGTCGCCTTCACGCGAATAGAGCGTTTCGCCGGTCTTCGTGGAACGCAGGATGTATTCCACCTTCACGGAAAGGCGTCCGCCCACGTTGTTACGCTTCCAGTTTTTCACGATGGTAAACATGGCGGCGTCGGCGCCCAGCACGTTACGGAACTGAGAGAGGTCGCCGTTGATGAAGTTTTCGGCATCGTAGGCACTCTCCTGCTGGAACATCTCCATGGTGAGGTAGGGTGAGTAGACGTAGTAGCCCTTCTCGCAGAGCGGCTGGTAGAGCGTGGTGTAGAAGTAGTCCTTCGCCTCAGCATGCGTAGTTTGGTTGATGGGCGGCATGATGACGATGGTGTAAGGCTTCTCGGAATACATACCGGGATACTGTTCGCCCATGGTGACCTTCGACGTAGAGCACGACATGAGGGTGACGAAAGCGAAGGCCAATGCTATGATTTGTTTCATTTCTCCAGTTGCTTGATGATTCGTGAAATGTATTTTTCAGACTCGGGGTAGAGCTTGATTTCCTGCTTGAGGAAATTCAGTCCTTCTTCTTTCTTGCCGTTCATGTAGAGCATGTAGCCATACTCGGCATAAAGTCCGGGAGGAACCACGCCACGCGTGCCTTTCTGGTTTTCCGTAAGCTTCTTGTACTGTTCGAGCACTTTCACCTTAAGCTCGTCGGTCTGCTTCTTGTTGTATTGGTAGGTGGCGTCTTCGTAGTCGTACCACGAGTAGAGCGTCTTGGTTGTCGTGGTGCATGAGCTGAGAGCCAGCACGGCAACGGCTGCCACAAAAAACTTTTTCATCGTCAGGGGAGAATTATCTGTTTTACTTCTTGTGTGGAGAGGAACACCTTCTTCTGGTAGAGGACTTTTCCTTCACACGTTACCTTCAGGTTTCGGGTGCCGGTGGCAACGGCATATTGTGTGCCTTTGCGCAGCGACTTCTTCTGTTTGACAACCTTTGCGGTGAAGGGCTGTGCTTCGTCGAGTGTCACCTGCACTTCTTGTCCGGCATATTCGTTGCCGCTCACGAAGAGCAGGAACGCCATGTCTTCCTTGCCGCTCTGCTGAGCCACGGGATAGTTTGCCTTGCAGCCGACAAGTAAGGCCAGCACGGCTATGATTGCGAGTAGTTTCTTCATTTTGCCTGTTCTATAATGTAGGAGCCCATGTTAGATGCATTGATGGTCTCCGTAGTGTTGACTTCTACGAAGGAATATTCCGTTTCGGGCGTGTCGCCACCGGTGGAGACGACTTTCACTTCGCCCACCGTCTTGCCGGGAAGGGTGACCATGATGCCCGTCTGCGGATTCTTCACTTTCTTGCCTTTTGTCTTCACGGCAAAGGTCATGCCCTCCTTGATGCCCTGGCTTGCTCCGCCGGCAATGAGCACGCCGTCGTTGTCGTAAGAGAGGAAATAAGTCTTCCACGGACTGTTCGTACACTTGTTGATGATGTTCTCCACCAACTGGCCGATGGCTTCGGAGATGGCTTTGTCGCTGAGCGTGGCGTCGTAGCTAGCTTGTCCGCCCACGCCCATCTTCGTCTTGGTGGTCAGTTCGGCGTCGCCTTTAGCTTCGTCGGAGTAGATGATGAGTCCGGTGGACACGTCGACGAGACGGATTGAAACGGCGGCTTCCACGGTCTGCGTCTTTTCGGAAGAGAACACGCGGTTCTTACCCGTGTTTTTGCGGCCAAACTCGGTGATGGAACCGATAATCATGTAGTCGGCGCCGAGCGTAGAGGCTACGTTCTCTCCTTTCTGGCATTCTTCAAGAAGCGTGCTGAGGTCGCTTCTCTCAAGGAGCAGAAACTTGTTTGAAGCGGCGAGCTTGGCGGAGAGAATGTCCAGAGCCTGCTTGCCCATGGGGTCGTTCTCCTTGTCGTAGAAGATGCCCTTGGCATACTGCGTTTCGTTGGAGAAACGGCCGATGGCCACTTTCCGTTTCAGCACCATGCCGTTGTCGTCGGTCTGCGTCTGTGGCGTTTCGACGACTTCAGTCTTTCGTTGCGCAAACGATGTGCCGAAAGTGAGCAACATCAGCGCGCATAGAAAAAGTCTTTTCATAAGCGTGAATATTTTAGGTGTGTAAGTTTTAAAACATAAACATTTTTTCAATGCCGCTAAGTTACACTTTTATCCGCAAAGCATGCCGTAAAAATTCCAAGGCTTGCAAAAAAAATTCCAAGGCTTGGAATTTAAATTCCATGCCTTGGAATTTTTGTCCCAAATAGGGGAATTCCATTTGGGACTGCACATTGTTGATTTACAATGTGTTACAATTTTGCGTCGCTGGGCGGAAATTTATCTCATCACCTTTACCGTTTTTCCGCCTTTGCGCACGATGTATACGCCGTGGGCAGAGGGTAGGGAGGTGGTGGGAAGGAGTCGGCCCTGAGCGTCGTAGACGGCAGTGGGTGCCGAGGAGTCGGTTGTGATGGCACCGATGACAGAAGGTGACGTCCACTGTGCGGCGGTCTGTCGGCTTTCGCCCGTGTTGTACACGGCACTTACCTTGTAGTCGTCAGCCGAAGCCGAAGCGTCGGTATAGCTCGTGGCGGCAATGGGTGCTGCGGTGAGCAACGTGCCGTTGCGGTAGACGTTGTAACCGAGCAGACGGAAGTCGCGCGCGGCTTTGCGGTAAGTGATGTCGTCCACGAAGAGGATGTACTGGTCGAGCGAGGTGCAACGGATGGCAAAGTGGCGAGTGCCTTCAGGCAACGTCACGCTGTATTGCGTCCATGCCTGCGGCACGGTGTAGGTGTTGCCGATTTTCGTGAAACTCGTCACGAGCGTATCCGTTGTGGAGTAGAGCACTTCCATCCGTTCGTTCGTGTCGTAGTAGCTGGCATCGGGACTGCAGGCCCAGAAAGTGATGGTTTGTGCGCCGTCCACTTCGGGCGAGATGAGCCAGTCGTCGTTTGCCGTGTAACGTCCGGCGTTGAAGGCGGCAGCCACTTGTTTGCCCGAATGGGTGGAGAAGTAATAGCTGCTGAGGTTCACTGCCGAGGGGTTGAAAATTTGGAATGCCATGGGCGACTCCACGTTGTCGTACTGCACAAAGTAACCCTTGCCGTCCTGAATGCCGAGCGTAGTCTGACGGTCGCCGTCGTGAAGTGCCCACTCTCCGAAGTGGCTGATGGTGAAAGCGGCATACGACTCGAAGTCCTCCGTCACAGTGGCGGCTTCGGTGCCAGCGTTAATGCCTTGGGGTTCTTCCCAGGAGAGCGTCACGCTGCCGTTGTCCTTTGCGGCATGCACGCTGCTTACGAACGGGCGTCCGGGGAGCACGGTGACGACACAAGTGGGCGAGGTGTTGTCCGTGAGGTCGGCATCGTCGTCCCAGTCAATAGTAGCGGTGTAACGGCTCGTCTCGGCAGCGTCGGCATTGGGAGCGTCGTGGAGCGAAACGGTGGCGTAGCCTTCAGCGCTTACGGCAGGTCCTGCCACGGAGTCGACGCAGAGTCCATCGCGGAAGAGACGTACGCGGTAGTTGTCGGCTTCGCGTGTACCCTTGTTGTTGACGGTGAGCGTGAAGTTCACGTCGTCGCCCACTTCCACATGGTCTTTCTTCGCTTTGAGCAGTTGTGCGGCAAGGTTTTGCGGTGTGGGGTCGTCCACGCTGATGCGGTCCAGATAGACGGGCGGGATGACGGTGTAGTCGGTGATGTGTCCGCCAATGCCGGTGAAGATGAGTTGCACGTATTTGTTGAGGCGCACGTAGGACGTGAGGTCAATCTCGTAGCGCTTCCATTCGCCGTCGAGCGTCTCGTTGTCCGTCTCGTTGGGTGTGATGAGCGCAAGCGTATAGACGCGGCCGCCGGAACCGCGAAGTTGCACGCGGAGCGAGTGGACGGAGCGCTTCATGTTCCAAACGTAGAAAGTGAGGCGTGGTTGCGTGCCGCCAACGAGGGATATCTTCGGACTTATGAGTTTGGCTTCGGAACCTTCGGAGAGTGTGGAGAAGGCAATGAGTCCGTTGTCGTTGTCGGCAGCGTCGGTGTACGATCCGTATTGCAGCAAGTTCCACTCCGCAAGGTCGCTGTTGATGGTGTTCCACGGTCCGCGTTCCAAGCTTCGGAGCTTGAACGACTCGCTGTAAGGCATCGTGTAGGGAGCACCGATGAATATCGTGTCCGTCTGCACTTTGCGGCCCTGTCCTTTGCTGTTGCGCGGTTGGATGGTGTACCACATAAGGCGCTGTGTGCCCTCGGTGAGCGTGACTTGTTCGGAGTAGGCCGTTTCGCTGACGATGGTCGTGGCAGACTCCGTGCCGTTGAGGTTACCTATGCGGTAGGTGAGCGCAGCGGCGTCGATGTTTCCGCCGTGGAGTCCCGTGGTGGGCGCTTTCCAGGAGAGCGAAACGTTGCCGTCGTCGGTGGAAGAGAGTTTCACGTCCGTCACGGCGGCAGGCGTGTCGAGACCCACGTAGGCACTCGCATTGACGGGAATGCCCGCACCGTGGTCGTTGTAGGCCGTGACGGTGTAGCTGTTTGTGCCCTCGTCGTAGGGTTCGTCCGTCAAGGTGTAGACCTTACCCGGTTCGGCATTGGCAATGGTAGCCACCTTCTCACCGTCGGTGGTGCGCACCACTTCGATGCGGCTGATGGCGGAAAGCGCATTACCGGCATAGTCGGTCGAAGGAGCGGTGAAGGAGAGCTGCACTTTCTGCTCCGTGCCTTGCGGAAGCGCTGTCACACTGGTGGGAGCAGCGGGAGCATAGACAGAAGCCACAAGATTGACGCGCAGATTGTCGGCATAGAGGTAACTGCCGTCGGCATAGGTGCTGGCAGCGTGAACGCCCACGTAGCAAGTGCCGTCGGTAGCCGGACGGAAATATCCGCCGTAGCTCTGGTAAGGCACATTCGTCACGGAGGTGTGGGGGAGGATGGTCTGCGTCATGGCGTCGCCTTTGGCTTCCGTGCCGGCAAAGATGCCGAGCGTTTCCGTAGCGCCTTCGTCGGTCGAAGCGTCGATGCTCACGTGGTAAACGGAGTCGGCGCTGAGGCTGAAGGCAGGCGTGATGAGCCAGTCGTCAGCGTCTTTCTCGTCGTCGCTGAGGCCGTAGACCATGCCCATGTCGTAATATTCCCAAGTGCTGCAGTCGTTGTTGTGGTTTTCGATGGTCATCGTGCCCGCTTCCATCTCGCTGTTGAACCCTTGGAGGTAGGGAAGATGGAGCGTCTTGCCCAAATGCATGGGTTCGGTGTAAGCCGCCTCACCGTCGGTGCCGTCCACGCGGGCGGTCACTTGGTAGTAGTAACTGTCGAAACTCAGTTGGTCTACGTTCTTGTCCGTAACGGACGTGGCGCTGCCTTCGTAGAGTTTCACGCCGTCGGGCATACGTGTCACAACGTAGGAGAGCCCCTCCGTGTGGATGTATCCGCCGTGGATACCCGTAGTGGGTGCTGTCCATTGGATGGCCACGTCGGTGTCGTTGACCTTTGTGGCTGTGGGGCTGACAACTTGTGCCACGTCCGTGCCCGCCCAGAAGTCCTTGATGGCGTAGGGGCTGCGTCCCGTGGCATTCGTTACGGCCACCTTCACCTCGTGCATGCCGCGCTCAAGGTCGGCATTGAGCGTGAAGCGTTTGGTGCCCGCTTTGAGCGTGCCTTCGTCGGCCGTTTCGCCGTCGAGTTTTATCTCGTAACTGAGGTCGCTGCTGAGTTGTGCGCCAGCAAAGGTGGTGGTGGGCACGTCGAAGGCGATGGTGCCTGAAAGCGCGCCTTTCGGGTAGCTGCACTCAAAGTTGGCGGGACGAGAGGGTGCGCCGTCCTTTGTGAACGGACTGAGCGTGTAGATGCCCGTAAGCTCGTAGCGCTCGGGAATGGTGGTGAGCGTGGTAGCCTGTCCCGTCTTGAGATTCATTTCGCAAATCTCGGGCGACTCGTCGGTGTAGTGCGGCGTCATGGCCCAGAGCATCCGTCCGCTGGTGTAGTCGAAGGTAGCACTTTGGGCATATTTTATCTGACGGTTGCTTTCGCCAATCTTCGTCACGGCGCCGCTCGTCTTGTCCACTTTGTACAAGGCGCCCAGTGCGCCGATGCCGTAGATTTCGCCTTCGCGGTTGGCGGCGATGCAGATGAGTTCTTCGGGCAGTGAGGCGATGCGTGTGCTCTCGCCGGTGAGCGGATTGAGCGTGCCGAAGAAGTAGGTCTTCGATTCGGACGAATAGGTGGCGGCGTCCACGAAGCAGCCGAATATCTGGTCCGTTGCGGGATCGTAGGTGAGGTCGGAGGCTATGCTTTCGAGCGAGGAGAGTGACACTTCGCGCAGGAGTTTCCATCCGTCGTTCACGTCGTAGACGCGGAAGTAGACGGCGCCGTCGGTCTGCAGCGTGGAGTAGTCCACGAGGTAGTAGCGTCCGTCCACGTAGACACCGCCGCCTATGGCGTGGTACTGTTTTCCGGCTTTGACGAGTTTGATGGCATTGCCGTCGGTGGGCGGCACGGAGTAGATGCCGTAGGGGGCACTGTCGCCCATGTCCTCCCATCCGTGTCCGAACACCACGCTACCGTAGATGTCGGGGAGCGCGGTGCTTTGCTGGGCCTGAGCCGTGGCACCGAGTGCGCCGAGGGCAAGGGTAAAGAGTAGAGGTCGTATCATGAGTTGTTGGAAAAACAAAAGAGATATATCCAAGAATTTGAGAATCAAAGAAATTCGTGGTTTGGGCAAATGTCCGTCAACCGGAAGGATTTCTTCAATTCTCAAATTCTTGACAAATAGAACTAAGGAACTTGTGTGAAACTTATTTCACCACTACTTTCGTGCGTACGTTGCCAGCAGCGACGACGTAAACGCCGGGTTCGACGCGGAACGTTTCGCGGCTTGCAGCCTTGCGGCTAGCGAGGGTGCGTCCGTCGGCGGTGTAGAGCGTTACGTCGAGCCCCGTTGCACCGCTCACAGTGATGGTGCGTGCGCTGGTGCTCACGCTGACCGTTGAGGCTACGGGCCGTTCGATGGCACTCGTGCCGTCGGTGTTGGCAGCGTTAGACGGGAGCGATTCGCCCTCGGCATAGACAGCGGTGACGAGGTAGGAGTAGTCCTTACCCTTGACAGCCGTGGCATCTACGTAGTCGGTGGAAGCAACGGGCGAGTCGTTCACAAGCACGCTGTCGCGGTACACGTTGTAGCCCTTGAGCGTGAGTTCTATGCTTTCTGCGCCTTCGGGGATGAAGGTGACGTCGTCGATCATGAGCGCCAATTTGTTGTTCGATACACAATGGATGGCGAAATGCTTGGCACCTTCGGGTACGGCGAAGCGGTATTCGTCCCACGTCTTGTAGTTCGTCACGTTGACCGTCTCAACCTTGACGAACGTGGCCGTGTCGGTGCTTTCCGTAGAGTAGAGGAGTTCCATCACTTCCGGCACATAGGAAGAACCCTGTGCGGCTTTGGCGTAGAAACTAATGGTCTGTGCCGAACCGTCGAGTGCGGGCGAGATGAGCCAGTCGTCGTTGGGCTTCACGGGGTTGCTTTCGTCGGTCGAAGAAGCGGCAAAGCAGAGAAGCATCTGTTCGCCAGAGTGGGGATCCCAAGTGGCGAAGGGAATGCCGGCCTGCGTCACGTTGAACACCTGGTAGGCCATGGCTTCGCCGGCGTGTTCGTACTGCAGTGCGCCGATAATGCTGCTGAGCGAGATGCGCTTCGTCTCTTGCTTGTCGCCGTCGACGAGCGTCCATTCGCCCATCTCGCTGATGGTGAAGGCGGGGAAGTCCTCGAACGTCTCGGTGTAGCTCTGCTTCTTCAAGTGTTCAAGGTCGGGAGCCGTCCAGTTGAGGCTTACGCCGTTGTCGGTCTTCGCGGCTTTGAGAGCAGAAGGCGTGGGATAGTCGGGCAGAGTGACTTTCACCGTGTCGGTCTGCGAGAGGTTGTTGGCGGGGTTTGCGTCGGCGGCAAACTCTATGGCAGCCTGGTATACGTTCTTCTCACCTTCAAGCACCGAAGCCTTGTCGGTGAGCAGGAATTCAAGTTTGGCGTCGGAGGCGAGGTCTTCGCCCTGCTGGCGTGCCACTTCCTTGTGGTTGCGGTAGAGCACAATGCTGTAGTCCGCACTCTTCACGCTACGGTCGCCATTGTTGCGGATGGCCACTTTGAACTCGCCCTCGTCGACAGTGTTCATCTCGTCGGGCGAAGTGAGCGAGCGCATCATGAGGTCGTCCGAGTAAGTGTCGGTGATGCTCACGTTGTCGTAAGCCATGAAGTATTCGAGCGAAGCCACGGCCTTTCCTTCAAAGCCAATCTGCACGAAGCGGCTGGAACGGTAAGGCGTGAGGTCTACGGCGAAGCGCTTCCATCCCGTGCCGTCGGCAGAGGACAGACGGAGTGCGGGTTCGAAACCTTTGTAGTCGGGCGATACGCTCACGGTGAGCGAGTCGCCTTTGCCGTTGAAGTACGCCCAGAAGTGGAGCACGGGCTTGGCGAGTGAGCTGATGTCGACCTTCGGACTTTCGCTGCGTGCCGACTTGCCGAGGGAGGTGGCGGAGAAGGCTTGCAAACCGCCGTCGAGGTCGGCGGGGATGATGTCGGGCGTTTCGCTCATCACGTAGCAGTAGGCTTCGCCAATCTTTCCGTTGGTCATCTTAGTAAGCCACGGACCGCTCTTCATTGTGGCTCCGTCGAACGATTCAAAGACGGGAGCCTTCAGCGCGGGACCTGCAATGACCGAAGCCGTTTGCCATACCTGCGAACGACCGTTGCCGGCGCTGTTTCCGGCATAGACGCTGTAGGCTTGGTAAATCTGTTTGCCGTTGGGCGAGAGCTGCTCGTCGTAGTGTGTGACGTTGCCAATGGAGAAATCCGACGAACTCGTCACGCCACCGGAGATGTAGTAGGTGAGGCCTTCGGGGTCGATGTATCCGCCGTTCATACCTGTTTCGGGAGCGTCCCAAGTGAGGTGGACGAGACCTTCCTTGTCGAGGTCTTCCACAATGCGCAGGTTGCGAACGGGACCGGGTTTGTCGAGACCGACGAAGATGCGTGCGCTTGCTTCCACGCTCTGCTGTCCGTCGGCAGCGGTGGCTGTGGCGGCGTAGGTGTGGAAGTCGGTGGAGACGTAAGTGTCGGAGTAAGTGCAGGCGGCACCGGGCTCAACGTCGGTGAGCGTCTTGAGCGCTTTGCCGTCGCGCGTGATGTTGATGGTAAGTTTGCCTTCGAGCGGTGTGCCTTCGAGCGTGGTGGAAGGCGCGTTGAAGGTGAGGTCCGCCTGGTTGATGCCCTTGGCGCCGGGAGTAGCCGTGAACTGGCTGACAGGCTCGGGAGCTGTGACGGGACATTCCGTGATGCTCAGGTCGTCCACCTGGAGCGTTCCGGCGTAGGCGTTGCTCGTGGCGTGGATGCCGAAGTGGAGCGTGGCGTCGGCAGTGGCGCGGAAAGTGCCTTTGAGCGTTTGTCCGGAGTAGGCTTGTGCAATCTCCGTGGGGGCAATGACCTCTGTGGTGAGCGCTTCAGCCGTGGGTGCTGTGCCGAGATAGGCGGCAATGCGTTCTGCTGAGTAACCGCCCTTCATGGTGAAGGAGAAAGTGTAGATGGCACCCTTCTTCACGCTGAAAGCCGGGGTGACGAACCAGTCGTCGGCAGCTTGCTCGTTGGCGTCGCACACCATGCTCTTGTCGGAGGTGCTGTAAGTCCAGGTGTTGCCGTCGGCGTTGGCGTCAACAACGGTGAAGCCCTCGCTGAGTGGATCGGTATCAAAGGCGTTGCTGTAGGGGAAGCCAATCTGCGTGCCGAGCGTCACGGTGCGTGTGGTGGCAGGAGCACTGGTGAAGTCGCCGTTGCGGGCGGTGATGGTGTAGTAGTATTCGTTTTTCTCTTCCGAGGTGATGTGGTCGGTGAAGGTGGTGGCTTTGATGTCCTTTGCCACTACGGCGTCGGCTCCGTCGCGTCCGCTGACGTAGCGCGTGAGGGTGAATGTCATGTTGTCGGCATCGATGTAGCCGCGGTGTACACCCTGCGAGGGCGCTTTCCACGAAACGGTGATGTCGTTGCCGTTGGCACGGATGGAAACGCGGGCGGGCGGATTGGGCACGTCGTGGCCCACCCAAGCCGTGGTTTTCACTTCCTTGCTGGTGGCTGCGGGTTGCGAGGTGGTGGCAGCGCGTTGTGCCACTACGCCGATGCTCGCTTCGCCCTCGGCAGAAACCTCTAAGGGTACGCTGACGTCTTTTCCGGCTTCGCCGCTGCCGGTGGCCACTATGGTGCCGTTGAGACGCACGGCGTAGTTCACCGATCCGGAGAGCGCGGCGCCGTCGGCTGTGGTGGAGGGAAGGGTGAAGGTGGCAGTGCCCGCTGAGGCGGTGGCGAACTGTGCGGTGAGGTTGGTCACGGTGTCGGGGAGCGCCTGCAGGTCGAGGTCTTCCTTAAAGTAGATGCCCGTAAACTGGTCGCACGTGGCGGTGCCGTAGTCGTAGCCAAAGTCGGAGACGAGGGTGCTCTTGGCTGTGGTGGGGTCTACTTCGAAGATGCCCGTGTCCCACATGTCGTTGTAGATGGTGGCCCAATAAATCTTGCCGTTAGAGTAGTTGCACGCTGCGCTTTGGAACATGGCCTGCGTTTCGACGCCCGTGTTGCCGATGAGCTTGGTGGCTCCGGTGTATTTGTCCACGGTGTAGAGGTTGGCTTTCTTGTCGATGGCGTAGAGCGTGCCGTTGCGGTCGGCGGTGAGGGCTACCATCACTTCGGGGAAGGCGGCAATGGAGTCGCACTCGTAGAGCGGTGCGCCTTCCTGCTCTTTGTAGCGGAAACGTCCGAAGAGACGGCGCTTGCCCGAGTAGGCATCGTCGGCAAAGATGGCATACAATTGCTGCGTCTCGGGGTCGAAGGTCATGTCGTAGGTGATGCAGCTGAAGGCGTAGCCGTAGTTGATGCTTTCCTGGCTCCAGTCTGTTGCGCTGTGGCGGTAGAGGCGAATGGGCATGGTGATGCGGCTACCGTCGCTACTTTCGGTGAAGTCGTTGTGGTAGTAGGAGCCTTGTGCGTAGGTTCCACCGCCGTAGGTGTGTACGCCGCTCTTTACGAGGGTGATGGCCGACGGCTGACGAAGGTTGAAGGTGTAGATGCCTCCGCTCTCGTTGTAGTAGCTTCCGGGGTCGCCGAACGACCCGATAATGCTACCGTAGAGCTGGAGGTCGGGAGCGGTGGCGCGTGCCACGCTTTGTGCCGTGGCCGTACAACTGATGGCGGCTACGGCTCCCAGCAATAAGGTGCGTAGAGTTTTAGTCATAGACGAATTGTGTTTGAGGTAAGGGGTCTTCTCTCTTGGGTATGAATCAAAGAGTAAGCGCATGGGGCTTCCATGGGGGGCGAGGTTTTCAAAACCTCGCGCTCTATACGACGGCCGTCACAGACGGTTTTGCGTGCTTCGCCTCATACCTCGTGTAGAGCGTGACGTTTTGAAAACGTCACCCCCATGGAGGGCGCAGTTGCGCAAAACCGTCCGTAACGGCGTCACACGTGTGGTGCTTTATTTTGTGGGGAAGTCGAACTGCTCGAGTTTGAGCGTGCCGCAGGCTTCGATTTGGCCCACGTAGAGTTTGAAGTGGTCCTGTGCCATGTGTTTGGCAAGCGATTCTTGGTCTTTCCACGTTTCGCAAATCATGAACACGTCGGGGCGTGTGGCGCTTTCAAAGCAGTCGTATGCCACGTTGCCTTCGTCCTTGACGGAAGCAGCGGTGAGCGCAATGGCGGCCTGGAGGGCTTCTTCGTATTTTCCCTCGTTGGCCTGGAAGAAACAGTTGAGTCTAATCATAGGAATGTATGTGTATAAAAATGTGCAAATGTGCGAATGGGGGATGTGCAAATGGGGAATGTGTGCGGTTGCTGACGCAGTTGGTTCCCTTGAATCAGTCCCGCGCTTAGAAGAGGTAGGTGAGCTGCACCTGGAAGGTGTTGCTCTTGTACTCGAGCTCAGCGTCGGTGGACGTTCCGGCATATTGGTCGCCGAGGATGCCCTTGCCAACCTTGCCGAGTGCGAAGTTGTAACCCACGCCAGCTTCGAGGTGGCCGAGGAGACGCACGCCGGCACCGATGTTCCAAGTGGTGTTGAGGTTGTTGCGGCTGAAGTTGTTGCCCGAGCCGAAGTTGCTCCAGTTCATGTTCTGAAGGGCGAAGCCGAACTGCGGACCGGTAGCCACATAGATGCCGGCTTTGCTGCCGAGGCCGATGTTGTAGCGCACGTTGACGGGAATTTCCAACGTGCGGTATTTCTTCGTCTCGGTGGTAGTGATGGTGCCGCTGGTGTTCTGAGCAGACATGTAGAGGCTGCGTTCGGAGTATTCGAGTGCAGCGTCAAAGCCAAGGCCGAGCGCCGTGTTGAAAGCAATCTTCGGACCTACGAACCATCCGGCGCGGTTGTCGGACGAGAGGTTGCCCTGGAAGTTCTTTGTGGTGTACTTAAGCTTAGTGAGGTTTAAGCCGGCGGTGATACCGTAGCTGAAAGTCTGTGCACTTGCCGTAGCGGCAAAGACGAGCGTCAGCACAAAGGCAGCGCAAAGTGTAGCTAATTTCTTCATGTGTTGTGTATATCAATATTTTATATGTTATCAAAAGAGTCTTCAGAAGGGGAAGAAGAGCGGGATGACGAGGATGGCCACGATGCCCATTACGATTTGTAGCGGGAGTCCCACCTTCACGTAGTCCATGAAGTTGTAGTGTCCGGCGTTCATCACCATGGCATTGGGCGGTGTGCAGATGGGGGTGGCAAAGCAGGCGCTGGCTGCTACGGCTGCCGTCATCATGAACGGTGCGGGCGAAACGCCGAGTTGTTCTGCTGCTGCCCAGGCAATAGGCGCCACGAGAATGGCTGTGGCAGAGTTGCTGATGAAGGTGCTGAGCACGGAGGTGACGATGTAGACGCCTGCCATGGCTGCGATGGGTCCGTAGGCGTGCAGACTTTCCACGAGGGTGGTGGCAATCCATGCGGAGATGCCCGTCTTGGAGAGTGCGGTGGACATGGGCATCATGGCTGCAATGAGCACGATGCTCTCCCAGCCTATCATCTTGTAGGCCGCATCGACACTGCGCACGCAGCGGGTGAGCACCATGAGCAGTCCGGCTATGATGACTGCTGCCACGGGCTTGATGCCCAGTTGGTCGGCAAACACCATGACGGCCACCATGATGGCCATGAGTGCGGCGGCGAGCGGAGCTTTGTGGTCGAGTGCCACGCTCTCTTCGTCCTCGCTGGGCGAACCGATGACTATCCATTCGCGGTTTTTCTTTGCCATGCTTGAAATGCCTTTCCACGCACCGTGGACGAGGAACATGTCGCCGCTCTTCACGGGTGCGTCGAGCACGTCTTCGTAGAGATATTTTCCGCTGCGCTTCACGGCGAGTACGTTCACGTTGAAACGTTCGTGGAAATTGGCAGCGCGCAACGGGCGGTTGATGAGTGCAGAGTCGGGGGTGACGAGCACTTCGGCCAGACCTATCTCGTAGAAGTCGAGTTTTGCTTTTCCTTCGCGTTCAGCGTCTTCGTGTACGGTGAGGTGACAGTCGGCAGCGAAGCGGTCCACGTTTTCGCGCTTGCCGAGCACGTAGAGCGTGTCGTCGCCGTGGAATGTGGTGGTGGCGTTGACCGTCTCCTGTATGTACGGACTGAACACGGTGAGGTTGGAGCGGCGCACGTCGAGGATGGTCACTCCGTAGCGGTGGCGTACTTCGAGTTCGCCCACCGTGTGTCCTTCCATCATTTTGCTCCCTTCGGCAGGGGTGAGGCGGAACACGAGGTCGTTGATGTGGTATTCGTGGAGCAGTTGCTCAAGCGATTCGTCCTGTTTGCCGCCTTCGCCGTCCTTATCCTTGTTTCCGAGGAAGAAGCGGCAGAGCGGATAGAGCATGATGAGTCCCACGCCGAGGCAGATGATGCCGATGGGGAGAAATTCGAAGAATCCGAAGCCCGGTTTTCCGTTGTCGCGCAGATAGCCGTCGACGATGAGGTTGGGCGGTGTGCCGATGAGGGTGAGAACGCCACCCATGGAACTGGCGAAGGCCAGCGGCATCATGAGTTTCGACGGACTCGTCCCGGCACTTTTTGCCATGGCAAGGATGATGGGCAGGAGCAGTGCCACGGTGCCCGTGTTGCTGACGAAGGCTGCCACTACTGCGGTGACGAGCATCACGAGGAAGAAGAGCTTCTTCTCGTTTGTCCCTGCGAGTTTCAGGAGTCGTCCGCTGATGGTCTTTGCCAGTCCGGTTTGGAACACGGCTCCGCCGACCACGAAGAGTCCGATCATCATGACTACGGCCGAATTGGAAAATCCGGCGAGTGCTTCCGAAGGGGTAAGCACGTTGGTGACGAGCAGCATGGCAAGTGAGCAGAGCGCCACGATGTCGGAGCGCACTTTGTCGGCAATGAAGGCTACGATGGTGAGCGCAAAGGTTGCCACAACGATGCACACTTGCCCGGAAGGCGAGGCCAAGAATTCGGCCGCATGGTTGAGGATTTCCATGATAACTATGGTTTTTGGTTAGATTTTCAGGGTGGTTGCCGTTTCATGCTCGAAAGGGCAACGCATGCATGGCTTTTACTGCCTATGGTGGCAATATGCTATGCATCAAGGGCGAAAATATGCAATAGTTCGCTAACTGCAAAGGTTTTGCGAATAAATCTTAACTTTGTGGCCGACTTCGTTGTCCGAAAAGCATTTTTGCACATTGGGGAACGGGGTTTTTTAGGAATGTTGAACGAACCACGAGTAATCCGTCATGCAAAAGTCAAATGCCTCGCGCAGTCACAATCCGTTTGCCTGGAAGGCACGGGCAGAGCAAAAGGGGAAGAAGCCCTCGGGCAAACGTGTGGGCAAGTCGAAGCCCGCAAAGGCCAACAATCAGTTGAACCGAAGGGTGAAGTAGGGGGAGAAAGTATAAGGGGTATGTCAAATGAAAAAACGGCTTCGCATGCAGACTATTATCGTAGTTTGTAGCGAAGCCGTTTTATATGTATTAGACGTTTTATTCTAAGAAGATATAATTTGCAAAGCACCGTGTAGAGCGTGACGTTTTGAAAACGTCACCCCCATAGTGCTGCCGCCCAAAAGTCTACGTGAGGCTCTAAATTGTGACCACCACGCTGCGCACCACGCGTCCGCTCTGCATGCGCACCACGTAGTTGCCGGAGAGGGGAAGCGCCATTTCGGCATTCCCGCTGCACACCTGCTGAAGGACGAGGCGGCCGTCGGAAGTGTAGACCCACACGCGGTCGGCATTCGCCACACTTATGCGGTTCGAGCCGCACGCTTTGGCTGTAGGCACCACAGCAGACGTGGCTTCATCGATGGCGTCTACACCATCGTTGAGGCCCTCGGGCTCGCTGGCCGTGCCGCGGTCCATGGCGGAGAACGTGAGGTCGGCCGCCGTCTTGTCGTCGGGGAGAGTGGACTGCTCGCTACGCGGAATGCGTGTCCACACCACGGGAGAATAGGTGTGAAGGTCGGTCGACACGGCACGTACACCAACGTATACATAGTCGTCGGCATCGGCAAACGTGATGTGCGGCACAACGGCTGCCCACGAGGCGGTGCGCATCACTTCGCTCACGCGGCCCTCTTCGCCGTGACGGACGAACACTTCGAAATGGTCCACGTTGGCCTCGTCGTTCGAGAGCATCTGCCAGTCGGCACGTTCGCCTTCCTTGGCAATGTTCCACGCCAACTTCACGCTGAGGGAAGTCTTCGTTTCCTCACGCACTTCTGCCACAACGTCTGCCACGGACGAAGGTGCGCTCTTCGTGCCGTCTTCAAGCAGAAGTTTTCCGACCATCAGGTTGCAGTCTTCTCCCGCACCCTTCACGCGAAGGGCTATGCGGTCTATCACGTCGCCCTGGGAAATGCCGGGGAGCGCAATTTCCTTTTCGTTCCATACCATGCCCTGCACGTCGCCCACGGCATATTCTTTCCACTGCGTGCTGCCTTTGAGGCGGAGCAGCAGACTGAGATGCGAGGCGTTGGCACCGGAGAGTCCCGTCTTCACAGCAATGCGTGCCGTGGGTTGTGCGGCAGCGGTGAGGGCGGTCTTGTAGAGCACAATGTCGGTTCCGGCTGCGGTGGCAGTGCCTTTAAGGCTCAAGCACGAACCGCCGAGGTAAGCGTCGGTGTGGATAAATTCGGGTTGCACGTCGGTCGACACTTCTTCCGTGCCGGCTTTGAGCACGAGCCAGCGGTAGGTAGGCACGTAGTCCTGCATGCTGAGGTTGGTCCAGGCGCCTGCGGTGCGTTTGCCTTTGTAGGCATAGACGGCACCGTTGCCCAGGTTGAAGTGGGTGGCGAAGGGAAGGTTGCCCTGTATGGCGGAGCGCTCGGGGATGTATTCGGCAAGGCCGCAGAAGGTGGAGAGCGGCGCTTTGCCATCGGCTGTTGTCTGCCAGTTGTTGCCCGTGCAAGAGGGCATGGGACGGTCGGCCGGATTGCGGTTGCCGCCCGAGAAGCCGCGTTCGAGCAAGCGCTGATAGTTGTCCTGGAAGAGCGTGTCGGTCTTGCCCTCGTTGCGTCCCCAGAACCAAGTGGAACCGTGTTCGCCCCACAAGCAGAGGCCGCAGTGAGTGAGGTAAGCCATGCTTTCTTCGTCGTCCTCGTCAATTTCAAGGTAGCGCGGACTGATTTTGTCCCACGAGCGGTCCATGGTGAGGATGTGTACGCCGGCATAAAGGCCCTCGGCAGAACCCATGAGTTGTTCGGCATAAAGGGCGGAGGCGAACATCTCGGTAGAGAAGTCACCGTCGGCATAGTTGAGCATGAGGTCAGTGGTCTTGCCCTTGGCCTTGGAACCGAATATGGCGTCGCTCTCGGAATAGGCGAGGGCGGTGTTGGCGGTGTACATGACCACGTGGAAATTGTCGAAGCCTACGCGTTCGGCCTCTTTATAAAGGGCTTTGTGGAAAGCCACCACGGAGTCGTTCTTGTAGTGGTCGTCCTCCCAGTTGAAGTTGATGCCGTCGTGCCCGAAGTAGAGGAGGGCGTTGATGAGGGGCTTGACGTAGCGGAAGGAGCCGTCGGCGTTGCACGTGGTGCAGAACTTCACCCATGCGTCGTCGCCCACGTTCCAGCTTTCAAAGAAGTTCATGCCGGAAAGCATGTCGGTGCCGTTGCGGTGGGCGGCGTCGACCCATGCGGCAGGACATTGGAAGAAACTGTGGTTCCACGCTCCGTAGAGGTTGGTGTACTGCCACATGGAGAAGCAGTCGGTGTTGAACTTTCCGCTGGGATAGCCTCCCTGCTTGTTCTCTTCGGTGGCACAGGGAAAGTTGAGGAAGAGTTCGCGGTCCTTATAGGTGAGTTTGTCCAAACGGTCGCTGCGGTCGAGAATGGGGGCTTTCTTCACGTGGGAACGGATGAAGGCAATGTCGGTGGGCAGATAGCCGGCAGCGAGAAACTCGGCTTCGGTGGGCACGGTGTGTCCGGCGTCGAGCGCCTTGGCAAAAAGCTCGAGCATGTTCTCGGCGGTATAGGGCGAGAAGTCGTAGAGGCCCTGAGTTGTAGCCACGTTGTTCGTTACGGTGCCTTCGTCGGTGGAGGAAGGCGTCGACGCTGTGGTTGCCGACACGGCAAGCGAAACGGCAGCCATGACGAACAGCGCCATTGGACGGACAAAAAGTCGGTAGGAAAGGTTGGATGTCATACGGTGAGTGATGCAGTTTTCGTGTGTTGAAAGTTCAAAGATACAACGTTCACGACGAATTTCTTAAATGCGCGACAAGAAAAATGCATACCAGGTTAGGATGTTTTGCACGAACCGGCTCGCAAACCGACTCAGTCAATCCGAAAAAATATTGCGCCACTTGTTGAAACTTGCTACTAGCCCAACACGTTGGGCTAGTAGCCCAAATTTTCGAATCGTTAGCATTTGCACTGCGCGCCCAACATAGCGCAAATTCCCACTCTCGCGCGTGCGCGCATACGCGCATTACACCAAAGTTTGTACAACTTGCTGTCACCCGTCACCGCTGTTGCTGAGAAATTGGGTTAAGTTACAGATAGTCAGAACGTTTGTGACTTGGCATAAGGTGACAGCAACTTTTCTGCTACGTATAATAATTCGTCAAAGCGTATAAAAATCGGTCACAGGCATGGGTGACAGCAAATGTTTAATAGAACAAAACTTGTGTAGAGAATTGTTTGCGAAACGAAGTTGCTGTCACCCTCATTCAGAGGCTTCAATCATGGCGAAAGGAGCGCGTAAAAACTTTTGGGCAACTTGTAAAAATTTGCGGCTAGCTCAACACGTTGAGCTTGTAGAAAGTTGTTAGCAAACATTCACATGACGGCTTTTGCACGAACGATGGGGGCGACGTTTCCAAAACGTCGCGCTCTACACGAGATATGAAGCGCAGCAGGCAAAGCCGTCTGTGACGGCCGTGTAGAGCGCGAGGTTTTGAAAACCTCGCCCCCATATGCGGCGCAGCACGCAGAAGCCTCCGTGAGGCTGGTGACAGGTGACGGCAGCTTGCACAAACTTCGGTGTATACGCGTGCGCGCGCGAAGAAGCGTAAATAATCCGGTTCGGAGCCATGCCCAGAAAAGCCCTCTCATCCTTCCTCACCATGCGCTTAGGGGTAATAATTGTTCAAACAGCATGGCAAAAGGCCGGTTTTTTGCTAAAAATTCGTCAACAAGCGTGAGATGACGAATTTTTTCGGACTCTGACGATTTTTCCAATCACGCCTTATCCGTTGCCGTTGTACTTTTGCACTGTAAAGAAAAGGCAACCGCCCGCCACTGAGAGTTTGTAACGGCGTGGCGAAGCCCTTCTTTTGATTTGATAAAATGCTAATCTGTTGTCGCGAGCCTGTGAAGGTCAGCGCAGCAAGTCTCCCCAACACATGCTTCGGCATTGAGGGCAGACCAGTTTCAAGAATTTGTTTTTTCATGCTATTTGTTAGTTAAAGTTCTCGGAAGCGCGTTGGCTGTTGAAGCCGGTGCGCTCTTTTTTGTGCCTCCCGCTCGGCGCAACAGGCGCAAAGCAACGAAAAACGGCGTGAAAGGCTAAAAAATTCGGCACAAAGCGCGAAAAAGCATTCAAAAAGGAGCGAAAAGATTTGTCAATCGTCAGAAAGACAGTAACTTTGCAGCCGCTATCGGAAAGATAGCACCAGTTTTAATCCAATTCAACGTTACACAATGTACTTAGATTCTGAAAAGAAGAAAGAGATCTTTGGCAAGTACGGACA
>CAVKJJ010000049.1:0-20741 GCA_963656685.1 bacterium | reverse complement strand
GGTGTAACGCGTGGGGTGTAACGCATGGGGGTGCAACGCATGGGGGTCACGTCTCTGACGTGACTGTTGAGCGCGAAGAATTAAAGCGCAGCCGCGCAAAAACCTCTGTGAGGCCGTGTAGAGCGTCACGTCGGAGACGTGACCTCCATGCGTTGCACCCCCATGCGTTGCACATGCAAACATTGCGCTTAAAGAACTGCGGCAAATACGCAAATCCGCCCGGCCGGTGGTTACCGGTCGGGCGGAAAGTGAATGAGTATGTTAAGCTGTTAGGCTTGCGTAAAGATTAGAATACGGCCTTCTTGGTGAGGACTTTGCCGTTCTGAACGACGCGGAGCACGTAAACGCCCTTGCCGAAGGTGGGGAGAGAAGCGTTGCCGCTTACGGTGCAGCTGCTCATGAGCTTGCCGTCAGCAGAGAATACTTCTGCGGTGGCGTTTTCGGCTGTTACGTTGAATGCGCCGTCGGCTACCGTTACGTCAGCGTTGACCTTGCTGAGCTGAGCCTGGTCGATGCCGGTGGTGGTAGAGCCGAGCCAGGTGGTTACGCTGTTGACCACTTCGCCCGTCTTGTTGTCGTAGAGCACACCGATGATGTTGCAGTTGTCTACGTCAACGTCGGATGAGAGGGTGAACTCTTCCGTGTGGGTGATGCTGGGACCGGGTTTGATTGCGGGTAGAGCGGCATTGGGTGCGTCATAGTAGCCTGTCGGGTAAAAATTGCTGTTAAGCTCAAGGCCCTGGCAGTTGGTGTTGTAGCGCGATACGTAGTTGTAGGTTGCAGCGTAGGTGTTGCCTTTGCTTACGAGGGACTGGAGTTCTTCGGGGAGTTCGCTTTCGTAGCCGCTGTACTGCTGGTAGTAGTAGCTGGTCTGTGTGCCGGAGAGGTTGCTCTCGGTGAGGATGTAGGCAACGCTGTATTCACCATTGAAAGTAGGTATCTGAGAGTGGATGCTGGAGCTTACGGTGACGGTCTTGGTGGCAGCATCGTAGTTGGACGTTACGCCGAGGTCGATTTCTGCTACGGGGTGTTCGGTGATGTAGTCTGCAACGGTCTTTACGATACCTTCGCTAGCAGAGGTTGCGGAACTGTTGGAGCCGTAGTAGGGGTCAACTTCTTCGTGACGGTTGATGAGGGCTGAGGGAAGACCATAGCCAGAGTAGTAGATTTCGTAGTACTCGTTGTTGTACGTGCCGTCAGCAAGGGGGTCGCTGCTGTTGCTGTTGATGTAGGGGTAGGGCTGAGCGTGAACGGTGACGATGCTCACGTCGTTGATTTCCGTTTCGGAGTTCTTGTCGTACTTAGCACCGAGGGCGTCCATACCGACAATGCCGCGGGGGCACCATCCGCAAGCGGTGTTGGTCCACTCTTCTACGAGGGGGCGACGCTGGTAGCCATCTTCGCCGATGGAGTAGGCGTAGAACTCAGAGTAGTTGTCGGCGGGAGTAGCGTCGGCGTTGCCGTTCACAGCAGTCACGCTGATGGAGTCAATGCCCCATCCCTTTTCGTCGGGAAGGAATGCGCTGAAGGGGAGCGTGCTAGTACCGAAGTATGAAACGGCAGTGGGAAGTGTATATTCGCCGCTCTGCTGCTTCACTTCGTTGCCGTTTGGGTTTAGAAGCGATACGGTGTAGCTGAGCTTCTTGACGGGTTCGGTACCGATGTTCATGAACTCAACGCTAGAGTCGAACGTGCCACCGATGGTTTTGCTACGAGTGGTGTTGAGCGAACCCATGGTTACGTCGTTGGTGGGGATGCTGGCGTCGCCCTCAGTGGTGATCCACATGGGGAAGCCGTAGTTGTTGCTGAGCGAACCTAGCGTGCGGTATGAACCGTTGCTCTGATAGAGAATATAAGAGGATGCACCCTGGCCAGAGGGGTCGGTGATGGCGGGCATGATGACACCATACTGTGAAGCGTAGCTGTCTTCAGCCGAAGCTGAGATGTTGGCCATGAAGGCTACGAGGAATGAGCTGCTGGGGATGGTGTAGTCAATGTTGACCGTGTTGAGTGCCATGCCCTCTACATTGTCGATGTCGAAGGACTTGAGCACCTGCAAGTTGCTGTTGAAGATGACGATCTTGGCATTGGTATATTCGCCGAGGTAGGGGATGAAGCTGATGCTCTTGATGGTGTTGCCGGCGAGCTGGGAAGCCATGGTGGAGCTGATGTACGTTCCGTAGCCCCACATCATGTTGCTGATGGCGCTGTAAGAGTAGTACAACGGACCGAGAACGAGGTCGTCGTCGGTGTAGCTTTCGTAGTCGTAGAGGTAACCCAGGCTCTTTGCGCCGTGAACGGGGTTTTCAACCACGCGGGCGTTGCGGTTGAGGCCTTTCACGCCGTCAGCCTTGAGGTCGGGGTTGAATGCCTTCAGCGGTTGCAGCTGGGCGTTGGGAGCGGTCAGAACCTTCTCCACATTGAGACTCTTGGCACCGCGGTTCGGGGCATTGAAAGTCTGCGCGTTGGCAGTACCTGCCACGAAAGCAGCAGATGCAAGTGCAAGTAGAAGTTTATTCATTTGCAATCAGTATTGAGTAATTAATTATTTGTTCAGTTTTTGTCGTAAACTTAGGCAGTAATGGTCGGTTTGCAGCACTACATTCCGCTTATCGTTTTGTGCGGAACGTGTACGTAGTGTACGCAACGTGCTGTATGTCATCCCCTTTTATTTGCATATCAACGGCGGCAAAGTTAGTAACATTTCTTTTAGCTGCGTATCAAAATGCCGTTTTTTTATCTTTTTTCTAGACAAATAGTCCATTTCGTCCGACTGGGGCTTTTCATATGGAGAGAAACGTGGTTGGTTTGCGGTGGCTTTGGATGCGTAACTTTCATGAGCTAATGCTCTTAAGGCGCAGCACGCAAAAGCCTCCGCGAGGCCGCAGCAGGCAAGACCGTCCGTGACGGCAGCAAATTTCAATTATCTCCTAGCTCAACACGTTGAGCTTGTAGAAAGTTGTTTAGAAACGTTCACGCTTATGAGGGCGAGACTATCGCTTATGAGGGCGAGACTATCGCTTATGGGGGCGACGTTTTCAAAACGTCGCGCTCTACACGGGTCTCACGGAGGCTTTTGCGCGGCTGCGCCTTCTTACATCGTGTAGAACGTGAGGTTTTGAAAACCTCACCCCCATAGAAGGCGCAAATTCCAAGGCAGCAAATCTAAATTTGCTACTAGCCCAACACGTTGGGCTAGTAGCCCAAATTTTGCAAATGTTTACGTTTCTGCGTCTCAACATTTCGGTACGCTACCGCTCTATCGCGTACGCGCGCGTGCGCGCGCTTCACCGAAGTTTATACATTCTACTTTCATCTGTCACCCGTGCGCTGAAAAACGAACTTAACTTTCTCATAGTCTGATGCTTTTGCATATTAGCGAGGGTGACGGCAAATTTTCCACGAGGGGTAATAATTCGTCAGAGGGTATAAAAATCGGTCATAGCCGTGGGTGACAGCAAAGGCTTAATAGAATAAAACTTTTGTAAGCGTTTGTTTTTGGCCTCACGGAGGCTTTTGCGCGCTGCGGCCTCACGGAGGCTTTTGTGTGCTGCGCTTCAAAATGCCGTGTAGAGCGCGACGTTTTGAAAACTTCGCCCCCATATGCGGCGCCAGCACACAAAACCGTCCGTGACGGTGACGGGTGACAGCAGGTTGCACAAACTTTGGTGTATACGCGTGCGCGCGTGAAGAGTTTGGTGCGAGCCGCCTTTTTCTCGCTTTCACTACCTGGGGAGAAAGAATTTTTATTACTTTTGCGAAATGCCCCACTATGGGCTTTTGTGTCCTCGCACAGAAAGAACGAAAATTCATCTTTTCTCCATACCCCTATGCGCCCCTACGTATTGATTTCGAACGACGACGGTGTTGACGCACCCGGCATCAACTTCCTCATAGAAACCCTCCGGCCCGTGGCCGACATCCTCGTCATGGCCCCCGACTCCGCACGCTCCGGCTTCAGCTGTTCCATCACCTCCGCCCGTCCCGTCACCTACAAAGTGTTGCGAAGGGAAGAAGGCCTCACCGTCTGCTCCTGTTCCGGTACACCCACCGACTGCGTGAAAATGGCACTCAACCTGTTCAAGGACCGCGAGTTCGACCTCGTCATAGGCGGAATAAATCACGGCGACAACTCCTCCGTCAATGCCCACTACTCCGGCACAATGGGCGTGGCCATCGAAGGCGCGCTCCAAGGCTATCCCTCCATCGCCTTCTCCCTCTGCGACCACCGTATGGACGCCGACTTCACCCCCCTGCGGCCCTACCTCGTGGACCTCATGTTCAAAGCCATTGCCGTAGGACTTCCTCCCTTCACCTGCCTCAACGTCAACTTCCCCCTCGCACCCAAGTTTAAGGGCATCAAGGTGTGCCGCATGGCCAAGAGCCGTTGGCAGAACGAGGTGGAACACCGCACCCATCCCTATGGCGGCGACTACTATTGGCTTGCAGGCGAGTGTCGCGAACTCGAGCCTCAGGCCACCGACACCGACCGCTGGGCGCTCGCCAACGGATATGTCGCCATCACTCCCACGCAACTCGACGTTACCGCCTATGCACTCGTCGATGCACTGAAAAACATACTCTGACCCCCGTATGAAATACTTCCTCATAGCCGGAGAGGCGAGCGGCGACCTCCATGCCGCCCACTTGATGAAAGCCCTTCGCCGCCGCGACCCCGAAGCGCAGTTCCGCTTCTATGGCGGCGACAAGATGCGTGCTGCCGGTGGAAACCTCCTCTGCCACTACCGCGAATTGGCCTACATGGGCTTCATCCCCGTGTTGCTCCATCTGCGCACCATACTCCGCGGCATGAGCCAGTGTAAGCGCCACATTGCCGAGTGGCGGCCCGATGCCGTAATCCTCGTGGACTACCCCGGCTTTAACCTCAAGATGGCACGCTTCGTGAAGCGCCATGCCATCTGTCCCGTCTACTACTACATCTCCCCCAAAATATGGGCGTGGAAAGAACACCGCATCAACGCCATCCGCCGCGATGTGGACCGCCTCTTCTCCATCCTTCCCTTTGAAGTGGACTTCTTTGAGAAGAAACACGCCTATCCCATCTCCTACGTGGGTAACCCCACCGTCGACGAAGTGGCTGCCTACCGCGACCGCCACGGCGCGCCCCATCCCGACGGCACCACCATAGCCCTCCTTCCCGGTTCGCGCCGCCAGGAGATACGCGACAACCTCAGTCGCATGCTCCTTGCCGCCCAACCGCTCATGGAGACGGGCGGCTACCGGCTCGTGGTGGCAGTGGCACCCTCCATGCCCCACGACGTCTATGAGCACATCATAGCCCGCACCGGTATAGACCGCCAGCGCATAGCCCTCGTGGAAGGACGTACCTACGAGGTGCTCTCCCATTCCGTGGCGGCCCTCGTGACGAGCGGCACCGCCACGCTCGAAACGGCGCTCTTCGGTGTGCCCCAGGTGGTGTGTTACTACATGCGGGCGGGACGTCTCATGTCGTTCCTCCGCCGCCATTTTCTCAAAGTGCCGTTCATCTCTCTTGTCAATCTCGTGTGCGGACGCGAAGTCGTGCCCGAACTCGTGGCCGACGGCATGACGGTCGGTGCCGTGCGCAGTCACCTCGAGGCCATCCTGCCCGGCGGCAGCCGTCGCTCTGCCATGCTCGAGGGTTATGCCGACATGGCCGCGCGCCTTGGCGAACCCGGAGCGCCCGAACATGCCGCCGACGAAATGGTGCGCCGGCTGAAGGGAGACATTTGAATGTGCAAGCGCATTCAAAAGACCGCACAATTAAATCGAACGGGCTTCGCAACAATCTTCATGATATTGTTACGAAGCCCGTTCCGTATGTGTTTCAGATGGTCTGCCTTATTCCTCTTTTATTTTCCACTCGCTGATGGTGCGCTGCTTACTGTCAAAACTGATGCCCACTTTTACCAACCGTTTGCCTTCGGCATGGTAAGGCAACATGTAGCCTTTCTCGTCAATCTGTCGCAGAGCTTCGTCGGCGCTCTTGTCGACCTTCAGTTCCATGACGTAGACGGTGTCGGGCATGTGCATCACGGCATCGGCACGGCCTATGGCACTCTTTACCTCCGTGCGGATGTAGATGTTCAGAAAACTGAACATGAGGTAGAAAATTGTTTGGTAGTGCTTCTCCGTATGGTTCTCCAGGTCGTAGGGGATGGTGGCCATATAGGTGCGCATATGTTCCAGTGCCGCTTCGATGTCGTTGCGGTAGACGGCCTTGCAAAAGCCGAGGAGAAACGCGTCGTTGTCTGTGCGGCGGGGATTGACGTAGTGCGGCATCATGGAGTTGAGCAGTCCGTCGCGCACTTCCTTGTTGGGAATGCCCAAGGTGTATTCCTTGAACAGAGGGTCGTATTTCTTGATGGTGAGGTAGCCGCTTTGGTAGAGTAGGGGAAGAGCGT
Source organism: bacterium (assembly GCA_963656685.1). Lineage (GTDB taxonomy): Bacteria > Bacteroidota > Bacteroidia > Bacteroidales > Bacteroidaceae > Alloprevotella. The sequence continues at coordinate 14,337 of CAVKJJ010000049.1, read as the reverse complement.
CAGTCATCTCTTCGGGCGAGAGGTCGAACGAGTTGAGCACCACGTCCTGGCGCTCAAGCGTAGTGAGGTTTACGTTAAACTTGTCAAGTTGCTTGAGAAGGAACGTTGGGGTGCCCGAGCCGAACCAGTAGGAGGCGATGTCTCGTCCGTTCATAGCCTTGATGAGACTGAAGGGGTTGAATACGTCTTCTGAATTTTTGCTGAAGTGATAGCCGTCGTAATAGTTCGTCAATTCGTTCAGACATTCTTCGTAAGTCATGCCCAGCGCTTCGCCAAGGCGCTCTATGTCGGGGCGCATGGCAGTGGTCAACTCCGTCTTGCTGATGCCGCAGATGGCGGAGTATTGGTCGAGCATGCTGATGTTCTCAAGGTTGTTCAGTTCGCTGAAGATGCTGAGTTGCGAGAACTTGGTGATGCCCGTGATGAACGTAAACTCCAAATAAGGATCGAGCTTCTTGAGCGGACTGTAGAAGTTTTGCATGATGAGGCGCAGAGCACCGAGATTTTCTTTCTCATGCACAACGTCAAGCAAAGGTGCATCATATTCGTCAATGATGACCACCACCTTTTTGCCCGTTTGCTCATAAGCGCGCTTTACAATGCCTTCAAGACGTTCGTTATGGTATTTCTCATGCTCGTTTTTGCCATACAATGCCTCAAAGTCCGTCAGTTGCAAATGCAGATAATGTGTCAAACGCTCCTCGTTGAAGTGTTTCGCTCCGCTCATGTCGAAATGGAGCACGGGGCGCTTCGTCCATTCCTTTTCGTAGTCGGCAATGGCAAGTCTTTCAAAGAGTTCTTTCCGTCCCTCAAAATAAGCTTGGAGTGTGGAGGCAAAGAGCGACTTTCCAAACCGTCGGGGACGGCTCAGAAAAACGTAACTCATTCCTTTCTTTCGGAAATCTACGATGTATTTCGTCTTGTCGATGTAAAGATAGTTTTCTTCGCGAATCTTTTCAAAGGTCTGCACCCCAACAGGGTATTTGCTTATGTTTTCAGCCATCGTTTCGTCGGTTTTACGTTTCACGTGGCTAAGTTACAAGTATTTTCTTTAGCGTACTCTCATCGTGCCGCCCTAAAATTCAACTGAAAATCGTAAATTTGTCGCATCATCCATATTCTATATATAGCAAAACAACCAAATGGGACTTATCGAATTCAACAAACTTCCGATAAACACACTCGTCGGCGCCGACTGGCGCACATTCAAGGAAATCACCCGCGGCCGCGACGTTGACGGCCCCTGGAAAGGAAAGTACCGACTCACGAAAGCCGTGTGTCGCCTCCTCTCCGTGCTCGCACCCATCCAGGAAAAGCGCTACCGCAAGCAGCTCGCCGACAAGCCGCTCCAGCACGACCCCGTGTTCATCCTCGGACACTGGCGCTCCGGCACCACCTTCGTACACAACGTGCTCTCTTGCGACAAGCACTTCGGCTACTGCACCACCTACCAGACCGTCTTCCCCCACCTCATGATGTTCGGTCAGCCCTTCTTCAAGAAGAACATGTCGTGGCTTATGCCCGACCACCGTCCCACGGACAACATGGAGCTCGCCGTAGACCTTCCCCAGGAAGAGGAGTTCGCCATCTCCAACATGTGTCCCTACACCTACTACAACTTCTGGTTCTTCCCCAAATACATTCAGGAATACTGCGACAAGTACCTCACCTTCCAGCAAATCACTCCCACTGAACTCACAGCATGGGAAGAAGCCTTCCTTAAACTCATCAAGATTTCCCTCTGGAACACAGGCGGCACGCAGTTCCTCTCCAAGAACCCGCCCCACACCGGTCGCGTCAAAGAACTTGTCAAGATGTTTCCCAATGCCAAGTTCATCTACCTCATGCGCAACCCCTACACCGTGTTCGAGAGCACACGCTCCTTCTTTACCAACACCATACAGCCCCTCAAGTTGGAAGAGATGAGCGACGAAGCCATCGAGACAAACATCCTCAGCGTCTACAAGAAACTTCACGACCAGTATCAGGCCGACAAGAAGTACATCCCCGAAGGCAACCTCATAGAAGTGAAGTTTGAGGACTTCGAGGCCGACGCGCTCGGTATGACGGAAAAGATCTACAAAACCCTCAACATTCCCGGATGGGACGACGCCAAGACCGCCATTGCCCAGTACGTAGAGTCGAAGAAGAAATACAAGAAAAACAAGTACCAGTACGCCGAGCGCACACGCCGTCTTGTAGAAGACAACTGGGGCGACGTGCTCAAGCTTTGGGGCTACAGCTTGTAATGTAAAAAACTAAAAAACAGAAATCCAAAGGAAGGCATGTTACAAAGGACGTACCTCTTGCGTTACTTCTGTAGAACATCTTCCTTTGGATTTTTCTTTCCACAAACCTTATACGCCATGCCAGCACGCCTCCTTTGGGTGGACGACGAGATAGAAATGCTCAAAGCCCACATCCTTTTCCTCGAGAAGAAAGACTATGAAGTAGACACCGCATCCAACGGCCCCGACGCAATAGACCTGTGCCGGGAGAAGGACTATGACCTCATCCTCCTCGACGAAAATATGCCCGGACTCTCCGGACTCGAAACGCTACAGCGCCTCAAGGACGTCGTACCCAACGTGCCCATCGTCATGGTAACGAAAAACGAAGAGGAGGACATCATGGACCAGGCCATCGGCTCAAAAATAGCTGACTACCTCATCAAGCCCGTCAATCCCAGTCAGATTCTCCTCACCCTTAAGAAAAACATACACCAGCGCGAAATAGTCCAGGAAGTAACGCAGACGGGCTATCGCCAGGAATTCTCCCGCCTCGGCATGCAGATGGGCGAGAACCTCTCGCCCGACGAGTGGAAAGAACTCTACCGACGCCTCGTCTACTGGGAACTCGAACTTTCCGAAGCCGACTCCCAGATGGACGACATGCTCCGCATGCAGAAGGAAGAGGCCAACCTCAACTTCGCCAAGTTCGTCCGCAAAAACTACGAGACGTGGGTCAACTCCCCCGACGAGCGTCCGCTCATCAGTCCCGACATCTTCAAGCGCTGCGTCTTTCCCCGCCTCAACGCAGGGCGCAAGGTGTTCCTCCTTGTGCTCGACAACTTCCGTTACGACCAGTGGCGCGTGCTCTCACAGGAACTCGCCGACGACTTCGACATCGACGAAGACCTCTACTTCAGCATTCTCCCCACCGCCACACAATATGCCCGCAACGCCATCTTTGCCGGACTCATGCCGCTGCAAATCCGACAGATGTATCCCGACCTTTGGGTCGACGAGGACGAGGACGAAGGCAAGAACCTCAATGAGGAAATGCTCATACGCCGCCAGATGGAACGCTTCCGTCGCCGCGAGACCTTTACCTACCACAAAGTAAACGACTCTGCCGCCGCCGACAAGATGCTCTCGCAGTTTGCCTCCCTCACCCAGTCGCCCCTCAACGTGCTCGTCGTGAACTTCATTGACATCCTCAGTCACGCACGTACCGAAAGTCGCATGGTGCGCGAACTTGCCGGCAACGAGAGCGCCTACCGCAGCATCACCCTCTCATGGTTCCGCCACTCCCCCGTCAAGGAACTCTTTGCCCGGCTCGCCTCCCTCTCCTACGACATCGTCATCACCACCGACCACGGCAGCATTCGCGTGGACACTCCCACGAAAGTCGTGGGCGACCGCAACGTCAACACCAACCTGCGCTACAAGCTCGGCAAAAATCTTTCCTACAACGCCAAAGAAGTCTTTGAAGTGCGCCAGCCCAAAAACTTCCAACTTCCCGCCCCCAACCTCAGCACCAGTTACATTTTTGCCACCGGGGCGCGCTTCTTTGCCTATCCCAACAACTACAACTACTACGTGCAGTACTACCGCGACACCTTCCAGCACGGCGGCGTATCGCTCGAAGAGATGCTCGTGCCCCTCGTCATGCTCCGCCCGAAAGCCTCGCGAATATCAGGGGAAAAACAAAACCTATAAATATAATACGCAATGCAAAAAAAACAGAATCCATGAAACTCATTTACTACGTTACCGCCATTGCCCTGTTCTTTGCCTTTTCGTCAAGCCTTAAGGCACAGGAAGCAGACACTGCCCGCGTAAAGGCGGAGTTGGCCGACACCTCGGGTACCTCCCTCGGTGAAGCCACCGTAACCGCCACGCGTCTCGTCTTCATCACCAAAAAAGACACCGTCATCTACGACATGAGCGCTCTCGGCGCCACAAAAGGCGACATGCTCGGCGACATGATAAACCGCATGCCCGGACTCGAGTTGCGCAACGGAAAACTCTACTTCAAGGGCCGTGCCGTGACGCGCCTCCTCGTCAACGGCTACGACTTTCAGCGCGGCGACACACGCAAAGCGCTCGACAATCTCCCCGCCTACATCATTAAAAGCGTGAAAGCCTACGAAGGCATCACCGACAAGCACCGCGTCACCGGCATCGACGACGGCGAGAAAGAACAGGTGGTCGACGTCATCCTCCGCAAGGAGTACCAAGGCACGTGGACCGGCAATGCCGACCTCGGCTACGGCACCGACGACCGCTACCGTTACCGCCTCTTTGCCAATACCTTCACGGACAACATGCGCATCTCCGTCTACGGAGGCTACACCAACACCGGTCAGTACCAGAGCGCCAACTCCAACGGCGACTGGAACGACAATGGCGGCGCTGGTTCCAGTTCGGGCAACACCCGCTATCTCATGCCGGGCGTTTCGGCCATGTGGCACAACAAAACCCCGCGCGACTCCGTTGGTTACTTTCAAGTTGAGTTCGGTTTCGACTACGACTTCCGCGGCCATAAGGACGCTCAGAAGAGCGGCACCGAGACCTACCTCGACGACAACACCAACACCTACGGCCTCAGTAGCGCCTATACGAAAAACGACGAAACGCTCTACCGTCCCCAAGCCACTATAATATGGAACGGATGGAAAGGTTTCTACAGTCAGATCTCCGCAAGCTACAGCCATCAGAAGCAGACCGACCGCAGCTCCGAACTCAACGGAACATGGACCACCGACGTGGGCAAACTCTACGAATCGCCCCTCGACTCCCTCGCCGCCCACGCTGCCACAGGCTTCCCCCTCGGGCAGGCCGTCAACCTCATCCGTGAGGAAAGCAGCTACGGAAAGAATGCCAACATATCCAGCGCCAGCTATTATCTCACGCAGAAACTTTCCGCTAAGAACCTGCGACTCTCCGCCCGCGGCTATTTCTACAAGATCCATTCGTGGAAAAACACCAACAGCCTGAAGTCCTACGACTACTACCAGACGTCGACCTCGCAGATGGATCCGCTCTACAACCGCTACAAGCAGAACACCAACGACCACACTTATAGCCAGACCTTCGTAGACCTCAACATCCCAGTGCCGTTCCTCAACACGCTACGCTTCACCTACGGTTTTGAGTACGACAAGGACAAGAGCGACACGAAAGGTTACCGCCTGGAACGCGTGGGCGACATCTTTGCCAGCTACAGCGACTACCTCGCCGTCTTCGGCACCCTTCCTCCCAACGTTGATTGGCGCACCGTGGCACGCGATGCCGAAATCATGCTCAACTCCAACAGCCTCAACCGCAAGCACTGGGCCGAAGCACAGGTGCAGTACACCAAGAAGCACATCTACGCCTCACTTCAGAACACGGTGAAGTTTATCCACGAGGAACTCGACTACGCCAAAGGCGACTACACGCCGCTCCATCCGCGCCGCAACACCACTGCCTACATCCTCAACGCGCAGTTCCACTACAAGACCGACAGCGTGGGCGAGTTTCGCTTCGCCTACTTCTACGAGCGCCAGCCCGCCGGCATCAGCAACTACGTGGACATTCCCGACTACAGCGACCCGCTCAACGTGACGCTCGGCAGCGCAGCCTTCGGCACACAGCAGGAGCACAACGTGACGTTCAACTACAACATGAACTTCCGCGACTATAGTTTTCTCTCCTTCCAGGCCGCCTGGGAGAAAGTCAACAACAGCACCGCCACACGCTCCACCTACGACAAGGAAACGGGACGCACCACTTCGCAGACGGTCAACGTGGACGGTTCGTGGGCTTACCGCACTTCCGCCAACTACTCCCGCTCCGTGGGCAAGAAGAAGCGCGCCAACTACAGCTTCGGTGCCTATTATAACTTCTTCAACACTCCCGTCTACTCCACCGCCACTTCGGGCGACCCCGTGCTCCGCAACGACAAGACCAACTCGCTCTACGTCTCTAACCAAATGAACGTAAACTACAGCAAGGTCAACTTCTACGTCAGCGCCGACGTCAGCTACTCCCGCAACAAGAGCGTACAGGAAAACGTGAGCGGCACAAAACTCACCACGGCCTACTACAATGGCGGCGTCACATGGAGTGCACCGCTCGACTTTGACTTCAGAACGAACGTCAGCGTGCGCCACTACATCACCTCCACCGCTCGTCAGTTCGACAACGTGCGTGCCGTGTGGAACGCCAGCGTCACCAAGTCGTTCCTCCGCGACAAATCGCTCGCCCTGAAACTCGAGTGCTCCGACATTCTCAACCAGCGCTCGCAGAATGGTGTGAACCAGTCTACCACCAACCGCACGTGGTACGAAGCCCGTTGCGTGGGCCGCTACTTCATGCTCCACGCCATCTACCGCTTCAGCACGAAGAAAAAATAAATTCATCCATACAGAGAACACCCACAATGCTCCCCAACTCACTGCGTTCGCACAGTCGTGTTGGGGATTATTGTATATGGCTGCTAAATTACTGAACACGCTCCGCATCGCTCCGCAAACGAGAATAAACGATGCGCAGGTTGGCTATGTCGGAAAAATTAACGAATTTAGCCACTCATAAAGGGAACTGTACAGTAGAATAGAGAACCATTTGAAAAGAAATTTCATGTTAGAACAAGTAATACAGGCCGCGCTCCGTGCCGGACAGGCCATCATGGAAATATACACCCATCCCGACACGGATTGGGAAGTGGAGCGCAAGGCCGACAATTCACCCCTTACGCTTGCCGACCGCCGTTCGCATGCCGTCATTGCCGAAGCCCTTTCCGCCACGCCCCATCCGCTTCTGAGCGAAGAAGGCGTGCATCTGCCTTACGACGAACGCAAGGATTGGCACACGCTGTGGATTGTGGACCCGCTCGACGGCACGAAGGAATTTCTCAAGCGTAACGATGAGTTTACCGTGAACATTGCCTTGGTCGAAGACGGCGTTCCCACGCTCGGCGTTATCTACGTTCCTGCCAAACACACGCTCTACTGGGGCGTAAAGGGCGAGGGCGCTTTCCGCGCAGAGGTCGACGCCAACACGCTGCAATGCTCCGAAGCGGTGCGCATTCCGCAGGACAGCGCCACGGAGGGACGTCCGTTCCGTGTGGTCGCTTCGCGTTCCCATCTCTCGCCCGAAACGCAGCAACTCATCAACGGTCTTCGCACGGCCCATCCCGACCTCGACACCGTCAGTGCCGGTTCGTCGCTCAAGCTCTGCCTCGTGGCTGAAGGAAAGGCCGACATCTATCCCCGCCTGGCACCCACAATGGAATGGGACACCGCCGCAGGCCATGCCATAGCCCTTGCTGCCGGCTGCACCGTGACGGATGCCACCACGGGCGAACCGCTCCGTTACAACAAACCCGACCTCCACAACCCGTTCTTTATTGTGGCTCCCGCTGCAGAGCATTAATATAAGCTTGCAGAGCATTAAGATAAGAGACCAAAATACCACCCCAAAACGCTGAACGTTCGTGACTTTCTCCTCCATATTCGTCATCGTTGTCCTTGTACTTGTCATCATGGCACTCATCAAGGACCGCATGCGCCCAGGGCTCGTGCTGCTCTCGGGGGCTGTGGTGTTTATGTGCGCCGGCATTCTCTCGCCGCGCGAACTCCTTGAAGGGTTTTCAAACAAAGGCATGATCACCGTGGCCATGCTGTTCCTCGTGAGCGAAGGCGTGCGCCGTTCCGGTTTGCTCGAAGAGTTGCTCCGCAAACTCCTTCCGAAAGGCACAGGCACCAGTGTGCGCAGTGTGCAACTGCGTATGTTGCCCGTGGTTAGTTTCATTTCGGCTTTCCTCAACAATACCCCCGTGGTGGTCATCTTCGCCCCCATGATAAAGCGTTGGGCAGACAAGCACAAAGTGTCTGCCACGAAACTGCTCATTCCGCTCTCTTATGCCACCATCCTGGGCGGTGTGTGCACGCTCATCGGTACAAGCACCAACCTCGTAGTTCACGGCATGGTAATAGACGCTGGTTTTCACGGCTTCACCATGTTCGAGCTCGGAAAGGTCGGCATCATCCTTGCCGTCATAGGCCTATTATATATATGGATAGCCTCGCCCTTCCTCCTTCCCGACCGTCGCGACAATCCCGACGAAGCCGCCGCCGAAGCCGAAGCTTCGCTGCAAGGCATGCACCGCATAGAAGTGGTGCTCGGCGCACGCTTTCCTGCCATTAATAAAAAGGTCTACGACTTCGACTTCAAACGAAAATACGGTGCTACGGTGCTCGAACTCCGTCGTGGCGGCGAGGTGATGATTATGCACGACCTTCGCCACGAACGCTACCGCGAGGGCGACACGCTGGTGCTCCTCGCCGACGACTCCTTTATGCACAACTGGGGCGACTCGTCGTTCTTCCTCATGGTGAGCAACGGACGCGATGCCGAACCGAAGTTGAGCCGTACGAAGCGCTGGCTCGCCGTGGTGCTCATGGTGCTGATGATCATCGGTGCCGCCGTGGGCGAACTCCCTGCCGTGCGCGACGCCTTCCCCCGCATGAAGCTCGACATGTTCTTCTTTGTGTGTGTAGTGACGGTCATCATGGGATGGCTCAGCATCTTCCCGGCGCGCAAATACACGAAACACATCTCGTGGGACATACTCGTCACCATAGCCTCGGCATTTGCCATCAGCCGCGCCATGCAAAACTCGGGCATGGCCGACGCTGTGGCAGCATGGGCAGTGGACCTCAGTCGCAACAACAGTCCCATCCTTCTGCTCGGCGTAGTGTTCGTCATCACCAATGTGTTTACGGAACTGATGACGAACAATGCCGCCGCAGCCCTGGCTTTCCCCATTTCGCTCTCCATTGCCAACCACATGGGAGTGGACCCAATGCCTTTCTTCGTGACCATCTGCATGGCGGCATCGGCAAGTTTTAGCACGCCCATCGGTTACCAAACGAACCTCATTGTGCAAGGTGTGGGCAACTACCGCTTCGCCGACTTCGTGCGCGTAGGTCTGCCGCTCAACCTTCTTGCGCTCGCCGTGACGCTCATCTTCGTGCCGATTTTCTGGCCTTTCAATTGATTCTACAGCGTAAAAATAACAAGTTCCGCAATTAAGCAATCTGTACGTTTTGCTTAGTTGCGGAACTTTTTTGCACGCTTACGATGCTCATGTGCGTTTATAACTCGTCAGGAGGAGTAAGAAATGTTTCAAAATGATGCACAGATGTTGCATTGACCGAAAAGTGCCGTATGTTGAAAGATTTTTTGCAGTGTAACAGCTTGGTGTTCTCTAATTTTGCAGTGTGAAAAAAGAACCGCAGTGCACACACAAACACAAACTGCCGGTTCCCTTGCAGGCCTAACGGACGAACAAAAGGGAATGCATTCCCGCTTGTGTAAAGCCCCATTAGCCGCACATTAACTAAACTAGACAACGGGCCGCTGTTCCGATGCACACGAGGCGGAAGGATGCCCACCCACATCCTCTACGGGCAAAAGCCCACAGGCGCACTTCAACACACAAACACACTAAGACTCTGACGTACAAAGGACTCCTCTCCGCCACGAGCGAACCTCTGTGGCACCGCCCTCACGGCGGGAGAGCACGTCCCCGTCAGGACCGAAAAGACAAATCCACGCTCCACCCCCTTCCGCAAGGATAAGGATTGGACACAAATATATACGAAGACAATTTACGCAACAGATTTAAGGTATTAGGTTTAAGGTTATACCCGGGTAAAAAGGTTGTTAAGGAATCAGAGGAAGCGGATTCGTACCGGGTAGCGAAATCCCTCCAATGGCCGTAGCGCTTGAGCAAGTAGTGCGGCCAAAGCCAATTCGACCCCGACAGCAATTGCTGCCGGGGTCGCGCTTTTATGACGTAAATAGCAGCAAAATTGCTCCCAATAATTACTTTCGGCTTCAAAAGTCGGTAATCGGCAAACGTTTCTTAAAGTCTGAAAGTCAATAGATATGCTCGCTGTTATTAAAGTTTTTATCTTACCGAAACTTCTACTTTGCGACTTTTGCGCTTGCAGCACGTCTTCCTTACAACACTTTTGCAGCAAATGTCAATCAACCCGCTTTTTTTCGTACCTTTGTGGCACTCAATTGTTTTACAACTAATATCATTCGATGAATTTTGTAGAAGAACTCAAATGGCGCGGTATGCTCCACCAGATGATGCCGGGCACAGACGAACTCCTCAGCAAAGGTATGGTGACGGCATATGTGGGCATCGACCCCACAGCCGACTCGCTGCATATCGGCCACCTTTGTTCTGTCATGATGCTCCGTCACTTCCAGCGTGCCGGACACAAACCCCTGGCACTCGTAGGAGGCGCTACGGGTATGATTGGCGACCCCTCGGGTAAAAGCGCCGAACGCAATCTCCTCACTGAAGAGGTGCTTCGCCACAACGTGGCATGCATCAAAAAGCAGCTCTCCCACTTCCTTGACTTCGACTCCGACGCGCCCAACGCCGCTGAGCTTGTCAACAACTACGACTGGATGAAGGACTTCACCTTCCTCGACTTTGCCCGCGACATCGGCAAGCACATCACCGTCAACTACATGATGGCGAAGGACAGCGTGAAGAAACGTCTCAACGGCGAAGCACGCGACGGACTTTCATTCACTGAGTTCACCTACCAGCTCCTCCAGGGCTACGACTTCCTCCATCTCTACGAAACCAAGAACTGCAAACTCCAGATGGGCGGTTCCGACCAGTGGGGCAACATCACCACGGGTACCGAACTCATTCGCCGCACACTGGGTGCCGAAGCCGACGCTTATGCGCTCACTTGTCCGCTCATCACCAAAGCCGACGGTAAGAAGTTCGGCAAAACCGAGCAAGGCAACGTATGGCTCGACCGCCGTTACACCACTCCTTACAAGTTCTACCAGTTCTGGCTCAACGTGGGCGACGACGAAGCCGAACGCTACATCAAGATATTCACTTCGCTCGAACACGACGAGATTGATGCCCTCATTGCCGAACACCGTGCCGATCCCGGACGCCGTCTGCTCCAGAAGAAGCTCGGCGAAGAGGTAACCTGCATGGTTCATAGCCGTGAGGACTACGAAATGGCGCTCGAAGCTTCCAACATACTCTTCGGAAAAGCCACAAAGGAAAGTCTTCTCAAACTCGACGAAGCCACGCTCCTCAGCGTGTTCGACGGTGTGCCGCAGTTTGAAGTTTCTAAGGATCAGGCACTCGGTGCAAAAGCCGTCGACCTCTTTGCCGAAACTACCAAGTGCTTCGCTTCGAAAGGCGAAATGCGCAAGCTCGTGCAGGGTGGCGGCGTAAGTCTCAACAAGGAGAAGCTCACCGCCTTCGACATCGAAATCACTGCCGACGACCTCATCGACGGAAAATATCTCCTCGTTCAGCGCGGCAAAAAGAACTACTACCTCATCACCGTGAAGTAATACGCTCGCTACAATAAAGAAAAGGTGGTTCCAAGAATGATTGCTCATTTTTGGAACCACCTTTTTTCTTTTTTGCCGAAGATTTACAGCACAGATTAGTAGTTCATTCCGAACGCCCAAAGCGGCACGATGTTGCCGATGCCCCTTTCGATGTCGTCCTTCACTACGATATCTCTAAAAACTTAAAGTTATCCACAGTCAATCTACGATTTTGCGGTAAAAATACCTCAAAATTGCGCGAAATTTGTGGTGTTTTTACCACAAAATGAGTTATGGAGGATATATGCGGTGTCGTCTAGAAGCAAATAAAACGTATCAAACTGGCTTTTGCCTGCGTTTGCGTTTGCACATTCCAAAGAACGATGCAAAAGAGAACCACTGCGTAAAGAAACGAATGAGCAGAGCCTGGAAGGCACCGCAAGAATCTCTCAATACGTGCGTCAACTGTTAAATCCGTGACGAAATATAGACAATTTGGATTCTCGAAATAGAAAAAAGAAACCTATTTTTTGAGCCTCCAGAAGTAGGAGTTTGAACTCTAAGGCAGCTCGTAAAAATTCCAAGGCAGCAAATTTAAATTCCAAGGCAGCAAATTTTTCCTGGATGCCTTGGAATTTTTGCAGAAAACGGGGCGTTTTTGAGGCAAATTGGGCAGATTTTGGGGAGAAGTGTGCAATGTATAACAGAATTGTGGATGTTGTTTTGTTTAAACGCAATTTTCTGCGCGCTGAGAATCGCGTATTTGCGGGCAAGGGAACGGTTGGTGACTTCTGCGCGATTCTTGCGTGTTAAAATGCAGTGGGGCGGTGCGAGGGGATGGCGTGTTTGGACTTTGCCGTGCAGAACGTCACGTCAGAGACGTGACCCCCATGCGCTACGCCCTCATATGGCATCGAACGAACGGAAGCAGAAACTACTATTGCATATAACTCAATTACATAATGGGAAATAACTACAGAAATCCGCGCAAAATGTTTACCTTTGCCCCATAACCTTCAAATCCCTTACCACGCAATGGCATCCTTTACCGAAAAAGTAGGCTACGGCCTGGGCGACATGTCGTCCTCCATGTTCTGGAAAATATTTTCCGCTTATCTTCCCTTCTTCTATTCCAACATCTTCGGGCTAAGCCTTGAAGCTACCGGTGCACTCATGCTCGTGACGCGCATTTGGGACGCTGTGAGCGACCCCATGATGGGCATCGTGGCCGACCGCACCCACACACGTTGGGGAAAGTACCGTCCGTATCTCCTTTGGATGGCGCTCCCCTTTGCCGTGGCCGGCGTACTGCTCTTCACCACGCCCGACCTTTCGCAAACCGGCAAGACGGTGTGGGCCTTTGCCACGTATATCCTCATGATGACGGTCTACACCGCCATCAACGTGCCCTACGGATCGATGCTCGGCGTTGTCTCGGCCGACTCCGACGAGAAGACCGTCTTTTCGTCCTACCGCATGTTTTTTGCCTATGCGGGTTCGTTTCTCGTACTCGTCACGTGGGAACCGCTCTGCGCTTTCTTTCACGACACCTTTACACTCGAAACCACTACGAGCTGGAAGTGGAGCATGGTGGTCGTGGCCACGTGCTGCTTCCTCCTGTTCCTCGCTACTTTCGCCCTGACGCGCGAACACGTTCATACCGCGCCGAAGGAAACGAACGTGCTGAGCGACCTACGCTCGCTGCTCCACAACGCTCCATGGTGGATACTCCTCGGCGCTGTGCTCTTCTTCAACTTTTTCAACGCCATTCGTTACGCCACCATCCCCTACTTCTTCGTCTCCGTCATAGACCCCGGAGCCACGCTGACGTTCTTCTCGTGGACCTTTGCCTTCTACGCCGGCATATTCTTCTCTGTGGGCGAGGTGGCCAACATGGCAGGTGTGGCGATGACCGCTCCCGTGACGCGCTGGATAGGCAAGAAAGGCACATTCGTGGCTTCGCTTGTGGCACTCATCGTGGCCAACGCGGCTTTCTACTATATTCCCGCCACGCAAGGTGGCTTTTGGCCCATGATGGTGCTTCAGGTGATTATCTGCGTGCTCACGGGCATCGTTTCGCCCTTGGTATGGAGCATGTATGCCGACATCTCCGACTATTCCGAACTCAAGTTCCGCACCGCTTCAACGGGTCTCATCTTCTCGTCCTCTTCCATGGCGCAGAAGTTTGGCGGAGCGGTGGGCGCATCGGCAGTGATGTGGATTCTCTCTGCTGTGGGTTACGACACCACAGCGGGAGCCGTGCAGACAGCCTCTGCCACGAACGGCATTTGCCTGCTCATGAGTTGGATTCCCGCTGGCGTGGCATTCATCGCCCTCCTCTTCATCCTCGTCTATCCCCTCGGAAAGAAACGGATGCAGGAGATCGGCAAGGAACTCGCCGCGCTGCGCTCGGAATAATGTTTAAAAACACTGCTTATATGCTTTTATTGCAGCCCAATTTCTTACGATCTCGCCTCTAAGCAAGAATTTTACATGCAAATTGACGAATTTCAAGGAAAAGTTTGACTAATCAAAGATATCGCTGTATTTTTGCAACGACAGTTCCCACCACGCTTCCCGAAGAACAGCGAACCAGGGTGGGCCTTTTGCGTTTTATACAGTATGAGATACGACAAACAACCATTAGATTATCCCGACATCATTGCAATGTTGAAGGAACGTGGTCTTATTATCCGTGATGATGATAAGGCCATCAATTGTTTGAGGGTAATCAGCT
>CAVKJJ010000048.1:0-21327 GCA_963656685.1 bacterium | reverse complement strand
GTAGAGCGTCACGTCGGAGACGTGACCCCCATGCGCTTGCGCCTTCATTTTGCGGTGCAGTGCGCAAGATTGTCCGTAACGGCCGTGTAGAGCGCGACGTTTTGAAAACGTCGCCCCCATATGCGGTGCACACCTCTATTTGCACATTCTCACATTTGCACATTTGCACATTCGCGAAGCGCCCCGGTGACGGGTGACGGTAGGTTGCACAAACTTTGGTGTATACGCGCGCGCGTGAAGAGCGGCGGTTTTTAGAAACGCAGCAAGGCTGCATCGTTGGTTCGAAAAGCGAACCTCGATGCAGCCTTGCAGACTTTAGAGTGATGTACCGAGCAGCGAGTGCCCGGGGAACGTGAATGCGTGTTATAGGTGGGGACTATAAACTACCATCCTTAATCAATCCAGATGGTGCCGTCGGAACCCGCATCGGGAGTGGAACCGCTGCCGGAGCCGTCGGTGTTGCCACCAAAGATGCTTTCTTCCTCGCCACCGCCACCTATCTGCACGTGCCAGTCTTGATGACCGCCTGATCCGATGCATATCGTTTCGGCGCCTTCAAGCAGTATGGTGCGGAGCGTGGGTGCAATATATGGTTTACGTTTCATTGTGTGTGTCGTAGTAGTTTACTTGATGATCACTTTCGTGGTCTTCGTGCCACGCTTCACGATGTTCACGCCCTTCTGAAGCTCGGGAATGCGGCGGCCGTTGAGGTCGTAGTATTCCGCTGCCGCGTCGGTGAGCACTTCTACCGGATCGACACCCGTCACGTTTTGGTCCTCAACGAGACCGAAGCTGGCGGCTTTCGTACCCGTCACACCACTGAGGTAAGCACGGAAGGGTTTGCTACCCACTTTCACGTCCTTGCCGCCCACGAGGTTGTCTACGAGCCAGAAGCGGTCGTTGGAAATGATGTAGGCGCCCTTGCCCACTTCGATTTGCTCGAACGTGCCTTCGAGGTGAGCTGTGTTGTCGCCTGCAAGGGTGAGCGGAGCGATAGCGACTTCGGTGTCGTAGGCATTGACGGTGAAAGCTTTCACAAGGTCGTTGCGACGCACAAGCACCGGCGTTCCGGCTTCGACCTCTCCTTCGAGATGGGTGAGGACGAGCGCGGTGTCCTGCTTCTCGCTAATCTGGTAGTAGTCGCAGGTGACGTTGTCGGACGCGTCGAAGGCGTAAGGCAAGCAGAGCGTAGCCCACTGGTTCTGCGAAGAACGGGTGTAGGTGGCTTGCTGTGCCGTGAAGGGAGCGTCGGCGCGGAAGTCCTTGCCGTCCTCAAGTACCACTTTACCAGCGAAGAGCGGATCGTCGGTGGTGTTGTCGCCGTAGAGATCGTGAACCGTACTGCCTATGTAGTAGTGGTAGAGGCAATCGGAGAAACGACTTACGACGTCGTTTGTGGCTGCCGTGCTGTTCGTCACTTGAGCATAGGCGGTGAACGGAGGCAGCGAGTCGGTCAACTGTGTTCCCTTGTTCCACGTCATGGTTGCGGGGTCGAAGAGAATGAGTTTCGCCTCTATCACATCCGCGCTCGTGATGGGCTGGATGTTACCAATCAGTGTGTAGCCCGTTCCTCTTACGGAGTTGGTGTGAGCGTTGGTGCTGGGCACAAGCGTTTCGGCCTCAATCTGCAGCGTTTTTGCTTTGGCGCGCACCACGTAGGGCGAGTTGGCAGCGAGGATGCCAGCGGGCTTGAAGTAGAGCGAGTCGTTGCGCGTGCTGTCGGTGTTGAGGGTGTAGAACGTGAAGTTGTCGGGCACGTTGTTCACAGCGAACGGAAGGGTGATGGTGGAGTAAGCTCTCGGGGTGAACTCACGTCCGAAGGTCACCTTCTTGGCGGTGAATGCCTTGGGCACGTCGTAGCCGCGGGTGTCGGTCAGGAAGTAGTCGGCACACTGCAGCGCGCCGCTCTTGCCGTAAACTACGTTGGAGAGCTGGCTCTCGCTGAAGCTTTGAGGCTGATAGAGGAGCGAACCTGACGTGCGCTTGAGTGTGCTGAGGTCGGTCTTGAGCGAGTCGCAAGCACTGAAGTCGGCCCAGGCAAGATTTTCGTTGGCGTCAAGGGCTGCAGCATCGATGGTGCTGAGGGTTGAGGGGAACGCCACTTGCTTGAGGTTCTTGAGCGTGCGGAACTCGTCCTTGCCGATGGAAGCAACCTTGGTGCGGTTGAGCATGTCGAGCTTCGTGATGTTCGGGAAGAGGGTGAACCATCCGCGAACGCTCGTCACGCTGGCGAGGTCGTCTTCCGTAGCGATGGCTTTCGAACCGAGGGCGCAGAAGTCGTCGTCGTCGTTGAACACACTGGTTATTTCGCTCGTGTGGTCCGTAAACTCTTCATCGCTGGAATAGGCATTCAGCAATGAACGGCGAACGTACATGCTCTGTACTTTTCGCACATCGCCTTCTATATGGTCGGTGAAGGCGTCGTCGTCAAGTTTAGGCTTACTCTTGCAGAGGAAGATGATGTCCTCGAGGTTGCGGTTCTCGCCGAGAGCGTCGTCGTCGATGGAGGTGACGTCGTCGCCAATAACGAGGCGCTTGAGCGATGCCATGTCGTAGCAAGCTTCGTAGTTGAGCTTCGTAGCAGTGCGGGGCAGAATGAGTGTCTCAATGTGATCGCAGTTCCAGAACATGTCCTTAGGCACTTCGTTGTCCTTTTCGATGCGTCGGTCCGTACCCTTAAGCAAGAATTTGTAACCGTCAGATTTGATTTGGGCATCGTAGAGGTCGAGGTACCTGAGGTAGGTGGTGTAGACGGCTTTGTTGTAGTCCGGCTCGCGACCGCCGAGGAAGCGGAGCAGGGCAATGTCCTTACCACCGATGGGTCCGCTCACTTTGAGTCTCAACACACTGCTGAGATTTCCGCCTACACTCTTCACGTCGTTTCCGTCCATAGTGAAGACAGCACCGAGGGAGTCGGCAAGCGTATTGGCACGGGTGAGCGTAATCTCACGAATGTCTATGCTGGTGGAGCGATAGCCCTGGATGTGGTTCTCATACTGCGGCCAAGCCTTGCGGTAGGAGTCTTCGCTGCCTTCGCTTACCCAGATGACGAAGTCGGTGGGCAGACTTTCAAAGGCATTTTCTTCCAGTTCGGGAATGTCGAAACTGAAGGCGTTGATGTTCCGCAGTGAGGAGCAGTCCTTGAAGGCGTTCACACCAATCTTTTTCAGCGCATAGGGGAGCGTGACTTTCTCCAACGACTTCATGCCGGTGAGGGAGTTGTCGCCAAGGGTGGTCACGGAACTGTAGAAGAGTTCGTCGAACTTGCGCACTTGGGTATCGCCGGCAAAGATGCCGGTGATGTTGTCGGTGGCCATAAGGTCTATCGGCGAGAAGATGTGCTGCTGCTTGAGCAGTTCCACCACGCGGTCGTCCTCGAAGTTGCTCATGATGCTGTCGGAAGCGGCGTTGAAACCGGTCTTCGACGCATAGTCGCGCTCGCTTCCATAGGGAAGAATGAGCGACTGGAAGTGTGTTTCCTCGGCAGTGCCTGGAACGAAGATTCCGTCTACACCTTGAACTTCCTTCATGAGGAACGACTCGTAGTTGACATTGGGTGCTTGCTTGCCGAGCATGACCATAAACTGCTTGCTGTTGGTCTCGCCGGCCACATAGTCGTCAATGGTTTTCATGTCGTCGCCCACTACGAGATACTTCAGATTGCTGCAGCCGCGCAATGCCTCGTACTTCATGCGAGTAGCGGTGCGGGGCAGAATGAGCGTCTCGAGTTTGTCGAGTCCGTAGAACATGTACTTGTCTATGCAGTTGTCCTCGGTGATGGAGTTATTGAAGTGGACGTTATACCACTTCGACTCGTAGGTGTCGCGCAAGTAGTCGTAGTCGCTCTTCTTGAGCTCGGCATCGTAGAGGTCGAGATACTTCAGATGGCCTACGGTAGGATCGCAGTCGTCGACGTCGCGTCCGCCCATGTAGCGGATCACACCAATGTCGCGACCGTCCAAGGGACCAATGATGCGCAGCGAGTCGTACTGGGCGTAGTTACCTTCCAACGAGTTGTCTTTAAATACATTGGAAGTGTATTTGTAGGTCAAACCTAGTTTCTCGGCTAGGGTGCCGGGTTCGGTGAGCGTTACAACCTTGAGCCCCCGGTACTTGCTGATGCCTTGAATGTGGTCGGCTACGGTGTACCAAGCTCTCTTGAAGGCATTAACCAAACTGTCCTGAACGTAAATCACACAAGCAGAATCAATACCGGCGAATGTATATCGACCACTACCTCTCTCGCCTTGTAATATATCGCTTGCCAGACCAATTGTATCCGTGCGTTCAACAAAGATTTCCTTAATGCCACTTCCTTTGATGATGTCAACTAACAGTACTTTGGCACTTGCAGGAATTGTCAGCTTACGCAACGAGGTGCAATTTTCAAAAGCGTGGTCGCCTATCATCTCCAAGTTTTCAGGGAGCATTATGCTCTGTAGCTGGTGGCAATCCTTGAACATATTGGGGGTAATCCACTGTACGCTGAAAGCCCGGAACTCGTCAAACGATTTCAAATCGTAGCCACTAAACGTCCAATTATACAAGTAACTGCCGTCATACTTATCGTAACTGATGTCCCACCTTGTACCATCGATGTAGGGGAATTCCGTGCCAGAGTTGAAATCCGTCGTGAAGCGGAAATTTTCTAGCAATTTCTTTTTCAATTTTGATCCCAAGTTCTCTTCCTTTGCTTCGAAGAAACAGGGGCGGAACTTGTCCTTATACTTCACCCAAGCCGTGTCGGCAAGGAAAGCGTCCTCTTGGTCAAGACAGAACTTGATGCGCAGGTTGGGACTGTCGTCAAACACACCACGGCCGAGCGTAATCTGGTCGGGAGTGATGGGGTCAATATGGTTCGTGCCTGTGGTTACCTGATAGATGAGGTTCAAGTCCTTGAAGTTCGGGCAGTGGGCGAAGGCAGAGTCGCCAAATGTCACGTCGAAACCCGTGTAGACGTCGCCACAGAAGGAGTGGGAGTCGCCTATATCGAGGGTCGTCAGCAGTGTGTTGCCCTTGAAAGCATCGTGACGGACGTAGTCGAGCTGATAGTTGTTGTAGAGTCCGTAGTCGTTGATGAGTGCGGCAAGACCATGGTTGTGATTATTGTCGAGCTGTTCGTTGTCGGCAGCGTAGATCATCACATGGTCGATGTCGTGGTTCGAAACGGTGTGGCGCAAGGGGGCGGTGTGCTTGTTGTAAGCGAGCGCGTACTTGCTACTCCACTCCGTGTTCTGGCAAACAATGTCAACGTTGACGGGGTCGTACATATCTTTATACTGTGCCCAGTAGTCGTCGTCGAGGAATTCCTCAAGCGCTTCCTGGTCTACCTTGATGCGCACTTTGGAGCGTGCCACGCTATCCATGCCAGCGAAGAGGTCGCCCATCGGCATGAAATTGTCGGGCGTAAGACCTTGGTAGCAGTGGTTCTGGTTGTGCGAACCGGTGCTGTAGAGCACAAAGTTGAGCGTCTGCAGATTGGTGCAACCGGCAAACATAGAGTCGGGCAGAGCGATGGTCATGCCGGTGAGCGAGCGGGAGCCTTCGCCGTAACGTTCCTGGAACTTCACCTCTTTAAGGTTCTTCTTGTTGTGGAACGCATCGCTTGCTACAGCCACGGTCTGGTAGTCGTCGCTCACCTGACCCACGTCGTTGTAGATGGTCACTGTAGACTGGTCGGCAACAGACTTCACATACATGTGCGGTATGTTGTTGATTTTCTCAACCGAAAGCCACTGACCTTCGAGTTTCCAGGTGTCGGGACGCTCGTAGTTTTTCCTAACACGATTGGCTATGTAATTGATGGCATTGCTGTTGGTGAAATTATTGGCAGCAACGCCCGTTGCATTGAGTGACGTGACGGTAATCATACCGTCCAACAACGGACCGGCATACTTCAGGGCTTTCGTCAGAGTTACCGCTGCCTTAACACCAGCGTTGTTGAGAATCAAGTTGTAATAGGACAACTGAGCGGCAGTGTTGTTTACTGTTTCCAAACCGCCTAACACGTCAGCAACACCAGGTATAACACTGCTTGCTCCTTTCACCACGGTAGAAGAAAGCCCGCGTTCTGCAAGGAACTGAGTGTAGGGATATGCTTCAGAAGCTGCTTCCATAGCTGCTGCCTTAGCACCTTCCACAGACAAGTTTGCGTAGTAGTTTGAACCATAAGTAGCTACGGTGATTGCCACTTCAACGGCAATAATCAATGCGTTCCATGCAGAACTCTTGATGGCCACGTTTTGCGTGGTGGAAAGGCCGTTCATCACCTTGGAGGCATAGTCGTACGTCACGCCGTTGCGGGTGATGGTCGATTTGGTAGTCGGCAGATATTCGGAAGCAACGATGTACTTTGCGTACTGACTCCAGTTGGGGTCGGTGATGTAGTCTGTGTAGAGTTCCGGAAGCACACGAATGCGGAAATTGTCGCTCACACCATCGAAGACGTTCTCACCAATGAATACCTGCGAAGGCTTGATGGCCTCGTAGTGATTCGTTCCGTCGGTAACCAAGTAGAACATGCTCATTTCCTGCAGATTCTCGCAACCCTTAAAGGTTTCGCTGGGGATGGCAAGCGAAAGGCCGGTCTTGGCATTGCCCGTACCACTGGCGCAATCCTCAAAGACGATTGTCTTGATGCACTTTTGGTTTTGGAAAGCATTACCGGCAAGAGCTATGGTCTTGTAGTTGTGGTAGTCGCCAATGTCGTTGTAAATACGGAGTTCACCATCGTTCGAATTGATGTCGGAAACAACGAGGTCCTTTGCAAAGACGTAGCTAATGGTAGCGGAGTTGCCGTACTCAAGCACCTTAGAGGGCGTGAAGTTGCGGTAGTCAGCGGACCACTTGGCTATCAAGTTGCTCATATCCTCGTTGTTGGAGTTGGTGTAGTGGGTCTTGCCGTCGTTGGTGGTATAGTAGGAATACCGCACGCCTTTCACCTTGAAGTCGTTGTAGCCAAAGTCGGCAGAGAAGATGAGGTCTTTGTAGGCAGCCCAACCATACTCCTTGTCGTTCTTGAACTCGTCGAGCATGTCGCGAGGAACCCAAATCTTGACGTTGGGAGAGTTGTCGAACACACCCTTGCCGATGGGCATCTGGCTCGGGTGGATGAATTCCACGTGGTCTTTGCCGCGATCGGAATAGAGCACCACGTTGAAGGCCGTGAGGTTCGGACAGTTGGCGAAGGCAGAGTCGCCTACGGCAATCACAAACGATTCGCTCGCACTGTCGGCAGTCTTCATAATTTCCTGGAACTGCACCTTCTGAACCTTTTCGTTGCCGTTAAAGGCTGAGGCCCATATCTTGGTGGTGTTGTAGTCGTAAGTTTCGCCTATGTCCTGGTAAATCCAAAGGATATACTCGTTGGCGGAGGTGAGGTAGCTGTTGTCTGCACCTATCACGTGCACTTGACTTGAACCGAACACGCTTCCGTTGTCGAGTTTGATGACCGAACCGCGCTTGTCGCGTTTGCGGTCGTAAGCATAGCGTGCGCCATATTCGGCACTCATATCCTCCGTACGCATAGACGTAGTGGGGACGATGCGGTCCTTGTAGGCGCTCCAAAGGGAGTCGGTGCAGAAGTCGTCGTAGTATTCGGCATCGACGTAAATCTTCGCATTGGGAGCATACTGCAGCATGTTCTTACCCTGCGGACGAACGTCCTTCGGGGTGAGCATGACGGTGTGGTCGGTACCAGCCTTCATGTAGTAGCGCATGTAGAGTCCCTTGAGGGAAGAATCGAATGCGTAGTCGGCAATCTCAATGTCGATCCAGTTGCAGGCGGTGGCCACGTTCTTCTTGCTCTTCACGTCGATGAAGTCGACCGTACCAGCACCCTTCATACTTTCAATGACGGAGGTCTTGTAGTCGTACGTAGCGCCTATGTCGGCATAGACGTGGTAGTCGCCGCCTTGGGTGCTCACACCGACAACCTTCGTTTCCGTAGCGCGGCCTTCTTCGGTGTTGACGTAGCGGCCGGTCTGTTCGTAGAGCACACCGTCTTCGGTGTATTTCGTATGGGACACTTCGCCCTTACCGTCGTTCGTACCCCAAATGGTACCGGTGGAGCCAGATTGTCCGTGGATTTCCACCTGGCCGGCACTCTGGTCCACGTAGCAGTCTACCACGTCGGTATCGCTGTTCTTAAGGTAGCCAATGATGCCGCCCACGTGCTTGTCGCCCCATACGGTGGAGGGACCCATCACGAAACTCTGCGACACGGTGGCACCGGAGTGGAGCTGACCTACAATGCCGCCTATCTCCTGTTCGTGGGCCTTGATGACGCCTTGGAACGAACAGTAGCGTATGGCTGCACTCATGTCGGCCTTGCCGGCAATACCGCCAATGTAGTAGGGTTCACCCTCGCCGTTGCGAAGGAGTTGGCCGTTAGTGACGTGGCAGTTCTCAATGTAACCCACGGGGGTGGGGTGTCCGGAATTTTGCGTGAGGTAACCTACAATGAAGCCAAGGTAGTTGTTGTCCTGCGTGAGAAGTGTAGGATTGGAGAGCGTAAGGTCCTTAATAGAACCATCCTTCACATAACCAAAGAGACCGGCATACTGCTGGTTCTTGATGGTAAGGCTGTCAATGGTGTGGCCGTTGCCTTCAAAGACACCGCAGAAAGGCTTGCTCTCGGAACCCATAGGAGTAAACTCGCCAGAGGCTGACATGTTAATGTCGCTCATGAGGCGGGCCTTAGCAGAGGTTTCGCCGCCGTTGACCTTGGAAGCAAATTCCACAAGATTGGCGGGGGTGTTTATTTCGTAGTAACCGTTGAACTCTTCAAGCTCGTTAGAAAGCGTTTGGGCACCGCAAATGGTGCCGACGGCTGTAGCTGTGTCGTTAGTAGCATAGAGCGTAATGCTATCGGTAACTGTGCAGCCCACGATGCTTGCAGCAATGGTGCGGCGGTTTACCACACCGCAAATGCCGCCAATACCGTTCGTACCGGAAATCTTGGTGTTGCCGATTTTCGAACCGTACACGTGACAACTGTCAATCGTTGAACGCTGCAGGTAGCCTACAATGCCACCCACGCCTTCGTGGTTGCTCATCACGAAACCGCTCATGGAGCAGTTCTTCACAAGGCTCTCGTCGGCGGCGGAACCGCAGATGCCGCCCACCATATACCACTTCGTCCCGTTGCGGAGCGCAACGGGGTTGAGGACAGCGTTACGGACATGACAGTTTCGCACAGTGGTGAAGGAGGCGTTACCTACCACCACGGCCATCTGCGAACCTTGCGTGATGTGAGAGTTGCCGGTGTCGAGCGAGATGACGCTGTCGGTTAGCAACTCGGGTTCGTCAATGATGACGTTCTCAATGGTGGCGCTGTCGGTGTGGCCAAAAAGACCGGTTTCTACGAACGGACGAATTTTCAGGTCGTAGACAACCATGTTCTGACCATCAAACTTACCCTTGAAGATGTGTGAGAGCCCAGTGTAGCCAGGCTGCACACCGCCAATGGGGCGCCAGCACTTTTCCGCAAGGGTCGAGAGGTGGACGTCTCTGTACAAGCGGCCGCAGATTTTGTTGTTGCCGTTGTACACTTCGTCCGCAAACCACTTGAGGTCCTCAGCAGAAAAGAGCATGTAGTAACCGTCGGCATCTTGATAGTGCTTGTCGTCGGCATGGGCCGGCAGCGTCACACTGGCAAGTAGCACCAACGTCAGAAGCGGGAGTAACGCAAGCCGTTGCCCTCGCTTCCATAATGCATGGAAAGTGTTGAACATATAAATATTGGAATTAAAAAAAGATACTTCTCTCTCAAGGAATACGTGCCGTGCGAAGCACGTAAACCAATACAAAATTACATCTCCTCAAGCGCATTGATTGTATGTTGACGGAACGTTTCGGCTTAGAGAGAACGTAATTACTGTTTTAAAAAACGCAGAATTTCTGTATTGTACGGAATATTACAATTTGTAGCTGATTGTTTGGTTTAGAAAGACGTGGTAAATGATGGTATGTTTACAATAAAAAATCATGGGCGAAGAGCGGGCTGAAAGCCCACTCCTCGCCCATAGTTTAATTTGAAATTCTGCGGATTTTATATAAAAAAACATGGCCCAAGGCAGCGCTTGCCCTGGGCCATGTTCTAAAATTAAAAATATTACGTCTTTACTTGTTCAGTTTCCAAGTAGCACCGTCCTTCGTGTCCTTTACTTCAAAGCCGAAGGCGGCGAGTTCGTCGCGGATCTGGTCGCTAGTAGCCCAGTCCTTGTTGGCCTTGGCCTTTGCACGGAGTTCAAGGAGCAAGTTGACAGCCTTGCCGTAAGCTTCCTCGCGGTCGGCATTGCCACCTTCTGCCTCGCTCTTCAAACCGAGGATGTCGAAGACGAAAGTACGTACCGCTGTGCGTAGTGCTTCAAGTCCGGCGGGCGTGATGGTCTGCTTCTTGTCGGCAAGCTGGTTGATGGTGCGGCAAGCATCAAAGAGATGACTGATGACGATGGGCGAATTGAAATCGTCGCTCATGGCCTCGTAACATTTGTCGGAGAGTTCCTTGGCGTAAGCTTCGTTGAGGCTTCCGTTTGCTGCGGCCTCAATGCGGTCGAGCTGTGCCACGGCGTCCATCAAGCGATCAAAGCCGCGCTTTGAGGCTTGCAAGGCTTCGTTCGAGAAGTCCACCGTGGAACGGTAGTGAGCCTGAAGAATGAAGAAGCGGATGGTCATGGGCGAATAAGGCTGCTCGAGGAGCGGATGGTCGCCCGTGAAGAACTGCTGGAGCGTGATGAAGTTGTTGTAGCTCTTGCCCATCTTCTTTCCAGCAATGGTGATCATATTGTTGTGCATCCAGTATTTCACCATCTGATGACCCATGGAAGCCACGGCTTGGGCTATCTCGCACTCGTGGTGGGGGAACACAAGGTCCATGCCACCGCCGTGGATGTCGAACTGTTCGCCGAGATATTTGCGTCCCATAGCGGTGCACTCGCAGTGCCAGCCGGGGAAACCGTCGCTCCAGGGCGAAGGCCAACGCATGATGTGTTCCGGTTGTGCCTTCTTCCAAAGGGCAAAATCGACCTGATGGCGCTTCTCGCCCACGCCGTCGAGTTCGCGGCTCGCATCGTGCACGTCTTCTAGGTTGCGACCAGAAAGAATGCCGTAGCGGTGGTCCTCGTTGTATTTCACCACGTCGAAGTAGACCGAACCGTTAGATTCATAGGCGTAACCGTTGTCGAGAATCTGCTTCACCAGTTCTTCCTGTTCGATGATGTGGCCCGTGGCGTGCGGCTCAATGCTGGGCGGAAGCACGTTGAGCGAACGCATCGCGTCGTTGAAGCGGTTGGTGTAGTACTGTGCCACTTCCATCGGCTCGAGCTGTTCAAGGCGTGCCTTTTTAGCAATCTTGTCCTCACCTTCGTCGGCATCGTGTTCGAGGTGGCCCACGTCGGTAATGTTGCGCACGTAGCGCACCTTATAGCCGAGGTGCTTCATGTAGCGGAACACGAGGTCGAAAGTGATGGCAGGGCGTGCGTGACCGAGGTGAGCGTCGCCGTAAACCGTTGGTCCGCACACATACATGCCGAGGTGTCCCTCGTGGATGGGTACGAACTCCTCTTTCCGGCGCGAAAGCGTATTGTAGAGATATACTTTGTGATCCATATAAAAAGCGTTTTTGTGATTTCAAAGGCAAAGTTAGTGCAAGGCGAGTGAAAAAAGGGAGAAAAAGACATTTTTCTCCCTTTTTCCGAGCCGCAGCCTAACTTGCCCGAAGGAAAAGTTAGTGCAAGGCGAGTGAAAAAGAGGAGAAAAAGAAAATTTTCTCCTTCTATGGGGGCGAAGACTCCGTCTTCGCTGCGCGATAAACATAAATAAAGTTGGCTACAAGGGGATACTAAACATCATCATATTTCTTCGCAAACCACCATATCTACGCCTCTGAATATCACAACAAGCTTGTGCAGGCGGGTATTCTTCGCTTCAGTCCGTACCACTTCTGTGTCCGCATAGCGGTTCACCTGGACTGTAGCATCCGCCTTAAGTTTTTCAACCTGAAGGTCCGTCGTATCCGACTTGCAGTACTTCAGTTCTACAATGTAAGAATGCTCCATGTCGGGATAGTTCTCCACGAGCGGACGCAAGAATATATCAGCATATCCGTTTGGGTTGTCCAACTCGGAAACGGGGCGATAGTACATGTTCTGGCAAGTCATGGCAAGCGTAAAGCCATGCACGTACGACTCACCCTTCTGACGGTCCCTTTGCGAAGAATATTGCTTGATGGTGTCAGCGATGTAACGGAAATACGACTGACAGTAACCATCGTATGCCAAACCACTTTCCAACTCTCCCTTCTCGTAGTTGTCGTACGTAAGGTCGTTCTCCTTATAAGTGCTCAGCAAATA
The DNA here is from genome assembly GCA_963656685.1 of bacterium. Lineage (GTDB taxonomy): Bacteria > Bacteroidota > Bacteroidia > Bacteroidales > Bacteroidaceae > Alloprevotella. The sequence goes on along the minus strand of CAVKJJ010000048.1, from coordinate 8,974 downwards.
GGCATAAATCTGCTCGCGCACCACCTCGTTGGGAATCACAAACTTTGTTTTGCCGCGGAATGTGCCGGAAATGGTTATCATGCCGAAGTAGAACAGCAGACTGACAAAATTGTCAGGGTCGTTGATACTCTCTGCGGGAAAGCCCTTTTTCAGTGTTCCAGTGACGAAGCCTTGCGTTACAAGGCGTTGAATGATGCTGGCATCGTTGGCAAACTCTTTGTCATGACGGATGAGCATTCGCAACTTGTTGTAGTCTATGCGGATGTTCTCCTCTATCATGAATCGGGGTATTCTGCACCGGTTGCTGATGTACTGGTCTATAAAGTAAAGGACCATAACAGTGTTGTACATCGTCGTTCCGCCATATGCTTCTTCTGCAAAGCAGTAGTTGTCATAGAACGGCTTCATGGTACGAACTAGTTCGTCAATCGAATGGTTGAAGGGGCACACGGTAGAGTAATACGTCAACATCTCGCGCACCTCTTTCTCCGTGAAGCCGACCATTTCGTTGAACTCCGCGCTCAATGAATAGTTTGTGCCAATGTTGAAGCCACTAGTAAGGTCGTCCATCGTCACAGGACTTACGCCGGTTACGAACACTCGCTTCAGCGAACTCGCCGTTGCCGACTTTACGGCATCGAAGAAAAGACGGAGATAGCCCTCGCCATGAGTCTGCTTGCGGAAACTCGTCATGTGTAGGGGCTCACCTAAAATTTTGTTGGTAAAGTGGTCATACTCGTCAATAAAGAGATAGATTTGCTGACCCACCTTGTTCGTTTCTCTACAAAGAAACAACAGTTGGTCTACGCACCCTTCCAACTTGTTCATCTCCTCCTTTGTACCTTTGGGAAGAAGATGCTGATAAACGTCGCAAAAGTCATTGAACGCAAGATTGCAATTGGAGTCCAGTCCCTCCTTATAATCATCTATACCAGCGGCCACAGCGGAGAAGTCAAGCCACAGCACAAGGTATTTGTTGTGCTCTGGCGTAGGATTCTTGCCGATGTAGAGATTACCAAAGAGTTGGCCAAAGACTCCCTCCTTATTCACGTCATAGTAATTTCGGAGCATGGAGATTGTGAGACTTTTGCCGAAACGGCGGGGACGTATATAGAAGAAGAACTTATTGGACGCCTCCACCTTTTCTATGTAAGGAGTCTTGTCCACATAATAACAGCCTTCAATTCTTACGTCCTCAAAGTTCATCATGCCGTAAGGTATGCGCTTACGATTAACGTTATCAGTCTTTTTGCTTATATCTGCCATGTTTTACCAACAATTACAAATTCGTTTCAAAGCTACAATTTTCTTTTCTTAAAGCCAAAGAAAAGAGGGAAAACAAACTCCGGGAAATTAAACTCTCAAATGCCTTACTTTTAGCCCAAAAGCCTCCTAAAAAGCACATTTACACATATATACATGCGAGCATGTTAATTTTATCCTTAACTTCGCCACTTAGAACATTCTCTTCTTTAAATCTAACAAATACACATACATTTATGAACCACAAAGTCTTACGCCATCTGTGGACGTGCCTCGCCATTGTGCTCTTCGGGGCAATTTATGCCATGGATGCCACAGCCCAAACGGGAGTGTCGGAGTTCACTGACGGCACAGCCTACCGCCTCAGATGCGGCGACCCCTGGAACAAAGCATCTGAGGCTCCCTACCTCTACGACGATGGAGGCACCATAAAGGGGCAAGCCTTCAACACAGCCAATCTGCAGCAAGAGTGGATCGTCACCGCCGTGAGCGGAAAAGACGGCTACTACACCGTGCAGAACGCCAGCACCAAGCGTTACCTCGTTCCCATCTCTGACGATGACCACGAAACGGCAGCTACCACCTCCGAAACGAGAACCGAAGTGTACCTCAAAGCTAATACCAACACGGGTACCGACGAGGCTTGGTGGAACATCTTCAAGAACGAGTCGTCCACATATAGCTACAACTACTATAACTCGTCCAAAATAGCAGGATGGGAAACCAACGACGGAAAGGACACCTCCTATCTTTCCAGCTCTGAATGGAAATTTGTCCCCGCCTCCTGCTTCGTCGGCGACGGCGAATCATTTCCCGAAGCCGGAGAGACCATTTACCGCATTGTCAACAATTCAAGCTCGAGCCTTGCAGTTTACGAAACGGGAGGAAGCCTCTCGCTCATTGACTACACCAACAGCGACAACGACAACTCCTTCGGACAGTACTGGAAACTCGTCAGCCAAACCGACGGCACCATAGCGCTCCAAAACCTCCTTACTGGAAACTACGTGCAGAGCCTCAACGGCACAAAGGACGCTACCTACAAGACCGGCACCGATGCCTACGGCTTCACCATAGCCTACAATGCCAACTATACCACTAGCTATAAGTTCGACATCCGCGACACCGAAACGCTCGGTTTCAACTGCGCCACCAACCGCGTGTGCAGCTGGACGTTCTATAATGGGGAAGACAACGCCAATTCGCTTTGGATGTTCCGTCCCGTAACCCTCACCGAAGCTCAGCAAACCGCCCTCGTCACTGCAAAAGCCGCCTACAAGAAAGAAGCAGCACTCAACGCCATCCTCACCAACGGAAAAGTGCGCATCCGCACAGCGCGCAACGCCAGTACCAACTCGGGCTTCTTCACAAACGATGCCTACTACATCACCGACAACGGAACTACCGAACAGACGCAGACGCTAACGTCGGGCGAGGAGGAGAACCAGCAAATATGGATTGTTGAGGCACAAAGCGAGGGTGGTTACACCTTCCGCAACCTCAGTACGGGCAAATACCTTGACTTCCGCAACTCCTCCACCAGCGCCAAGACGCTCTACGTGCGCTACTACCCCAACAACGGCACGGACGAGTACTACGTGAACATCTCAGCCAACAGCGACTTCTCGGGCGACGGCAAAGGCAGCAATGGCGGCGCTATTCACGCCATGGGAGACGGACACGACATTGTGCCGTGGGAACCATCAGCCGGCACAGGTTCTAACTGGACTTTCGAAAGCGTCGACATGACCGACGACGCAGTGCGTGAGATATTTGACGGGTTGGCCGGCAACGAGTCTGCCCTTCCCACCGAAGCCACCTACTTTAAGGTGAAAAACGCCCACTACGGAACATTCATCTCCTACAATGCCTCGGGCAGTCTCTCGGTAGATGACTCGCGCAGCAAGGATGCCTCGCAACTCTGGCAGCTCATCCCCGTAAGCGGCAGCGAAGGCTACTATCAGATCAAAAACGCATTGAGCGAAAAGTACATTAGCAACAGCAGCGTAGGGTCTACGCAAGACGACGAAGCCAGCAACAACGGTTTCCTCGTGCAGCGCGTCACTTCAAAACGCTTCACGACAGTCTACAACTTCATCCTTCCCACCAATACGTCAAATGGTCTGCATGCCTCGAACGGCAACATCATTTCATGGACCGCTGAAGCAGGAGGTTCGCAGTGGATAATCTATTCCACCGACATGACCGACGACGAGATAGCCACGCAACGGACTACAATGAGCGAAATCGCCACCAACATCAGCAACGCTGCTTCTGACTACGAAGCGCTGCAAAAGTTCTTCGACGACGCGCTCTGCACACAACTGAAGAGCGAATACGCTTCGCTCAGCGACGATGATTTTACGAGTCAACTCACAACGGCTGGCGTAACGAGCACTACGCTCCAAACGCTCGCCCTCAAAGTAAAGAACAACACTTGGGGCATGTGGGAAAAGACTTTCCGCGTACGCAAAGCGGAGCCTTATGCCAATCCCGACACGTGGGAAAACATCCTTAAGATTGGTAACCGCTACACCAACCTCACCAACCCCACCGGCATCTGGGCCAAGCCCTACGAGGTGCAGTACGTGTTTGTAGGCACCGACATTCCCGAAGGCGCCACGCTGAAACTTAAGTCTGTGCCTAGTGCCGCCAATCAGGGCTACGAAGTGGCTACACTCTCGAAAGGTCTCAACGCCTTCTACGTAACCCGCGAAGGCGCTTACTACATTGACTACGTAGTGGAAACCAGTGCCGACGACAACTCTAAGAAACTTGCAGACTACGCCACGCTCGACATCCGCATTGAAGGCGGTACGGTAGATGGTTACTTCGACGCTACCATCGACGAAATAGGAACCGACACTGCTTGGACGCAGATGAACACGGACGGACTTTTCCAGAAAGGATTCATTGCACTGAAGGGTACGCGCTTCACCTTCCAATATTACACCGATTGGGCAAAGGAAATCTTCAACAAAACCGGTCACGTGCGCGAACTCGTTGACTTCTGGGACTGGATGCTCCGCCTCTTCCACAAGGAAATGGGCCTGGACGACTACTACGACCGTTGGAACTGTATGGACGGTTTCTACCACGTCGAGAGCAACCTCTATGCCACAACCTATGGTATCTATTATGCTGACAAGAACATCCTCAACTACGACGACCTTGTTTCTGGCAAGGGTGACCTTTGGGGACCGGCTCACGAAACGGGCCACAACCACCAGTCGCTCATTAACCTCATCGGCACTACGGAAATCTCCAACAACCTCTTCTCGCAGATTGCCGTACACCGCAACGGCGTAACCTCCACACGCCTCAACGGACGCAAGTTCAAGGATGTGGCCGACCTCTACGCCGCTGGAACTTCTTGGCACGACTACAACCTTTGGGACCGCAACACGCTCTACCTGAAGCTCTACCTCTACTACGAAGTGGCTGGCTACAAACCGACCTTCATCCGCGACCTCTTCACCGCGCTGCGCAAAGATCCCTGCACGAAGAGCACCGACGAGAGCAATCCTACCCCCGCCAGCGAGGACTTCTTGAAGTTTGCCGTGAAGTGCTGCGACGTGGCACAGGAAGACCTCAGCGAGTTCTTCGAAGCCTACGGTTTCTTTGTTCCCTTCGAGAAGCGCATGATTGATGACTACGCTCACTACTGGACTTACTGTACGCAGGACATGATAGACGAGGCCAAGGCCAAGATGCAGGCTTACAGCAAGCCCAAGGGTAACATTCTCTTCATAGAAAACCACATCAAGCATGAGCCGGCTCAGGACCACGACGGCAACAATCTCTACGACTCCGACGGCAATCTGATTCTCCGTACCGACTACAGTGACGAAGACGCCGTGGGCAAGTGTGGCGACATAGGTTCTTACTCCGACTACGCAGCCGGCAACTACGCCGACGGTTACTCCTACACCGTGAGCGACAACACCGTGACGATGACGGGTAACAGCGGCGCTGTGGGTTATAAGGTATACGACAGCGAGGGTAACTTGCTCTACTTCTCCAACCTCAACACCTTCACGCTCCCCGAAAGCGTAGTGACGAAGCTCAATGGCGACCTTTCCACCATGGTGGTGAAAGCGGCACAGCCCGACGGCACCGACGTGACGCTCCCCAATCCCTCAGCCACGGTCTACACGCTGAAGGTTTACCACGCCGACGCGCTCACCGACGACAAGAGCAACACCATCTACACCGACGGCACAACCTCTACGCTCCCCGTTCTTGAGGGCAACGCGCTCGCCTTCATCCAACCGTCCACGACGAAAGCCACACTTCCCGAAACGCTCACGCAAGCGCAGAACGTGGTAGACGCTACCGACGAAACGGCTCCCGTGGCCTACAACGTGGTGCTCACCGACAAGGCGGACTACTACACGCCCTCTGCCTTCACCGCCACCACGCTCACTTACACCCGTAGCAACACGGAAGGCTGGAACAGCGTTTGTCTGCCCTTTGCCATCACGGCTGACGACTTCGGCACCGACGCTCGCCTCGAAACGCTCACCGCGCTGACCGAAACGGACGGCACCGTGACGCTCCACTTCAACGCACCTGCTGCTGCTCCCGAAGCCGGTACGGCATGCCTTGTTTACTGTCCCGAAGGCACCGACACATGGACGCTCACCAAGAGCAACGCTACGCTCGTGGCGAAGCCTGTGAGCACTACCATAGACGGCTATAGCCTAAACGGTTCGTTCGTTAACTCCGCCATCGGTGCAGGCCACTACAAGCTCAACGGTTCGGGCACTGCTATGGGTGTGACTACCGATGAGGGATGCATCACAGCTTTCCGCAGCTACGTCAGTCCGCTTTCCTCTAGTGCTTCCATCCGCTCGCTCGCCGTACAGCACAATGACGGAACGGTAAGCCACATTGGCGAAGTAATTTTACCGTCTACCGCTGCCCCCACAATCTACGACCTTACCGGTCGCAAGGTAACAAAGCCTGCCAAGGGCGGACTCTACATCGTTAACGGCCGCAAGGTCATATTTTAATTTCAGACACCGCAAACATTCATGAATACATCAAAAAGAACATACGTAAAGCCCCGCCTCCAATCTTTCACTTTAGAGAGTACGGGTCCGCTGGCAGACTCGTCTAAGCTTAAAAAGACAGACGAGAACGTAGATAAGACCGACAAGAGTTCTAAATATGGATACAGTCCCATTTGGGGTGATTCCGTTTTTGAATAGCCACGCTCGGTTCTTTATATAGGCAGGCCACATTCCTGCCAGAAAGTAACCCAATAAAAAGCTGAAATCCGTGCTGAAACTCAACATTTCGGTGCGGATTTCTGTTTTTTCCCTAAAAAAATCAAGAAAATTTGCGCACTTCCAATTAGAATGTGTACATTTGCAACGTACAACCCGTGAGGGTTCTACTTTTTCGGGTATTCGCCTTTAGCTTAATTTTCTCATCTCATCTCATCTCTTCTCTCTTTATTACTGTTCAATTTCCCTATTATTAAGCTGGCGGATACCCTTTTTGTGCGCCCTAGCGAAATAATTTCTTTCCCCTTTCCCCTTACGATTTATTTGATTCAGCTACCTCATAGAGGCTTTGTATGCGTTAGTGCATAAAGGTGCAACGCATTGAGGTGCAACGCATGGAGGTCACGTCTCTGACGTGACGCTCTACACGGACCCATGGAGGCTTTTGTGTGCTACGTTTTGATTATTCGCGCTCATCTGTCACGTCGGAGACGTGACCTCCATGCGCTAGCGCACTCAAAAAAGCCGCAGCGCGTCTCTTTTCGGAGTCGGGCTGCGGCTTTATTGTGCTTGGGACAAAACGTGTGTATTGCCCGCTTAGGCTGCGTTTACTTCGTGCGGTCTACGTCGCGGAGGTTCGGGTTGCGCTCCACTTCGAGCACGGGATAGGGAATGTAGATGCTTTCGGCACCCTTCCAAGTGGTGTTCGTCACACTCACGCTTTCCTTGGCCTTGTAGACCTTTCCGTCGGTAGGATCAACGATGTTCTGCTCGGCATTGGCCACGCGGAAGTCAAAGTTCTTCTTAAGCTCGTTCATGCGGAATTCGTCGGAACGGCGGGTCACCATGGCAACCCAGTAGCCTGCCACTTCCCATCCATGTTCGATGTAGCAAGCTTCGGCAAGCTGCTCGGGAGTCATGAAGAAGATGTTGGCAACGGTTCCGTCGGAGAGCGTCACGTCGTAGGGATCGTCGCAAGCACGTTCACGCACCTGCTTGAGGCACTCTACGGCAAGCGTGAGGTCGGAAGCACCGCTGCGGGCAGCGCTCTCGGCGTACCAGAGGAGAAGTTCGGAGTAACGGATCACGCGGTGACGATGGTCGTTGACCATGCCTTTCCAGTTGGGCTTGCGGTAGTCGTAAGGTTCGAGAACGGCATTGCCGTTGGCGTCGGCATTGACGGTGAAGTTGCAGAACATGGGGTGATACTCTGCCACCTTCTTGCTTCCGTCTTCCTTGAGTTCCCACCAGTAGCAGGAGTCGACAATTTCGAATTTCTTTTCGTCCTGGAAGGTAATCTTTTCGGCGTAGGTAGCCTTCTTACGGTTACCCTCGGGGAAACGCTTCCAGAAGGCTATTTCGCCCCAGGCGTCGCCCCAACCGCCGTCGCCGAGCGATTCGAAGCGGTCGCAGGAAGTGAACTCAGAGTCGTTGCTCCACCAAGGCAGCGGACTGTAGTCAATGCCGAGGATGGTCTCCTTGTTGTAGTTATGACCCATGGAGTAGACGTGGCTCCAGTCGTTGTCGAGATAGAATCCGTACTCGTCGTTGTGGTCAATGACGTCCTTTGCCACTTCGGCAGCCTTGGCGTAGTATTCCGTCTTGTTGAGCGGATAGCCAGCCATGGACATGTAAACGGCAGTGAGGGTAGCCTGTGCAGCCTGCTTTGTGACGTAGGCGTCAATCTCGTTGTGGTGGGCGGGAGCGCTGGAGTAGCTGGTGGGCAGCGCTTCGATGGCTTCCGTAATGTCCTTCACGATGTAGTCGTACACTTCGGCAATCGTTGAAGGAGGTGTCTGGTTCACGTCGAGGGTACTCTCTTCGATGATGGGGAGAGGACCGTAGAGACGTACGAGGTAGTAGTAGGCAAAGGCTCGCCAGAACTTAGCCTGTGCTCTTGCATTGATTGCCGTAGCCTCGTAGGTGGAACCTTTTACCACTTCCACGTTGTTGAGGATGTTGTTGGCAGCCACGATGATGGAGTAGTTTTTGCTCCACGAGTCGGTGATGCCTTTGTTGTTGCTCGAAGCGGAGAAACCGTCAAGTTCGGCACAAGCCTGCTTGTTGGATCCGGGATTAGCGGTGATGTCGTCGCCCTGCCACTGCGGATAGAGCATGTTGGTGTAGATCTGCGACACGTTGACTTGCGTATAGAGCGCATAGACAGCAGTGTTTACGGCATCTTCGCTGTTGTAGTATGAAGTAGGGTCGAGCTGTCCTTTCGGGTCTTCCGTGAGGAAATCGCTGCAGGAGGTGGAAAGCAATCCAGCCGCAAGCATGCAGCCCATTAAAATTTTAGATTTCATGATAGTTGCTTCTTTGGTTTGAGAGTGGTTCTATAAATTACCTCCGAACAATTGACATATTCGCTCTCGTGGCGTTTTGTCATCTTTCGAGCTCTTTTTCGCCCCTTTTGCTTGTTCCCTCAGTCGCATAGCCCGCTATGCTCCTTTACTCACAAACAAAATGGACGAAAAATA
>CAVKJJ010000047.1:0-22063 GCA_963656685.1 bacterium | reverse complement strand
GGCTGCGCCTGGTTACTTTGTGTAGAGCGTCACGTCGGAGACGTGACCCCCATGCGCTTGCGCTTTCAAAGCGCAGCACGCAAGACCGTCCGTGACGGCCGTGTAGAGCGCGACGTTTTGAAAACGTCGCCCCCATAGGCGGGAATGTCGCCCCCCTATTATTCTACTATGTACGTAAGTGTATACGCGCATTACGCGCGCGCACGCGAAAGGACGGTAGTACCGAAATATCAGAAAGGGAGAAGATGCAAAGTTTTGTAAATTTTGGCGTACTAGGCCAACGTGTTGGCATGGGAGGGATTTTGAATTTCGTGCCTTCGATTTTTGGCAAGGCGCTGGAGAAAATGGGCGCTATGCGTGTTATGCGTGCGTTAGCGCATGGAGGTCACGTCTCTGACGTGACTGGTGTGCGCGAAGGAAAAAGCGAAGCACGAAGAACCGTTCGTGACGCCGTATAGAGCGTCACGTCGGAGACGTGACCCCCATGCGCTTGCGCCTTCAAAACGTCGCCCCATAGTTTGTGAACATTTGCAAAGAACTTTCTACAAGCTCAACGTGTTGAGGTGGGAGATAATTTGAATTTGCTACGAGCTCGCGGAAGGTTTTGCGTGCTGCAAGCCTCAGGGAGAGTTTTGCATGGCTGCGCAGTACGAGGAAAGGTACGTTGCGCGGAGCATGACTAAGCGCCTTCGAAGACAACAGGAGTGGTTTCGTTGTCGACAGGAACGGACAATGGTGTTGAAGGGTCGGGCTGTGGGGTATCAGGGTCGTCGTCGGACGTGTCGTCGATGAGTTCGTAGGTATCGATGGGATAGAGCCCCATTTGTCCGAAGTATTTCTTTACCGTGCCCTGGAGGTAAATGTGTTGGCCTAAGAGATCGGGATTGTCCACGAGATTGAGTTCTTCGCGCTCTTCGGAATTTGCTTTGAGCTGACATGCCGCAAGTGGTGTGTCGTCGTCAATTTCTAGTGTATCTGCAATGACGATGTTGCTGCGCACTTCGCTTTCGGTGGGCAGTCCTATGGTGAATCCTTTGGATGACGATCCTGTGGCATAGCCTACAATGTAGCAACGCACAGTGACATAGTCGCCGGCTTCGGCATTCAGCAACTGCGACACTGTGAGAACCCCAGATGTGTCGACCGTATCAGTTTTTTCGGCTTCGTCGGTTTTGCTGCTGTCGTCAGGAAGGGTGATGTCGGCACATGAAGCAAAAGCATAGATGGCTAACAAGAGGGGAAAATAGGCTATGCGGTAAAGTTTTCTACTCACGTTGTTTCGATTTGGAGTGAATGTGGCAGTTGACACGTATTTCTAATAACGGTCCATGGTTTGCAAACTTACGCATTTTTTCGGAAGTTACAAGAATAGCCGCCAGACGAATCTGCGGCTGATTTGTCTGGCGGCTATTATGATAAAGTACGGACGTTATGCGTTGGCGGTAAAGAGTTCGGGTATAGGCACACCAGAACGCAGATTGCGTATGAGTTCGTTGGGGGTGCAGCCGAAATAGAGACGGCAGAAGCGGATAAAGTTGCTCGGTGAGGAAAAGTTGTGGGCTTTCATGAGTTTCTTCACGGTCATCATGGGTTCGGAAGCTGTTTCGCGTACGGAATTGGCACGTCGTTGCTGCATCCAGCGATGAACGGACATGCCGAACTCGCGATTAAACTGCTTGTAGAAATTGGTGCGGCACATTCCGGTGCATTCAATGAGTTCGTCGATGGACTTCACCTTGTCGCAATATTTCATGATGGTGTTGCGGAAGTATTGTTCGCGACAAATCAGGTTGCGGAAGAAGCCCAGTACTTTCGCTTCGGGGAACGATTGGAGCATGAGGTAGAACGACTCGTTGACCTTCTGTTCCATGAGCCACTGTGGCATTTGGTTGTTGCGTACGAGGTTGTAGGTGAAAAGGATGTACTCGCGGAATATGCCGTCGATTGCTAAAGGCTGCTGGCTCTCACCGATGTAGACGGTACACATTTTGTACATGCGTGTAAGGTATTCGGAAATTTCGCTGTTGAGCGCTCCGAAAGTGTGGAGGAGAATGCTCGTTTCGCTATCGCAACGCATGCTGAAGGTTTGACTGAAAGGCACGAAGAGCATTTCGTTGGCAGTGAGGTAACCTACACGTCCGTCGAGGGCATACTTTGCTGATCCTTTTAGGATGGTGACAATGTGGTTTTTCTGCATATTGCCTTTGGTGAGTTTTTCTCCGTTTTTCATGGAAAAGGCTCGATACCCTTCGAAGCCATTCATGAGGTCGGTGTTTCGATGGGCAGCAGGCGAAAATTGCACATCGAGGCAGTTGAACGGTGCCTCGATAGCGAGTTCTGCGGGATTGTTCATTTTCTCTCTTCTTTTGAATGTAAAAAATGAATCTGTCAAGAGCAACGAACGTCAAAAGTTTCTTGGTTTGTACTTTACATCTGATTAAGGAGAGGTGCACCACGCCACATGCTTTATTAGCCGCAAAGCATAATGGACACAGTACGTGCCGACCTCTATATGACAAAAGGTAAAGTACTCCGTTGCGAAACAGATTCTAACAAAAACGTCATGCCAATTGCTTTTTCGTACCTTTCCTTACAGGAATTGGGCATAAACTGCAATCATGTACAACGATTTTTACTTCTCTCTTCTGCAAATATATATAAGATTTCTGGAAAAGAGACGAAACGTTCGAAGAAAATCCGGTTTTTTAGTGATTATAAGGTAGCAAGTGCGGTTTTTTGCGGAAGCGCGTACAAAATAGAATATACTCTTAAACCGCACGATAAAGATGGTACAAAACGAGGAGTCGTTGGAGTATTGACAAATTAGTGGGAACTAATAGAGAAAATCCGGCAATGCGCCATGTGGTACATTGCCGGATTAAGGTATGATATTTTGTTTATCGTGAAATCTTCACGCTTTGTCCGTCTACCTGAAGGATGTAAGTTCCGTGAGGCATACCGTCCGTAGAGAGGGAAACGACGCTTTGCGACTCGGGCACGGAAAGTTGGCGAACGAGCGTGCCGGAGGCATTGTAGAGACGTAAGGGGCTATGCACGCCGGAGATGGCGAAGAGTACTTCGAGGTTTCCTTCGCGTCCGACGTTCACGCTGAACGGAGTGGCGGAAGAAGAGACGGGAGACTGGATGCCTTGCGTTTCAAGAATGTATTTCAGTCCCGCCCATGCATCGAGTTTGCCGCGTCCCCAATGGGCCTTGTCGGTGGGGTTGACGCCTTCGGTGCAACTTTTGTTAAGTACGTCGCGAATCTGCTCGGGCGTGAGCGTCGGATTGGCTTCAAGCCAAAGCGCCACTGTGCCAGCAACAAAAGGTGAGGCCATAGACGTGCCTTGCATGTAGCCCCAGTATGAAGTGTGGCCGTTCTGCTCAAGATAACCGGCAATGGCTTCGCTGGTGAGGCTGGTAGAGTTGCCGTTAAGACAAGAGATGAGCACACAACCCGGAGCGCATACATCGGGCTTCATGCGTCCGTCGGGCAAAGGACCGGCTGCGGAGAAGGAAGAGATGGCGCCGACGGTTTCGTCGAGGTTTACGGACGATGAGCCTTCGGGCGAATAGGATTTGCGTGTGGTGTAGGAACCTACGGTGATGATGCGATTGCCCGTTCCGCCAATCTCCGCTACGGTGCAGTCGGTGTTGCCAGGCGTAAAGCCTTCGTTGCTCTCGTCGTTGAACTGCACATAAGAATCGTCTGCCCATGCGTGAACTTTGCTTTCGCTGGATGCCGGCTCAAGATAGAGCGCTACGGCATAACCGGCACGCATGCTGGTAAGTCCGAGGGAAATGTAGGCATGCGGACGGGAGTTGAGGGGATTGACTTCGGTCACAACGGTAACGGAGCCCTTGGCGTTGCGAGTGGTGATGTCGTACTTATCGGTAGTAGCTGTTGTGAGCGCATCGATGAGCGGTGACTGGTCCACCACTTCTCCCGTAGAAACTTTGACAATGCGGAGCTGCACTTTGAAGCCTTGGTCTTTCGTACCCCAAACGTCAAGTTCGCCACCCACATCGCGTGTGGAGAGCGACGATTTGTAGGCTATAAGCGCCGTGATGGGCGAGCCGTCGGTGGTTGCTACGTGAATAGGGTCTGCACCGAAGTTTCCGGCAGAACCTACAATGATGCGGCCTGCGCCCTGAAGGGCGTCGGTGAGGGCATCGAAAGTGGATGTGCCGTCGTGCGGACCGATGGGAGTACCGAGGCTGAGGTTAACGACACAGGGCTGGTTGTTTGCCTTGGCATAGTCGAAAGCGTAAGCCACACCTTCGGCAATGCTGACATTGTCGGTAGTGGCGTTTTTCTTGCTGACCATGACGATGTCGGCCTCGGGAGCCACCCCACCCCATCCGTTTCCGCAGTCACGTCCGGCTGCGATGCCTACAACGTGCGAACCATGAGAGGACGTAGTGACGTCGCCTTCTGCTTCTTCCATCTGTGCGGCTGTAGTGAGTTCCGTTCCGTAGTCGTAGGATGCGGGAGCGGGACCTTTGTCGTAACTCTGTTCCCAAACGCGACGAATGCGTGTGGCGCCGTTGGCATCGCAGTAGGCAGGCTGGCGGTAATCAAAACCTGCGTCTACTACGCCGAATACGGTGCCTTTACCGGTGTAGGCATTGGGAAGGTTTGTGCCGTTGTGGATGAGGTCTACGCGGGCTTCGGGGATGGCTTTGTCGAGCTGGGCGGTGGCGGAACTGGCGCCTTCTACGTAGGTCACGCCTTCAAGCGCTGCAACTTCAGCGACTTTGTCGGAAGGGATACGTACGGTGAGGATGTTGCCCACATGGAGACGGACGCTTACGCCCATCTTTTCCAATGCCGTTACAACATCATCACTACTAATGCGCAAGAAAGCGGCGACTGAGGCATCGGCAGAACGTGTGGCGCGGGTCTGCGTAAGTTGTAGTTGAAGTTTTGGGGAAATCTTTGTCACTTGCTGCGCCGAAACGGGAGCGGTGAGCGCGGCAAGAAGTATACAAGAGTAAATATGCTTCATTTCTGGAGTTGGTTTCTTTTATTGTATTGCAAAGGTAAGGTTTTAGGGCGAAAGGCGGAGAAATGCAGATGTTTTTTCCTAGAACGAGAAAAGCGTTTGTCTATATTTCATCACTTCTTTCAATGCTAATTTCTTACGAACTACCTGAATCAAAAAGAGTTGCAATTCCGCGAAGCGAATTTGCAACTCTTTTTATGTGTCTGAGAATCGATTATTTCACAACAACCTTGGAGGCGTGTCCGTCTACGCGAACCACGTAGACACCTTTCGTGAGCTGAACAGCACCATTACCGGTGAGTACGCTGACTTGCTTTCCAGAAAGGTCGTAGACTTCTGCCTTACTGTAAGCGCCGCTAACGGAAAGCTGATTGCCGTTAACAAAAGCGTGAGCAGTGTTCTCTGTGACTTGCGCATTGGAGATGCCTTCCGTTTGGCCGTTGGTGGTAACGGGAATGGTGTTGGCATTATAAACTACGCAGGTGAGCGGCGAATCGGTGATGTCGTTCACAAAGGCCACAATGTTCATGTTGGCAGGAACAGCGTCAAGTTTTGAACCGGAATAGGACGACTCTATCTTTTCAGGAATCTCATACTCGTAGGTCTTTGTGATGGTCTCGCCCTCGTTGAGGTCTATGACATCGCCCCAAGTTCCGGTAAGACATTGGCGCAAAGCGTGGTTGTGGGTGTAGTTTGATCCACCGCCAGACTGATAGCCTACAATGCCATCTTGTGTGAGATAGACATTAACTGTGTGCTTGAGTTTGTCTGACGCTACAGTGGGGAGGTGATAGGTGTGCAAAACCACTTCGACTGTTCCCTTACGGGTAGTTTCGTCGAATTTGTTGTTGAGTCCCACGCTGATGTAAGGTTCTGTCTTGTCCTGAAGTATAATGCCTGGGGTGAGGCCTTCTGCCAAACCATTTTTGCCAAATACGACTGTTGTAAGTCCAGAAGTATAAGGTGCACGATTTACCATGCCTGCCGGTGCATAGGAACTATTGGAGTTGAAGAACCAAGAACCGAGAGAGAAGCTTTCATTTACGGCAAAGAGATCACCGGTAGTACCGCTCAAATAGGTGTGGTGTGCTACTACAACGAAATCGTCTTCGCGTCCCTTCACTGCTGCATTGATGGCGACATCGCCATCGGGGCAGTTGCTACAAGCCTGGCCGGTGAACTTTTCAATGAGTATACGCTTCTGCATATTGGCAGGGTAAACGTAGATGTTTGACTCCTGCTTGTTGTCTGAAGCATCAGCATCGTCAGTTCCATTAACGGACGAAACGTTCACCGTGAGTTTCATGTTGCCTACGCTCTCTGGTTTTACGTTTTCCAAATAGAACTGATAAGATGTATTGGGATTTACATTAAGATCATTATACTCATGCGTCTCGGGAGCTTCATCGCCCACTTGCGTGGTGAAGGTAAGGCTCGTGATGGGCGTGTTACCGAAATTGTAGAGTTCTCCTAAAAGTCCGTAGGATTGGGTAGCTTTATAGTAGTTTGAAGTTGTGAAGGGTTTTACCACCACATCGGCTACAGAGGGGGCACTGTCTACAATAAACTTGAGCACGGGAGCACCATAGCCCTTGGAAGATACGTCAATCCATGAACCGTCGGCATAAGCCCAGCTTGTACCTTCGGCAAAGTCGTAAGTCTGGTCGTAGAGACAGGGCTTTCCACCATTAGGTTCTGTGAGCGTGAGCGTATAGCCTACGTAGAATTCCGAACCATCGAGTTCTACGGGGGAAGAGAATTTCAAGTCTAAATAGTTTCCTGCACGATAGTTACTGGGAACTGTAACGGAAGCTTCCGCAACGGGCGTACCACCGAGTTCCTTGGTAATGAATATTTTCGCATTGGTGACCTTACGCGTAGAAAGCATGGTGCGCACGCCAGAGATTTGGCGTCCCTTGAACGCAACAGCTTTTGAAGCGGGAATGCGGATGGCTTCGCCGTAGGTGGCTTCGGTGGTACTGAATCCGATGCCTGTGCTCTTGTTGATTTCTATGTTGTCGTTGACGTAGCCTATGTAGGTCTGCGCCATAGTGCCGAGGGGGAGAAGGAGACCTGCGGCCAACAACATTGTGTTGAGTTGTTTCATTTTGGTTGAATAGAAATATGTGTGTATTGTCACAAAAAGTAAGAATCAGGCATGCAGTCCTATGTAGCACTGCACGCTTGATTCTTTAGGTTATCGTACGAATACGTTTAGAAAACGAGTTTGCGGCTTACCGTCGTTCCGTCGGCCTTGGCAATGCTGAGGACATAAGCGCCCTTGGCGATGCCAGCAACGGGAAGCGTGTTACCTGAAACGGAAGCGACCTTGGCACCAGCTGTGCTGTAGAGCGTGAGTGAGCTTACTGCAGCACCGGTCACTACGATGCTCTGCGCGTCGGCAGCAACTTGAATGGCATCGGCCGTTACGTCGTTGATGCCGGACGAAAGGTCAATCTTGAATGCTGTGGTAGCAGAAGTGGTGTTAGTATCGTCGTTGAAGATGGTACGCACCTTGAGGAGGTGACGACCTTCAGCGGAAATCTCCGTATTGTATTCAGTGGTAGTGAGCAACTCGGTGTTGTGCTGCGTGCCATCGATGAGTACATTGTAACCCTTCACACCGAGGTCAGTGCTTTCAGTTGTTCCAAGCACGAGACCCATCATCCAGTTGGCATTCTTGCTCTCGCCAGAAGCGGAGAGGGAAGTCCAACTTTCCATGTTGCCGTCGTCGGAATAGAGGTCGGTGATGCCCTGACGAGCCATCTGGTCGTCCATACCAAGCGGAGCTTCGTTGGCAGTCACGTCGTAAGCGTCGACGATGAGTGCGTAGTCGCTGTTGCGGTCAAGTGCGATGGGCGTGGGAAGCTGTACTTCGTTCCAAGTACCGGTAGTGTAATCGTCTACGTCAAGCTCAGCAACCTGCACACCGTCCTTCTGAACGTAGAGGGTAAACACTGCATCGGCCAAGGGGAAGAAGCGAACGGCGGTAATCTGCTCACCGTCGTAGGGACGGATGTCAGAACCTTCGTAGAGGGTCTTCATAGCGTAGCTGTAGTTGTTGCTTTGCGTACCTACCACACCGCCAGTGTTGGTGTCGGAGCAGAACTGAAGCACCTTGCGGTTGTCGTCCTTCACAGCGTTCCAAGTGGCCTTTACGTCTTTACCGGAAGTGAACACCTGTACGTTCTGTGCGGTATAAGAGGAACGGTCTGCTGCAACGGTGAGCGTCGTTTCGCTCTTCGGACCTTCGGTGTTGTCTGCATAAACGGGCGAAACAGCGTAGGTGTGTTCACCGTCGGCCTGTCCCTTGAGCAAGTAGTTCAAAGAAGAGGTAGTGGCAACCTTCTGTCCGTCGGCATAGAGCACGTAGGAAGAGGCCTGGTTTGCAGAGTTGTTGCCAGTGCCGAAGGTGATGCCGGTGGCCCAAGCAGTCTCGTACATGTAACCAGCTTCGTCGCTGTCGTCACCGTACTTCTCGGGATAGCGGCAACGGTCGTACATGCAGTAGAAATCTTCTTCGCTGCCAGCTTCCATGTTCACGCGGTGCATGAGGTCGGTATAGCCGGGCTTGCAGATGCCGTAGTACATACCCTGTACGCTGTAGCTTGAAGCGTTGTCATAAACGTCGGCTTCAATACCCACTACGATGTCCTTTCCTGCGGGGATGGCAAAGGGTGTGGTGAGCTGCACGTAGTTGGCTTCGCCGTTAACGAGGGACTTGGGATCAACGTCCTGCGTGTAGAGCTTGGTATTGGTGTCGGCTGCATCGTAGATGTTAACCTTCCATCCCTTCACGCTGGACATGGGGTAGAAGTTGACACCCGTGATGGAGAGTCCCTTGGCAGCGTAGGTGGAGAGAAGTTCGCTGTCGTAGCGCACACCGCTCTCAAAGCTGTAGGAGCCGCCACCAATGCTGACGATGGTTCCGCCATCGGGGTAGTAGGAATAGGAGGCGTCGTTAGAGAGGGGCTTTTCCCAGTAAAGGTTTACGTTGTTCAAACCGCGCTGTGCGGCCTTGAAGCTGCGTGCGGTAGCTGCCTCGAGGGGAGCGAGCGTTGCAGTTGCGGCTTCTGAAGCGTCGGAGACAGAAGCGTCGTAAACGGCCTTCACGGTGTATTCGTAGCTACCGTCGGCAAGGTTCTTGTCGATGTAAACAGAGTCGTTGCCAGTGTAGATGAGCTGCGAACCGCGGTAGAGCTGATAGTTCTTCATAGCTTCTTCATTAGCCACAGGCTTGAGCCAAGAGAGCTTTACAGCACCTGCTCCAGTGAGCGCCTCTGCCTTGAGGGCGACGGGGGCGGGATTGGTGGTGTTTTGGTTGAAACGTACGGCGATAGAACGGGGAATGTTGTCGCTATCGTAGGCGATGGCTGTGATGGTGCTTTCGTCGTCGTCAATACCAATGGTCTGTACGAGTGAAGGATATTTGCTGAGGTCCACGCCCTTGCTTGTAAGGTAGTCGGAGAGCTGATATTCCACACCATCCTTGATGATAGCGGCAACGTAACTCATGAAGGACACTTCATAGTAGCCAACGATGGTTCCGCTATTGTTGATGCGGAAGAAGTCGTAAGCGCTGTGCTTGCTTGTATCAATGAGTCGCTTGTATGACTTCGTAGTGAGGTCGTACACACCGCCGTCGAGGAGTGCTTTTGTACCGTCGGAACTGATGTTACCGGCTACAGCCCAAGGACCGCAGAAGTCGTACATCGGCATAATGGAGTCGGTCGGTGTGGTCCAGATGCAGGCGGTACGGTTCTTCTTCTCGGGCTGTGTGGTCCAACCAGCGGCAGCGCCATTGTCGGCCAAGCCGTAGATGACGCCATCAGCGTTGTTGATGTATTTGGTCATTTCCCCTGTCTCGAGGTTCCACGTCACGGGCACATACTTACCGTTGATGTTTACGGCGCCGCCCATGAGTTTTCCGTTCGGACTGATGGCGTAGGCGATGGAGCCTTGCGTAGCATCCGTGGGAACGTCGACCAACGCGTTTTGAACGTGGTGCCAGGAGCCGTTAGACCAGTAGCCACACACTTCGATGGTAGCGTGGTTGTCTGTGGCCTCGTCGTCTTCAAAGAAACCGGCTACAACACCATTGTTGGACACGGCGCAGGCCGTACTTGTCTGGGCCTGGGAAGAGAGTTCGCGTACTTCGCCGGTGACGAGGTTCCAGATGAAACCGCGGTAGTAACCGTCGTTAATGTTGCCGCAAGCCCACTTTCCGTTGGGAGAGAGGCCAGTCACCTGGTACTCGTTTTGCACGTCGGGACTTTGGAGAACAATCGGCTTCTGCGCATATAGTGCGCCTGCAGAGAGGACACCTGCACAGAACAGGGGTAGAAACTGTTTCATTTCTTCGATTGGATGTTATTTTTGTTGATAGAATTTCAGATTGGCGTGAGCCTTAGGGTGTATACAACAGACCCAGTTTAGCGGTTGTGCTTTTAATTCGGTTGCAAATATCGGAAAAAAAAACGTTTTGTCTTAGTGCGCAACGGTTTTTCAGACGAAACGTTAACATTTGCCTACAAATGAGGCGCAAAATGGCAAGCTCTTCGTTGGATGAAGCAACAAAACAAAAGCCCCAAGGTGCAGATGAAAGAAGAATGCATGGCGCCTTGGGGCTTATGGGGTATTGAGGGACTATGAAGTAGCGTTTACTTCACGACCTTGCTTACAGTCGTTGCTCCAGTAGCAGAAACGGCACGTACAATATAGGTGCCGGCGGGGAGATGGGAGATGCTGAAGGACGAAGCGGAAGAACGGAGCAGCGCCTTGCCATCGACACTATAGACTGTGGCTACGCCAGGCTTTCCATCGGGATAGGCCACGGAGCAATAGGCTGAAGAAAAGCCGATGCAGGGTGCGCTAACGGTGGCAGCGCCCTCAGCTTGGGCTATGCCATCGGAATTACCTTTGGCCACGTCCATCACTGCGGCATTGATAATCTCGCCAGTGAAATTGTTGAGCACATAAGCCACGAGCTTTAGGTTTGAAGCGTCGGCATTGGATACGCCAGAAGGAAGCGCGAGGGAGAAGTTGTAAGTATAAGACTTGCCGGCTTCGATAGTCGAAGGAATGCTTTCCTTAAGTCCTTTAAAAGTGGCTTTGGTCGTCTCGTCGGAGAAACCACGGGCTATGGATTTGCAGAAATGGAGCGTGCCGGGCACGTTCTGAGGCAGATAGTAGTACTCGTTGTTCTGCTGAACTGTGCAGTTGTTGGTCTGACGGATGGGGCATTCAACCTTTTTCTCCACGAGGGCAAATCCCCAACGGTAACGATTGGCGGAGTTGTCGAAGTCGTAGGCAAACTCGCATGAAGCGGTACCGCTGATGGTGGAGTCGGCAATCGTGGCGGACTGTAGCGTGGCAAGCGCGTAGCACGACTTGGCTGCAGCATTGGCGAACGTATTGGTGTCGCGCGTGTCGGTTTGTGCGGAACTGTAAATGTGGTTGTAGTAAACGGTAGGATAGTTCACTACATGCACGTTGTTGAGGTAGCAATCGTCATAGAGCAGATTGGCTTCGGGCATGGTCGTGGAACCTCCGTAGGCTACTATTTCTATCATCTGATTGCCGTAGCGGTGTTCCATGGCGTAGAGGACGGGATCCATTGCGGGGCAGGAGTTGCACCAAAGTCCTGTAAACTTCTCCACAACCATAGTGCGCGGATAGTTTGAGCAGAACACGCTGTCGGATGCCAAGGCGTAAGTGTTGCCTTTGTCATCGACAGCCGTCACATTGTAGACGGAAGTCTTGTTGAGTTCGGCAGGAACATCAAAATGCCAAGCGAGACTATCGCCCGTAGCAAGTTCTGCCTTGTTAGGCACGAGCGTCTGAACGGAGCCGTCGGCAAGCGTGCATCGGAATTCATTTATCTTAATGGGTGCGCCAACGTTCCACGCCTGACCTTCCACACCTACCCTACCCGCTGCGTTGAGTCCGGCAAAGCGGGCCGTCTGGTCTATACCTTTTAGGGAAGTGGTAGCGAGTTCACCGACGAAAACGTCATCGACAGCGAGGAGATATTTCTGGTTGCTTGTGTGACGGAAAGCCACATAGACTTTCTGACCTTTATACTTGGAAAGCGACACCATGTGATCTTGCCAGAAGTAGTTTTCGGCATCGGTGGAGAAAATCTTTTCGTAAGAATCAAGGTCGTCCTTGTCGGTACCAACGAGCACTTCGTAGCTTTCGGGCATGTCGTGATGAACACTTTGCGCCTTCCATGTGAGCCACATGTCAGCAGAGGTGATGTCAAGCTGTGGGGTTATCATCCAATTGTCGGTGGGATAGTCGTAGTTGCGGTGTGAGCAACTGAGCGCCACTTGGGAATAGTTTCCATTGACACCGTCGGCTACGAACCACGTTTTCTGGGGAGAGATTTTCTTGAAGTCACCAGCTTGTACGGGCATGCCGTCTTCGTTGATGAGCGTAAACTTGGAAATGCCTTTTTCGAAGTTTTCGTTAAGACATACCTTCTGCGCACCGACTGTGAGAACAGGGAGAGAGGAGAAGAGTAATGCGGTAAGAAGTTTCATGTAGTTTATTTGGTTGATTCTGAAAACGCCTAAATCCCAGCACCTCAACGAGGCCTGGGATTTAGTGCTTATATTACGCTTTGGCGCATTGGCAGGAGCGGACTTCATGAAGTCTTTTCCGTAAGGCCAAAACGCAGGGAGTTGCGTTCGTCATTGGAGGATTATTCCAAAATGAGTTTCTTGGCAATCTGCTTGCCGTCAACGCCAGTGGCCTTCACTACGTAAACGCCGCTAGG
Source organism: bacterium (assembly GCA_963656685.1). GTDB lineage: Bacteria > Bacteroidota > Bacteroidia > Bacteroidales > Bacteroidaceae > Alloprevotella. The sequence continues at coordinate 9,277 of CAVKJJ010000047.1, read as the reverse complement.
CAAGGTGTTGAGGTTTACAGATTCAGCACCAGCGTATTCTCCGCAGAGTGCACCGGAAACGGCGTAAACGCTGAGTTTGCCATAGTTGCCGTTCACACGGAGCACGCGACCAGCGAGCGAGAAGTTGACGTCGGCTGCAATGTTGGAAGCTTCGTCGATGCCTGTGAGTTTGTTCATGTTGAAGGGAACGGCTTCGCTCTTGATGCGACCGATGTTGTAGACAGCTTCTACGATGACGTTCGTTTCGGCTTCGCCTTCGGCAGACCACTGAAGGTCGTAAGCGGTGGAAGCGATGAACTCAGAACCATTGACAGGAGCGGGGTTCTTCGTAAAGCTCTTCACGTCTTGATAAACATTGTAACCGATGAGTTTGTAAGACGTTTCGGGAGCATCCCAAGCGAGTGAGAGCGTGTAGTAGGTGTTGTCGTTGGTTGCAGCCGTATTACGGATGTTCGTCACAGGCTGAAGCTCGGTATCGAACACGATGGTCACAGGCGTGGGAACGTTGACCGTCACGTTGGAAAGGGTGTTGTCGGCCTGGAGGTAGTAGTCCCAAGTTCCGTTGGGCACTTCGGAATCCGTGAATGACACAGCGGTGTAACGGGCGTTTGTAAACGTAGCCGCACCGATGTACTGTCCGTTGCGATAAACGTTGTAAGTGGGGCAATCCCAGTTGTCGGTAGAGATCTTGGCCGTGATGTTCACGGTGTTGACCTTCTCGGCATCCTTTTCTACGGTGAACGTCGTGATGGGCGAACCTTCATAGGATTCCTTATAAACGTTGACGTAAGGACGTCCTGCTGTCCAACTCGGCGTGCTACCGTAAGTGTTGTAAGAGCTGGTGACCTCGGTCATGGTGTTGCCGTCAGCGCTGTAGGTATACTCAGTCTTGGAAGAGGGCACGAAGTCGGAAGACTTGGTGTTCCATTTGCTCTTAAGGTACTGAGTGCAGTCGCCGCTTTCGTTGTAGGTCCATTCTTCTTTGATGTCGGCGTCGCCCTTCGTGGCAGAGATGATGTTGTTGTCGTCGTCGCGCTGCACTTCGCCAAACTTGTAAGCTGTGCGGGTGAGCATGCGGCCGGCAGCGTCGTAGGTCATCTCGATGACACGCTGGTTGGAAGAGTACTGTCCGTCCTTAACGGCACGCTGCGGGAGGTTGTCCTGACCTTCTACGAAGTCGGAGTAGGTTTGGGTGAAGAGCCATCCGCCGGTAGAGGTTACGATCTGCTTTTCGCTTACGAGATTCTTGCCGTCCCAAGCGTAAGTATAAGTCTTGGTATCGTCTTTCTTCTCGATGCAGTTGTTGTCAGCGTCGTACTTATAAGTCGTGATGGTGTCGGGAGTGGTCCAAGAGAGCTGATAGCCTTGGTTAACCTTATACTGTGCCTGAGCCTCGGTGAGTAGATTGCCGTTGGCATCGTAAGTATAGGCAACATAAGAGGTTTCCTGGTAGTCGCCGGCCTTTTCTACTTCCTGCGTGTCGGGGTTGTCGCCCGTGAGGAGACCCTTGTTGACTTCGCGAACGAGCTGGTTCTTATCGTTGTAGAAGTATGTGGTTACCTTTGAAGCCTTGTCGTCGCTGCCTTCGCCGAGCACGTCGCCGAGCTGGCTGCGGGTGTAGAGCACCTTCTTGGGTGTGGCGCCACACTTCACGGCATAACCCTGAGAGGTGACTTCGCCATAGTCCTTATAGACGGCTTCGACGTAGAGCGTGTGGTAATCTGCTTCGGCTTCAATCTTGGCGGTGTAAGAAGTCTTGCTAGCTGAAATGGGAGAAACATTACCCGTGAGAGAACTGACATTCAGAGGTTCGGGATCGGCATTGTAAGCCAAGTCGGCATAGACGTTATAGCTCTCAAGCTGTATGCCTTCCTGTTCGGCAGGCTTGTCCCATTCCAACGTGAGGTTCCAGTAGTAAGCATCATCGCTCTTGCTGTAGCTCTTTTCGATTTTAGTTACACGGAGGTTCGTGGGAGCGTTGAGGGGAGCTTCAAGTTCAACCGCAAGCACTTCCGACACATTGTGCGTAGCCACGGAGTCCTGCTGCTGGATGTAGTAGAGATAAGTGCCGTTGGGGAGTGTAACGTCTTCGAAGTTAATCTTTCCGTCGACAGCAACCGTGTCGCCTACGCAAACACCGTTGCGGTAGATGTCCCAACGTTCTTCACCCGTAGCGTTGGCAGGAACGTCGGCAGTAATCTGTGCCACGTTGAGAGCGCCTTCTTTCTGGGTGTACTGAAGGTTGCGGGGAGCGGAGTTTTTGGTAAACTCGTCGTAGTAGGTACGTGCGGGAGAACCGAAGTTTGACCAAGTGTCCTTGCTGGCATTGTAGGAAGCGTTGCGCATTTCGCGACCGCCGTCTTCAAGCGTAGTGTAGGTAGTGCGGCTTGAGGGCACAAAAGCGGCCTTGCCGTTGTTCCAATAGCTCTGCACTTCGCTTGTCACACCCTTGGAGTCGTAAGTCCAAGTGGTCTGCATGTAGGGAGTTTCGCTGACTACGATGTCGGAGAGTTCGTGCGTGTCGGGATCGACTGTAGCTTTAGTAATCTGATACTGCGTATAGGTGGCGGGACGATTTTGCTCGTCGTAAGTGTAAACGCACTTATACTTGGACCACTTTGAAACGCTGTACACCGTCTGAGGAAGGTTGTCGACACCTTCTTTGAAGTCTGAATAGAAATAAGTGGTGCTCCACTGCTTGGTGTAGGCCGAGGTGTCGCTCTGCTCTACCATGTTCTTACCGTCCCACTTGTAGGCATGACGTCCGGAAGCGGCGTAGTGGTAAACACACTGTCCGTCTTCGTTGTATGCATAGCGTTCGGTAACGGAAGCATCGCCGAAGGTAGAACCGTCTGAACTCTTGCGCTGCGAGATGTAGAGGAGATGACCAGCTTCGTCGTAGTGGTACATATCGACGCCTGTTGTCATTTTGGCGCCAGCTGTCATCATGTTTGTGACGGTTACGGCAGAAACGAGTGTATTGTTGTTGTCGTAGTTGTAGTAAATGACTTGGGTTGGCTTGGGACCGTCTTCGGGTTGTACGTCGGGACTTTCGTCCCATGAGCCCCACGATTCTGTACGTTGTATGAGAGAGTCGCTAGCAGAAGCTGACCTTGCAGCATAACCTCTCGGATTTACTTGTGCCGTTGCTGCAACGCTTATCATTGCTGCAAATACAAGTGTCGGTAAGTAACGTTTGTTCATACGCCTTAATGTATTTAGTTGATTGATTTTCAAAAGAAACTTTGTCGTGACGACTAAGCATTGTTTAGTTTATGGGCGCAATTTAGCACTTTTGAAACTTTCTGCCAAACATTTCATAACAAAAAGTCCATTTACAGGAGTTTTCATTGACACTCGTTTAGAAGAGCTGCCGTATTAAGGCATACTAAAAAAGCGGATGCCCCGAGTTGGAACATCCGCTTGGTAGTCTATTGTTGAACCTAAATTGTGATTAGAATTCGTAGCGACGGTCGGTCATCTTAGCCTCGTGGATGGTGAGGTAGTTGAATGCGCTTTGGAAACTGCGCTGACCGATGATTTGTGCAAGCTGTGACTGCTCGGCCTGTGAGTCAAACTTCTCGTCGGTCTTGCTCTGACCTGTTACCTGAGCCATGTAGACTGCACCTGCGCCCTTGATGAGACCAGTAGTCTTACCGTTGGCTGTCTTGGCAATGGCTGCAGCGAGAATTTGTTCGGGAACACCAACACCCGTTACACTGGGGCAACCGGCGAACGACTGAGCTGAGAGTGTAGCCATAACAGCGCCCTTAAGCTTCTGCATGTCGCCGAGGCTCTTGGCGTTCTTGGCGAGGGCGAGGGCCTTTTCGGCTTTCTTGTTCTGCTTTACTACAGAGGTGAGGAATTCCTTCACCTGAGCATTGTCGTAAGGCAGATAGCCCTTCTTGTTGGTTGCCACTACGCAAGCCACGACGAGGTGGTCGTTGGAACGGCCGCATTCGTAGAGACGTGACACGTCACCGGCTTTGGCGTCGTCGAAAATCCAACGTGCGCAGTCCTTAGCCTGTGAACCGCCAATCTGAGCGGGGATGAGGTTCTGAGAGGGAGAATATCCGGGAAGGTCGATGAGCATGTATCCGTTCTTGGCTGCGTTCTTCTCGATGGAAGGAAGATCCTTGTTCTGCGAGAGGAAGCGGTTGAAGCGGCTGAGCTCGTCTTCGTAAGTCTTCTTAGAGAAGTCGAGGGGCAATTTCACGATAGCCACGTTGTACTTCGTAACCATCTTCTTGCGATCGAGGACCTGAACAACGGCAGCGCCCTGTTCGTTGGAGATAACCTGTGCGGTACCTGCACCGATGTTGTAGAGTGAACGGAGGTACATGGCGTTCTCTTCGGGAAGACCGAAGGTTTCGTACTGGTTGGAAGTCAACCAAACGGAGTCGGAACGCTGACCATACTTCTTGGCGAGTTCGGCGAAGGAAGCGCCGCTGTTGAGTGCCTTGAGGATGGAGTCAGCCTGAGCCTTACGTTCTTCGGGAGTTGCTGCGGTGGCACCAATCTGACGATAGAGGATGGAGTCGGGAGCTTCCTGCTTGGCAATGAGCTTAATGGTGTTGATGGTGTTGTCGGAAGCAGAGTAGTAAGCTGCCTTTACAGAACCAACAGCCATGGAGTCGAGGTTGTTTGCTACGTCGGGCATGTGGCTGAACGCCGACTTGCTAAGTGCGAGGTCGGAGTACTGCACGCTGGAGTTGGAGGTGCGAACCACGTTGGCTACGTCCTCACCGTTCTGAAGCTGCTGCTGGAAACCTTCAACCTTCTTCATGAGAGCGGCGCGGTCTGCTGCGCTTGCCACTACGTTGACGTCGATGAGCTTGAGGTCACGGGTGGGAACGGGAGAGTAGAAATAGTCCTTAAACTGTGCGTAAGCTTCCTTGAGGTCGGCATCGGTAACCTGAATGTCCTTGTCTTCGATTGAAGAGTAAGGAATGGCAGCGATGTTTGCGTCCTTCTGAATGCTGCGCTCGTCGAAGTTCATCTTAGCAGCCACTTCGTTTGAGATGAAGCCCATGGCGAAGAGTGCGGAGAACTTGGTGGAGAGGAGTTCGTTGCGGAGCTGCTTGTTGGTGTATTCCCAGAGCTTCTTGATTTGCTGAATCTGCTCTACAGCGTCGGCGTTGTTGGCCTGCTGAGCCTGTGCAAGCGTCTTGCTGTAGTCCTTGAGGAACTGCTGAAGGGAAGCGAGATCGAAGCGTCCGGTCTGAGGATTGCCGAAGATGGCGGCGAGCGTCTGAAGGCTCTGTGCCGTGCCTTGACGAAGGGCTTCCTGCACTTCACCGTCGGTCACGTAGATACCGAGGCCGTCACACTCGTGCTCTACGACCTTGGTCTGCACGAACTGCTGCCATACGCGTTCACGGATTTGCTCCGTCTGCTGGTCGGTGAGGTTGCCATCCTGACCCTGCATACGCATTTGCAGTTTCTGCATGTCGCTCTCTTCTTCGACCATTTCCTGGAATTTCTGAATGTCGAGTTTCTCACCGTAGACAACGCCCACCTGGTTCTGTCCGGCACCGAACTGGTTGCGGAAGAATTCAAAGAGCGGCTCGGCGATAAAAGCAAAGAGACCCAAGCCCACGATAACCGCGAGCAAAGCGCCTTTGCTTCTGATTTTACCTAATGCTGCCATTTAGATTTTGGTATTTTTATTATTTGTTTTTATTTCAATTAATTCGTATGGTGCGCAAAGATAGAGAAAATTTCGGATTTTTCGGCTTTTGCCGTTCAAAAATGCGGACCGAAATGCGCTCAACGGGCTTCACGCATTGGCTCTACAGGCTCCTTGGGCGACTCTGAGGAGCCTCACGCAGAGCGGAGGAGTCAACTCGTGCCGTATCGGCCGGTTGTGCCGCAGTGGTTGTTCCGGTGTTGTCGGACATGGGCATGAATCCCTTTGTCTGCTTCACATGATAGCTCGTGAGCTGTTTGTTGATCACGGTGGCGCGGAACCAATTGCCTTCTATTTCTTCGTTGGGCTTGATGAGTTTGGTGTAGACGTCGGACGAGAGGGCACCGGTGCGCATGTTCCAATAGAGTTCGTTGGTATAGAGACGGGTCTGCATGGCATCGTCGCGCAGAACGATGTGTCCGCGCAGTTTCCACAAGTTCTGATCGTAGAGCACAGCGCTGTCGGCGGTGATGTGCATGTTGGTCTTAAACTTGTCGTCAAAGCGTTCAAGGAAGATGCCCTTCTGAAACTCCCAACGTGGCGGATTGGTGCGGTCAAACACTTTCCACTCCTCTGCCACGATTTTGTAGCGGATGATGCCGGAGTCGGAGATGAGTTTGCTCACACCGTTGGTCACCATCACGGGCAGGGAATCGCGGTTCTGCACGGAATCGCCCATCGGCGGTGCCTCGTTGGCGCAACCGGAAACTACGCTTCCCGCTATTGCTGCAGCGAGGAGCGTAAAGGCTATAGTGCGAAGTTGGGAAATGGGCATATTCCTGCGGTGAGCGATGATGAGAAATGAATGAGGTCGCGCTGGTTTGCTTGGACTATTATTATTCTGCCTTCCACTTCATGAACCACTTCTCGTTGAAGGAGAGTCCTATGCTGATGCGGAGGTAGTTTTCGGTAATCATGCCGGCTGCTTTGGGCGCCAAGTGCTCGAACTGTGCGGAGATGTTGAGCAACGAACGGTTGTTGTGCATGTTCATGATGGGAAGTGCCACACCCACGCTTGCCGTATAGTCGCGAGGTCCGTCGGCGCCGTCCACCTTGGCGTAGGGAGTGGCGAAAGAGAAACCTGCACGGTAACGCACGTGCTGACTCCAGCGGATGCCTTCGGGATTGGGAATATATTCCAAACCCATTGCCACCTTGTGCATGTTGGAGAACTGGTCGGTGGTAGTGGTGTAGGTTGAAGCGCCGTAGCGGTCCACGCCGACATGCGGGAATCGTACACCAGCCCATTTCTGGTAGGTATAGTCAAAGCCGAGGCGCAGACTGTTGTTGTGGCTCCATGTCACACCCACGCCGAACGTATGAGGGAGTTCGAAGGCATTGCGTGCATAAAGGCTGTCGGCAGAGGAAACGCTGCTCGAAACGAGCGTCTGGTTGTAGTAGTTGGAACGGCAGTTTATTTTGTGTCCCAGTCCGTAGACGAAACCCAGTGTGATGGTGTTCTTTTTGTTGATGGGTTGCACGTACTGCAGACCGAAGTCTACCTTGTAGTTACGAATGTCGGCAGAGTAGACTTGTCGGTTGGTGTTGATGCTCGACTCGCTGTACGACATCCTTGCCGTATGGGAGATTTCGCCCCACAGATACCCAACGTTTGCACCAATGGAGATGGCTTTGAAAGGCGCCCATCCCATACCGGCATATACTTCGTGAAGTCCGCCATCGCCCGAGAACGTGGTGGTTCGCGTCACTTCAGGATTGGTGTTGGGCACGGTGCCTGAAGTGTAGGTGTTGTAACCGATGGTGCTGAAAGGAACGAGTCCGACGGACATACCAAGGCGGGGTGCCACACGGAAGCCTGCGGTGACATAGTCCACGCTCGTATTCTTGGCATTGGTTTTGGTGCCGTTCTGGTTGATGTTTCCGTTCTGCAACGACACGCCGAAGTCGAAGAGAAACGAGAGCGAGTCGATGGCCGCGTAAGAGGCGGGGTTCTTTGTGTTGAGTTCCGTTCCGTTGCGCATACCGTAGGCCGTACCACTCATACCCTTATTGAAGGCATTTCCTCCGTCGCTGAGCAGACCGAAGCCGTAACGCGAGTATGGGGAGTTACTACCGTTTGTCTGTGCAGACATCGGCATGGCCACAGCCGCAAGCAGGGCGGCAGAAACTATTTTTCTGATTTTCTTCATTCGTGTTTGTTGTTGGGAAAAGTGCGCCGAGGGTTAGTTCAGCGCGTACTCGAGTATGGTGTTCAGCCCGATTTCCACGAGCGAATCGTTACGTTCCACGTCGCTTTCTTGTGCAAAGCGATAGGCATTGCCTCCGGTGAGGAAGACGCGTCCTTGGGGATGCTGCTGACGGAAGGCGCGGATGTATCCGTCTATTTCGTTACTCATGCCGCGCACCACTCCGCAGCGTATGGCGGTGGGGGTATCTTTGCCCTCATGGGGCATTTCGCCTTCGGCTTCGACCAAGGGCAGACGCGCCGTTTGTTCGTGCAGGGCACGCAGTCGCATGCCGAGACCTGGGGATATGTTTCCACCGCGATAGTGGCGGTCTGCACTGACATAGTCGTACGTGATGCACGTTCCGGCGTCGATGATGAGGAGTTCGGTGTCGGGACAGAGCGTAGCGGCGCCTACTGCTGCTGCCAAGCGGTCCGAGCCTAGGGTCTCGGGGGTGCGGTAGTCGCAAATCAGCGGTGTGGGTGTTGTGCCTTTCACTTCTACCAACCGTGGCGCGGTGCGTTGCAAACATTCTATCACTTCGGGGTGCGGATTGCCCACTACAGAACAAGCGACAGCCTTGATGGAGATTGTCTTTTCCAAAGCTGCTATTTCTTCTGCCAAATCGGCCGCGACGCGTCTTCTCAGAACCATTCGTTGGCCATCGAACACGGCTACTTTGTTCGTACTGTTTCCTATGTCTACTACGAGATTCATGTCTATAGTTGGGGCAATCGGCAAAGTAAAGTTTTATGATGGCGGCTTAGGACTGGTGTCTTTTATTCCAGTCCGTCTTTATTGCTACCACACAATTTTGCGGAGCAAAGTTAGTGTATGGCTTGCGAAGAGCAAAGCAAAATACATTTTTTTGCGTCACAAGGGGCTTTGTTGACGACGAACGGCGGATGTTTGTTCTGCACAATCGGGAATGAAGCAAAATGGCCAATTCCTATTTTTCTTTTGCGCACGCGCGCGTATACACCGAAGTTTGTGCAAACTGCCGTCACCCGTCACCCTACGCTTTGCGAATGTGCAAATGTGCAGATGTGCGAATGTGCAAATGACGTCGCTTATGGGGGCGACGTTTTCAAAACGTCGCGCTCTACACGGCATCATAAAGCGCAGCACGCAAGTCCCCCTGTGGGGGTGAAAGCATTAAGATGCAGTCACACCACTTTTATTTTATTAAGCCTTTACCGTCACCATTTGCGGTACATACGCATGTACCAATATTTTAGGCCGTGACGAATATTTATACCCTCGTGAGAATTTGCTGTCACCTTTTACAAAATTCGTATATCACTATCCGTCTGCACTTTATAAAAAAATCCAGAACTAGCGGTGACGGATGAAGGTAGAATGTACAAACTTCGGTGAAGCGCGCGCGTACGCGTGCGCGCGA
>CAVKJJ010000046.1:0-22304 GCA_963656685.1 bacterium | reverse complement strand
TACACGTATTTTCTTATCATTTCCAATGTTGCATGACATTTGACGTTGTATTGGCATTGTATCAGCATTGCTCGTTTCGACAGATAGGGCAAATGCGAGAGCCTCGACACGTGGAACGAGCGAAGGCATGGCTCCACGTTTTTTATTTTGTGTATATCTGACCTTAAAACATTAACCGCCAAACCTGGAGCCATAGGCAAACTGTATAATCTCTACTATGGCTGACGAGATAAGCATTGAGAACATTTTGCAGAAGTATCTTGACAAAGGGTTCGGTTCGATGACCAAGAACGACTTTGAGATATGGATATTTCATTACCTTATACAAGGCATGTATAAGGACTACAAGGACTTTGATCTGAGCTTGGCACTGAAGATTCCTGAGACAAAAGTGAAGCGGCTTCGTTACGAAGCGGAGTTGCACTATCCCACTGACAATGAAGCAGAGCGCAGGCATAAGTTGAAGGTGGCTATTTGCCAGGCTAAATATAAAGAAACCAAAGATGGTCAGATAGCATTTGCTATTGACGAGAAGATGCTTCGCTCTTACCTGCAAGACTGTTTGAGGAAGGGTCAGAGATTTTACGACAGTTCATTTGTTTCAAACATCGTTGTTGTATCAGCCAGCGATTTCCTTTACATCTTGGAGCATCTCGTCTTTTCAGAAGAAGAGAATAAGAGCATCATCGACAAAGTCAAGAAAGACTTGGCTGACGACAAAAAGGAATTGCCAAAGTCACTATCGGAAATATCTGTGGATTTGGCAAAAGGCTTTAGCAAAGAGTTGGCAAAGAAATTTTTCGGCAACTCTTCCGACAAACTTGTCGATATGCTATCTGCAAATGTCATCGACAGTATCAAACAAGCATTCATAAACTATAAATCAAACAAGTAATATGACAAAGAAAGTATTTTTATGCCTCATGCTGATTTTCTTCAGCTTTGGCCAGACGTTTGGGCAGGAGCGCAACTTATCAATCGAAGTTTCCCAAAACTTTAAAGCAGAGATTGCAAGAGTCCTGCTGTTCAGTACTTCTGCAGATGGTATTGACTCGCAAGTCGATGCTATATGTACATCCTATGGGAATAGAGGACTCTATTTTTTTTATGGGACATCCGCAGACAAAAATTACTGGAAGGGCAAGGCAAACAAAATATTCGAAAAAAGCAAGAAAGAATTAGAGTCGCTAGACAAGAAAATGGCAAAGGGCAAAAGCATCAGTGCAGATGATGCTAATGAGGCTGCTACATTGTATAGTCTTGGCTATGCGCCTATATGTAGCTTAGACTACAAGAAAGCCGCCGACTTCTATGGCATGCTGGGAGACGACGCTGCGTTGCCTGTAAAATTTGCACGCGAATGCTGTCTGTATAAGGTTAATGGCGACAAGTCTCAAGCAATTGGCATAATTGATACATTGGATTTTAATGACTTATGGGCTGAAAAGGAAAAATTAACCTCTGTGGCCGTCAAATATGGACTTACTGATGATTTGAATACTATCATCAAGAAGAAAACTGCTGAATTTGCTACCGCTAACGAGCGAACAATCAAGAGGGCTCTCCGCTCTAAAAATTGGGACTTGCTAAAATCATACAGTGACTATGCCATTTTTACTGTCGATTCTGCACTTTGTGTTAATTTCGATTGGCAAGATGGTGGAATATGGTGGGAGAAATGTCGGCAACACGGATATGCATTAGGGTATGCCCAGAACTCTACGACCATATTTGAGTATTTACTTACCGCAGAGGATGTCTTTCCCATCTTTGACTACGACCGAACGATGAAAGAAATCATGAAAGATCACGACTTTTCGGGTGAGAGGAATTTTATATTGACTGCAACAGCCCATGATGATCCATATGCAGGATTGATTCTTTGTCTTAGTTGTGCAGGCTGTGACAATAAGTATATCGATAAAGCAATAAATGTATTGGTAAAGAGAATACCAGAGGTTCTCACATGGAAAGATTTCCCTTTATTAATAGGAGCTGATGGTACTGTCAAACTCAAGAAACCATATGCCGATGACGATGACCGTGGCAGGATAAATGCAATGCTATCTTTGAGAAATCACTGGAGAGAAATCCGCAACAAAAAATAATCACTTGTAAATATAACGAATATGAAAAAGAGCATCATTATACTATTCTTAGCATTGCTCTGCAATATTCCTCTACCCACCAATGCGCAATCCAAGAGCGTACAAGAAGTGTGGGAAGAATATTTGTCAAGCAAGGATATGTATACATTCATTGACGGCTTTGAAGCCTCTAACGCACCAAAATCTTTCATTCCTTATATACCTGAGGTCATTAATAAAAGTGTGGCCAAAGGTGTAGAGACCGATGTGCTTTTTGAAGAGATGGTGGAGACCATCATACCCAAATGCCCTGAAGCTGGTGTGTACTGGGGATTGGCCCTCTGCACAAAAATGAAAACTATTCCTCAAGTATTCAAGGTGTTGAATGCAATACCGAAAGACAAGGTGACAGACTATAATGGCGATGTCGACATGCAAAAAGAACTCCGTGACATGGCTGTAATGTCTGGAGGAATAGTTAAATTGACTCTGCAGCCACAAATACCAGGCGTAGTAACACTATCAGGTGGAAAGATATTCATAAAGTTTAAAATTGATAGGGAAGAGGACGGCACTACCCTTCCTACATATTGTGCGACAGATGAGGATTATGGCTATTTTTCACATGCTTCATGCAGCTATGATTTTATAGAGACACTCAAGTTTTATGATGCTGCGCGAAACATAAAATTTCTGCCAATTCAGCAGATATTGATGTATGATCCCTCAGGCACTTATTGGGCTGGTGTGCTTAGAATTAAGGGGAAAGATTATGGCGATAATTCTTTTGCCGACAATTCGATTAAAGGTGTCGAGATTAATGATATTAAAGATAATGAGAACTATTTTCTATGGACCGGATTTGTTTTTGACAAGAATGGCAAGAAGATCAGTGATACATTATGGGGAGAAAACCGCACATTCGCTTCAGTAGAAAAGGAGTGGAACGCAGAAACCAAAAAAGAAAAAGTAAGATTCGTACAAGCCTCAAAGAATTTAAATAAACAAATTATATCGAAGTACGGCCAAAAAGCATACGAAGCAATGGCAATGACTCGGTACTATGTTGGTCTTCCTGAGGGAGCTGTATCTGGATTCCGCTACTATGATAACGATAAGGTTTACTACCGATTCAAGTTTTATGGGTTTGGAAAAGACAGACAAGGCTCATATAAAATCTATAGATCGACAACTCAAGTTGAGTGGAACGGCTATAAGCCGGAAATCTACGTACGCAATGGCAAGGTGTTCGCTTGGAACTAAGTTATAATGTTTTTAAAAAATAAACGATGAGAAAGTATCTATTTTTAGCATTGGTGGCAGTCCTTGGGCTGGCTTCATGCGACTCAAACAAAAGTAAAATTGAGGAACTGACCAATCAGTTTGCCTCTGCAGTGAAAAGCAACGATGTTGCCACAATCTACGACATGTACCCCGATGCCAAGCAGCTCGACAACATGAAGTTGCCAAGCAGTATAGAGATGGCTGATATCGATGTGGAGAAAGACGAGAAGACCGGCAACTACACTGCAACTATCAAGAACTCACGGGAACAGAAGCTCGTGTTCAAGCCCACAGGAGAGAAGACGTTTCAAATTTCCAACAGTTATGGGCTCTTTGAAATAGACAAGACGTATAGCGACTTGGCTGTCAGCACCGGTGTGCCATTGAAAAAGTTGTCTGATTTGGAACTCTGCAAGTTGCTAAAGGACGATGGTGATTTTATATCATTTATCCAAGACAAGTATAGCAGCTTGACCGAGCTGGATCTTTCATATTTTGATGGCCGTTGGGTTCGTAATTATAGAATGGTGTCCATAGACCAGAATATCAAGAACGATGGTGATTTTGCAGTCAAGGGCAAAGATTATGATGTGGTGTTCTATTTCAAGGACAATGACGGTGTCGATGTGCCAAGCACGAAAACGATGGAAGGCGTAGACCTTGCTCCAGGCGAGACGTTTACTTATAATTTCCAAGTAGACGGTTATTCAAATGCCACTGCTAGCCACACTCTTACTTGGACTGTGAAATTCAACCAAAAGGGCGGCAATGCCTTTAAGGACCTTCTGAAGAAAGCCAAGTTCACCGGCGAAGAGTATTCAGAATTCCTTAAGCAACAGAAGTCTGACAGCAAATCATCTAAGGAGTAAACAGCTATGAGAAAACTACTATCCGCATTCCTTCTGCTCATGGCAGTGGGAATAGGTTTCTCTTCCTGCGGCAAATCGAAGGAAGAGAAGGAACGAGAACAGTTTGTTGCCGACTCACTCCGCAAGGACTCCATACAGAAGGCACAGGTTGCCGACTCCATCCAGAAGGTAAAGGACGAAGAGGCGCGCAACGACGAGAAGATTGCTTTCCTGAAGAGATTCTACACCAGTGTGGTATATGCTACAGACAGCAACATTGGTTCCATTGATTCCTACGCTTCCAAGTTGAAACACTACCTGTCTGACAAGGTGCTAAAAGCCATGACGGACTACGACGACGGTATGGACACCGACATGGGCGTAAGTGACAACGAACCGAAGTTCTATCTCCTCGGCGATGACGGCGACTACGGTCCTGAAGGTCCTTCCTTGAAGATAGAATACCTCAAGGACCAGTGGTTTAGCGTTGACATTGCCGGCAACAGCCAACTCAAGGTTAGAATTGCTTGCAATCCGGAAGACGAAGACGACTTCATCATCACAGGTCTGAAGAACGACGCTTACGAATTCAGTGTAGAATGACCATCGGGCTGTCCGTAAGCTGCGTTTTTATCCCCGACTCCCAAGGTCCTATATCCCCTTGGTAAAATCAAACGAAACAACTTCCGTAAATCTTGTTCTGCAGATTTGCGGAAGTTGTTTTGTTCTGAAATGAAATCATGATTCACCAATCGTCCGTCGCGTCGTCCATATAAGGGTCGTAGTTGTCGCGATCGTAGCCGTGCGTGTTCTCGCCATAGACTCCGGAATCGAAGCCACGGTCGAACTCGCCACGATTCTTTCCACGCCGGTAGCCCTCCTCGTAGCCTGCTTCGTAGCCGTCGGCATAGTCTGAAGCTTTCGCTCCGCGATAGGACGAAGAGTCGTCGTAATGCTTCTTGTAACTTTTGCGGTAGCCGTCCTTATAGCCGGCATCATCACCCTCCGCATAGCCTTCGCTATAGGGCGTTGGCGAGGAGTGAGAGTTGGCTGAACGCTTCGTTTTGTCCGTTGCGTCCGCTTCGTCTTGTTGGTGTACGCACTGTTCCATCTTACGTATGCTGTCGTAGTACAAACTGTCGCGTATCCTCCATTTTCGGTTTCGCTCTGCGAAGAATGCCTCAAGCGAATCACGACGGGTACGTTCCTTAGGGTCTATCTCAACGCTAGGCTCGGTCTTTTTGTGGCATGCGGAAAGAGAAAATGCAGCTGCGAGCACCGCAATCCATACGCCTAAACGCAAAGAGAGCACACAAGAGTGGGAGGGAGATAAACCACGAAACCAATTGAGGCGAAAGTAACGACTGATGTTCATATAAAGTCTTTGATGCGTAAGTAAAGCGGAACGGACATTCCCGTCAAATGCAAAGATAAGTGTTCTCTACGAACAATTGGTACAAGTGCGCCGTCATGTTTAAAGAAGTTTTTTACGTTTTGCAAGATTCTAAAGGGATAATTTTATACATTTGCAAACCGAGTAAACCTAAAAATTTTCATTTTGCTCTTCAAACACTTATAACGGCAGACATTCTAAACGATAGGCATTAGTCATCTTGAGGACGTCTTGACCGAAAACAGACAAACCCGCTTATGAAGCATTTTACCCCTTCGCTCACCCTTGCTTTCACTCTTGCAACATTGGCACTTCCCGCTAGCGCCAAAGAGTTCAGTTACCTCGAAACATTCGACGACGACTCCCATTTCACCCAAAGCACCGCGCTTCCCGACGGATGGGCAGCCGCCGATGCCGCCGAACCCATTAAGCGCTACAAAGGCTCGTGGACGGGAAACGGTACGCACTCGGGCGACTACGTGCTCGGCACACTGCAGACCACCTCTCCGGGTCGCGACGAGTGGGTGTTCTCCAAAATGCTCACGCTGAAAGCCGGCGTGAAATACACAGTGAAGTTTTGGCTCGTCATGCCCGGCGGCGTGGCAGCTCCGTTTAGCAACAACGTGGCGGTAAAAGCCGGTACGGCGCAAACGGCTGAAGCCTGCACTGTGAGCCTCGGCGAAACGGGCAACTCGAAGATATCCGCTTGGACTGAGCAAACGTACGAATTCACACCCGAAGCTGACGGCGACTACTGCTTCGGTCTCAACCTTACCACCCAGCTTTATCAGTCGGGCGCCATCAGTATTGACGACTTCGAAGTGAGCGGCAACGAGCCCGACGACGTTCCGGCTCCCGACCCCGACAAGGTGGTCAACGCACTGCCTTACTCCCAGTCGTTCGACAACGAAAACAACGACTACGACGGCAAGACAGAATACGTGCCGCACGGATGGCTCTCCACCGGCTCGTATCCTTTCCGCACCGCCAACATTGACGGCGTGAAAGCTAAGGACGGCACCTACTACGTGGTGGCTCCCGAGAGCAGCATAGCCCGCACGGACCGCCTTTACACGTCGTTCTTCCGTCTGAGCAGCGACACCACTTACGTGGCAGAGTTTTGGCTCTACATGCCGGGCGACGGTGACAGCAAGAGCGACTTCTCCTTCACCGTGGGCGAAGAGCAGGACGCCGACTTCCACACTGCACTGCTCACCCGCGAAGCCTATGCTGCCGAAGGTTGGCAGAAAGTGACGGTCAACTATACGCCTGACCACACGGGTTACTACTGCTTCAGCTTTGCCCTCGGCGGCGAAGCTGAAAACGGTGGCGAAGTGGCCATAGACCTCTTTACGCTCACCGCTCCCGGCCTCATCAGCAAGCCGCGCGCCGACTTCGGCTTCAACGGCTACTTCAGTCAGATGAATAGTCACCTTACCGTGATTGACGGACAGGAGATTCAGATGGTGAACCGTACGGCCGACGGCGAGAAGTACGAATGGCTCGTGCCTGGCGCCAATCCCGAAAACTCCGACGAGGAGAATCCTACGTTCTCCTTCCCCAATACCGGCACCTACACCATTCGCCTGAAAGCTACCAACGCAAAAGGCGAAAGCACCGCTACGCAAACGGTCGACGTGGACGTGGTGGACGAGGACGGCATGCTTCCCCTTGCGGTCTTCAACCCGTCGAGCGAAACGCTCATGGGCCGCGACAACATCCCTTACTACTCCACGGCTGAATATGCCGACTATGCTACGGGCGTGAACCACTACTACACCCATATTGCCGAGCGTTTCAACTTGCCTGAGGGTCACACTTACAAGATTACGGCACTCACCACGTTCCTCTGCTGCTACGGCCTTGCCAACCGCGACGCCGAAACGGAGGCCAACAAGGAAATACGCTTCGTGCTCTACGGCGAAAAGGACGGATTCCCCGATCTCTCGCACGTCTACTCCTCTACGAAGACGACCTTCAAGGATTGTCTCGGCACGATGGGACTTGCCAAAGCCGAGGTGCGTACGCTCACGCTTCCCGAACCCCTCACGGCAGACGGTCCGTTCTTCCTGGCCATAGAGTTTGACAGCACCGTGGTGCTCGACGACCCCGACGCCAACCTCAGCCGCACCATCGTGGGCCTCGGCGGCTTCACGCACAAGAGCGGTGTAAGTTCGCTCTACGTGCGTCCTACGGCCGTTCCCGAAGGTTGCACCTTCGTTCCCGACGGCAGCTACTGCCCAGTAGACTCCATCGACAGCGAACTTGCAGGTCTCGGCTTGAACCTCACGGCATGGATGAGTGTGGACAAGGCGAGCGACGCCATTGCCTATGCTCCCGACGGCCGCGTTGCTTTCTCTGCCCGTACGGAAGGACATACGCTCCTCGTGAGCGGGACAACGGAGGGCGAAGTGCTCACCCTTACCGATGCCGCAGGCCGCACCGTGGCTTCAGCAAAAGCCTCCGCTCAGCTCAGCCGCCTCTCCACAGCCTCGCTTCCTGCCGGCATCTATGTGGTCAAGGGTAAGAGCGGCAGCGTGAAGGTTGTAGTCAAATAACTTCTTTCCGAAAAATATGAGAATGCCGGCACTGCGGGCGTTCTCATATTTTTCTTTTCCGATACCTTTTGCCGAAACCCTAATTTTGCCCCTAATCCCAAAAATCACTATAAGTTTTGGGATTGTAATCCCAAAATACAGTATGAATTTTGGGATTAGGAGTGTTTTAACAGGCTTAAACAATAAAGTAAGCGGTAATCTCAATCTCCATATTCCTATCTCTGTATATCCGTCAAATTGACTAGAACAAAATACTTATTCATCCCCACATGAAACTTCCCCTTCTCCTTATATCCCTCCTTGCTGGCGCCACTGCGGCACAAGCTGTGCCGGCCTACCCGAAACCCGTCAGCGTGCGGCAACCCGACGGCACCACCGTTGTGGTGCGTGCGTGTGGCGACGAACGTGTTCATTGGACCGAAACGCCCGACGGCTACACCCTTCTGCGCGATGAGGAAGGCTTTCTCACCTTTGCCCGTCCCGACGCTACAGGCGCGCTGCAACCTTCCACGCTGCGCTACGACGGTACGAGTCGCACCGCGCAACTCAACGGCATCCGTCCGCGTTTGCGTTTTTCAGCCGAGCAAGTGAAGCAGAAGCGCCAGGCATTCCAGACACTTCGCACAGCAAGCGCTGCGACGCCACTTAGCGAAACGTCCGTCCATACGCTTGCCAACACGGCTGCCACTCCGCCCGAAGGCATGAGCATCGACGCCACTTTCCCCACCAGCGGCAAGCGCAAACTCCTTGTGCTCCTTGTCAACTTCTCCGACACGAAGACGACTTACACGGCCAACAAGTTTCACGACATGATGAATGCCCAAGGCTATAACGGCACGGGGTCGTTCCGCGACTATTACCTTGAACAGTCGCACGGGCAACTTGACATCGACGTCACCGTGACAAATTGGATTCAAGTGCCGCACGCCAAGGCTGTCTACAACACCGACAACGCGCAGAACCTCGTGGTGGAAGCCCTCCAGATGGTGGCCGACACGCTCGACCTCAAGCAGTTCGACAACGACGGTGACGGCGTGCTCGACGGACTCGCTGTGATTCACCAAGGCTACGGTCAGGAAATCAGTCAGGACACGGGCGACATTTGGTCGCACAGCACCGTCATCTACGGCACGAGCGTGGGAGGCGTGCGCGTGGCGCGCTACACCATCGAGCCGGAACTGCTCTCAGGCACTGCCATGGCCACTCCGGGCGTTATCTGTCACGAATTCGGCCACAACCTCGGAGCACCTGACGTCTACGACACGGACTACAGCGGCTCCGACGGCGAGTTTTGCGGCACGGGAGCATGGGACTTGATGGGTTCTGGTGCATGGAACGGCACGCTCGGCACACATCCTGCAGGCATCAACGCCTGGCAGAAGTGGGTGTGGGGCTGGGTTAAAGCCGTGGAACTGACCGAAGACGCCACCATCGACGCCCTTGGTGCAGCACAGGACGACGACACGGTCTATAAACTCAGCACCAGTACCGACGGCGACTATTTCATTATGGAAAACCGTCAGCAACGCTCGTTCGACAGCGGTTTGCCCGGTCATGGACTCATCATTTACCACGTCAACGAAAGCATTATCAAAGACAAACTGCAGTCCAACGACATCAACGCCACCTATCCGCAAGGTCTTTACACGCTCTGCTCCGATGCCGGAGTGGATCCCGACCTGCGTCCCGCTTCGTTCGGTAACGTAAATTCTGCCACGGCACCGTTCCCCTCCGAATACGGCCATACGGAATTCACCGACTTTACTTTGCCCTCGTCCCACTCCATTGAAGGACGTTACGCCTACTGCGGACTGCACAACATCGGCGAGAACGCCGACGGCACGGTGACCTTCGCTTTCCGCCGCGAAGCCGAGCCGGCAAGTCCTTCAGCATTTCAGGCCCTAACGAAGGACGGCAACGTGCATCTCTCTTGGAGTAAACCTGCCCCTGACGACTCACATAGCATAGACCATTATAATATATATCGCGACAAAACGACCATTGCGCGCACCCAAGAACTTGCGTTCACCGACCTTGCTGCGCCGACGGAAGAGACCATTAGTTACGAAGTGGACGCCACTTACACCGACAGCCTCAAGTCGCGCACGCAGAAAGCCCAAGTTCGTGTGCCCGGCAACAAACTTACGGGACTTACCGCCACAAGCGAAGCTGCCGGCGTGCGCCTCCAGTGGGACATAGCCAAGACGCTCCAGCGTGCCGACGTGTTCAACGACCGTCTGCTCATGTTCGACGACTACACCGACGAGGTGGAAGTGGCCAATCTCTACACACCTGCCGACCTCAGCACCTACGTGGGCAGCACCATCACGCGCATGGGTTTTGTACCCCTTCAAGGCCCTGCCACGCTAGCAGTGAAGCTCCGCATTTACGAAGGCGAAGCCGACGGCAGCAATCCGCAACTCGTTTCGGAGCGCACAGTGAAGGAGTTTGCCGCGGCACAACTTCGCGACATCAAACTCACGCAGCCCGTCACCATCCGTGAAGGTCACTCCTACTGGCTCGCGCTGAACCTTCAGCCCACCAACGGCTACGTCACGTTGGCTTGCGACAACAAGCAGCTCACCCCCGGACGCGGAAATCTGGTTTGGGAAGACGGACGCTTTGTGGAAGTGGAACAAGCGCAAGGCAACTTCTACGTCACCGCCACGCTCACCACTCCTTCTGCCTCCACCCCCGCCACGCTTGCGACGATGGATTTCACGGACGGAAACTTCGATGTGGACCTCGACCTCCTCTATCCTCGCGCGTTCTCCGTCTACTGCGACGACCAGTTGCTCGGTCAGACCACAGCGCTCAGCACCGTGGTAAGCGGACTGGAGAAAGGCAAGCACCAGTTTAAAGTGGCATGCCGCTATGCCGGCAACAACGAAAGTGCAGCTCTGACTGCCGAAGTGCAAACGACCGATGCCATAAGTCAGACTACGACACCCGGCCTAAGCATTTCGTCCTCGCACGGCCACATCACCGTAGCGGGAGCACAAGGTAACGTTTGCGTTGCAGACGCCACCGGACGCACCTATGTCTTTGCCTCGGCATCAACCCTTGCCCGCACGTCGTTCACCCCAGGTGTCTACGTGGTAAAGGCAAACCATACGACACAAAAAGTGATTGTGGAATAAGGGCCATGCGTCCGACTTGGGCATCCCAAACTTACGCTCTCAACTTTTTGTTGTAATTTTGCCCGAGAAAGAAACGAACTGCGAAAAACTTCTGCGCTATGAAAGATATCACCTCTAAAGCTGAACGTACGTTTGAAAAATTATTCGGTGAGCAAAAAAAGGCACTCGAGAGTATGGAAAAGCCGGATATGTCGGAGGAGGAACTCCTTGCTTATGACTACTTATTGGATAAACTTGCTGCAGAGCGTCTGCTTTTTGTGGATTCGAACCAAAGGAGTTATCAAAAGGGGCTGGCCGAAGGACGTGCTGAAGGAATAGCCGAAGGACGGGCCGAAGGACGCGCTGAATGGCTTGTTGAAGTTGCAAAGAAACTGTTATCCATGGGAACGTCCATTGAAGACATTTCCCAAGCGACAGGTCTGAACGCTGACGAAATAGAAAAACTCGGACGCAAGTAATCGGCAAGCGTTCATAACCCAACAAAAAAGAACCAAGGCTGCACGGTACGACGCATTGAGCGTACTGTGCAGCCTTGGTTCTTTCGTTTCGGCTTATGATGTAGCGCCAAGTCTTCTCAAGTGAAGCTCTGCAGCAAAGCACTCAGGTTGACGGTGAAAAGACGTACGGCAATAGCCAAAAGGATGATGCCGAAGAATTTTCGAAGAATGTAAATCGTGCTCTTCGAGATAATCTTTTCCACACGTTCCGTTCCACGAAGCACGCAGTAAACGAAAATCATGTTCAGCAACAAACCGATGATAATGTTCACCTGCGCATATTCCGCACGTAGTGAGATGAGCGTGGTGAACGAACCCGCACCGGCAATCAGCGGAAACACCACCGGAACAAGTGTGGCAGACTTGATGGGACCTTGATTCTTGAAAATCTCCACGTCGAGGAGCATTTCAAGCGCAAGGAAGAAGATGACGAGCGAACCCGCCACGGCAAACGACTCAATGTCCACGCTGAAAAGTTGGAGAATCACGTCGCCCGCAAAGAAAAACACCAGCAGAAGCGCGGTCGAAATTATTGTGGCCTTCAAAGCGTTGACCGGGCGGCCCTGCTGCTTGAGAGCTATGAAAATGGGAGTCGATCCAAGCACGTCAATAACGGCAAAGAGCACGATGAAAGCACTCGCAACCTGCTGTATGCTCAAACGGGAAAAGATATATTCAAGAGACATTGTTATAATAGGATTTTTTGGAGAATGTTCATTTTGGGCGAAACCACCAAGGGGCTCCGAATTCAGTTTTTTGTGTAGAACCAGAAGGGTGCAAGCACGTGAAAGTTACATTTCGTCACGTGAGCAGGCCTTTCCAACTGATTCCTTTGGCAAAATTACCAAATCTGCCACAATTCCCACCACTTCTCCTTGACGTTTCTCAATTTGGCCCCCTCCGAAGCCCAATTTTAACACTGAGAATCGCGTAGAAATCACCAACCGCCCAATCGCTCGCAAATACGCGAATCTCAGCACGCAGGAAAAATGCAACTTGTTAGTATAAAATCTATTTTATCATAACATGTTGTATGCTTCTCGTCCAAACACGGACAAAACAGGCCGAAACGCCCCTCGTTTCTGCAAAAATTCCAAGGCATCTAGGAAAAATTTGCTGCCTTGGAATTTTTTTTCGAAGGCTTGGAATTTTTACGAGATGCCTTGGAGTTGCAAAACGAACCACCGGACGGCAGAAAAACCTATTTCTATTTTCTATTTCAAGAAGGCGAATTGTCTATATTTCGTCACCATTTTAACATTACTCGCGGAAGCTTCCGCGTATGGGGGTGACGTTTTCAAAACGTCACGCTCTACACGGCTTTATACAAACGACCATTATAAATTTATATGTTTTAGACGTTTTATTCCTCTCAAACTTAGAACGTTCTATAAATATCAATAACATAGCCCCCTAAATACGCCCCACATTGTTGCACCATTCGGAAAAATTGCCGAAATTCGCCACACGGATTGTGCTCCAGGCACTACCCGAACACCATCAACCGAGAATCTTAACAACTAACCAATAATGAACCACAAGCTTCCTTTGCTCCTCACCTCCCTTATGCTGGCAGGAGGAGCACTGCAACTTCGGGCAGACGAAGTAAAACTCACCACCGCACTCAGCAGTGGGGAGAAACTCGCCATTGCCCTCAATGCAGACCTCACCGCCACCCTCAACTGGGGCGACGGCTCGCAGCAAACCATCGAGTCAGACGGTTCGCTCCAAGAAATTGACGTGAAAAGCTCCACGCTCACCATCACCACCACCGATGCCCTCACGAGCCTCTACCTTCAAGGCGACAAACTCACCGCGCTCGACGTGAGCGGAGCAACCAGCCTGCTCAGCCTCTACTGCGCCGACAACCAACTCCAGGAACTCAATCTGGCAAAGAACACCTCGCTCACCACGCTCGACGCACAGGACAACCAGATAGGCACACTCACGGCTTCGGCCCTCAAGGCACTCACAAACGTCAATGTGGCCAACAACGGCATGACGAAACTCACGCTCGCCTCCACAGCGCGCCTCAGTAGCCTCGTTTGTTCCGGCAACCAGCTCACAACCCTCCCCTCGGCCGCCATTCTCAGCACAGCCGAAACCCTCTGGGTACAGGACAACAGCCTCACCACGTTGCCCATAGCACAAGCCAAAAAACTCCGTACGCTCTGCGCCGGCAACAACCAGATATCCACCGCCAACTTCACCACCGCAGCACAGCTCGCCGAAGTCAGTCTCGACAACAACAAGCTCACCACGCTCGACCTTTCCAATGGAGCCTCAAAACTCCAGTACCTCAGCGCCGCCAACAACCAGCTCACCACCATCACGTGGAACAAAGACTGCAAGCGCACCTGCAAGTACGTCTATCTCCCCAACAACGCTCTCTTCCTCAACTCCATGCCCTCCCTCATCTTTGGCGGACAGGCTGTCAACGTGGACCTGAGCGGACAGAAGGACTACAGCCTGCCCAAATACGTCTATGAAGTAGGCGAAGAAGTGAACATCTACAGCCTCGTGGCACAAAACGGATGGGGCATCTCCACCAATGCAAAGGTAAGCGTCGTTCAGGAAGACGGCACGCCCCTCACCGCCGGCACCGACTACACCGTGAGCAGCCACCGCTACACCTTCAAAGACGTCTTCAAGCGTCTGGCCTTCAACGTCACCTCCGCAAGCTACAGCGGTTACGCGTTCCGCACCGCCGTGTTCAACGTGGGCACCACCGAAGCCATCAACCAAGCCACCGCTTCGCAAGCCCTCACCTTCAGCACACGCCACGGACAACTTTCCGTACATGCCGCACAGCCCGCACGCCTCAACGTATGTTCCGCTGCCGGCGTAACGGTTGTCAACACACAGATTGCCGCAGGCGAAAACACCTTTACGCTCCCCGCCGGCATCTACGTCGTCAACGGACAAAAAGTGCTCGTTCCCTAACCCTTTAGCTTTCCTCAAAAAATGAACCATATACTTAAACTTGGAATGTTCGCCGCCCTCGCCGTAGCCTCCCATACGGCAAGCGCACAGAACATCAAAATAGGAAGCGACACGGCAGCTCCCTACATCATGGCCTCAGCCGACACCCTCACCGTGGGCTACAACGCAGGCTTCGGAACCCTCGCCGTAGCTTCCAACGCCACGGACTACACCGTGACCAAGAAGACCGCCGATGCCGATTGGGTAAGTTTCCGCAAGGAAGCCAACGGCAACCTTACGTTCTTTACCACCTACTACTACGACAACATCAATCCGCGCTACGCACAGTTCACCCTCACCAGCGCCGACGGCGCGTTCTCACGCACCGTGGTGGTTTGTCAGGAGCGAAACCAGTCTGCCTCCACCATCGGCGGCGACACCCAGCTGACCATCGGCAGCGCCACCGCCTCGTCCTCACAGAGCGGCGAAGGCATTGAACGCACTTACGACGGCAAGACCAGCACCCTCTGGCACTCGCCCTACAACGGCGGAAGTTTCCCCTACACACTCACCTACAAACTCAAGGAAGCCTCCCACGTGGACTACCTCATGTACACCCCCCGTGCCGACAACAACAGCAACGGTAACTTCGGAAAAATTGAGGTAAGCTACGCCCTGAAGTCTGCACCCGCCAGCTTCAAGAAGCTCACCGATGCCGACTTCGAATACAGTTCCAGCTCGTCCGTAGTAGACTTCGGCGAGAACGGCATAGACGACGTGGCCGCCGTGCGCATCATCGTCAATAGCGGAAGCGGCAACTTCGCCTCCTGTGCCGAGATGGGATTCTACCAGCGCGACAACTCCCTCAACGAACAGATTTCCCAACTCTTCACCTCCAATCTCTGCACCGAACTCAAGGAAGGCATCACCGCCACGGACATTGCCAAAGTGAAGAGCCCCTATCTGCGTCAGCTCGCCATGACCATCAGCGCCGGCAACTACTCCACAAAGTACCGCGTAGGTTCGTTCGACGCCTACGAGACCGTTTCCTCCCTCGCCAGTGAACTCAAGACCAACGGCTACTGCCGCTACGAGAACCCCACGGGCATCTACTTTGCCGAAGGCGACAAGATTGTGGTCTTCGCTGACGGCATCGACAACCAGCACCCCGTGAGCCTCCTCATCAAGTGTTTCAGCAACGCCAACGACATTGCCACTGAAGGACAGCCCGAGAGCACCTACTCGCTCCGCAACGGCGCCAACATCATCGCCGCCTCCAACCGCGGTAACGGTTACGTGTCGTACTACACCGACGACTACGCCAACGCACCGACCGTGAAGCTCCATTTCGCCATGGCCACCGAGGCCGGATACTTCGACCTTCGTCGCGGCGACACCGACGCCGACTGGGCAAGCATCCTCGCCAACACCAAGAGCGACATCGTCGACGTCGTCACCCAGCGCATGCAGGTGGCAGTCCCCGTAGCCACCGCCAAGAGCGTATGTCCGAAAAACGGTGTGAAGCTCGCCACCATCTACGACGAAGTGATTCGTCGCGAACGCGAGATAATGGGTCTCCCCGCCATGCGCGAAGAACCCCGTAACCACCAGTTTGCACGTCCCGTCAGCAGCGGCATGTTTGCCGACGGCATCGGCGCAGCAGCCTCCTTCGGCAGCTTCAGCGAGTGGACCAACCCCAACGACTTCGGCTTCTGGGGCTTCGGTCACGAACTCGGTCACGTCAACCAAGTACGCCCCGACTTCAAATGGGTAGGCTGCGGCGAGACCACCAACAACATCTACTCCTCGTGGGTTGAACACAAGCTCGGAGCCAAGGATGCCTACGGCAAGGGCTACCACCGACTCGAAGACGAGAACTCCGGCATTGACGACTACGAAGGCATGCGCGGCGGCCGCTTTGAGACCTATCTCGAAGAAGGCGTGCGCAAAGGCGTAAGCTGGCAGCTCCAGGACGGTCCCGACTACCACGGCACCACTCCCACCTCCGTCACCGTGACCGGTGAGGACGAGAACGGAAAGAGCACCGGTAGCGTAACCACCACGTGGCGCAACTACGACCACTTCGTGAAGGTCGTGCCCCTCTGGCAGCTCACCCTCTACACCCAGGAAGCCGCACAGGCCACCAACGCCTACGGAAAAGTCATCGAAGGCATACGCCAAGCCAACGACGCCAACATGACCAACGGCAAGTATCAGCTCAAGTTCATGAAGCGCTTCTGCGACTCCACGCAGATGAACTTCCTCCCCTTCTTCGAGAAAGCCGGTATGCTCCGTCCCATCAAGGCCCTCATCGAGGACTACTCACGCGAGTGGCTCATCATCACGCAGGACCAGATTGACGAACTCAAGAGCTACGTAGCCTCCAAGAACTACGCCGAAGTGCCCGCAGCCCTCAACTACATCAACGCCTACAACTGGGAAGTGTTCCGCGACAAGGCCGCCCTCGCTACCGACGTCGCAGTAGGCACTGGTTGCACCGCCACTGGCACTCGCGTGAAGGTCGACAACAACGTGTGGAAGAACGCCGTAGGCTACGAGACCTACGACGCCGACGGCAACCTCCTCCGCATCTCCATGTTCGGTCTTGGCGACTCGCAGATGTCCTCACGCTACACCTACGTCCTCTTCCCCTCCGGCGCCAAGTACATCATGGCCGTAGGCTACGACGGCACCAAGGTGAAGTGCTACGAAAAGTAACAACGTTTACTCCTTATATTATAATGCGTCCCTTTGCTCCCAAACAAGGAAAGGGGCGCATTTTCCTTTCATCCCAAACAATACAATCATGGACAACTTCATAGACATTGACATCGACGACATAGAAGAAGGCATCTGCCAATACATCGTATACCTCGAGAACGGCACTGACAGTCTGCTCGTAGCTTCCTTCGATTACATGAGCGAAGCCAAACAGTTCGCTGCCGAGTACAGCACCCTCCTCTTTGAGGAATTTCTCTCAGAGATGGACGGCCGCGTGCCCCAGTCGTTCCTCGACGGACACGAAGGAAAAGATTTCAGCCTCGCTGTCTACGACTCCTACGACACAAAGGAAGACAAGAAAGGCCGCCTCGTCATCTGTTTCGAATGGCAAGAATTCGACGACGAGAATTTCGACGACGACATCCCGTACTGATTCACTTTGCTCTGCCGGCAACGTGCGAAGACGCCACATCTCTCGGGCCAAAAGGTTATCCGCTCAATCTCGTGGTTAGCAATTGCACACTGCCACTCGTGACGCGCCGCACCAAATCACCAAAAGTGGTGATTAAGCCACACACGCCGCTTCCGTAACTTTGCACTCGCAAAGCAAAAGTGAAAGCCCGTAACGAACAAGGCCCTACACTGCGCTTGCACACATCTTTATAAAAGACTCGTAAAACATACAGCAGCAATGAAAATCGAAAAGATTCATGCCCGCGAAATCCTTGACTCACGCGGCAATCCGACAGTAGAAGTTGAAATCACCACCGACTGCGGCATCATGGGCCGTGCTTCCGTGCCCTCAGGCGCCTCCACCGGCGAAAACGAAGCCCTCGAACTCCGCGACGGCGACAAGAGCCGCTACTGCGGCAAAGGTGTGCTCAAGGCTGTGGAGAACGTCAACAACGTCATTGCTCCTGCCCTCAAAGGATGGAACGTGCTCGACCAGCGCGGCATAGACTACAAGATGCTCGAACTCGACGGCACCGCTACCAAGTCCAACCTCGGCGCCAACGCCATCCTCGGCGTTTCGCTCGCAGCAGCACAGACTGCTGCAAAGTGCCTTAACATCCCCCTCTATCGCTACATCGGCGGCGCCAACACCTACACGCTCCCCGTGCCCATGATGAACATCATCAACGGCGGTGCACACTCCGACGCCCCCATCGCCTTCCAGGAATTCATGATTCGTCCCGTAGGCGCTACCAGCGAACGCGAAGCCATCCGCATGGGTGCCGAAGTGTTCCACGCACTTCAGAAGTTGCTCAAGAAGCGCGGACTCTCCACCGCAGTAGGCGACGAAGGCGGTTTCGCTCCCAAGCTCGACGGCATTGAAGACGCACTCGACAGCATCGTACAGGCCACGAAGGACGCTGGCTATCGTCCCGGCGACGACATCCGCATCGCCATGGACTGCGCAGCTTCTGAGTTTGCAGTAGTAGAAGATGGCAAGTACTTCTACGACTACTCACGGCTCAAGAACGGCATGCCCAAAGACCCCAACGGAAAGAAACTCAGCGGCGACGAGCAAATCAAGTTCCTCGAAGAACTCATCACCAAATACCCCATCGACTCCATTGAGGACGGACTCGACGAGAACGACTGGGAAGGTTGGGTGAAACTCACCGCAGCCATCGGTTCGCGCTGTCAGCTCGTGGGCGACGACCTCTTCGTTACCAACACGCGCTTCCTCCAGAAAGGCATTGAAATGGGTGCCGGCAACGCCATCCTCATCAAGGTAAACCAAATCGGTTCCCTCACCGAAACGCTCGAAGCTATCGAGATGGCCCACCGCCACGGCTACAACACCGTGACCTCTCACCGCTCCGGCGAGACGGAAGACACCACCATTGCCGACATCGCCGTAGCCACCAACTCAGGCCAGATCAAAACAGGTTCCATGAGCCGCACCGACCGCATGTGCAAATACAACCAGCTCCTCCGCATCGAAGAAGAGCTCGGCAGCGAAGCACGCTACGGCTTCAAGAAGCTCAAGTAACACAGACACATTTCTCTCATTAGTCCAATCCGAATAGAAAAGGCAGGCAACGCGAGACCGTGCAGGAAGTTCCTTGCGGACAGTCCGCACAGCCACGCCGGCACCTGCCTTTTTCCTTTTTCTCTCTTGATTTCATACGCAGAAAAACTCCTTGCGGCGCAACTCGTCTACATATACAGGCACTCGCCGAGAGAAGTTTAGACAAAAGAAACTGAATATTCCATGTATGGCAAAACTGGTATTGTTTGCCATAACTCGGGCCGCCACTCGCGAGAGCAGCGGCCCGTGGTGTATAGCGGCGAATTTGAGCATTCGTCCGTTCCGTGTTCAAAACACTCTGTTATGTGTATATTTTTTGTGCATTGCATACCCAATACATACCTTTGCATATAACACGAAAAAGGAACAGTAGAGATGAACTCCTGCCCTTTTACAATCCACAATCATCAAAGCAACAAAACCACCCCAGCATACCCCTATGCTCAAATACCTGAAACGAAAAGAAGAAGTGTTCTATGCACTCATCTGGATGATGGTGTTCCTCTTTCCCGTGGTAACTTCCACGTTTCACGCCTCAGACGGCACCAACTCGCCCCACCAAATACCGTGGAACGAGATTCTCCACATATGGTCCTTCGTGGCCACCTTCTTCGTTTGTTTCACCATTCACGACTGGTTCATCGCACCGCTCCTCGTGTTCCGCAACAAACGCATGCTCTACCTTGCGCTCATCGTAGTCACCCTCGGCATCTTCTACGGTTCAAGTTGTGTGCTGGCACCCCACCGTCACCGGCAGAAAGAAATGGAGCGAATGGACAAAATGGGTTTTCACGACATGGAAGGCCGCGAACCCGGCGGCGAGCGCGACGCAGCCTTCATGGACAACGGACACAAACCGGATTTCCGCCCCGAAGGTGACGCCCACATGACACAAGGTAACGGCAACGTGCCTCCCGCCAATGCCAAAACGGACGACGGAAAGAACCACGAGAGTTTCAAGGACTCCATCCTCAAGTGGAACCACGGCCCCCACGGACCCAAGCCGCCGTTCCCCATCTTTCCTAAGAGCGGTGAATTTCTCTCGCTCATCATCATGATTCTCCTCTTCGGTCTCAACGTAGGCGTCAAGTACTTCTTCAAAAGCGACGACGCCAACAAACACATCACCGAACTCGAGCGCAACAACCTGGAGCAGCAGCTGGAATATCTGAAGTATCAGATAAACCCGCACTTCTTCATGAACACCCTCAACAACATCCACGCCCTCATTGACATCGACCCCGACCAAGCAAAATACACCGTACTCGTCCTCTCCAAGATGATGCGCTATCTGCTCTACGACGGCGAGCGTCAGTACATCCCCATTCGCAAGGAAGTCGACTTCATCCGCAACTACGTCGAACTCATGAGCATACGCTACCCCAAACGCGTAGACATTAGCGTAGATGTTGACGAAGATATTCCCAACGGGGCCGTTCCTCCGCTACTTTTCATTACCTTTGTGGAGAATGCCTTCAAACACGGTGTCAGCGCCGCAAGCAACTCCTACATCCACATCAGCGTAAAGACCAACGAGGCGAAGGACCGCGTCACCCTCGTTTGCAACAACAGCAAACACCCCGGAAAGAAAAACAGCACAAGCCGCGAGGGTGGGGTAGGACTCAAAAACGCCATGCGCCGCCTCAAACTCGTCTACGGCGAGAACTGCAAGATCAACGTGGACGAAACCGACAAAGCCTACAACGTCACGCTCGAAGTGCCCACGCTCAAGGAAAAACTCCTCGCCGCACAAGCTGACGACAACTCAAATAGTTCCCTAAAGAAAAATAAACCAACGAGACATGATAAAAGTACTTGCCATTGACGATGAGCCCCTGGCACTGCAACAGCTCGCGTCGTACATAAAGAAAATACCCTACTTCGAACTCTGCGGCACCATGGCCAGCGCGGCCGAAGCACGCCAAGCCCTCGAGAACGACACCATCGATGCCATCTTCATCGACATCAACATGCCCGACCTCAACGGACTCGACTTCGTGCGCTCACTCCTCGCACCGCCCATCGTGGTCTTCACCACCGCCTACTCCGAATATGCCCTGGAAGGTTTCAAGGTCAACGCCCTTCACTACCTCCTCAAACCCTTCTCCATGGACGAATTCCGTCAAGCCGCCGAGAAAGTGCGCCGACAGGTGGAACTCATCCGCGGAAGCCACCCTGCCAAAGCCAAAGCCGCCAGTGCGGACAACGAAGCTAGCGAAAACGCGCCCGAAGCCACCATCGACGCCGACGCCATCTATCTCAAGACAGACTATAAGGTAGTACGCGTGAACATGCGCGACGTACGCTACGTAGAGTCCATGGGCTCCTATCTGCGCTTCCACCTCAATGACCAAACGCGCCCCATCATGGCACTCCTCACCATGAAGAAAATTGAAGAGCACCTTTCGCCCAACGACTTCATGCGCATACACCGCTCCTTCATCGTCAATCTGCACGAAATCCAAGAGGTGAGCCGCAACCACGTCATCCTCGACGACAACACCTCGCTGCCCATCGGCGAACTCTATCGCGACACCTTCACGTCCTACATCAACTCCCATTATCTCGGTCGCTGACAAAAGAACGAGAAACGGACAAGACCACCTCGGGACGGCCTCGAAACCGTCCCGAAGTGGCCCAAAAACGGGCAAAAACCAACTTTTTCCGCAGAAAACGCAAATTTTTCGCCGAAACGTTTGGTGGAATCGCACAAAGCCTCTATCTTTGCACCCGCTAAGACACCAAGAGAGGTGGTCAAGACAACGCGGAAATAGCTCAGTTGGTAGAGCACAACCTTGCCAAGGTTGGGGTCGCGA
>CAVKJJ010000045.1:0-22564 GCA_963656685.1 bacterium | reverse complement strand
CACTTCGTGCCGTGACCCGGGCTTACGAATGGTGGGCTTTCAGCCCGCTCCTCGCTCAAAATATCTTTTGAAAAATACGCAAGCTATTTTTTAGCAAGTTACTTTGACAAAGCGTGTAGAGCCGTTACGTTTTGAAAACGTCACCCCCACGAGCGACGCTGTACTAAAACCACAATAAAGAAATGGGAGTTGAAATAGAACGCAAATTTCTCGTCACAGGTCCTTACAAGGAACTCGCCACGAGCCATAGCCACATCATACAAGGCTACATCTGCAGCGGACGCGGCCGCACCGTGCGTGTACGCCTCCGCGACGACGAGGGTTACCTCACCATAAAAGGTCCTTCGCTCGACGGCGGCCTCTCCCGCTACGAGTTTGAGAAGCCTATCACGCACGAAGAAGCCCTGTCGCTACTGCGACTCTGCGAGCCGGGCATCGTGGACAAAACGCGCTGGCTCGTGCCCGTAGGCAACCACACCTACGAAGTGGACGAATTCTACGGCGACAACGACGGCCTCGTCGTGGCCGAAGTGGAACTCCGTGCGCCCGACGAACCTTACGAGCGCGCCCCCTTCCTCGGCGAAGAGGTCACGGGCGACCGACGCTACTACAACTCCTCGCTCCGCGCCAATCCTTATAAAGACTGGAAAGATTGACGGCGTGCATAAAACACACAGCGGCTCCGCTGCAACCACGAAGGTTTGCTGCGGAGCCGCTGCCGTTTTGTCCGTAACAGAAATATTCTGAAGTTTTTGGTTCTTTCAGTCCGCTCCGCGCGTCACATTTTACCCTTAAATCCGGAAACCACTGAATTCCAAGACTTTAATCATCAGAATTCACACTTTTCCGATGTTTTGAGGGCGCAAAAACTACACTTTTCCTACGTTTTTGAGGGTGCAAAAACTACACTTTTCCGATAAATGGGATTGAAAAGCTCACGCAAATCATACTCGTGCTGCGCAGGTACAAGCCGTGTAGAGCGTCACGTCAGAGACGTGCCCCCATGCGCTTGCGCCGTCATTTGCCACGCATGGTACGCAAAAGCTGAGTGCAGACGGCGGGAGATTGACCACAACAGTTTGCATATATACAAATGTTTAGTTATTTATTGTTTAAGGTCTTAAAACTTCAAGAAATCACCCAGGAAGAAGGAAGAAAATCCGTAACAACATATAAAGAGGGAAAGGAATAATACGTAATTTTGCACTGAATTTGAAGCATGAGAATTCAACGCGGAGGGATATATAGGGTGGTTCTATAAATTACCACCCTATAGAGAGAAGTTTCCCCTCACGCACCCTATATCATCTTTTTCTTTACACCCCATCCCATGCCAAGCAAGAAACGCGAATTCAATCTTGCTGTTATCGAAACGTTGACGCAGTATCCCAAAGGCACTCCGAAGGAGTTCCGCATGGAGCGCAACAACATCTTTGACGGCTATCGCATTTTCGAAATGAAAACAGGCGACACTATCGTCGACGGCAACGTACGCAAAAATCATTTCTTTTTCGTTATCAATGGTGCTGTCACCGTAGAATTTGACGGCAAGGACATGTACCACCTTACCGACGGCGAAATGGTGATGCTCACCTACGACCTTAAACTACGCATCGTCGCCACAAAGTCCACACGCATTCTTCTTCACACGTTCACCAATTTCCTTCCCGAGTGTGAACGCCACATCAACGGTCTGTTCCGCAACACATCGCTCACAGAAGACAAGTACAATCCCATACTCCCCATCCATCCGCTCATCCGCGACATCGGCGTGAACATCCTCAACCTCACAAAGGCCGGACTCATGTCGGCATGGCTCACCCGCGTAAAGCGCCTCGAGGTGTTCTACCTCATCTGCGTGTGCTACACGCCCGAAGAGGTCGTATCGTTCTTCCGCCCGTTGGTCAACAAGCAACTGAGTTTCCGCTCGCGCGTCATCAACAATTTCGAAGCCGTAGGCACCGTCGAAGGCCTGGCAGAGACCATCGGCATGTGTCGCACCAACTTCTACAAGCGCTTCAAGGAAGAGTTCGGCATGCCCGCCCACAAATGGATGCAGATTCGCAAGGCATGGCAAGTGCGCGAATATGCCGCCATGCCGGGCATGGACGTGAAGAAACTCATGCTGAAAACGGGCTTCCCCTCGGCCAGCAACTTCATCCGCTTCTGCCAAACGCACTTCGGTCGCAAGCCGAGCGAACTCATCGAATGCATGCAAAAAGGCGGTATGCCCGAGCTTCAACTGCCCTTCTCACAACTCGAAGAGTAGTAAAAAGAGGGCACAAAAGCGGTGCGAAACGTTTTTGAACAAAAGTGTAGTCGAAATGTACAAATTATGATTCACGGAGGCTTGGAAACCCCGTACCTTTGCAGTGTAAAGAAAAGGATACGGGGTGCGTGAGCATCACGGATTCGGCGCCCAGCGTTCCGCAACGGAGTGCGTAACTTTGAAGACTGGGACTTGGGCGTTTTAGATTAGAGAATAATTAGGTTAATGGTAATAATATTACAGATTGGACAAGAGAGATGAGAGACTTATTGACGGATAGTGATTCGTCAATCTGTACTGAAGAACAAAGACAAGGATGTTGTCCCAAGCATATCCGCAACAATTACGTGCCCCCGAAAAGCGTAGTTTGTCTTTGTTCTTCATTTTTTTGTACCCATGTGTAATGGGTATTCCGAAATTCGTACAAACACGAACCGCCCGCTGAAAGAGTGAATCATTCTCGCAGCGGGCGGTTTCGTGTGGTGTGAGGCACTATGTCAGAATGGCTCTGTGTGACCTTAAAGGCTTAGTCCTTGTCGGCAGTACCCCAGAGGTCGTTGTTCCAGATAGCGCTACCGTTGTTTTTGTTTTGACCAGAGAAGGGAGTCTTCTCTGTAGCTGAATCGGAGTTTTTCCAACCAGATCCAGCAGTCAACATGGGAGTTTCCATACCTAGTTCTACACTATGGAGTGTGGGAGCGATATATGTCTTTTTCATTTTGTGGGAGAGTCAATAATTCGTTTTTTTATTTTAGTGAGATTTTGAATGCGCAAGTGTATGGGGTGTTAACGCATGGAGGTCACGTCTCCGACGTGACTATGAGCGCGAAGAAACAACGTGCAGCACGAAGAAGCCTCCATGAGGCAGCAACACAAAGAACCGTCAGTGACGGCGTGAAGGCCGTGTAGAGCGTCACGTCGGAGACGTGACCCCCATGCGTTAGCACTCCAACGCGTTGCACACCAATACTTTGCACATCCATGGCGCGCCCATGCGTTTGGAATTTACTCAGCGATGAACTTGCGTCCGTTTTGGATGTAGAGATGTCCCTTCACGGTAGTCGTTACGCGGCGGCCGCTGAGGTCGTAGACAGGAGCGTTGGTAGCCGCGGGAGCAAACTCTGTGGGGATGGTGATGCCTGTAGTCTCGCCACCAATGCGGATGGAAAGACTCTTGGTGTTGCTGGCAGGCTTCGGCAGGTAGGCGCGGTTGGCCTTGAGGTCAGAGGCTGCGCTGTAGAAACCTACTTCGCCCGTGGAGGCATCGCCACCAAAGATGAGGTAGTTGCTCAGGTTGTCCTTCGTTACGGAAGTCGTGGTGCCGATGAAGTCGCTGTTCTCAATGGCGGGCACTTCCTTCATAGCCACGAAGGTGGCAGTAGCGGCAGCGTCGTCGTTGACGAGCACAGCACCTGTGGGCGCAGCGGGAAGACCGGTGGTCACCTCTACTGCATCGAGCACATTGTCCACGATTTTACCCTTGTACATCTTTGTCTTGTCGCCATCAGCGAGTTTTGCAGCGAAGGGGAAGGCAACGGAGTTGTACGAAGCACCAGCCACGGTTACCAACGGGAAAGTAAACTCCGGTTCGTAGAGTGCAAACTCCTTGACAGCATCGTCGGCGTTGTTGAATTTGATGGCGTTGTCGGCATAGCTCCAGAAGCGGTTGTAATCTTCGCCAGTCTTGTTGTCATCATCCGAATTTGCATGGGTATATATAAGAAAGCCGTGGGTGCTTTTCTTGATGTCCCAAAGCGTACAAGGTGTTACGCCTATACCAGAACCCTTCTCAAATGCAAGAAGAGTGTTTTCGTAATTAATTGGCCAACTCGTAGCGTATTTTGTCTTACGGACATCATATTGAGACATTGCCGGCTTATCACTTCCCGCAGATACATTATAGAAAGTGAACCCGTCGAACACATTACCCGTTACGTACCAAAGGTCGTTGGGGATGTCGTTGATCACTTCGTTCTGCGCCTTGGAGCGATAAGTGACGGACTTACTGTCACTGTTGGAAACCATCACAGGGTTGTCGCCCGCAGTGCCGAGGTAGTAGTACTTGCCGGTTTCGAAGGGCAGCGTGGCTTGTGAAAGTTCTACGGTATAAGAGTCACCACTGATTGTACCTGTAGGAGCGGCAGCTACATTGATATAATAAGGAGCAAAGTACTCAGACCAATTAGTCGTAAAAGCGGGATAGTCTGCGTTCGTAAAAAGAACGGTATGAGCTTCAGACTTCAGCACCGTGCCGTTGTGGGAGAAGTTATAGGTGAACGTAGTGTTAGTGCGCGGCTCGTTGGAAACGGCAAAGAACTGCACCTTTGCCTTTGCTGTGGCGTCCCATGTGGTACTTTGTTCATCATTGTATCCCACGAGGTTCTTGTCGCGGAGCATGACATAACCCGTGCAGTCGGTAGCTTTTGAACTCTTCAGATAAGAAGACTTGAGCGAAAGTACATAGGCACCGTCGGTCAAAGTAGCTGTAAATTCACCCTTTGTGGAATTCATTTCGAAATTTGACTGGTCACCAGGGTGTTCTTTCTTACCAATTCCCCAAATGCCATTTGACGCTTCCGAAATGTTCGGCCACGAAACGCTATGGTCGCTCCAAAGACTGATGTTGAGTTTACCATCCGTGTTCGTCACATAGAAGAGGTAACTCATTGTGCTTTCATCTATGCTACCGCCAGCCAAGTTCTTTTCAGAACCTACAGCGTCGTAGTACACTTTCTTGTCGGAGGAATAGAGGTAGCTTGCCGTAACATTGCCATTTGCGGAAGATACGCGGAGCACGTAATAGCCCGTCGTGAGATCATCAATAGTGGTAGGACTAGACGCTACCTGCTGAGCCACTGCGCTGAGCACTACGCTGAAGAGCAGAGCCAGGAAAAGAGTAAATTTTCTCATCATTAAAGTGGGGATATAAAAATTAGTGGATGTACGTTGAGTACAGATTTGTTGATACAACGCTTCGGAGCAAAATACACTTCTTTCTTACTCCTCTGCAAACGACAAACTGCTCAAAATCAGCGCGAAATTAGTGTTTATAAACAGATTCGGGGGGGGTGAATTGCTAACTATTCCACTTTTCGTTTCGCTTTTTTACGACGAAGGCAGGGTATTTGAAATACGAAAGTGACAAAACGCGATATATTTTTATTGAAAGCGTTAGCGCATGGGGGTCACGTCTCCGACGTGACGTTGAGTGCGAAGAAATAAAGCGAAGCACGCAAAAGCCGCAGTGAGGCTACATCTGCACATTTGCATATTTAAATTTTTGCTCATCTGCACATTTGCCCATTCCCCAAGTTTACGCTATCTTCGCACTTTGATAGTGTGCACGGCGAAAGCAATGGTTCGCGTTTGCTTGCGCATTGACCGCTGCGGTGCACAAAAGATTGACCAATGACACGCATTCTACCCCTTTTCGTTTTATTTCTCCTCCTCTTCGCCGGACAGCCCTTGAGCCTCCGTGCGCAGAGCGAAGCCCCGACCGCCAACCCCGTGATGGTCTACACCGACACCGACGGACAGGAAGTGGAAGAGTCGAGCTACGACGGGTCGGCACCCCTCCACGTCACCTTCAAGGCACAACCCGAAAACGTCGGCACGCGCACCGCCCTCTACGAGTGGCGCTTCACACGCGGCACGGAGACGCAGCCCTTCCTCATCCGCTACGAGGAGGACACAGAGTATGACTTCCGCGAGAGCGGTTCGTTCTCCGTGGAACTCCGCGTGAGCTTCGTGGAGAACGCCGACACCGTGCAGTACACCATGGACACGCCCTTCACGCTTACCATCAGCGAGTCGAAGCTCGAAGTGCCCAATGCCTTCACCCCCAACGGCGACGGCGTGAACGACGTGTTCCGCGTAAAGGAAGGCTACACCAGCATCATCTCCTTCCGTGCCCAAATCTTCAGCCGCTGGGGCAAGAAGCTCTACGAGTGGACCGACCTTGAAGGCGGATGGGACGGACGCTCCGGCGGACACGACATGCCCGACGGCGGATACTACCTCCACATCGAAGCACGCGGCGCCGACGGACACAAATACAACATAAAGAAAGTAATCAGTCTGCTCCGCGGTTACACGGAAAATGGTAGCACCACGAACTAAGTCCGCTTCACTCGTTTTCTCCCCTCCCCCACACTCTACAACCCCTTGTCTACGTTCAGCAAATCACATGTCTGAAAACAAAATAGAAATACTCGGTGCCCGCGTACACAACCTCAAGAACGTCGACGTCACCCTACCGCGCTACTCCCTCAGCGTAGTCACCGGCCTGAGCGGATCAGGAAAGAGTTCGCTCGCCTTCGACACCCTCTACGCCGAAGGCCAGCGCCGCTACATCGACACCTTCTCGGCCTACGCCCGCAACTTCCTCGACAACATGGAGCGCCCCGATGTGGACCAGATAAGCGGACTCAGTCCCGTGATCAGCATCGAGCAGAAGACCACCAACAAAAATCCGCGTTCCACCGTAGGAACGGTCACCGAAATCTACGACTTCCTCCGTCTGCTCTACGCCCGCGCCGGCGAAGCATACTCCTACATCAGCGGAGAACCGATGGTGAAATATACGGAGGAGAAAATTGTCGACCTCATCCTCCACGCCTACGAAGGCTGCAAGGTGTACCTCCTCGCTCCCCTCGTGCGCACCCGAAAAGGACATTACAAAGAACTCTTCGAAAGCGTGCGCCGCAAAGGTTTCCTCCAGGTGCGTGTGGACGGCGAACTGCGCGAGATTGCCGTGGGCATGAAGCTCGACCGCTACAAGAACCACGACATAGAAGTGGTTGTGGACAAACTCCTCGTACAGGAAAAAGACGGCGAGCGCTTGCGCAAAAGCGTGGCTCAGACGCTCCGCACCGGCGACGGCCTGATGATGATTCTCAATGCCGCCACCAATGAGGCCCGCTTCTACTCCAAGCGACTCATGGACCCCGTCTCGGGCATTTCGTACCGCGAACCCGCGCCCCACAATTTCTCCTTCAACTCCACACAAGGCGCCTGTCCCAAATGTAAAGGACTCGGCTTCGTCAACGTGATGGACCGCGAGAAAGTGGTGCCCGACCCTTCGCTCTCCATCAAAGCCGGTGGTCTTGCGCCGCTGGGCAGATATCGCAACGCACTCATCTTCTGGCAAGTGCAAACCGTGCTTGAGGACTACGACTGCGAACTCACCACACCCATTGCCGACATTCCCGAAGAGGCGATGGACGAAATCTTCAACGGGCGCGCCGACCGTCTACGCATCCCCGCCAAAGTGGCGCACACCACCGAGGATGTTTACGTGCAGTTCGACGGGCTGGTGAAATACATCCACCAGATGGCCGACTCCGAGATGAGCGCCGCCTCGCAGCGCTGGGCAGAACAGTTCTCCAAAACAGCAGTCTGTCCCGAATGCCACGGAGCGCGCCTCAACCGTGAAGCCCTCTCCTACCGCTTTGCCGGAAAGACCATTGCCGAACTGGCAGAGATGGACATAGCCCAACTCTACGACTTCCTGAGCCACGTAGAGCCTCAGCTCAACACAAAAAACCGCGCCATTGCACACGAGATTCTCAAGGAACTCCTAGCCCGCTTGAAATTTCTCCTCGACGTGGGTCTTGACTATCTCTCCCTCGCCCGTTCCAGCATGACCCTCTCGGGCGGCGAAAGCCAACGCATACGCCTTGCCACGCAAATCGGTTCGCAGCTCGTCAATGTGCTCTACATCCTTGACGAACCCAGCATAGGTCTGCACCAGCGCGACAACGTGCGCCTCATCCATTCCCTCAAGGAACTGCGCGACTTGGGCAACACCGTGGTCGTGGTGGAACACGACAAGGACATGATGCTCGCTGCAGACTACATCGTGGACATGGGTCCCAAAGCCGGGCGCCTGGGCGGCGAAGTGGTGTTTCAAGGTACACCGAAAGAGATGCTCCGCCGCGACACGCTCACCTCGCAATACCTCAACGGACAGCGCGCCATAGCCGTACCCGCCACGCGACGCAAAGGAAACGGTAAAGTGCTGCGTCTCATCGGCGCCCGAGGCAATAACCTCAAAGGCGTGGACGCCGCGTTTCCCCTCGGCACGCTCATCGGCGTGACGGGCGTGAGCGGAAGCGGAAAGTCCACCCTCATCAACGATACGCTCCTCCCCATCCTCTCCCAACACTTCTACCGTTCGCTGCGCGAGCCCCTCGCCTACGACCGCATAGAAGGTCTCGACGATGTGGACAAAGTGGTGGCCGTGGACCAAAGTCCGCTCGGACGCACTCCACGCTCCAATCCTGCCACCTACACCGGCGTGTTCTCCGACATTCGCACACTCTTCGTGGAACTTCCCGAAGCCAAGATACGCGGCTACAAGCCTGGACGCTTCAGTTTCAACGTGAAAGGCGGACGCTGCGAGACCTGCAAAGGCAACGGTTACAAAACGATTGAGATGAATTTCCTTCCCGACGTCTACGTGCCTTGCGAAGCTTGCCACGGCAAGCGCTACAACCACGAAACGCTCGAAGTGCGCTTCAAAGGAAAGAGCATTGCCGACGTGCTCGACATGACCATCAACCAGGCGGTGGAGTTTTTCGAGAACGTGCCCAACATTCTACACAAGATAAAAGTGCTGCAGGAAGTAGGACTGGGTTACATCAAACTCGGACAAAGTTCCACCACGCTCTCTGGCGGCGAAAGCCAGCGCGTGAAGCTTGCCACGGAACTTTCCAAGCGCGACACGGGACAGACCATCTACATCCTCGACGAACCCACCACGGGACTTCACTTTGAGGACATACGCGTGTTGATGGACGTGCTGCAGCGCCTTGTGGACCGCGGCAACACGGTCATCGTGATAGAGCACAACCTCGACGTGATAAAAGTTTGCGACTATCTCCTCGATATGGGTCCCGAAGGCGGACGCGGCGGAGGCACACTCCTCTTTGCCGGTACGCCCGAAGCGCTCGTTGAAAGCGGCGTGGGCTACACCTCCCGCTTCCTCCGCGAAGAACTTGAGTCGGCACAAGCTTTGGAAAAGAAACAATAATCAACAAACAATACACTACACACTATGTTCGAAAACCAACCGAAAGGTCTATGGACCTTGGCCTTGGCCAACACGGGCGAACGCTTCGGCTACTACACCATGCTGGCCGTCTTCGCTCTCTTCCTCGGTGAGAACTTCGGTTTCGCCGCCGGCATGGCGTCCGAAATCTACACGTGGTTCCTCACCGCAGTCTACTTCCTCCCCCTCTTCGGCGGCATGGCAGCCGACAAATGGGGCTACAACAAGATGGTCATCTGGGGCATCAGCATCATGTTCCTCGGTTACCTCCTCCTCTCCGTGCCCCTCGGCAACGGAGCCGTTGCCATCGGCGCCATGGGAGCTGCGCTCCTGCTCGTGAGCCTCGGCACCGGATTCTTCAAAGGAAACCTGCAGGTGATGGTGGGCGACCTCTACAACGATCCCAAGTACGCCAACCAGCGCGACTCGGGTTTCTCCCTCTTCTACATGGCCATCAACATCGGTGCGCTCTTTGCTCCCACCGCAGCCACGAAGATTATGGAATGGGCACAGAACGACCTTAACTACACCAAAGCCGACTCCTACCACTTCGCCTTCGCTGTGGCTTGCGCTTCGGTCATCGTGTCGATGCTCATCTACTTCCTCGGTAAGCGAACCTACCAGCAGGTTCTCACCACCGGCAAGAAGGAGAAGGGAACGGCCCAAAGTGTAGCCGAAGAGATGAGTCCTGCCGAAACGAAGGAACGCATCGTGTGCCTCTGCCTCGTGTTCGCTGTAGTCATCTTCTTCTGGATGGCATTCCACCAGAACGGACTTACGCTGACGTGGTTCGCAGACGAATTCACGGCACGCAGCGCTACGGGCTTCACGGGCATGGAATTCAACGTGCTTAACCTCGTGTGGTGCATCTTCATGGTGTTTGGCATCTGCGGTCTTCTCTCCTCTAGAAAGGGTGCTTCCATCGCCAGCAAGCTGACGAACGTTGCGCTCATCGTAGTGCCCGCCGCCATCCTCGTGTACACGTATATCACTAGCGGCTCTGAGACCGTGACCATCGACGCTCCCATCTTCCAGCAGTTCAATCCTTGCTTCGTCGTAGCCCTCACTCCCGTGAGCATCGCCCTCTTCGGCTGGCTCGGACGCATCGGCAAGGAACCGAAAGCTCCTGTGAAGATTGGTCTCGGTATGCTCGTGGCTGCCGGCGCCTATCTGCTCATGACGCTCTCCAGCATCGGTCTTCCCGCTACGAATCACCCCAACCACGTGGCCGACGTAACGCCGAACTTGCTCGTTACGACTTACCTCATCCTCACCTTCGCCGAACTTCTCCTCTCCCCCATCGGCATCTCCTTCGTTTCGAAGGTGGCTCCTCCCAAGTATAAGGGTATGATTATGGGTGGATGGTTCGTAGCCACGGCACTCGGCAACAAACTCGTGTCCATCCCCGGCCACATGTGGGACATGCCGCTTCCCGTCGTTTGGGGAACGCTCATGGTCATCTGCCTCGTAGCTGCGCTCTTCATCTTCAGCATCATCAAGAAACTCAACCGCGTAAGCTAATGCGGTGAC
The DNA here is from genome assembly GCA_963656685.1 of bacterium. Classification (GTDB taxonomy): domain Bacteria; phylum Bacteroidota; class Bacteroidia; order Bacteroidales; family Bacteroidaceae; genus Alloprevotella. The sequence continues at coordinate 11,714 of CAVKJJ010000045.1, read as the reverse complement.
ACCGTCACATACATTTCACCCAAAAGGACACGGACGCCGACGTTCGTGTCCTTTTTCGTTGACCAAGAGGCAAATGAAAAGCCACAAGTTGCACGTTCAGCGCTAAATGCGTACCTTTGCCAAAAGACATTCCGCCTATGGCACGATTCATAAACCCTTTCAGCGACTGGGGCTTCAAGCGCATCTTTGGCCAAGAGATGACCAAAGACTTGCTTACAGCCTTCCTCAACGACCTCTTCGCCGGTGAGTTCGAAATCAGCTCGCTCACGTTCAACAACAAAGAGCACCTCGGGCTTTCCGCAGAAGAGCGCGGCATCATTTTCGACATCTACTGCACTACGAGCGAAGGCAAGCACTTCATAGTGGAAATGCAGAACCGCTCGCAAGCACATTTCGTGGACCGCTCCATCTACTACACCTCACGCGCCATCATTGAACAAGGAAAGAAGGGCGTATGGGACTACAAGCTGATGCCCGTCTACACGATTTGTTTCATGAACTTCAACGAAACGGGCGACAAGTGCCAGAAATTCCGCACGGACATGGTGCTCGCCGACCGCGACACAGGAGAATGCCTTTCCGAAAATCTCCGCATCGTCTATCTTCGCCTTCCGCTTTTCACGAAAGAGGAGGACGAATGCACAAACAACTTTGAACGTTGGATTTACGTACTCAAGCATATGAATACATTTGAAAGAATGCCGTTCTTGGCACAAAACGCAGTATTCCGCAAACTTGCGGAAATCTCCGACCTCAACACGCTGAGTAGCAAAGAGCGCGTGAAGTACGACAAGAGCATACAATCCATGCGCGACGCTTATGCTACGTACCAGCACGCCTTGGAAAAAGGACATGCGAAAGGACGAAACGAAGGGTTGGTTGAAGGACATGCGAAAGGACTTAGTGAAGGTGCTTTTAACAAAAGCATCAAAATAGCCCGAACAATGCTTTCCGCCGGCGAGCCTTTGAGCAAGATAAGTTTGTATACTGGTCTTTCAGAAGAAGAAATAACAAAGCTCTGAACACCTCCTAGCATAGACACATTCCGCCAAGCAAGCCTAACTTTTTAAAAGAACGGCGCGCTTGGCACTTTTTTAATGTTTCCCCTATAATAAAGATATACCCCACGATGAACAACCCCCTTCTCACCGCCGCTCTCTGCACCGCAGTGGCCTCCGGAGCGTGTGCGCAAAAGCGCGCATTCACCATAGAAGACCTCTACCGCGTGAAGAGCGTATATGCCGTCAGCGTTTCGCCCGACGGGAAGCAACTTACCTACACGAGCGGTGCTTCCAATTTGAAGGAACACAAATCGACGACAGACGTTTATGTGATGAACACCGACGGCAGTGCGGTGGAGAACATCTCCGCCGACGGCAAGAGCGGAAGCGCCACATGGAGTGCCGACGGCAAGCGACTCTATTTCACCGCTACGGTGGACGGACATCAGCAGATGTTTGCCTACTCCCTCTCTGACAAACAACGCACGCAACTCACCCACTACGCCCTGGGGCTTGACGCACCCGTCGTCTCGCCAGACGGCCGCTACATTGCCTTCACCGCCCGCGTACGCCCCGAGCTCGGAGCAGACGGAGAAAAGAACGCTGCTTGGGAGAAGCGACGCGCCGAAGGACCGGTCAAGGCACACATTGCGGACAGTTTGCTCTACCGCCACTGGGCGGACTACACCGACGGACTCTACACGCACCTCATCGTTTTCGACACCGAAGCAAAGACTTATCGCGACCTCACGCCCGGCAAGAACGAGCTGCTCTTCTCGCTCGGCGGAGCCGTTTATGCCTTCTCGCCGGACAGCCGTGAGATTTGCTACGTCTCCAAACAGGGCACACATCCCGAAGCAAGCACCAACGCCGATCTCTTTACCATCTCTGTTGATGGCGGAACGGCCGTCAACATCACCTCTGAGAACAAAGCCTGGGATGGTTCGCCTTCCTATTCGCCGGACGGCCGCTACATTGCCTACCGCATGCAGCGCGAACCGGGTTACGAGTCGGACCGCTTCCGCCTTGCCGTCTACGACCGACAAAGCCGCACGTCGCAGGTGCTGACGGAAGACTTCGACAATTGGGTGGACGACTACAAATGGGCGGCCGACTCGAAGAGCCTCTACTTCCTCGCCGAAGAGGAAGGCGCGCAGCCGCTCTACCGTGTGGACCTCGCCGAGAAGGACATCGTGCCTGTACTCACGAACCGCGCCATCTCGGAGTTTGACCTCGACAACCACGGCTACGTCTACTTCACTTACAGCACCACGGGCAAGCCTTCTGCGCTCTACCGCCAGCAGCTTGCGCACGCGCTCAAACAAGCGAACGCAAAGAAAGGCGGCCGCCGCTCTTTGGCTAAGGTGGAGAACGAGACGCAGCTCACGTTTCTCAACCGCGAACTGGAAGCGGAGGTGGACATCCGTCCGAGCGAGACACTGTGGGTGGACGGCGCCAACGGCGACAAGGTGCAGGTGTTCATCGTAAAGCCACACGACTTCGACCCTACGAAGAAATATCCCCTTGTGCTCAACGTGCACGGCGGTCCGCAGATGCAGTGGATGAATTCCTTCCGCGGCGATTGGCAGGTGTACCCCGGCGCAGGCTACGTTGTGGCTTATCCCAATCCGCACGGCTCCACCGGACGTGGACAGGCGTTCTGCCGCGCCATTTCGGGCGCTTGGGGCGGTGCGCCCTACGAGGACGTGATGAAGGTGACGGACGCTCTGGAAGCATTGCCTTATGTCGACTCCACACGCATCGGTGCCATGGGTTGGAGCTACGGCGGTTACATGATGAACTGGCTTCAGGCACAGACGAAGCGCTTCAAGTGTCTGGCTTCGATGATGGGCATTTTCGACACGAAGTCGTTCTGGGGTGCTACGGAGGAACTTTGGTTTCCTAACTTCGACCTTCAGGGCCAGCCGTGGAACTCTCCGCTCTACGAGAAGTATTCGCCTTCGTCGTATGTGAAGAACTTTGCCACGCCTACGCTCATCATTACGGGCGAGAAGGACTACCGCGTGCCCTACACGCAGAGTCTGCAGTACTTCTCCGTGCTTCAGACGCTCGGCGTGCCCTCACGCCTCATTGTGCTGACGAACGATGGCCACTGGCCCAGCAACCTCAACTCGATGCCGGTTTACTACAACGCCCATCTCGAGTGGTTCCACAAATATCTCGGTGGAAGTCCCGCGCCTTGGAGCACAGAGAAGATGGTGAACAACGAGATTGACTACTAACGCCGTCCGGCAAGAACGAACGACAATAACACAGAAAACCCCGCGAGAAGAAAGCGCATTTCTCTTCGCGGGGTTTTGTGTTTCTATATGCTCGGTTGGCAACGCGCCCTTATTCGAGGTACGTATATCCGTAGAGTCCGGAGCGGTAGTTGGAGATGAATTCTTTACCTTCTTCGTTGGTAATCTTTCCCTCCTTCACGGCTTTGCTGACCCACGACTCGAGACGACGCACAAGGCGCTTCGGGTCGTACTGCACGTACTCGAGCACGTCGGCCACGGTTTCGCCGTCGATGGTCTTGTCGATGGAGTAACTGTCTTCGTCGACGGTGACGTGCACGGCGTTGGTGTCGCCAAAGAGGTTGTGCATATTACCGAGAATTTCCTGGTAAGCGCCCACAAGGAACACACCGATGTAGTAGTGTTCGCCTTCGTGAAACGAGTGGAGCGGGAGGTAGGAAGTCTGTTGGTTGTAGTTGACGTAGGCAGAAATCTTGCCGTCGGAGTCGCAGGTGATGTCCTGTAGCGTGGCGCTCTGTGTGGGTTTCTCGTTGAGCCGTTCGATGGGCATGATGGGGAAGAGCTGGTCGATGCCCCAAGAGTCGGGGAGCGACTGGAAGAGCGAGAAGTTGCAGAAATACTTGTCGGCCATCATCTTGTCGAGCGTGCGGAGCTCGTCGGGCACGTGCTTCTGGTGGTGCGCCAGTTCGCTAATCTCGTGCGTGATGCTCCAGTAGAGGCTTTCTATCTGGGCACGCGTCTTGAGGTCGATGATGCCATGACGGAAGAGGTCGAGCGCTTCGTCGCGGATGTCCTGTGCGTCGTGCCAGTCCTCAAGCATGGAACGGGGCGAGAGCTTGTCCCAAATCTCGGTGATGTCGTGCACAAGTTGGTGGTCGCTCTCGGAGGGATGGAAGTCCTCGTTCATGTGGGGCATGCTGACGCTCTCAAGTACGTCGACGATGAGCACAGAGTGGTGCGCGGTGAGGGAGCGTCCGCCCTCGGTGATGAGGTTGGGGTGAGGAATGTTGTTTTTGTTGGCAGCGTCGACAAAGGTGTAGACGCAGTCGTTGACATATTCCTGTATGGAGTAGTTGACGGAGCTTTCGGAGTTGCTGGAACGGGTGCCGTCGTAGTCTACGCCGAGACCGCCGCCACAGTCGACGAACTCAATGTTGAATCCCATGGCGTGGAGCTGCACGTAGAACTGTGCGGCTTCGCGCAGTGCGGTGGAGATGCGACGTATCTTGGTAATCTGCGAACCGATGTGGAAGTGAATGAGTTTCAAGCAGTCGTGCATGCCCATCTCGTCGAGCATGCTGAGGGCTTGAAGGAGTTCGGAGGAATTGAGTCCGAACTTGGAGGCGTCGCCGCCGCTTTCCTGCCACTTTCCGGTGCCCGAAGCGGCTAGCTTGATGCGTATGCCGAGGTTGGGACGTACGCCAAGTTTCTCGGCGGTGCGGGCTATGGTGACGAGTTCGGGAAGTTTTTCTACCACGAGGAATACGCGCTTGCCCATCTTCTGGCCGAGGAGTGCGAGCTCAATGAAGTTCTGGTCCTTGTGGCCGTTGCAGATGATAAGGCTGTCGGAGTCCATGTTGGTGGCAAGGACAGCGTGGAGTTCGGGCTTTGAACCTGCTTCGAGACCGAGGTTGTATTTCTTTCCGTGGCTGATGATTTCTTCTACCACGGGGCGCATCTGGTTTACCTTGATGGGGTAAATGATGAAGTGCTCAGCCTTGTAGTCGTATTCCTTTGCAGCGATATTGAAACACTCGGAGGTTTTTTCGATGCGGTTGTCAAGTATGTCGGGGAAACGGAGGAGTACGGGAGCGGTGATGTCTCTTGAATTGAGTTCGTCTACCACTTCCTTGAGGTCTACTTTCACTCCGTCTTTACGGGGTGCCACGTAGGCGTGGCCTTTTTCGTTTATGCCGAAGTAGTTCACTCCCCAACCTTTGATGTTGTAGAGTTCTTCGGAATCTTCAATTCTCCATTTTCGCATGTGTGACGTGTGTGGAATGGGTGGATGTGCGGTTTATTTCAGGCAGGTGATAATCTGCTCGGATACTTCGCCAATTTTTTCGAACGAGTCGAGCACGTCGACGTCTATTTCGTGTTGTGCCTTGGCGTAGAAAGGTTCTCTCTCGGCGAGCTGTGCGGCGACGAACTGGCGCAACTCTTCGGGCGTTTTGCCTTTAAGCAGCGGTCTTTCGCCACGACTCATGGCGAGGTGGCGGAGAATGGTGTCGACGGAGGCCTTGAGGTAGAACACATGGCCGGTCTGGTTCATGTAGTCCATGTTGTCGAAGTAGCAGGGCGTGCCGCCTCCGCAGGAGAGCACGATGTTTTCGAACTCTGCTACCTCGTGGAGCATGCGTCGCTCGAGGTCGCGGAACGCCGCTTCGCCTTTCTCGGCAAAAATGGCGGAGATGGTGGTGTGGAAGCGCTCTTCGATGTACCAGTCGAGGTCGTAGAAGGTGCAGTTGAGCCTTCGTGCGAGGTCTTTGCCTATGGTGGTCTTGCCTACGCACATGTAGCCGGCGAGGATGATACTTTTCATGGCTTTACTTTGCTTTGCGCGCCGTTTTGGTGCGCGTGGTGCGTGAGGAGGCTGAGGTTTTGCGCGGTGCGTCGTTCTTGACGATGGCGTAACACTCCTCGGCGGTGAGATTTGCGGCGCGCTCGGCGTCGGCCTTGGGTATCTTGTAGTTTTTCTTCTTGTAGATGATGTAGGGGCCCCATCGTCCGTTGCGCACTTCGAGGTCGGGATCTTCGGGGAAGAGTTTGAGATGGCTTTTCTCTTCGGCCTCGCGCTTGTCCTTGATGATTTGGATGGCCTCTTCGAGCGTCACGTCCATCGGGTCCATGCCTTTGGGGATGCTCGCGTACTTCTTGTTGTGCTGTACGTAGGGACCGAAGCGACCCGTGTTGACCACAACGGGAAGGTCTTCGAACTCGCCGAGCGTTTTGGGCAACTTGAAGAGTTCGAGGGCTTCTTCGAGGGTGATGGTTTCGATGCTCTGCCCGTGGGCGAGGTTGGCGAAACGGGGCTTTTTGTCGTCGGAGGGTGTGCCGAGCTGTGCCACGGGACCGAAGCGGCCTATCTTCACGCTGACGGGTTCGCCCGTAGCAGGATCGTTGCCGAGGAGGCGTTCGCCTACGCGACGCTCGGTCTTCTCGTTGAGCGTACGTTCCACCTGGGGTTCGAAATCTTTATAGAAATTGCTGATGAGGGCGGTCCAGTTGAGTTTGCCTTCAGCCACTTCGTCGAACTCTTTCTCCACCGTGGCGGTGAAGTTGTAGTCCATGATTTCGGGGAAATACTGGAGGAGGAAGTCGTTGACTACGGTGCCGGTGTCGGTGGGCACGAGTTTGCCGCGGTCGGAACCTACGTTCTCGCTGAGCGTTTCGGTGGCTATCTGGCCGTCGGCGCTGAGCTTGATTTGCGTGTAGGCACGGGGCGTTCCTTCTTTTTCGCCTTTGGCCACATACTGACGCTGCTGAATGGCGGATATGGTGGCGGCGTAGGTGGACGGACGGCCAATGCCGAGCTCTTCGAGTTTGTGAACGAGCGAGGCTTCGGTGTAGCGCGGGGGCTGCTGGGTGAAGCGTTGCTGGGCTATGATGTCGGTGCGCTGTAGTTCCTCGCCGTTGGTCATGGGCGGGAGGAGGGTTGAACCTTCTGCTTGGTTGTTGTCGTCGTCGCCGTTGCTCTCGCGATAAACGCGGAGGAAACCGTCGAACTTGACCACTTCGCCTTCTGCGGCGAACGTTTCGCTGCGTCCTTCCACGTTGATGGTCACCGTGGTGCGCTCGAGCTGCGCATCGGCCATCTGGCAGGCGATGGTACGTTTCCAGATGAGTTCGTAAAGTCGCTTCTCCTGTGCCGTTCCGCTGATGGTGCTACGACTCATGTCGGTGGGGCGGATGGCTTCGTGGGCTTCCTGTGCACCTTTGGCATGGGTGTGGTAGGTGCGGCGCTTGTGGTAGGCGGCTCCCATGGTTTCGGTGATGACGGGACCGCAACTGTTGAGACACATGTCGGAGAGGTTCATGGAGTCGGTACGCATGTAGGTGATGAGTCCGGCTTCGTAGAGACCTTGTGCTATGCGCATGGTCATGGCCACGGGATAGGAGAGTTTGCGTGCGGCTTCCTGCTGGAGTGTGGAAGTGGTGAAGGGGGGAGCGGGTGTGCGCTTTGCGGGACGTGTGGCGATGTCGGTAATGGTGAAGCGGGCCGTGCGGCAAGCTTCGAGGAAGTCCTGTGCTTCGGCCTCGGTGGCAAAACGCTTGTTGAGTTCAGCCTTGAGAGTGGCGGAAGTGCCGTCGGCTGCGGGCACGTTGAAGTAGGCGGTGAGGCGGAAAGCCGACGTGGGGGTGAAATTCTGAATCTCGCGTTCGCGTTCCACGATGAGCCTTACGGCCACGCTCTGCACGCGACCGGCAGAGAGGCTTGGACGTACGCGGCGCCAAAGTACGGGAGAGAGTTTGAAGCCGACGAGGCGGTCGAGCACACGGCGTGCCTGCTGGGCATCGACGAGGTTGAGGTCGATGTGGCGCGGGTGTTCGATGGCTGCGAGGATGGCAGGCTTCGTAATTTCGTGAAACACGATGCGCTGTGTGGTCTTCGGGTCAAGTCCGAGCACTTCGGCGAGGTGCCAGGAGATGGCTTCCCCTTCGCGGTCCTCATCGGATGCGAGCCATACCGTTTCGCTCTTCTTGGCTTGGGCACGGAGTTCTGAAACGACGTGTTTCTTGTCGGCGGGAATTTCGTATTGCGGTTCGAAGGTTTCGAGGTCGACACCAAAGTTTTTCTTTTTGAGGTCACGGATGTGTCCGAAGCTTGACATCACTTTGTAGTCTGCTCCGAGAAACTTCTCGATGGTCTTCGCTTTGGCGGGCGACTCGACGATTACCAAGTTCTTTTGCATGATTTTTTTGAATTATGGTGCAAAAGTAGTGCAAGGTGAGCGAAGAACGAAGAAAAGCCTAAGTTTTTATTCGTTCTTCCGAACCGCAGCCTACTTTTAAGCTAAGACATAACTCTTGCACATTGAAAAGAACCGCTTTTCTCGCAATCCCACTCCTTATATATAATAATGTGTATGCACCCTCATTTCAACTCACCCACAAACGGGAGCGGCTGATCACCGAGACCGGCGAAGGAGCGACGGTGGTAGGGCGTGAGTCCGTGGAGTGCTATGCCCTCGCGGTGTGCTTTGGTGGGGTAACCGGCATTACGGTCCCAGCCGTAGTAGGGATACTCCTCGTGGAGGCGGTGCATGTAGTCGTCGCGGTAGGTCTTGGCAAGGATGGAGGCCGCTGCTATGGAGAGGTACTTCCCGTCGCCCTTGACCACGGTTTGAGAGGGGGTGTCGCCGTAGGGTTTGAAGCGGTTGCCGTCCACAATGACGAACTGCGGACGAACTTTGAGTTTGTCCAGCGCACGATGCATGGCGAGGATGGAGGCATTGAGAATGTTGATGTGGTCAATCTCCTCGGGGGGCACGATGCCCACGGCCCACGCCACGGCGTCGCGCTCTATCTCCTCACGAAGCGCATAGCGGCGCTTGGCTGTGAGTTGTTTGGAATCGTTGAGGCGCGCGTTTTCGTAGTCGGGCGGAAAGATGACGGCGGCGGCATACACGCTACCGGCCAGGCAGCCGCGTCCAGCCTCATCGCAGCCGGCTTCGATGAGTCCGTCGGAGTTAAAAAGGGGAAGGAGCATGAATGGGGGATGTTTTTGGGAAAAAGAGAAAATCGGGATTCTACTCCACGACCACTGCTGTGCCGGTGGCTACAACCATGAGCATGGAACCGCTCTGTCCCACGGTCTCGTAGTCGAGTTTCACGCCGACCACGGCGTTGGCTCCTACCGACATGGCTTTCTGCGCCAGTTCGTTGAGCACAGTGTCTTTGGCTTCGCGGAGCACAGCCTCGTAACTTCGTGTGCGACCGCCGAAGAAGTCGCGCCAACTTGCAGCGATGTCGCGAAACACGTTGGTACCGAAAATCACTTCGGCCGATACGATGGGGCAGTACTGCACGATGCGGTGCCCTTCAATGGATGGGGTGGTGGTAAGAGTCATATTATTGTGTTTTTACAAGAATCATTTCAAAAAATCAGCGGCAGCACGAGCACCATGACCACGCCAATGGCGACCTGGAGGGGAAGGCCCACTTTCACGTAGTCGATGGGTTTGTAGCCACCGGCAGACATCACCAATGCGTTAGGCGGAGTGGAGAAGGGCGAGGCAAAGCACATGCTTGCGGCTACCGTAACGGCCATCAGCACGGGCACAGCGCTCATGCCTTCTGCCGTGGCGGCCTGGAGGGCGATGGGAGCCATGAGCACAGCGGTCACCGTGTTGGAAATGAAGAACGTGAGGAGCGAGGTGCCTATATATATGGCTGCAATGAGGGCTGTCGGCCCCATTCCGCCCACGGCATGAACAAGTCCCTGCGAAATGAGTTCCGACGCGCCGGTCTTCTCCAATGCGGTGGACATGGGAAGCATGGCACCGAAGAGGATGATGCTCTCCCAGTTGATGGTCTTGTAAGCACGCTCCATACCTCTCACACATCCAGTTAGCACCATGGCGGCAGCGGCAATGATGACGGCCGTGACGGGGGCTATGGGGATGAAGTCGAACGCCATGGCGGCGACCATAAGAAGCATGATGAGGGCGGCAACGGGGGCTTTGTAGTCGAGGGTGACGCGCTCGAGTTGGTCCTGCGGGCGACCAATGACCACGTAGTCCGTACCGTCGGAGGAGGAAAGGCGCGAGATGTTGTCCCACGGCCCTTGAACGAGGAGAATGTCGCCGGCGTGGAGACGGCGCTGCTTCATGTCGTCGGAGAAGATGGTGTCGTGGCGACGTATGCCGAGGACGTTGAGTCCGTATTTGCGGCGAAAATCGGCTTCTACCACGGTGCGACCGGCGAGGGCGGAGGTGGAGAGAAGAAGTATCTCTGCCATACCTACGTCGTAGAATTCCATTTTCCGTTGTCCGTTGTCTTTTAGTATGGTAAGTCCGTTTTCGGCCACTACGAGCGACACGCTTTCGGGTGCACCGCTCAAGCAGAGCACGTCGTCAGCTTCTATGCGGGTGTCGGCAAGGGCGCGCTGTTCCATATGGCCGAGCGGGGCGGTTGTCTTGCCGCTGTGGTGACGCACTTCAATGACAGTGACGCCGTAGCGCCCGTTCACGTTGAGTTCGCCAAGGGTATGTCCTGCCATGGGCGACGCTGCTCCCACGCGGACGGCCTTCACGCCTTCGCCAATGCGGTATTCGGCAGCGAGTTCTTCAAGGGTTTTTCCGCCCTTGGTGGCGGTGGCGGTTTTTTGTCCGTTGAGGAAGCGGCGACTGAGGGGTATGAGCACTACGATGCCCACAGCAATGCAGATGATGCCCACGGGGGTGAAGGAGAAGAAGCCGAGCGGCTCGTAGCCGGCTTCGACGAGCACGTCGCGCACGATGAGGTTGGGCGGCGTACCGATGAGGGTGAGCATACCACCCATGCTGCCGGCAAATGCGAGGGGCATGAGCAGTCGCGACGATTTGAGTCCTGCACCGCGTGCCAGACTGACAACGATAGGTAGCATGAGTGCCACGGTGCCGGTGTTGCTGACGAAGGCTCCCACGCCTGCGGTGGTGAGCATGAGAAGGACGAATAGTCGCGTTTCGTTTTGTCCCGCCATGGAAAGTATTCCGGAGCCGACGCGGGCGGCAAGTCCGGTGCTGAAGATGCCTCCGCCCACAATGAAGAGTCCCGCCATCATCACTACGATGGGATTGGAAAATCCGGCCAGGGCTTCTTCGGGGGTGAGAACGCCGCAAAGCACGAGGGCAAGGGCGGAAAGAATGGCGACGAGGTCGGAACGCAGCCGTCCGCTCACGAAGAGCACGGCAGAGAGGGCTAGAATGATGAGGGTCGCTGTCATGGGGCTGTGGGGATTAGGGATAAAACGTAATTTGATAGGTATAAGAACATCACTGGAACGATCCGGTGATTCAGCGAGTTCAAAGATACGCAAAAGCCTCGGTACGAGCAAATGAAGGAGGCTTTTGGTGGGGCGCAAGCGCCTTCCATGGGGGTGACGTTTTCAAAACGTCACAGCTCTACACAGCCTCACGGAGGCTTTTGCGTGCTGCGCCTCATACCTTTGCGCTCAACAGTCACGTCAGAGACGTGACCTCCATGCGCTACGCCCATACAATTGCGCATTCAAAAGGCCTTAAGGGTGGTTCTATAAATTAGCTTTGTCAGATTTCGGTGCTATTTTTCGTCCATTTTGTTTGTGAGTAAAGGAGCATAGCGGGCTATGCGACTGAACGAACAAGCAAAAGGGGCGAAAAAGAGCCCGAAATCTGACAAAACGCCACCTAAGCGTTTTTGCTCATTGTTCGGTGGTAATTTACTTAAGTTTCGGATTTAAAATCCAACGGAGATTTATGCGGCAATCTGG
>CAVKJJ010000044.1:0-22852 GCA_963656685.1 bacterium | reverse complement strand
CAATGCGAAGGCCTTTCTGTCGTGGAACGAGTGGCAGAATGGTTCCGCGCTTTTTGTTTTGTGTACGCTAGTTTCAGTTAGAAAATCTGTCCGTAAGGAATCTCCGGACAAAAACACATTTACCATGGTCAATCTCTTCAATAAATGCGTTCCGCTTTTCACTGCGGTCAGACGGACCGCAGCAGCCGCGTTGCTCAGCCTGGCATTCCTTCCCTCTTCAGCTCAGGAAGTCGGCTTCGTGGACATGGGTGTCAAGGCCGACAACGGCAAAGACATGCTTTGGGCGCAAGGCGACTTGATGTACACCGACGAGAACGTCTATGTGCTGCTGAGCAGCGACCAGATAGGCGAAACTTTCGGATGGGGCGACATCACGGGCCGTGCCGTAGGCAGTGCCCTGAGCCAATATGGCGGAACAAATCCGCCGACAAAAGTCTGCGGTAATCCCAAATACGACATATGTACTGCCAAACTCGGCACCGGCTACCGTCTGCCTTCTTATAAGGAGATAGAACGGCTTACTGAAAACTGTTCCTATAAGGTTTTTCAAAGCGAACGCACACTACCCAAGTACGATTCCCGCGGTGTGCCCACGTGGATATACGGACAGTGGATGTGGGAAGGCGGTGGTTCTTGGCACGCGTTGAAATTTGACGGTCCGCTCGTCAGCGTCATTTCCTCCGACAACGGAAATATGCGTTCCATCTACTATGGCGCATATTCCTACAAGGATGGTAAAATAGTCATTCCCAATTTGCTCAAGCTCACCGTCAAGAACGGAGTGCTCGAAGCCGAAAACGGTGGCTACTTCAAGCAAGTGAGCAAGCAGACGCAGGAAGGCACCGTCCTCTATGCCGAACTCACCAGCAATATAAACGGTAACAAGCTTCGCTTTCCCATCTCCATCGGCGCTCCCGTAGCCACTTCGGGAAAATGGGTGATAGACATGAGCAACGACACACGGGTGAAGTCCATCGGCTATTGGACCGGTGAACTCTATACCCATGAAGATCGTCAGGGAGGAGTGTATCTGAAAATGTCGGGGGATGGACGACACTTTGGTCCTCAGATTGACGAACGATATGCCCACTACCGTGTGCGCCCTGTCAAGGAATATGTCGACACCATTACCCCGCGTCTTCTAAGAGAAAAACGCGAAAAGGAAATACAGGACAGCCTTCGCCAAGTAGCAGCGGTAAAGGAAGAAATGCGCCGTCAAGATTCCATTAAGCTAGCCACTCTGACAGAAAACATAAAGCGCACACCGTTGCTCAACGCCTTCTTTGAAACTTCCGAGACACTTAGCAATCCGAATTTCTTTGAAGTCAAAAAAGTGTCGCAACAAGGAGCTACTGCAACCTATTACGTGTACGCAACCTCCAACTCGCAAAAGGCTTACAAGAACTTTTGGAAAAAGGTGGAATCGCTGTGCGACAAGAATTCCTATTGGGAAGAAGTAGAAGAATGGACAGTCAATCACAACGGTCAAGGCTATGCGCATTCAGTGCTCAAAGGAAAAGCAGCGCCGCTCATTACTAATCTGACTGTAGAAACCTATTCGTTCTACTACAAAGGTGAATCGGACCGCGGCGACTACAAGGAAGATAAGAATGGAAAAACCTATAGTTGGGTAAGACTTAACAGCACCAAAAATTATGTGGTACGCGATTTCTCTTCAAACGAGGAAACCGTGCTTGGAATGCTCAATCTCTTCAACAGCCAGGTCGTGAAAAATATACTTACGGCAGCAGTTCCCGACTCTTTAGGATATGAGGTAAAACCCACAACGGGAAAAGGTAACTTCGCACTGCAGAAAGACTACGAGCAGAAAGGCACGGCAAGCATCGTTCCCGTGATAAATGTGCCCAAGTCCAGCGCCATACTTCCCATTGAATCCAATGGTTTCTCTATCGGCACCAAGTCCAACCGTTTGGGCAAATCCTGCATCCCATTCCTTATAGATGAGCGCAAAGCCGGCGCAGCTCTCTACAAAGTGGAAATCACATTCAGCAAGTAACGAGCTTAAGTTCTTCATTAAGATTTGTGACCTTATGAATGCGTAAGCGCATGGGGGTCACGTCTCTGACGTGACGCTCTACGCGGCCCCATAGAGGCTTTCGCCCGGCTACGCCTTCCATGGGGGTGACGTTTTCAAAACGTCACGCTCTACACGGCCTCACGAACGCTTTCGCACGGCTGCGCAAAAATCCCTAAGTAGAATTCCTTATAAGACCTATGTACACGAAAATACTCTTTACCTTAGCTCTTGCGGCAATTCCTTTTGCCGCCCCGGCGCAGTCAAACATCATGGACAGCGACCCACTCGCCGCCTATGGCAACGTGTCCGCCTTTCGCAACGGACTTGCCACGGCTAGCAAGACGGACAGCAACGGCGAGGAGAAATGGGGCGTTGTAGACGAAGAAGGAAAGACCATCGTCCCCTTCTCCTACGACGCCATACAGTTTCTCAAAGAAGGCAGCGGTTTTAAGGACAATGCCTACAAATGTAAGCAAGGCGCACTCTACGGCGTTGTCAACTCCAAAGGCGCAACCTTGCTCCCCGCGCAGTATAGCTACATCAGTCTTCAGAAAGACATGCTCCGCCTCAGCGAGAACGGAAAGTACGGTTATGCCAAACTCAACGGCACAGAAAGCGCCGACATCGTCATAGCCTGTAAGTACAAGAAACTCGGCAGCTACACCACAACCGAACCCATCCGTGCCACCCTCGGCGACAAGCAAGGACTGATCGACGCCAGCGGAAAGCAAATCGTCCCCTTCAACTTTTCTTATATCAGCCAATTCTCAGCCGGCAGTTCGCCCGACACGCGCAAAGCATGGGTACGTACCGACAGTACCTACGGCGTCTATACGCTTTCGGGAACGCCATTACAGCCGTGCGACATAAGTTGCGCCTTCAGCCTTAATGCTGGCGGCACGTTGTCCGCCATGTCCTTCAAAACACCGCCCGAAACCGCAAGTTGCTACATCTACATTATGCGAGGTGGCAAGACGGGCATCGTAAGCGGAACGGACTTCCATACGCTCGTGCCCTCCGAGTTCGACTACCTTTCGCCCCTCGTGGACGGACGGATGTTCTTCCGTCAAAACGGCAAATGGGGCATCGTGGACGAAGCCAACCAAATGGTTCAAAAGCCCGTGTTCGACAAGGTCGTCGTCAGCGGTGCGCTCCTTACAGAAAGCGTCACGCCGAAGGACCTCTTCCGTGCACCGGCCTATGTCAGCACAGGCGGAAAATGGGGCATGCTCACCCGCGATGGCAAGGACCTCATCGGCGTACGCTACGACTCGCTCGGCATCTTTTCCGACAGTATGTTGCTCGTCAAGAGCGGAAACCTCTACGGCTATGTCAACGCTGAGGGGAAAGAAGTAATTCCTTGTACCTACTCCCGTGCCGACGACTTTTCCGAAGGCCTTGCCGCCGTTTGGAACGAAAAGGGAAAGACGCTCTTCATTGGCCGTCAGGGAGAGGTGGTCATCAAGCCCCACAGTTTCGACTACGTGTGGAAGTTCGAAGGCGGCATCTGTCGTGTGAGCCATAAAGACAAGCAGTGGGAGATTGACCGCGAGGGCAAACGCGTGAAGGACTCCAAACGCGACTTCACCGCTGCCGACGCGCCCCAACCCGCAGCACTTCCTGCTGCTGCGCTTTACCCTACAGATTGTACCAACACGCCCCGTCTCTATGCCGCAGCGGTGAAGAACAACGAACTGGAGCCGGAACCGGAAACGGACCTCTCGGAACTGTTTTGCCAAAACATAGGCAACTATGAGGAAGTGCTCGGCAACTTCTACGATGGTCTACTCCCCGTGGTCAAAAACCGTCTGCTCGGTTACATCAACGCCAAGGGCGAAGAAATCATTCCGTGCAAACTGAAGTACTACACCGCAGCAGGTCTAGATAACCCACCCGTCTATGGCGCGTTTCACGACGGACTTGCCCGCGTAAGCACTTTCGACGGAACGAGCGGTGCGGAGGAATATAACGGCGCTGAAAACATACGCTTCGGTTATATCGACAAAACGGGCCGCCTGGCCATTCCCTACATCTTTACCACAGCACATGACTTTTCCGAAGGGAAAGCTTATGTGGAAGTGCAGTCCGACTCCTACAAAGGCTTCATCGACAAAACGGGAAAACGTTTGTTCTCCCTCGGGGAAAGCACTTATGCGGAAAACTTTTCGGACGGACTTGTAAGGGTATATAGTTCTGACACGAAGGAATACTATTTTCTTGACGGCAACGGCAATAAGGTACTCACTCTTTCGCCTTATGCATCGGTCAACGACTTCCACGACGGACTGGCCTACTACAGCGACGACACGTGGAGCGGTTTCATCGACAAAAGCGGGAAGCGTGTCATAGACTGCACGGCATATGATGGCATCCATGACTTTTCCGAAGGGCTTGCCGCCGTCTCGAAAGACGGACGCGTCTTTGGATTTATCGACACAAAAGGCAACGTGGTGATTCCCATCTCGCACGAAGGAGTTCCCGGCGAGGGCGACTATTATGAATTCTGTGACTTTCACGACGGGTTGTGCCGCGTCTTGAAAGACAACAGGTGGTGCTTCATCAACAAGAAGAACGAAATTGTTCTCGAAACGAACTACGAATGGGTGAGCGACATGCACGAAGGTGTGGCGCTCGTCAACGATTACGACCTTCAAAGCAGCATCAGCCACTATTCCATCCTGACTAAGCAAGGCTTCAGCACCACTTCCTACACTGACGAAGCCGTGGAGGCGGAGCGCACGGCAACGCTCCTCCGCCAACAAGAAGAGGACCGCCAGGCATTTGACGAACTTCAGGCAAAAAGGGAACGCGAATCCGAACTCTACCGTCAACGCGAAGAAGAGAAGCGCCGGGCTAACGCTCCAACACGTTTCACAAGCTACTCCGATGCCGTCCGCTACGTCTATCCTTCCATGAAATTCTACGGTCGTGGCTCGTGGTTCAAAGGCACGTTGGAAATTCGCGCCAGCAACGACAAAATTCTCACCATCTACGCCAACGGCTTCCTCCTCGGCACGCTCCTTAACCGAGGTGCACAATACAAGTCGGTGGACGTGAAGGACAACATGGTGCGATTCTTCATCCAAGACGCCGAACGCGAATATCCCCTCGTTATCCACATGCCCGACAAGGAAGAGAGCAAACCCTACATCTACTTTGAGCCCGTGGCCACACGCGACTTCCGTGGCGACTTCGACATCCGTTACCGCAACGAAAAGGGATGGGAATGGTTCGAGCCGGTGGTCGACGACCACTCAGCAAGCATGATGTTCCATCCCACAAGAGAGGAACCCATCATAGTACACTACGTGCAGCAATAGGCCTTTTCTAAAATAGTAAATTCAGACCAATTACATTCATCACTAAAAACACCACACATGAAAAAGTTTCTTTATGCCATCTTTGCAATGGTTCTGGCTACGGCCACAATCTCCGTCTGCAGCTGTTCGTCAGACGACGATGACAACATCCCTAGCACCAGCCAACTCGAAGGCGAAATAGACGTTGCCTTTGAAGGTGCATCCACCTTCCACTACTACACCAAAGGCAACACTTGGAAAACAGCAAAGTCGGGAGCCTACTCCCTATTCTACATCAACATGAGCGACAACAAGGAAAGCTTGTACTTCAACGATGTCAGATTCTCTTTCCAGACCAAGGACGCACTAGTTCAGGGTGCAACCATTGCAGCCGACCAGTGCAACTGGCGCGACTGGGACGGCGAAAGCATGACGTATTTCTCCTCACGCGACAAGGGAAAGGTGACCGGTGACGTGTACATCAAGTCCAAAAACGGAAACAAGATTACGCTCCAATTCAAGAATCTCAAATTCGACCGTATCTCCAAGTTTATAGCCGGAGCCAGCCATTTCCAGTATTTGACCTTTAACGGCGAAGTCACACTCACTGAAGAAGTGGATTGATACCTCTATTCCTATCTCTTGCGCGGCTACACCTTTCCATGGTGGCACAGCCTCGCGAATGCTTAAGGGGTGACATTTTCGAGACATCGCCCCTATGGAAGGCCGCTTATTCTGCTGAAAGTGCCTTAAAAATGCCATTTCGCGCAAAATAGTGCGTCGCTATTTTGCGCGAAATGGCATTTTTAAGGCACTTGGCGCAGAATAGCTGGTGCGCAAGGCTTATTCATCAATACAAAAAATGCGGCACAAAGGCCGCATTTTTCGTATCGCTATTCGCTGTACCACTCACCGTCGTCAGAAGTAGAAGAATCGTCGTCGTACGTTTCTCCGTCGTCGGTGTTGGAGTCGTCGGTGTTGGAATCCTTGGCGTTGGGGTCGGTAGTCTTCGAACTGTTGAGGTCGGGCTGTACGGACTTTCCGCCGGGGAGTTCGTCCTCGTAGTGCTGCACGGAGGGCGCCATGTTGTCGAGCGGCAGCGACTTCGGAAGTTTTATCGGTGCGAAGGTGGCGTCGTAGAATTTCTTGTAGTCGTCGTAACTGAAGTTAACGCCCACCATCTCAAGGTTCTCCTTTGAGATGAGCAATACGCGTGCGTGCTCAAGGAACGGACTGAGGTCGGGGGCAGCAAATACGCGCTGGGCGTAAGCGTGCGCTTCTTCAAAACTGTGGAATCCCGACACGCGGAACTGCGTGATGCCTTCGCCTTGCTGGAACGCCATGTCGAAGCCGCGGGCTACGAACGTTGTGAAGTTGAAGTGCGCCATTTCGTAGAGCAGCTTGTTGTTGTCCACAGAGTCGCTGGGGTAGGCGAGCACAAAGAGGAACGGAGCCTGACGCTCTGCCGAGAACTTTCGCTGCTTGGCAGCATCGGCTTGCGTGGAGTCGGCAGCAGCGGTGCGTCTGCCCCAAAGCGAACCGATGTCGAACGTGCCAGAACCCACTTTTCGGCCGCTCTCAAGTCCTTTGAGAATCATGCCCGCCATGGGGGTGACGTCGGCTTCGGGATAGTCTTTCACCAATCCGCGCAGTTCGTCGGTAAGTTCTTTTGTCGTGGCCGTGTTGAGACGGCTGAGCACATGGATGAAGATGAACTTCGGACGGTTTACGCCTTTGGCGAATTTGTCTGTCGACTTCTTGAAATTCGTTTCCACCACGTCCATCTGCCGCTGGCGGTATGCGTCGTAAGTGGCCGTGTAGAGCGAGTCCTCGATCTGCTTTCCGTAACGGGCGAGCAGTTCGTAGTCGGGAGCCGAAATGGTCTTGGTGTGTTCGTCGTCGGGCCAGGTGGCCATCATGTGGCGTTTCATTTCGGCTGCCATGTCGGCGCGTCCCCATCGGGAGTAGAGTAGGAAGAGCTGGTAGTAGGCTTCGGAGAGTTTCTCGTAGCGTGTGTAGTTCTTCGTCAAGCGTGTGAGCGTTTCCTCTGCCAAGGGAAAGTCTTCGAGGTCGTCCTTTTCGATGATGCCGGCATTGTAGAGTCCGTCCATGATGACGTCGTCCGAGGCGGCGCGTGCTTCGTCCGTGAAGGGAATCTGCTTCATGTAGTAGGCACGTTCGTGGGGATCTTCTGAGGGGTCGACCTTCTTGTCGTCTTTTCCGTTTTTCTCTTCAGCCGCAGCAATGCTGTCGTTGGCAGCCTTGATGGAATCTTCCGCTTCGTAGTTGTAACCCTCGCTGCCGTTCTCTGCCAGCATGGTGCGGTTGGAGCGGCGCCAGTTGTCTTCGTTCTTGCGCTTGCCCCATTGCTTGGTGAAGTCCTGCTTGCCTTGCATCACTTGCATGGGGTCGTAGAAGTACCAGGTGGTCTGCTGCTTGTTGCGCTGAGTGGTGGTGTTCTGGTTGGGTGTCTGATTTCTGTTGCCCGTGTTGGCACCGTTGGCTTGTGCGCGTGCTTCGGCGGCAGAGTCGGCTTTGGCGCGGCGCTCTTCGGCCTCCTTCTTCTTCAGTGCGTTGATGACGCGGTCGATGGCGGCGTTGCGGTCGGTTTCGCTCATTCGCGAGAGTTCCTGCAGACTGTCCTGCATGGCTACGGCGGAGGTGTAGGGCACGAGTTTGTCGAGCACGGTGGAACGGCGCTTTATTTCCTCGTAGTTTTTGTAGTCCTTTCCTACGAGGCCGAGTGCTTCGGTGTAGCACTTCTGGGCTTTGTCGAATTTGCGCTGTGTCCAGTAGATCTCGCCCAAGCGCAGAAGCAACACTCCTTTTTCAATGCCTGTGCGCGTGGCTTTGGCTCGTCCTTTCTCGAAGGCACTGACGGCATTGACGGTGTCTTTTTCAGCGAGGTAGATGTTGCCGATGGCGTAGTAGACTTGGTCGAGATATTCTTTGTTGTTCTCGTTGCGCGCCATGCGGCGGAGTTTGGAAATCATCTTCTTGCCCTGTCCGCCGCCTTCAGCCAACGTTTCGGCTTGACGGATGCGGGCATTGAAAGCCAGTTCGAAGGGCGGACTCATGCTGATGCACTTACCGTAGGCTTTGTTGGCGGCTTTCCAATTGCCGAGTTGTTGGTTGACTTGTCCGAGGAGAAACTGCATGCGGGCACGCTGGAGTTTCCCCTTGGCGTAGCGTGCCGTGCTCTGCAAATAGGGCAAGGCATCGGCAAAGCGCTGCTGGCGGAGCAGAAGGTCGGCTTGGGTGGCGTCGGCGCGGCGTGAGGTCTGTTTGCCTACGGAGTCGCGGCGCACTTTCTGAAGAGCGTCTTCGGCATCGTAGAACCATCCGGTCTGCGTGTAGCAACGTGCGAGCCATTGGCGGGCTTCAGCCACCACGTCGGGTTCGGGAGCGTAGAGACGGGTGATGTAGGAAAAGGTGGAAGCAGCTTCGAGAAATTCGCCCTTTTCGAATTGCGCTTCGCCCATGAGCAGCCACGCTTTCTTGAGGAAAGGATTGAATTCTTTGCGCGAAAGGTAGGCTTTCTCCTTTGCCGTGCGCTTCTTGTTGCCGCTCACCACGGGGCGCTTTTTGATGGAGTGGAGCTGGATGGCTTTCTTACATTTGGTGATGGCCGTCTCGTAGTTGCTCTTGCCCGTGGAGCGCGACTTTTCGTTTCCCACGAGGAAAACGGGAAGCATCTCCGTGTAGTTGTCCTTGTGGCCGTCGGCTTTCGCCTTTTCTCCTTCAATGAAAGCCTCGTGGCCGTTGAAGTAGGTGTTGTAGCGTGCCGTGAACGACTGCCACCATCGCGAGCCTGCCGTGTTCTTCTTCGTGGAGCACGAGGCCAGCAGGAAGATGAACGCGGCTGCGAGGGTAACTATGGGGAGTATATGAGGTTTGCGCATGTGGTCAGAAAAAAGTTTTACGACGCTTTCTTGGGGAAAATGTGGCGAAGTGTGCGGCACACAGCATAGACGACAATGCTTGCCATGATGATGGACGCGCCGCCCGGCACGTCGGCGTAGTATGAAGCAGCGAGGCCGAGCAGACAGCCCAAGTAGGCAAAGACAGCGGAGAGACACACCATGCGTCCGTAGGTCTTTGTCCACAGTGCAGCCGTGGCTTGCGGCACGCTGAGGAGGGAAACGACCATGACGATGCCCACCATGTGGAGGCAGCCTACGATGGTGAGTGCCGTGAGCACCATCATGAGGTTTTCTACAAAGTTGACGGGCAGTCCTTGCGTGCGGGCAAAGGCGCTGTCGGCTGCCACGCTCATGATGGTGTGCTTGAGTGTAAGCTGCAGAATGGCGGCAACGACGGTGAGCGCACCGAGCACGCAGAGGTCGGCTGTGGATATGCTGAGGATGTTACCGAAAAGGTAAGCTGGAAGGTCTGTCATGAAGCCCGGTGCGAGATAGGCGAAAAGGATGCCTACTGCCATGCCGAAAGTCCAAAGCATGGCTATGGCGGAGTCTTCGCGCACCGTACGTTTTCCGCTGAGCCATTTGATGCCGAAGCCCGAAGCTACGGCAAAGGCAGCAGCTCCGAGAAGGGGCGAGAAACCGAAATAGGCGCCCAAGCCTACACCTCCGAGCGAGGCGTGTGCCATGCCGCCACCGGCAATGACCATGCGACGGGTGACGACGTAGGTGCCCACGATGGCGCAGAGCACCGAAGCGAGGAGTGCACCGAGGAGGGCGTTTTGGAAAAAGGTGAATGTGATGGGCAAAGGATGCGGTTCTTTTAGGAGGGTTCGGGGGATGTGAAATGTGGAAGTATGGCTTCTTTTTTCAGGTTGTTCTATACAGGTCGTTCTATAATAGAATCATCCTTCAGTCGAAGCGTCGTTCGCCTACGATGAGAATCACTTCGTCTTTCAGTGCGTCGGGAAGATTGATGCCGCGCAGTTGCAGCGAGCGTACCCAACCGGCCACTTCGTCGTCGTGCATGGTGGTGAGCACGTCTTCAAACTGTTCCGTCTCTTCGTCGGTGTAGCCGTCGGAGGGGCGGCCGCGGAAGGCGTCGAGTTCTTCGTCCTCGTAGTAGACTATTTCGCCTTTGCTCACAGCGGCAAGGAGACTTTCTTTTTCGCACACGGCGTGTTGTCCGCAGCAGCCGTCGGGCCGCGCTTTCTGAATGGTGGGCATGGCGTCGATTTCGCCACGCTCGAGTTTGCGGCGGAGCGAGCGGTTGCGTAGCCAACCTACGATGAATGCCACGATGGCGAGGGCGACGAGCGAGAGAATCAGTACAGGCATTGCAGGTCCTCCCAAAAATGTGGATAACTCTTGCTGACCACTTCGGGGTCGGCAATGCTTACTCCCTCGCAGCGCAGTGCGGCAGGAGCGAAAGCCATGGCCATGCGGTGGTCGTTGTAGGTGGCGATGGGTGTGCCATCGTAACGGGGCGCGTGGTCGGGATAGTTGAAGATGTGGAGCTCGCAGTCGGCTGTGGCTTCGAGGGTGATGCCGAACTTCTTTAGCTCGTTTTGCAAGGCGCTGATGCGGTCCGTTTCCTTGATGCGAAGTGAGCGCAGTCCGGTGAAGCGGAACGGCCGGCGCAGCATGGCGCACGTCACGACGAAGGTTTGTGCCAGGTCGGGCTGGTCTACAAGGTCGAGTTCCAACACTTCACCTTCGGGCAGGGCATGGGCGGCGTCGCGGGTGAGCACGGCGGCAGTGTGTCCGTCCACTTCCTCGAAGCGGGTGGCTACACCCAACGGAGCAAAGAAGGTGCTCACGGCAGAGTCGCCTTGCAGACTGTCGGGGGTGAGATAGGGAAGTACGATGCTTGCTTGCTCGTCGCGGCTCAGTGCCATCAGTTCGTACCAATAGGACGCTGCGCTCCAGTCGCTCTCCACGGTGTAGCGGACGCCGCCGGTGTAGGGGTGTGCCTCTACGCAGACTTCGGTGGCGGATGTCCACGAGGCTTGGGCTCCGAACTGCTTCATGAGGGCAAGGGTCATGTCGATGTAGGGACGTGACACGATTTCGCCTTCAAGTTGCAAGCGTAGGCCTTCTTCCATGAGCGGGGCGGTCATGAGGAGGGCTGAGACGTACTGCGAACTGACGCTGGCAGGCAGACGGAGCGTGCCGCCACGGAGCCGCTTGCCGTTGATGTGGAGTGGGGGAAAGCCTTCGCGGCCTTCGTAGCGTATGTCGGCGCCGAGTTGTCGGAGCGCATCGACGAGCACGCCGATGGGGCGCTCCAGCATTCGTGGCGTGCCGGTGAGTACGTGCTCTTCGCCGGGCGTAGCGGCAAAGTAGGCGGTGAGGAACCGCATGGCGGTACCGGCAGCCATGATGTCGACGGTGTGGGGACGGTTGTTCAGGGCACGCTGCATGACGAGCGTGTCGTCGCAATCGGATGGGCGCAAGCACTGCGAGTCGTTTCCGCTCATGGCGCAGAGCAGCAACGCGCGGTTGCTGAGGCTTTTCGAAGCGGGCAGCACAATGGTTTGCCGGAGATTATCGTGGAGGTGTAGGGTTTTCGTCATGGGGCGATGCTTGGTTCAAGCAAAAGTGTCCGCAGCGGAAGTGAGTGGTTACGTTCCGTTGCAGACACTTGGTATGATGTTTCGGGCTGTTGTTAGTTCCACGTACCGCTCGTGGCGCCTTTTCTCACTATTCCCTTGAGCTGCAGATCGAAGACGAGGGTGGAGTAGGCGGGGACGTTGGAACTGGCGGCGGAGAGGTAAGCGAGTTCCTGCGGGATGTAAACGCGTACGCGGTCGCCGACATGGAGATAGAGCATGGCGGTGGTGAAGCCTTCTACGAGGTTCGACACGCTGAATTCAACGGGCTGTGCAAAACGTGAGTCGAACACGCGCGTTTCGTCTTCGTAGACGCCGCTGTGGTCGAAAATCTTGCCAGAGGCGTAGGATTCGGTGGGAATGAGGTGACCGATGTAGTTGACCCATACGGAGTCGGTGTAGAGGGGAAGGTCGGTGCTTGTGCCGCGCTCCACGTATTCGTAGCAGATGGAGTCGGTGGTGTTCACTCTTCCGTCGACCTTACACCAACTGCGTGCCACGCGCCAGGAAGTGTGTGCTTCCCAGTCGTTGCCGTAAGCGGCTTTGGCTTGGCTGATGGAGTTCTTGGCTTCGTTGAACTTGTTGAGGAAGTACTGTTCGTTGCGTTCTTTCCAGTTGGTGGTGAACTCTGCGTTGTCTGCGTCGCCGGCGTTGTCTTCGCACGATGTGGTGAGCGGAAGTGCGAGCACGAGTGCGAGAAGTGCGGTGAGCGTGTTCCGCAGCCAGCGGAGCGTGAAGTGCGTCATGCTATTCTATTGTTAAGGCTTTGAGGCCGCAAGTGGTTTCCTGCGGCCTCAAGGCAAAGTGTGTGTAGCGTTCGGAGTTGTTTCTTACGTTATGTATAAACGTGAACTGCTACGTTTTCGTATGTGACGTGGGTGAATTCTTTATTGCAGTTTCTTGAGCAGGGAGGTGATGCTCACCTTGTCTTCGAGAAGTGCACGGAGTTCGGCAATGGGCACACGGGTCTGTTCCATTGTGTCGCGGTCGCGGAGCGTCACGCAGTTATCGTTGAGCGTGTCGTGGTCCACGGTGACGCAGTAGGGGGTGCCGATGGCGTCCTGACGGCGGTAGCGCTTGCCGATGGAGTCCTTCTCGTCGTACTTGCAGTTGAAGTGGAACTTGAGGTCGTTGATGATCTCGCGTGCCTTTTCGGGCAGTCCGTCTTTCTTCACGAGGGGAAGAACGGCGAGTTTCACGGGAGCAAGGGGTGCGGGGAGCTTGAGCACTACGCGGCTTTCGCCGTTCTCAAGCTTCTCTTCGCAGTAGGAGTGGCACATGACGCTGAGGAACATGCGGTCCACACCGATGGAGGTCTCAATGTCGTACGGCGTGTAGCTCGTGTTCGTTTCGGGGTCGAAATATTCGATTTTGCGACCGGAGAACTTGGCGTGCTGTGAGAGGTCGAAGTCGGTGCGTGAGTGGATGCCTTCCACTTCCTTGAAACCGAAGGGCATCTTGAACTCGATGTCGCAGGCTGCGTTGGCGTAGTGGGCGAGCTTCTCGTGGTCGTGGAAGCGGTAGTTCTCTGCGCCGAAGCCGAGTGCTTCGTGCCATTTGAGGCGGAGTTCCTTCCACTTGTAGAACCATTCCATCTCGGTGCCGGGCTTTACGAAGAACTGCATTTCCATCTGTTCGAACTCGCGCATACGGAAGATGAACTGGCGTGCTACGATTTCGTTGCGGAAGGCTTTACCAATCTGTGCAATGCCGAAGGGGAGTCTCATGCGGCCGGTCTTCTGCACGTTGAGGTAGTTGACGAAGATGCCCTGAGCCGTTTCTGGACGGAGGTAGATGGTGGATGCGCCTTCAGCCGTGGAACCAACTTCGGTCTTGAACATGAGGTTGAACTGACGTACGTCGGTCCAGTTGCGGGTGCCAGAGATGGGGCAGACAATTTCCTCGTCGAGGATAATCTGCTTGAGCTCGTTGAGGTCCATCTTGTTCATGGCCTCGGAGTAGCGTGCGTGGAGTGCGTCGCGCTTCTTCTGGTGCTCAACGACCTGGGGGTTCGTTTCGCGGAACTTGGCTTCGTCGAAAGCGTCTTTGAAGCGCTTGCGGCCTTTTGCCACTTCCTTTTCTATCTTTTCTTCGTATTTGGCTATCTGGTCTTCGATGAGCACATCGGCGCGGTAGCGCTTCTTGGAGTCGCGGTTGTCGATGAGGGGATCGTTGAACGCGTCGACGTGGCCGGAAGCTTTCCATACGGTGGGGTGCATGAAGATGGCGGAGTCGATGCCCACGATATTCTCGTGGAGGAGTACCATGGACTGCCACCAGTACTGCTTGATGTTGTTCTTCAGTTCAACACCGTTTTGTCCGTAGTCGTAGACGGCGCCGAGTCCGTCGTAAATATCACTTGAGGGAAAAACGAAACCGTATTCCTTGCAGTGGGATACGATTTTTTTGAATACGTCTTCTTGTGCCATAGGTTTCTTGTGTTTGTTTGTAGGCGCAAAGGTAATGAAACGTGTGGGAACACGCAAAAAAGTGGTTCGGTAATGTGCAAAAACAAGTTTTGGAGGCGTGTTTCAAAGGGCTTTGTTCGGAGATGACTTTTGTTTACCATTGTTTGTGATGAAAGTTCTCCGCTTTTAAAAAAGTGAAGCCATTAGTTTTTGTTATATTAGCAGAATGAAAGACTACATTTCGCACCTACATCAAGATGCAGCTGGGCATTGGGTTATACAATCCAACGCGGACCATACGGCTGGTGTTGCTAAACTTTGTTCTCAATTTACAGCAGAGTTTGGCATGGCTGTATGGGGTAATGTGTTGGGCAAACTCCATGACAGGGGAAAGGAGTCTGAAGCCTTTCAGCAGCATATCAAAAAGGAAAGCGGATATGAACCAGATTGTAAAGTGACAGGCGACACACATCATGCTTATGTGGGAGGAATTATCGCTAGGCGGATTTATGGTAAATCAGCCGACATCTTTTTTGCCAATCAGATAGTGTCGCATCACACAGGCTTGCATGATTATGGTGATTTAGAAGAAATTCTTAAGAAAGAGATTCCTACCGAAATAGACACTTGTATTTTGAAGGAAACCTTGGATAAGCCACCATTTGTACCAATGCCAAATGATTTCCATCACTTGGCGCGCATGCTCTTCTCATGCCTCGTTGATGCTGACTATCTTGATACTGAATATTTTATGGATAAAGCTTCTTATGGCTTGAGACAAAATAAAGCTGATTTGAAAGCCTTACTGCCACTACTGGAAGATAAATTGGACCATTTTAAGTTGCGGGCTGATGGCTCAGAGGTAAATGCCATTCGTACCCAAGTGCAAGAGCAATGTGCCAAGAAGTCCGACACTTCTGTTGGTTTCTATAGCCTGACAGTTCCTACGGGCGGTGGAAAGACTTTGTCGTCGCTACTATGGGCAATGAGACATGCCATTCGTAATAATCAGAAACGGGTAATCATAGCTATACCATATACTAGTATCATTATGCAGACGGCTTCTGTTCTTATGGATATTTTTGGAGAAGAGAACGTTCTAGAACACCATAGCAATGTAGCCCCCGACAGGATAAAGGACGAAACGCTCAGGGAGAAAATGAAGTTGGCTACGGAAAATTGGGATTATCCCATCATCGTAACCACCAACGTACAGCTGTTCGAGTCCATGTTTGGCAACAAACCATCGGCTTGTAGAAAGTTACACAACATAGTCAACAGTGTTGTCGTGCTTGATGAAGTGCAGACTTTGCCTACTGGCTATTTGCAACCCATCGTGGATGCCCTCAAGACATACAACAGACTTTTCAATGCATCGTTCCTATTTACTACGGCAAGTCAACCCGTGTTGAGCGGGCTCATAGAAGGATGTAACCCTACGGCTTCGTTCTCAGGTATAGAGCATGTTGAGGAGATTATTCCAGAAGAATTCAGACTTCATGACAAGTTGAGGAGAGTGCGCTTGGAAATGGACTGCGACGGAAAGTCGTATGATGAAATAGCAGAAAGGCTCTTGCAACACAAAAGGGTGCTCTGCATTGTCAACACTCGAAGAGATGCTTTGGAAATTTACAGGCGGTTGCCAAAGGAAGGAATAACCTTGCATCTATCGAAAAATATGTGTCCTGTCCATATTAGCGAGACAATATCTCTGCTCAAGTCTTCCTTGAAGGAACAGAAGCAAGGTGTAATCCGTGTGGTGTCCACCCAGTTAATAGAAGCCGGCGTTGACATTGACTTTCCCGTGGTTTATAGGCAGGAGGCAGGACTGGACTCCATCCTCCAAGCAGCAGGTAGATGTAACCGCGAAGGAAAGAATGGCATGAGCACCACTTATGTGTTTAGTTTGGTGAAAGAGCATCCTTTGCCTAGAGGAGATATGCAGTCTGCCAATCAGGCAAGGCTAAGTCTCGAAAAAACATCCGATTGGTTTGCACCATCTACAATGACGGAGTACTTCAGACAGTTATATTGTCGCAAAGACAGTTTTGACAAAAAAGGCATCAAGCATCTGCTCTACAAACCTACAGAATGTTGCTTTGCTACAGGTGCCAAGGCTTTCCTACTCATTGAAGACTCTGCTGTATCGGTTGTCGTTTGTTGGAAAAACAGTCTTGACTTGGTGGGGCAAGTGTTGCAATGTGGTCCTTCGTATGCATTGATGAAGAAACTTGCCCAATATACGGTCAATATCTATCAGACAGATTTCAAAAAGCTGATGGACATGGGAGTTGTCAGTGAGAAAAGAGAAGGCTTCTTCGTCGTGGAGTACCAACAGCAATATGATCCGAATTTAGGATTGCTTACAGATAACAATTGGACAACAGAATCGTTAATCATATAAAACCATGGTGAAAAGGACGCTCCAAAGCGCCCACGAGCAAACTTGGAGAACAAGGATGAAAAATAAAAACGAAAATAAATGAATATGGAATATATCGACAAAGAATATTGTTTAGAGGTGTGGGGCGACATGGCTTGCTTCACTCGTCCGGAACTGAAAGTGGAGCGAGTGAGCTACGATGTGATTACACCGTCGGCCGCCCGCGCCATCTACGAAGCGATCTTTTGGAAACCTGCCATTCATTGGCAGATTACCAGGATAGAGGTGTTGAACCCCGTAAAGTGGACATCTGTGAGAAGAAATGAGGTGGGCGCTGTGGCAAACAAAACTGTCATTTATATAGAGGACAAACGCCAACAGAAGAATTCTCTGCTTTTGAAAGATGTCAAGTATAGAATATGGGCAAAGATGGAATATCGTTCCGTCGCAAAGCGAATGGAACAGGGTGATTTCTTTACCCGCGAGCCAGGGAATGACGAGAATCCTATGAAGTATTACCAGATGTTTGAACGAAGGGCAAAAAAGGGGCAATGCTTCAATCAGCCCTATCTAGGTACCCGCGAGTTCTCTGCCTCGTTTCGACTGGTAGATATAGCGAACGAAACGCTTCAGTCGGCTATCACCTCCGAGCAAGGAGGCACAAAAGATTTGGGCATCATGCTCTACGACATGGATTTTAGCAATCCAAAGAACGTCGTGCCCATGTTTTTTCGGGCGCAAATGAATGAAGGCGTCATTATTGTTCCACCATTAAACAGTAAGGAGATCCTCAGATGATACTAAAAGCTTTATATGACTATTATAAAAGGTGCGACAATCTTCCCATACCAGGTATGGAGGAAAAGGAAATAGGATTTCTGGTAGTTATTTCAAAAAAGGGAGAGTTCCTCCGCTTTGAAGATTGTCGCATAGACAAAAATCATGCAAGAACTTACCTCGTAAAGAAACATGTAGGACGGTCTAGTGCAGCCGTAGCTAATTATCTCTACGACAATAGTGCTTATGTGCTGGGCGTTTCCGACAAAAATAACGGAAAAGAGCAGTTGTATTTTGATACTTTCAAAAAAAGCATAGAAAGCATCTTGGATGTTTTCCCAGAAAATGAAGACTTGCTTGCTTTGTCTGAGTTTTACCAACAAGACAGAGAGACAATCGTTGATGTTATTGCTGACGACCCTTTGTGGGAAGATGTAAAAAAGAATCTGTCTAAGAAATACTCCACGTTTTCTTTCCGTATTGAAGGAGATACCAAAATATTGGCAGAGAAAAAAGAACTTTTACAACTCGATGCTCATGAAGGCAAAATCAGGCAAGAGAGTATCTGTCTGGTGACAGGAAACCATGGTCTCCCCGTTGAGACTACTACTGCGACCATGATTCCCGGCAGTCAAGCCACAGCCAAGCTTGTCGCTTTCCAAGTGAATTCCGGATATGATTCTTACGGTAAGAAAAAGTGTGAAAATGCCCCTATTAGTGAAGATGCCGAGTTCGCATATACGACAGCGCTCAATGCCATGCTGCAAAGCGGTTCTCGCAACAAGTTTGCCGTGGGTAGCCGTACGTTCGTGTTTTGGGCTTCCTCCCAAAGTGAGGCTGCAGAACAGGCCGAAGAAAGTCTCTTCGATTTGCTTGGTTATGCAGATGGAAAACATGACGACCCGAACGCGAAGATCGAGCAGGTGAGAAAGGTGTTCGCTTCCATCAATTCGGGTGTCCTCAATACCACTTTGGACGATAGGTTTTATATTCTTGGCCTTGCGCCCAACGCTGCGAGAATAGCTGTTGTATATTGGTCGGAGAGCAGTTTAAAAGACTTTGCCTCGAAGATTTTGCGACATTTCTGCGATATGGAAATCGTAGACACGAGGAAGGAACGTAAACCCTATATGGGCATCAAGGACATGCTGTCAGCAGTGACGCTTGGTGGTAAGCAATCTGAAGCCACACCAAATCTCCCGGAAACAATTGTGCAGAGCATTTTCCAGGGCACGCCCTATCCCTACACCCTGTTTTCAGCATGTATTCGACGTATAAGGGCAGAAAGTAGCGACAATGAAGCAAACCGTATTGCACGCATTGCCATTCTTAAGGCGTATCTAAACAGAATAAATGATAACGACAAAAAAATAGAAATCATGTTAGACTCAACCAACACCAATCCTGGCTACCTATGCGGTCGCCTGTTTGCTGTGCTCGACAGAATACAGGAAGATGCCAACGGTATCAGCAGCATCCGTGAAAGATACATGAATGCAGCTAGTGCGACACCTTCAACTGTGTTCGCTACCATTCTCAATCTTTCTTCCCACCATCTGGAGAAACTTTCCAAAGGAGGTAAGAAAGTCTTTTATGAGAAGCTGAAGCAGGAAATCATAGACAAGATATCTGCAGATGGATTTCCAGTCCATCTTGATCTTCAAGACCAAGGACGCTTCTTTATCGGATATTATCACCAAAAACAAGGTTTCTTTACGAAGAAGGAAGAAAATAAAGACTGAAAAGTATTCTCATTTTAAAACATATAACAGTTATGGCTAATTTGAATAATCGAATTGATTTTGTCTATGTATTTGATGTGCAAGACGGAAACCCCAATGGAGACCCCGATGCCGGAAATCTCCCACGTGTGGATGCAGAAACGGGAATGGGGCTGGTTACGGATGTATGCCTGAAACGCAAGGTGCGCAACTACGTGCAAGTGGCCAAAGGGTGCGCCGTTGGCTATGACATTTTCATCAAGGAAAAAGCCGTGCTAAACAACGAGATAGATAAGGCCCACGATGACTCGGATGTAAAGAACGCCAAAGACAAGACTGCTGCGGCTCGTGCTTTTATGTGCAAGAACTATTACGACGTCCGCACCTTCGGTGCAGTGATGTCTACAGGAAAGAATGCGGGACAGGTAAGAGGGCCTATCCAACTTACCTTCTCCCGTTCCGTCGATTCCATCGCCACTGCTGAGCACTCCATCACCCGAATGGCTGTTGCCACGGACAAAGAAGCGGAAAAGCAAAATGGTGACAACCGTACGATGGGCCGCAAGGCCACGGTTCCATACGGTCTGTACGTGTGTCACGGGTTCATCTCTGCCAACCTCGCCAAGCAAACCGGCTTTACGGAGGAGGATTTGCAAATCTTCTTCGATGCGCTGAAAAATATGTTCGACTTGGACCGCTCCGCTGCACGTGGCTTGATGAGCGCACAGAAGCTAATCGTATTCCGCCACGAATCCGAATTAGGAAATGCTCCTGCCAACAAACTTTTTGAGTTGGTGAAAATCGAGAAAACCAAAGAGTCTGCCCCAAGGTCTTTCAGCGACTACAAGGTTACCATTGACAAAGCTTCCGTTCCAAGTGGCGTCACCGTAGAAGAACTGATTTAGTGTGTCACATTTATGTACACCGAAGACGAAATGCTCATGTTGTCGGGGATACAGCACTTTGTGTTCTGTCCCCGGCAATGGGCGTTGATCCACATTGAGCAACAGTGGGCTGACAACAAACTGACCACGGAAGGACAGTTCCTTCACAAAAACGTGGACAATCCCTTCTATCGGCAGAAGAACGGCAACACCATCACGCTTCGTTCCCTGCACATCGCCTCAAGGCAACTGGGGCTCTATGGCATCACCGATGCCGTGGAACTCATCCCCTCCGACTCTCCCGCCGATTCCATTACCCACAACAGATATCCAGGCTATTGGAAGCCATACCCTGTGGAGTACAAGCGCGGGCATAGCAAACCCGACGAAAGGGACGAGGTGCAGTTGGCGGCACAGGCCATGTGTTTGGAGGAAATGTATGGCATCACTGTTCCGTATGGGGCTCTCTATTACGACGAGGAGAAGCATCGCGAAACCATTGCCATCTCCGACCGCCTGAGAGAAACTACGCGGGACTGTGCCAAGCAGATGCATGACATCTTCAGAACCGGCGAAATGCCCAAGCCCGTCAAGGCGCCGCATTGTCGGAACTGTTCGCTGAAGAACATTTGCATGCCCGAGATGAGCAACTGTGTCCAGGTGAAGACGTATCTAAACAAAAACTTGTATGAGGATCCTGCTTAACACATTGTATGTAACAACGCCCGAAGCCTATCTGAGTAAAGACGGACTGAACGTAGTGGTGTCTGTCAAGCAAGAAGAGATTTTCCGCATTCCCATTCACAACATTGAGCAGATTGTGACGTTCGGCTATATGGGGGCAAGTCCTGGCTTGATGAAACTCTGCGCCGACAGCAACGTGTCCCTGACGTTCCTCTCTCCGCAAGGTCGATACGTCAGTCGCTCGCAAGGCCCCACCAGGGGTAATGTCCTTCTGCGCAAGGCTCAATATCGCTACTCCGACGATGCCTCCTACGCTTTGCATCTTTGCAAACTGTTCGTCGGAGGAAAAATTCAGAACTACCGCAACATCCTTCGGCGTTTTATTCGCGACAACGGAGCTGATGAGGCCATAGCCTGTGCTGCGGAAGAACTGAAGCGGTGCAAGGATAAAGTGTTTGCTGCCGACAATCCGGACAGTGTCCGAGGCATTGAGGGCGAGGCGGCCACTGCCTATTTCAGGGTGTTCTCCCACCTCTTGCTCAACCAAAAGGACAATTTTGTATTTGAAGGGCGCAACCGCCGTCCTCCCAAGGACGCAGTCAATGCCATGCTCTCGTTTGTGTATACATTGATATGTAACGACGTGACAGCGGCACTGGAAACCGTCGGATTGGACCCATACGTGGGGTTCATGCACACGCTGAGGCCCGGCCGTGCGTCATTGGCGTTGGATATGATGGAGGAGTTGCGCGCCTATTTGGGTGACCGGTTGGTTCTGTCGCTGATAAACAGAAAGCAAATCACCATCAAGGACTTCGTGCGCCAGGGCGACGAAGGCATCGTCATGACCGACTCGGGGCGCAAAACGATTCTTACGGCATGGCAGAGTAGAAAGAAGGAACAAATCACCCATCCCTACTTGAACGAGCGGGTGAGCATCGGTTTGATTCCTCATGTCCAATCCATGCTGCTGGCAAGGTTTATCCGCAAAGAACTGGACGACTATCCAGTGTTCTTAATCAAGTAATAGCCTATGTTTATACTCATTACATACGATGTCAACATCACATCTCTTCATGGAGCCAAGCGTTTGCGAAATGTGGCAAGGGCCTGTCTCAATTATGGCAAGAGGGTGCAGAACTCCGTGTTTGAATGCATTCTGACCGAAGCCCAATACGTGGTGCTAAGGAACGAGATAAAATCTATTATTGATTCAGAGCAAGATAGTGTGCGCTTTTACAACTTAGGGAACAATTGGAAGCGTAAGGTTGAGACGCTCGGGAAAGACACGGGTATCGACTTTACCGGCGAACTCATCATCTAACTTTAGGCGGTGCGAACCTATAGCATTGCATCAAACTCCGCTAGTTTCGCACCTCTTGGAAACCAACAACTTACGCTTTTAAGAAGCACATATTATCTTTTATACCTATCTATATTGCCGTCATTCGCAAAACTGCTAAGTTTTGCTATATGATATACTGGCTTTATTGAATATGCAGTCGCACCCCCCGTGGGTGCGTGGATTGAAACGAGCGTGTTGCTCTCGATGACCAACAAAGCGTTGTCGCACCCCCCGTGGGTGCGTGGATTGAAACCTTGGCAACGACTTGTGCTATCGTCACCAGTTTGTCGCACCCCCCGTGGGTGCGTGGATTGAAACAGACCTTTTTGGTGTACCAATTGCAGCCAAGCCATGTCGCACCCCCCGTGGGTGCGTGGATTGAAACGTGTCTTCAATGGCTGAAGATGACAACCTCATTGATGTCGCACCCCCCGTGGGTGCGTGGATTGAAACATAAGAGGAGTGGAATACTCCTTAGGCATTATAGGTCGCACCCCCCGTGGGTGCGTGGATTGAAACTTGAGGTCCGCGAGTTGGAAATATCCATAATTCGTCGCACCCCCCGTGGGTGCGTGGATTGAAACAGTCGTATGAGAATACAGGCACGGCTTTGAACAAGTCGCACCCCCCGTGGGTGCGTGGATTGAAACAAGTATTGCAATTTGCAGAGGTAATTGCGAAACGTCGCACCCCCTGTGGGTGCGTGGATTGAAACATTAAGTTGCATAGAATAATCTTGACGAGTACCAGTCGCACCCCCTGTGGGTGCGTGGATTGAAAC
>CAVKJJ010000043.1:0-23130 GCA_963656685.1 bacterium | reverse complement strand
TAGCCCAAAATTTATAAACGTTCACAATTTCTTGGCTTGAATATTTCGGTACAAACATCGCCTCGCGTACGCGCGCACGCGCGCATTACACCAAGGTTTGTACATTCTACTGTCATCCTTCACCCTCTTGTGGGTCTTGTTTTTGCTCAATACACTGTTACTCCGTGTGTTAAATGCTTTTCGTGGGGTGACGGCAACTTTTCTGCACCGCTAAATACTCGTCAAACACCACTAAAAAATCGTCACGGCCTATGGTGACAGCAAAGGTTTAATAAAGCAAAATATCTGTATCCGTTTCTTTATGCTGTCACCCTTTTGTGGGACTTTACTTGTATGAGTCGTGTAGAGCGCGACGTTTTGAAAACGTCGCCCCCATATGCGGCGCTAGCACGCAAAACCGTCCGTGACGGTGACGGGTGACGGCAGCTTGCACAAACTTTGGTGTATACGCGCGCGCGTAGCGTAGAATATCTCCCTTCGGCAATATTTGCACATTCCCAAAATTGTACATTACCATTAAATGCTTATCTTTGACCCATTCTTAATCACTACAACCCCAAATCAGCATGAATCTTAAATCAAAAATTGCCGCTTCCATCGCCTTTTTCTCCTTTCTGATGCCTACGGCGATGAATGCACAGATGGCAGACTTCCACGTGGTGCCCATGCCACAAAAGGTCACCGCCACGCAAGGCGGCGCGTTCCAGTTGTCGCCCAAAACCCTCATCTGCTATCCCTCCAGCAACAAAGCCCTCAAGCGCGAAGCCGAATTCCTCGCCGACTACATCCATGAAAGCACCGGACTCAGCCTCGCCATCACCAACATGCCCGCGCAGCGCAACTGCATCCGACTCACCGCTTCGCTCAAAAACAGCAATCCCGAAGCCTATACCCTTCGTGCCAACAGCGAACTCATCCTCATTGACGGTGCATCGGCAGCCGGCGTGTTCTACGGCGTGCAGACCCTCCGCAAGTCGCTCCCCACAGGAGCCTGCGGCGAACGCGGCATCACCGTGCCCGCCACCGAAGTGAGCGATGCACCCCGCTTCTCCTACCGTGGAGCCCACCTCGACGTGTCGCGCCACTTCGTCGGCATCGACTCCGTGCGCCGCTTCATCGACATGCTCGCCCTCCACAACATCAACCGCTTCCACTGGCACCTTACCGACGACCAGGGATGGCGCATTGAGATAAAGAAATATCCCAAACTCACCACCATCGGTTCGCAGCGCGACGAAACCGTGATTGGTCACAACACGGGACGCTACGACGGCATTCCCTACGGCGGCTTCTACACCCAGAAGCAAATAAAGGAAATCGTGAAGTACGCCGCTGAGCGCCACATCACCATCGTGCCCGAGATTGACATGCCCGGCCACATGCAAGCCGCCCTCACCGCCTATCCCGAACTCGGTTGCACGGGAGGTCCGTATAAGGTGTGGACCATGTGGGGCGTGTCGGACAACGTGCTCTGCGCCGGTAACGACAAAACCCTCAAATTCATTGACGACGTGCTCGACGAAGTGGTCAAACTCTTCCCCTCACAGTACATCCACGTGGGCGGCGACGAATGTCCGAAGACCGTTTGGCAGACCTGCCCCAAATGTCAGGCACGCATCAAGGCCAACAACCTCGAAGCCGACGGCAAGCACTCAGCCGAAGAGCGCCTGCAGAGCTACGTCATCCGTCACGCCGAGGAACACCTCACGAAACTCGGTCGCAGCATGATTGGTTGGGACGAGATTCTCGAAGGCGGACTGGCACCCAACGCTTCCGTCATGTCGTGGCGCGGCGAGGCTGGCGGTATCGAAGCTGCCAAGCAGAACCACGACGTCGTGATGACCCCCAACACCTATCTCTACTTCGACTACTACCAGAGCGCCGACACCAAGAACGAACCCGAAGCCATCGGCGGTTATCTCCCCATTGAGCGCGTGTACAGCTACGAGCCCATGCCAAAGAGCCTCACCGCCGAACAGCAGAAACACATCATTGGCGTTCAGGCCAACTGCTGGACAGAATATATGCCCAGCTATCGCCAGATTGAGTACATGGAACTCCCGCGTATGGCAGCCCTCAGCGAAGTGCAGTGGAGCAAGCCCGAGCACAAGGACTACGACCGCTTCCTCCAGCGCTTGCCCCGTCTCATCGACATCTACAACGTGAAGGGTTACAACTACGCACGCACCATCTACAACGTGCATATGAATCTCTCGCAGGACACCACGCGTCACGCCATCATGGCCGAACTCACAACCTTCGACAATGCCCCCGTGCGCTACACGCTGGACGGCAGCGAACCTACCGCCTCGTCCGCGCTCTACACCGCCCCCATTGCCATCGACAAGACGTGCAAACTCCGCGCTGCTGCCTTCCGTGGCACGACGAAGACTCCCGAAGTGGGCGAATCGTTCCGCTTTAACAAAGCCACGGCATGCCCCATCCGCTTGCTCGAACCTTCCAACCCTTCCTATACCTACGCCGGAGCGCAGCTCCTCGTGGACGGTCTTGAAGGCGAAACGAAGAACTACCGCACGGGACGCTGGATTGGCTTTGCCGGTCACGACCTCGACGCCGTCATCGACCTCGGCAAGCCGACGGATTTCTCTACCGTCAACTTCAACGTGTGCATCGAGACGGGCGATTGGATTTTCGGTCCGCGTAAGATAGAGGTCTTCACTTCCGATAACGGCACCGACTTCAAGTCCGTTTACACCAAGGACGAAGCCAGCACGGAGAAGGGTTTTCCCGGCATGGTGCTCGGCAAGTGCGCCCGCTTTGACAGCGTCACCGCCCGCTACGTGCGTCTCCGCGTCACCTCTGAACACAGCATGCCCGAGTGGCACGGCGGTCACGGCAACCCCGGCTTCCTCTTCGTGGACGAAATCAGCGTGAAGTAAATCAGCGTATTGCACAATACAAAAAAGGCGAATCCATCAATGGATTCGCCTTTTTTGTTGGCATCTTTGTGACTTTGTGCGCTGCGTATGGGGGCGACGTTTTCAAAACGTCGCGCTCAACACGGCCTCACGGAGGATTTTGTGCGGCTGCGCCTCATGCCTCGTGTAGAACGTGACGTTTTGAAAACGTCACCTCCATAGAAGGTTTTATTCCTCAGCCTCTTCCACCAGCACGTCGCCAAGGCCCTTCTGTAGCCCCTTGCCCGTAACCGTCAGGCGCGAGGTGCCGGCACGGCGCGTGGACTGCACGATGACGGTGAGCTGGCCGTGGAAAGCATGCATCTCCTGGCTCTGGAACGACTCGAGCGACGTGGGGTCACCGTTCGCCGCCGCACGGAAAGTGCCTTCGCCCGTCACCTTGAAGTGGAGCAACCCGTCGTAGTCCGGACAGAGATTTCCGTTTTCGTCCACCACGCTTACCGTCCAGTAGTAAAGGTCTTTACCGTCGGCCTTCAGGCATTCGCCGTCGCGTCCCATCACCTCGATGTGGTGCGGACGGCCTGCGGTAAACACGTAAGAAGGAAATTCCGAACGCTGTCCCGTAGAGTCGATGCCCACCACTTTCAACTCGCCCGGTTCGTAGCGCACGCTATCCCACATCAGGCGGTAGCGTTCCTGCGTCGTCGTGGCTTCGTCGCGCGACTTCTTGCTCCTTACGCCCTGGCTCTTTCCGTTCACGAAAAGTTCGGCGGCGGGGAGCGACGTGTAGACATAAACCGGCGTCACCTTGCCTTCGCGTCCTGGCCATGTCCAGTGAGGCAAAATATGTACGGTAGGGTAGGAGTTCTTCAGCCACTGACTCTGATAAAGATAGTAACGGTCTTTGGGCAGCGAAGCCAGGTCGAATATGCCAAACACCGATGAATGGTTGGGCCAGGCATCCGTGTCGTAAGGCGAAGGTTCGCCGAGGTAGTCAAAACCCGTCCACACGAACTGTCCCAACGTCCAGGGATAGTCGTCAGCAAGGGCGAAGTCCTCGTCAGGCAGATTAGACCACGAGCAGTACTCCATGTCGTACGACGAAGACTGGTGGTCCGCATCAACGTGTTGCGCATCCTTCTTTACCGGAAAATGGTACACGCCACGCGAACTGACGGTCGATGCCGTCTCGCTGCCCAACACCATGCCCTGCGGCAAACGTTCGTAAGCCTCCACGTAGCGGTGCGTGCGGTAGTTAAGGCCCGGAATGTCGGGCACTGCGCCGAAGCCGTTGCCGAGCACGCTGGACACCTGGTCCATGCCGCACGTCACGGGACGCGTAGGATCCTCGCGGTGACAGATGTCGCGAAGGAAAGCCGCCGTCTTGTAACCGTCGGCGCGCCATTGTGTGGGCACTTCGTTGCCAATGCTCCACATCACGACCGACGGATTGTTGCGGTAGTGGCGCACCATATTCTGCAAGTCGCGTTCCGCCCAGTCCTTAAAGAACCGGTGGTAGCCGTTGGCACATTTCGCCACGTCCCATTCGTCGAAAGCCTCCACCACGAGCATGAAACCCATCTCGTCGCAGAGTTTTACCAGTTCCGGAGCCGGCATGTTGTGCGTGGTGCGCACGGCGTCGCAACCCATCTCCTTGAGCAGACGCAGCTGGTGGCGAATGGCGCTCTCGTTGACGGCAGCGCCGAGCGGGCCGAGGTCGTGGTGCAAACATACGCCCTTGAACTTGCGCGACTCGCCGTTGAGGTAGAAACCTTTGTCCGCCACAAACTCTATGCTTCGCACGCCGAAGGGCGTTTCGTAAGTGTCCTGCAGGCGTCCTGCGGCATAGATGCGCGTCACCGCCTTATATAAGTAAGGCGTTTCGGGCGACCAAAGGTGCGGATGGTCTATGGTGAAATGCTGTTCCACGGGACTGCCGTGGATAATGCGCGTGTTCCTCTCGCGGCAGGCCACCTCGCGCCCTTCGGCATCGAGAATGCGCGTTTCCACACGCAGCAAAGCCGTGTCGGCATTCTCCACCGTAGTGAGCAGACGCACCGAGGCAAAGTCTTCCGCCACATGGGGCGTGGTGAGTTGCGTGCCCCATACGGGAACGTGAATCGGTTCCGTCTCCACGAGGTGCACGTTGCGGTAAAGTCCGGCGCCGGGATACCAGCGGCTCGACTCCGGCTTGTTTTCCAACCGCACGGCAAGGACGTTGTCCGTACCGTCGACATGGACGAGGTCGGTGACGTCGCAGTGGAACGTATTGTAACCATAAGGCCAGAAGATGGCTTTCTGTCCGTTCACGTAAACCTCCGCCTCGCTCATGGCGCCGTCAAAGACGAGCGTGGTGCGCATGCCGGGCGTGGACTTGAACGAACGGCGGTACCAACCAATGCCCACGTAGGGCAGTCCGCCCGTGCGGCCCGTCTTCACCGAAGCCGCCTTTTCCAAGTTTTGCGTCACGGCTACGTTCTGCAGGTCGTTCTTGCGGTCAAAAGGTCCATAGATGGCCCAGTCGTGCGGCACGCTGACGCGCTGCCAGCGGCGGTCGTTGTAGTCAGGCGCCTGTGCGCCTTCAGCCTCGCCACGGTGGAACGCCCATCCGTCGTCGAGCACCGTCTCTGTTCGCTGCGCTGAGGCTGGCTGCGCCGCAAACAGTGCGGCAAAAAGAAAAAGGGGAAAAATGCGTTTCATGTAAGTCAATGTGCGATAAGCGTAGTTCTTCTTTTGCAAAAGTACAGAAATATTCCGCGCCTGATCCTTATGCGTTACTTTACATCACAAAAAAAATAGGGCCGATTCTTTCCCAATAATCGCGGATAGGTGTATATTTGCACAAACAATAATCGCGGATAGGTGCGAAATACGCCATCTGATAATCGCGGATAGGTGTAAACGTTCTATCTTATACTCGTGGAATGCAGTGTATTAGGTAGCTTTTTGCAATCAAGTTATAGGTATTCCGTTTCACAAAAGACGCTCGCGGCGTATTTTATAGCGCAAAATGTACAAAAGCGTACATGTGGCAAAGTCGGAATTTCGTACATTAAAGCAGCAAGTTTGGCTAATTTATTTGGAAAAGCCTAAGAAGTTGTATACTTTTGCAGCGTGATAACTTTCAGATGTCCTCCCCAAACATCAAAAGTCCTATGAAACAAAGTAAAAGAACTCAACACCTGCTCATTGCTGCCGCGGCACTTCTTTGTCCGAGCTATGCTTCGGCGCAGGACGTTGTGCGAATACATCGGACTGACGGGGTGACGCTGCTTACCGACATCACATCGACTGACAGCATTGACTTCAGCAAAGACGGAGCTACAGCCTATTTCCATCTTGGAACCACAACGGGCGAAGTTCCCGTAGCGCAGATTGACAGTATCACATTCGGTGCGCAACAGAGCGAAATCACCGTGAACTATGCCAACGGCAAAGCCAACGTGGTGAATCCGTATGCGTTCCGCGGC
Source organism: bacterium (assembly GCA_963656685.1). GTDB lineage: Bacteria > Bacteroidota > Bacteroidia > Bacteroidales > Bacteroidaceae > Alloprevotella. The sequence continues at coordinate 16,781 of CAVKJJ010000043.1, read as the reverse complement.
TTGGACATCAGCGTAGATAGCAATGCCAAGGTGACCGCCGTTTCGGCACTCACTTCCGAACTCACCTATCGCCTCTCCGGTAGCGGCACGGGAGCTTTCAAGCTCTACAGCCCCAACAAGCAGGTGCTCGTGCTCGACGGAGTGGACATCACAGGCGCGGACGGTCCTGCTATCAACATTCAAAGCAAGAAAAAAACTGCCGTACAGCTCGCTGACGGCACCACCAATACACTCACCGACGCGGCAACTTATGCCGACGCAGGCGAAGAAGACCAAAAAGGCACATTCTTTAGCGAAGGCCAATTGGTATTCGAAGGCGACGGAGCACTCTCCGTGAAAGGTAACTCCAACCACGCCATCTGCTCCGACGACTACATCCGCATAAAGAGCGGAAACGTCACCGTGACAGCAGCCGCCAACGACGGCATCCATGCCAAGGACTATTTCCAGATGGATGGCGGAAGCCTTAAAGTAGCAGCTACTACAGGCGACTGCGTAGATGCTGGTGAAGGATATGTAGAAATTAACGGCGGTACGCTCAACCTCACAGCAGCGACAGCCGACACGAAAGCACTCAAGTGCGACTCTACGTTTGCCGTAAATGGCGGTACGTTCAACGTAACGCTCACTGGCAACCAGACCAAAGGCTTTAAAAGCGGCGGCAACATGACGCTCGCCGGCGGTACGCTCACCTTCAAATGCTCGGGAGCTGCCGTAGTGGCCGACAACGACGTAAGTTACTGCACAGCCATCAAGTGCGACTCTGTACTCACCCTTAGCGGTGCTGCTATCGACATTACCCACACGGGTGCGGGCGGCAAAGGTGTTTCGTCCGACGGTAACCTCACCATCACGGGCGGTAGCGTGAAAGCTACGCTCTCTGGAGCCGGAGGCACGTATACCAATACGTCAAACACAAGCGACACTTATTGCTCCACAGGTATCAAAGCCAACGGAGAACTCTTTATACAAGACGGAACTATCAACATTACCGCTTCCGGTACAGGTGGCAAATGTATCTCAGCCGACGGGAAGTCAACGTTTGGCGACGACACACACTGCCCCGTAATCACCGTAGCTACAACCGGCTCGAAGATTAGTTCTTCAGGAGGCGGTGGCTGGTGGAGCGGAACCACAGAAGCCTCTGACGACTTCAGCGAAACGCCCAACGTGCTTGCCGGTCCTGGCGGCGGTGGCGGTCCTGGCGGAGGCGGCGGACCCGGTGGCGGCGGTGGTGGAAACCCCGGCGGTGGCGGAGGCGGACAGCCTGGCCAATCCAGCGGTGGCGGAAACCCGAAAGCCATCCGTTGCGAAAGCGACATCGTGGTCAACAACGGTACGTTCACCATTACTACGAAAGCTGACGGCGGTGAAGGTATGGAAAGCAAGAACATACTTACCATCAACGGCGGTACGCTCGAATGCAACACCTACGACGACTCCTTCAACGCTTCTAAGAGCATCGTAATCAACGGAGGCAAAATCTTTGCTTACGCCACGAACAACGACGGAATAGACTCCAACGGTACGCTCACCATCAATGGCGGCTTCATCGTTTCGAGTGGAACGTCGGCTCCTGAAGAAGGTTTCGACTGCGACCAAAATACGTTCGCCATCAATGGCGGTACGCTCGTAGGCTTCGGCGGTAGCACGTCTACTCCGACAAGTTCTGCCTCCTCGCAGTGTTCCGTAGTTTGGTCACGCGCCACGGCAACGAACGGACTTGTTTACACCGTCTGCGACGCTTCTGGCAACCAGGTGATGAGTTTCACTGTGCCCCGTGCTTACGGCTCGGCCACGATACTCTTCAGTTCGCCGAACCTCAAGCAGTCCACGAGCTACACCATCTACTCTGGTGGTACAGTGACGGGTGGTACTACTTTCCACGGACTCACCGAAGGAGCTACTTACACCAAGGGTACGCAGAGCAAGACCTTCACGCTCTCGTCCAAAGTTGGCTCAATCTGATAGAAGACGATAGGCATGTTTCATATTTGATGGCCTCAGTTTACTGAAGGCGTTGTTTGAAGCATTACAATGAATAATAGATAAAAGGTAATAGTGTTTTTTAGGTAAATGACGAAGAAATAGCATCCGCCGTGAGGCGTGTGCTATTTCGCTTTTTATGGGGGTACACAAGGTGATGCATTGCTTATGGGGGTGACGTTTTCAAAACGTCACAGCTCTACACGACATTGACGTATCGTCCATTCTAATATCATCCGCCCTCTCCCGAAATCTAATATCTTCGTTATTTGCTGCAATTGAAATAACTCTATTGCGCTATTGTAAGTTAATTAATGTATAAGTGGGGGGGTAAGATTTGAATCTATACCTTTGCGATAAATAATGTCAAACCAATTCTACTAACATTCGTGATTATGAAAAAGAAAGTTTTCTTATGTGTGGCCTCGTTGGTTGCATGTCTCTGCGCCAATGCACAAAGTGTCAAAGAGATTACCGGCGAATGGTCGGTTGTGCCAAAGATGTTTTCTTTTACAGGCAAGCCTGTTCTTGTGACGGAGAACCATCAAAATAAAGTTGTGTCTATCTATGATGACGACTTGAACGTTGCTCGTACTTTCAATGTGCAAGCGCAAGAATGTACTGAGCGTTATGAGACACAACAGCTAAATACTCTTACTGGTGAATGGGAAACTATCAATACACAAGAATCCTCGGGTTACGGTAGCATTTACGAACTAGATTTTGAGGATTATGACAACAATACCTATCCCGACCAACCCTTCTCTGTAACCCAAACACTGTTTAACAACGATGAAAAGTTCGAGTACGTCGTCCCGGTTCTAAAAGCTACGGATGAGGTTGAGAATGAATACGACTCTGATGGTGATGGAGTCGTTGACCGTCGTACCTTGATACATCGTTGGGATACGAATGGTTTTAAGGTTGTGAATGAGGATGGGCAAACCGTTCTCGAACTTGACGATAAATTTGGTGGTGAGCTCAAAATTATGAAGTTGAATGGTAATCTCTATCTGACGACGTCTGAAGGCTACTTCTATAAGATTGATCCTAAAACTACGTCTGTCGAAAAGGTTACCTCCGTGCCTGCATCCGTCTCCGTCAAGGCTCGCTATTCTCTTGATGGCCGCAGACTGTCACGTCCTGAGCGAGGTGTAAATGTTCTGCTTAGAGAGGACGGAACAACCACAAAGCAACTCGTGAAATAAGGATTTCCCGACAAAATTCGAGAACTGACTGCCTAGATCCTTTACTGGCAAGTCTGTTCATTTCGGATGATTAATAAAATAACCGCTCATAGCATTTTTACTATGAGCGGTTATGTCTTGTTATGTCTTTTACCACTCGCTTCTTTCCACAACCTTTTTGTCTTCTACGTGCCAGATGCGGAGGTTGGGGACGTGGGGAAACTGGTGCTCGTCGTGGCTGACGACAACGATGGCGCTTTCCTTGCCTTGCTCCTGAAGCAGTGCGTAGAGTTCGGCGCGCGACGGCTCGTCGAGGTGCGTTTCGGGTTCGTCGAGGAGCAGCAGGTCGGGACGCGAAACGAAGGCGCGTGCCAAGAGCGTGCGTTGCCACTGTCCGCCGCTAAGGTCGGAGATGGGGCGCCCGGCAAGGTCTTCGAGATGGAAGGTTTGCAACACTTCGTGAACGCGGTTGCGGTGGTCGGCGGTGAACCGTTGCCATAGCTTCTTTCGGTTGGAGAGACCGGAGAGCACAATGTCCTCCACCGTGGTGGGGAATTGGCGGTCGATGTGGCGGTATTGTGGGAGGTAGCCTATGACGACGCCTTTCCGCCGTTCTATCGTGCCACACGTCGGTTGCAGCAGTCCCGCCACGAGGCGCAGCAGCGTGGTCTTTCCGCCGCCGTTGGGGCCTGTAAGCACGATGAAATCGCGCTTTTTTACATATTCGTCGATGTGGCACAGCACATGACGCTCGCCGTAACTGAGGCAAACGTTGTGGATGTGCATCAATTCTTCGGGGGTGAGGTCATTCATTCTTCAGGGCTTTGGCAATGTTACGGAATTGTGCGCACACGTCGTAGGCAAGCGGATTTATTTCAACCACGCGCAGCCCTGCTGTTTCGGCTATGCGGCGTGCCCCTTCGCCAGCGTGCTCGGCAGAGATGAAGCATACTCTCGCTCCCGCATCCTTACAGTCGCTGACGAGCGTCTGCATGCGGCTAACGGAAGGCTCTTTGCCGTCGGCTTCGACCGCCATTTGTCGCAGTCCGTACTGTCGGGCAAAATAGCCGAGTGCCGGATGATAAATGAGAAACGAGCGGCAAACGAGCGGCTTGAGTTCCGCAGCGAGTTCGTTGTCAAGACTGTTGAGTTGCTCTTCAAAACGCGCGAGGTTGAGGCGGAACGTATCGGCGTGGGCGGAGTCGAGCTGTGCGAGCGCTTCGCAGGCGTTGCGGGCGTAGATGCGTAGATTCTCAGTAGACATCCACGTGTGCGGGTCGTAGCCCGACTGTGAACCGTGGTGCGCATCGGCGTCGGCAATCGGCGTGATGCTTTCTTCCAGGCTAACGAGTCGCATGCCGTTCGCAGCATGGAGCATTTTGGGCAGACTCGTCTGCTCAAAGCCCAGACTTCCGGCGCGGAACACGAGGCGGCTTTCGCTCAGTTCCATCATCTGGCGTGGCGTAGGTTCGTAGGTCTCAGGACTTGCCCCTTGCGGCATGATGGTGCGCACTTCGTAAAGGCTGCCGCAGATGTTTTCTACCACATAGCGCAGCGGCTCTATGCTCACCGTGAGTACAGGACGGGAAAGTTCGGGCTTGTGCTTGCAGCTGGTTGCCGTGGCGAGAAGAATCGCTACGACACAAAGCGTGGCAGTGATGAGGGGAATGCGTTTGTGGGGAATGATCATCTGGAAAATTCTGTAGGGGATAATTTTGTAAAATGAAGACGCGCTTATGCCGCGCGGTAAAGTCCGAGCAGTATCCAGTAGCGTACGAATTTGCCTGTCGCCATGGCGGCAACGGCATAGACGAGCTTTACACGAAGGAAGCCCATGGCCACTGTGATGACGCTGCCAAGGATGGGAATCCACGCAAGGAGTCCTGCCCACGCGCCGTAGTTGCGCACCCAGCGCTTGCCCTTTTCGAGTTTTTCGGGACTTACTTTCGTCCATCGTGTGATCCATTCTTCGCGGCCGAGACTTCCCACGCCGTAGTTGAAAAGCGAGCCTAAAGTGTTGCCCGCTGTGGCGCAGACGAGAATTTCGTCGGGCGGCGCGCCGGCAGCAAGGAGTGCGACCATGACGACTTCGGAGCTGAAGGGCAACACGCTGCCCGCCAGGAAGGCGGACACGAACATGCCGATGTCGCCGTAGGAAACGAGATACTGTATGAAAGCGTCCATAAAACGGAATGTTTGTAGCTTGACTCTACCACAGCGTCACGCCGAGGAGAGGCCGTAGGGTTTGCAGATGGTTCAGCGGACCGTAGAGGCACAGGTAGTTGAACACGCCGAGCGCTACGAACAGCAGTACGGAGAGATTGAACCAAAGGTCAAAGAAGCGTCCGCGACCGAAAGCGTAGTAGTGGGCTATGAAAGCGGCACTGTTTACGGCAAAAAGGCGCAGCTGCGTTTCGAAATGCGTGGGGAGCATCACCATGCCTACGAGTAGACAAATTTCCTGCGTGACGAGCACGTAGAAAAGCATGCGGGTGCGTATTTTGTCGTTGTAGGCTGTGTGGAAGAAATGGACGAGCGAAACGATTACGATGAATATGAGAAACGCTGCCGTGGTGAGTTGCGGAACGCTGAGCTGCGAATAGTCGGGTAGGGCGGGGTGGAACCACTCAAGCAAGTAGACGAATGCTGTGTCGAGGTGGTTGTGCCATACGGCGTAGGCGGCATAGAACCAATAGGGGACGGCGAGTCCGAAAAGTCCTGCCATGAATGTGCGCCACGTGAAACTTCGCAACTGGAATATCATGCTGAAGTAGAACGCCACGAGCAGTACGAGCATGGGCGGGAACACCAGGCTGCCTATGCCGCAGAAGAGGAAGGCGTGGAATACGTAGCCTTCTGCCCGTAGCTTCTGGTAGGAGGCGAACAGCAGCAGATAGCTCACCACGTAACAGAGCGACGGCACCATGCCGATGTGCCAGGCGTGGAGTGCCGGACACGTGAGCATAAGCGTGAGGAAACTCACGCTCATCATGCGCGAACGCACACGGAGAAGGGCGTGGCGGTTGTTGAGTTCCATGATGGAGTAGGCCGTCAGGAACGTCATGCCCAGTCCTGCCCAAAGTTTCCAGTTCTCCACGTCGGGAAACATCCACACCACGAGGGTGAGGACGGCCATTACGGGCAACGTGAAACTGCCCGTGACTACGGATGAGCGAAAACTGTGGCTGTACATAAAAAATTAGAAAAACGAGTGAGGTATAAACTACGCTCTATGGGGACGACGTTTCCGAAAACATCGTCCCCATAGTAGGCGAAGTTGAAGTGGCTTAGAGGTCCTGTCCGATGTCGCGGCGGAAGTATTTCTTTTCGAACTGAATTTGTTCGGCGCCCTTCATGGACTGTGCCAAGGCTTCGGCCTTGTCCTTGCCGTAAGAGCTGACGGCGATGACGCGGCCGCCAGCGGTGACGAGCTGACCGTCCTTGAGGGCGGTGCCGGCGTGGAACACCACGCTGCCTTCCACTTCGGCGCCCGTGATGGGGAAGCCCTTGTCGTAGGCTTGCGGATAACCGCCCGAAACGCACATCACGCACACGGCAGCACGTTCGTCAAATTCTACGGTGCGCTTGTCGAGGTCGCCCTTTGCCACACCTTCGAAGAGGTCTACGATGTCGCTCTTGAGACGAAGCATCACGGTCTCCGTTTCGGGGTCGCCCATGCGGCAGTTGTATTCGATGACCTTCGGCTGCCCGTCGCAGTTGATGAGGCCGAAGAAGATGAAACCCTTGTAGTCAATGCCTTCGGCACGAAGTCCGTCGACGGTGGGGCGAACAATCTCGTTCTCCACCTTTGCCATCCATTCTTTCGTGGCAAAAGGAACGGGCGAAACGGAACCCATGCCGCCTGTGTTGAGACCTGTGTCGCCTTCGCCAATGCGCTTGTAGTCCTTCGCTTCGGGAAGGAGCTGGTAGTGCGTGCCGTCGGTCAGTACGAACACCGAACACTCAATGCCGCTAAGGAACTCTTCTATGACCACGCGGCTTGAGGCGTTGCCGAACATACCGCCGAGCATGTCGCGGAGTTCGCGCTTGGCATCCTCGAGCGTAGGCACGATGAGTACGCCCTTTCCGGCGCAGAGACCGTCGGCTTTCAGCACATAAGGCGGCTGGAGCGTTTCGAGGAAGCTGCAACCTTCTTCAACTTGTGTGCCGTCGAACGTGGCGTAAGCCGCCGTCGGGATGTTGTGACGCTTCATGAAGCCTTTGGCAAAATCTTTTGAGCCTTCAAGCACGGCACCTGCCTTCGACGGACCTATCACGGGCACATCCTTCACGGCTTCGCACGTCTTGAAATAGTCGTAGATGCCTTTTACCAGCGGATCTTCGGGGCCTACCACCACCATGTCTACCGCATTGTCGGTGACAAACTTGGAGATGCCTTCGAAGTCGTCGGCCTTAAGGTTCACGTTGGTGCCTACCTGTGCCGTACCGGCATTGCCGGGTGCAATGTAGAGTGTGTCGATACGCGGACTTTGTGCAATTTTCCATGCCAGCGCGTGCTCACGGCCGCCGCTGCCCAAAAGCAAGAGTTTCATAGGGGAGAAATGATGTTTTTTGTGCCGAAAAATGTGTTGCCATCGCAGGCTTTCCGGCATAGGTTCGTTTATAGCCACAAAATTACGAAAATCGCTCGGGGCACCGTGTATGTGCTCCGCGTTTTTTGCAGTTTGACTGTTAAACGCGTGACGGAATATAGACAATCGCGACTATTGAAATAGAAAAACAAAACCTATTTTTTGAGCCTCGAATGGTCCGAGCTGAAACTCCAAGGCAGCTCGTAAAAATTCCAAGGCAGCAAATTTAAATTCCAAGGCAGCAAATTTTTTCTGGAAGCCTTGGCCTTTAGCCCGGAAACGCCCCACTTTTCGCCCTTTTTGGTCATGTGAAGCCGAGAAGTGTGTAATGTATTATTGTTTGATAGAAAGCTTTTTAAAATAACTCAAATCTCCGCACGCTGAGAATCGCGTATATTCGGGCAAGTGTGCGGTTGGTGATTTCTACGCGATTCTTGCGTGTTAAAATGCGTGCTGACAGAACAACGAAACGAGAAATTGGTGAACAAAATACAATGCTTGTAAGTCCTCTTTTGATGAAATTCACCATAGGACATTCTATAACTTTACCGCGCGTTTTGATATCTCAATCTGATAAATTCGTAACTTTGCCCCATCACGTGCGTATGTGCGCAAACCAAGCATTCTGCGCACCGCATTCTAATACGCGAAAAATAACGAATCTAACAAATACCCAAATGAACAACATTCTGAAACTCACCCTTTTGGCAGCCGCTGTGCTGCCGGGTACGATGAGCGCGCAGGACGTTGACCGCACCAAGTATCCCGACTACTCCGACAAGGTCAACCCCGACTACTCGCTCCTCCGCCCCATGCGAAAGGTGGGTGCGAAGGCTGCTGAAACGCGGCCCGACCACTACAACAATGCCGACACGCCCTATTTCCCGCCCGTCTTCAACCAGAGCGGCGGTTCGTGCGGCTCCGCCTCCCGCATCTGCTACATGTTCAGTCATGAACTCAACTCTTTCCGCAATACCGACGGAAAGGACGCACACAACTACTATCCCTCCCACTTCGTCTGGCTCCTGACCAACGGTAACTCCGGCAAAGACGCCTTCGTGCAGCACGTCGGCGTGCCCTCCGCTGCTACCTACGGCGGTCAGACCTACTCCAGCCTCTTCGGTTATCAGGAAGAGACGAACAACGACTTCGGTTGGATGACCGGTTACGAAAAGTGGTACGAAGCCATGTTCAACCGTATGCTTCAGCCCTCCAACTTCCCCGTCAGCGTGCAGAGCGAAGAAGGACGCGAAGCCGTGAAGAACTGGCTCTGGAACCACAACGGCGACTCCGACTTCCACTCCGGCGGCATCGTCGGCATCGGCGTGGCAAGTGGTGGTAACTGGCAACCCATTCCCTCCACTCCTACCAACGACGAACTCGGCGTGACCAACAAATACTACGTCAAAGCCTGGGGTAAGAGCGTGGACCACGCACTCACCGTGGTCGGCTACGACGACCGCATAGAGTTTGACCTCGACGGCAACGGTGTGTACGGCGAGAAGGACAAGGACGAAGTTGGCGCCTGGATCGTTGTCAACTCTTGGGGCGACGGCTGGTGCAACGGCGGTTTCATCTACTGCCCCTACGCCAATGCCGGTCCCGCATTTGCCGACGGTGCTACCAAGCCCACCAGCTACTGGCAGCCCGAAATCTACCGCGTACGCAAGAACTACGTGCCCAAGCGTACCATCAAGATTAAGATGGACTACTCTCGCCGCAGCGAACTCTATCTGAGCGCCGGCGTTTCGTCCGACGTCAATGCCACCGAACCCGAAAAGAGTCAGGCATTCGACCACTTCAAATATGCCGGCGACGGTGCCAACGGCGACACCAACCCCGCTCCCGAGATTCCTATGCTCGGTCGCTGGGCCGACGGTAAGCTCCACACCGAGCCCATGGAGTTCGGCTACGACCTCACCGACCTCACCGACGGCTTCGACATGAACAAGCCCCTCAAGTACTTCTTCATGATCGACACCAAGTCAACCGCCATCGGTGAAGGCCACGTCTACAGCGCCTCCATCATCGACTACGTGCAGGACGCACTCGGCATCGAAACCCCCTTCACCACCGGCACCGACGGTGTGAGCATCCAGAACAAGGGTAACCGCACCATCATCTCCGTAGTGGTTCAAGGCGAAGGCATTTACTCTCCTGAAAACGTGACCATCGCCGACGGCGCCATCCACTGGACCTCCCCCGTTTCGTCTGCCAACAAAGTGACGGGTTATAAGATATACCAGGGCGACAACGTCATTGCCACGCTCGACGCTTCAGCCACCAAATACGACCTCACCTCCGACGAGGCTACAGAGTATGGCGTGACTGCCGTCTACGGCAGCAAGGAATCCACAAAAGTGACGGTTTCATCGCCCTCCACCGCTGTGGCCAACCAGATTCTCAACCTTCAGAAGTCCGGCTTCAGCATTCCTGACGTCTTCGGTACGAAGTATACCGAAGCCACCATCGAATACTGGATCAATCCCAACTCCCTCGCCAACTGGAACCAGAGCGCTGGACCGGGATGGGGACAGTTTATGTTCCACGCCAACTCCGACGGCACCTTCACCGCAGGTTGGGACACCTCCAACCGCGCCAACGTCTCCGGCGTGCTCACCAAGGGCACTTGGACACACGTAGCCATCGTGGTAAAGAAGAACGTGCTCACCATTTATAAGAACGGTGTACGCGTAGGCGGACTCACCTCCAGCAAGTACAGCGGCGTAGGCGGCTTCGGCACGCTCACCTTCTCTAACTCCAGCGGCAACACCTCTTACCAGGATGCCAAGTACGACGAAGTGCGCATTTGGAAGGTGGCACGTACCGCCAACGAAATCAAGAACAACTACCGCATGCAGTTCGGCGATGCCGGTCTGCCCGACGATCTCCTCGCTTATTACAAGGGCGACCTCGTCAGCGTAGGCGGCACGTCCATGCTCCGCGACCACACCAGCGGACAGCACCACGCCACGCTCCTCGACGCCAACTACAGCGTAGTAGCTTCGCCCACGCAGCCCAACCTCAAGACGCCCACCGACCTCAGCGTGAGCATCAATCAGCCCACCGCTGCCGTCTATGCCGGCATGCCCGTGACGCTCACCGCCACCGCCTCGACCGCCGCACAGACCCTCACGTGGAAAGCCGCAAGCGCCGGCATCGACTCTACCAATGCCGTCAGCCCCACCTTCAGCTTCCCCACAGCAGGTGACCACAAGGTAAGCGTCACTGCAAAGGACAAGGACGGCAATGCCGTCACTGCCGACGCCACCATCAGCGTACAGGAAGCCCAGGCTCCCGATGCCTCGTTCACCTTCAGCCGTCCCACCGTGCCCACAGGCGAACGCGTCACCTTCCTCGCAGCTCATCCCGAAATAGGTTACAGCTACAAGTGGGAACTCCCCGGCGCTGACCTCACCGAAGGTTCGCAGGCCAACGTAGCCACTTCCTACAGCGCAAAGGGCAACTACACCGTACGCCTCACCGTGACCACTCCCGCCGGTAAGAGCGCCACTACAGAACAGACCATCACCGTCACCGAAGTAGCTCCCGAAGCCGACCTCAGCGTAAGTCCCACCGTAGTAGTAAAGGGCGAGACCGTACAACTCACCGACAAGTCAGTCTACGGTCCTACCAACTGGCAGTGGAGTCTTGCAAGCGCTGAAAACGCTCTCGTCTTCAACGACCACAATCCTGGTTTCGCACCCGAGAAAGTAGGTGTGTTCGACGTGACGCTCCATGCAGCCAACGGTTCCGGCCAGGGCATCAAGACCCTCGAACGCGGACTCATCGTCTGCAACGCCGACAGCAAGAATGGACTCAGCTTCAGCTACGACGCAGCCCGTCTGAGCCTCTCTAAGATGCCTCTCGAAAGCGGACTTAAGACGTTCACCATCGACTGGTGGATGAATCCCAACGGACTCGCCTCTCAGGCCAACTCCATCGGTGATACCAGCGAGTCGCTCCTCATGACCACCAACCAGAACGGTGCCATGAGCGTTAGCGTAGGCGGCAAGACCGTCAACTCCAAGAACGACTATCTCGTGAACGGACAGTGGCACCACTACGCTGTCACTATGGGTTCCGGCCAGGTACGCTTCTACCGCGACGGCGTGCAGATTAGTAGCGCTGCCATCGGTTCCGCCACCACCGTGGGCGAACTCAAGAGCTTCGTGCTCAGTTCCGACGCTGCTCCCATGAGCGGTCAGATTGACGAATTCCGCGTATGGAACAAGTGTCTCACTGCCACCCAGCTCAAGAGCTACTGCAACGAACCTATTGCCGACATCGCCGCTGCCGAAGCAGCTGGCTTGCAGGTATACTACCAGTTCAACCAAAGCTCCGGCGACGTTGTCGACGCTACTTCCAACGGCAACACCGGTACGCGCACCGGCTTCGGTCCTGAAGGCGACGCTTGGGCACTCTCCAAGGGCGTGTTCTGCCTCAACTTCACCGACAAGGCTTCCAACAACAGCAGCCGCTTGAAGAACAACAAGTCGTCCTTCACCCACACCGCCGACCTCGTGAACAACACGAAGGAAACCTGCACCGCCATCTCCAACTGGACGGTAGAGAACACCACCGTGGGCAAGCAGCAGACCGGTTGCCATGTCGATGCCGACCGCAGCGGCTACATGTGCTTCGTGACGACTGAAGACGGATTTGACGACGTCATCAAGGACCACAAGGTTTACCAGACCATCACCGTGCCCGCCGGCACCTACGCCTTCACTGCCAACTACGGCACTTACGAAGGCGACGGTAAGGGTTCTTATCTCGTGGTAGCCGAAGGCACCGGACTTCCCAACACCGCCGACCTCCTCACCTCTGGCGCAGCCTTCACCGAGCTTCAGGACAAGTCGAGCGACGTGACTTCCAACACCGTTTACTTCACCGTGAAGGAAGAGACCACGCTCAGCCTCGGTTTGCTTGTCAACATGAGCGCTTCGTCCGCACTCTGCTTCAACTCCTTCGAAGTGACGCGCTACACCTACGTAGAGCCCGTCATCCCCGATGGAATCGATGAGGCTGTTACTACCATCGAAAACCACGGCAGTGCCATCTACGACATCTCCGGCCGTCGCGTAAGCTCACCCGTCAAGGGCGGCATCTACGTGATTGGTGGCAAGAAGGTCATCGTGAAGTAAGACACTCACACTATCTGTAAAAAACTCCGCTCCGGTGCTGTGCGCACTGGGGCGGAGCTTTTTTTAATGTGCAAATGTGCAGATGTGCAAATGTGCAAATGTGGGTGTAATGGGCATGATGGGCATAATGGGCTTTGTGGGCATTTTTACAAAAGTTTCGCTTCGTACACAAAATAACATGGCACGGCAAAAGTTTGTTAGTTTTTATTAGTACATTTGTGGCTAAATATATAAACAAAGGTTTACGCCATCGATACACGATAACAATCCAAATCACAACATAACTCATTCCTATGAAACTAAAACATCTCTTCGCAGGCTTTGTTGCCCTGCTGACGTTCTCCGTAACGTTCACCGCTTGTAGCTCTGAAGACGATTCCGAACCCGTCACTCCGACGGACGAAGTCGTTGAATATGTAGCCGACGAATGGGTAGGCACTTGGAAGTACTCCGACTTCTCCCTCATTCTCACCAAGAACGGCATGGGACAGGTGAAGAAGACCAACTCCGACGGTTCCACAACGGCCTCAAACTTCTCCTATGCCTACAACAAGACTAAGAACGTGCTCAACTGCACTTACTACGCCAACGGCGCTTCCTTCACGCTGAAGGACATTCACCTCGACAGCAACGGCAACCTCGTTGTGACCCACACCTTCAACGGCTCTGAAAAGACCGAAAGCGGCGTGAAGCAGACCGAAGAAGAAACTCCCACCGACATCACTTATACGGCTCCCGAGCAGATGGTAGGCAAATGGGTATTCTCAGACTGCACCATCACCATCGACAAGAGCAAGAACGGCATTATAGAATATACCGACGGCACCAATATGCCTCGATCAACGAGCGTAACAGACAACTTCAAGTCCTTTACTTACACTTACAGTCCCTCGCGCAACGCCCTCTACATCACTCCTCGCTACGGCGACACGTTTACCTTTAAGAGCATCACCTTCAGCGCTGACGGCACCACGATGACCGTGACGCACAACATGAACGGCAGCGAGAAGACCGAAACCGCTACCAAGCAGACCTTCGCCGCCATCACCGCCGAACAGATTGTGGGTAAATGGTACAGCGAGACCAAAGGCAGCGAATATTTCAACTTCTCAGCCGATGGAAAGGTTGTTCTCTACGGTGAAGAACACTACACCGGCACTTGGAGAACCGACGGCAAGTCTATCTACGTAACCGTTCCTGGCATTGCCGACACCGAAACCGAAGTTGTTCGTTACATCACCATCAGCGGCGACGTGATGAAAGCCCAAGTGTACACTTGGACTGGCACCTGGCAGCCCTACGAAGTGACGCGCATGGACGACGGCAGCAACAGCGTAGTGTAATAATATCCCTAATCAATACTACAACGATATGAAACTCAAACATCTCCTCATCGGTGTCTTCGCCCTGTCTGTCCTCACGCCGACATTCACAGCCTGCAGCTCCGACGACGAACCCACAACTCAAGGCGAGACAACCTCTAAAACAATTCCCGACGAATTCGTTGGCGAATGGGATTTCGATGGCTTCACCCTCAACCTTTCAAAGGAAGAAGGTTCCATCTATTTCGACAATGGTAGCAATCTGAATATTGTTGCAGAACGAACGGCTACCTACAAGACCTTCACTTACGCTTACGATAAGTCGAAGAAGGAACTCGTCTGCACGAGCGACGACGGTTCTTCGTTCACGCTCAAGAACATTCAGCTCGACAGCAACGGCAATCTGCAAGTAACCCACTCCCTCACCGGCGCTGAAAAGACCGAAACCGGAACCAAACACGTGGCAGACGTTTATACTCTGCCCGACGAATTCGTTGGCTCTTGGGACTTCGACGACTTCCGCCTCACCCTTGACAAGAAGGCATACGGCGTTCTCGTCTATAGCAATGGCAGCAACCTTGCAAGAAGTACTGACGACGGTTTGTACGACGATGCGCAAAACGTAGTGTTTACCTACTCTTACAACGAGGCCAAGAATGTGCTTAAGTGCGAGACTACCTTGCATTATAAGTACACCATTTCCAACCTTCAAATCGGTAGCGACGGTAAACTTACCATTACCCACAACTTCCAGGGAACGACAAAGGTCGTAAGCGGTACAAAGCACACCTACGCAGCCGTTACTAAGGATCAACTCCTTGGCGCTTGGTCGTTCAATGGTGTAGAATTCCTCTCTTTGACCAGTGACAAGGCCAAAATCTATGAAGAGGAAGAAGGCACTTGGAGAGTGGACGGCAGCACCGTATACGTCACCATCGACGGTAAGGAAATTGCTTTCCTGAAGAACGTTGAAGTCAACGGCAACACCTTGAACGCTCACGTCTACAGCTATTCCAGCTATTGGAAACCCTATACCCTCACTCGCTCAAGTTCCGACACGACTGACGAAATCAACATCAAGAAGATTTACAACAAGACTTGGGTATGGCAGGAACTCGGTAACAAGATGTCCATCACCTTCAAAGCCAACGGTCTCGGCACCTGCGTCACCGTTGACGAAGACGGCACCGAAACTTCTTCTTTCGCTTGGACCTACAACCCCCAGACTCACGTGATAACCATCACCGACGACGAGAATCTCAACGGTACGATGAAGATTAAGAGCCTCACCGACGACGAAATGCAGACCGTAATGACAATCGTGGAGGATGGCGAAGCCATGACGATGGACATGAACTTCTTCGCTCAGTAATATTAGAACTACATACAAAACGAACGTGCAGACACGCTACGCATCAACGATGCGTCACGTGCCTGCACGTTATTTTTGTAGATAAGTCAAAGGAAAAGCTTACGCCTTCTTTTGCTGTAGTAGTCGTTCGTACAAATACCTGTAGTTGTAGACCTGCATGAAAGGGTGGAGGAGTGCACGCACCAAAGCCACGGGGTCTTTCTCGTAGGTGTAGAACAACACGTGGCGGTACTTCACGTACATGCGCCAAAGACCGAAGAGACCACATAGCCCCGTGCGGCCCTCGTAGCGCAGGAGTTTCACCGCGTCGTGGTAGATGGGCGCATTGGATTCTATGCTTTCCAGAAAGCCGCAGCGCGTGGTGAAATGTTTTGCCATGAGCGGCTTGATAAGGCGGTAGTGACGGATACCGAACCAAATCATCGACAGCGCATTGTTAGCCGAGCGTATGCGCTTCGTGTCGTAGTTGGCATACGATGCCGCGCTCACATGGCGGCGCCAGTTCACGACGAAACGGTCCACCAGCACGATGCTGTCCAGTGCCGCCGCCACCGTGCCGAGAATCACGTCGTACCACGTGTGGGTAAACACGGGGCGCGTTTCGAGGTGGGAAGGCAGATGCTCCAGCAGCTCGCGGCGGAAAAGCATGCAGTGGCCCGGCATGCTGGCGTAGCAAAGGCGCACCACGTTGCAGTTCGGCTTGCGCGGGTCGACGTGGACGGTGACGCGCCCTTTCTCGCCGTTGTCGACGAAAGGTTGCGAACGGCCCACGCACATCAACTTCTCGCCGATGCCCTCGCTCAGCACTTCGAGCTTCTCGGGCAGCCATATGTCGTCTTGGTCGCTGATGGCAATGAAGTCGCCCGTGGCGCGATTCATGGCACTGAAGAAATTGCTGTTGATGCCCTTCGGCCCCTCGTTGCTGTAGACCTTTATGCAAGCGTGGCTTTCGGCGTAGGAGCGCAGCAGCGCGAGCGTTCCGTCGGTCGACCCGTCGTCCTGAACGATAATCTCGTAAGGAGGCAGCGTCTGGGCAAGTATGGAGTCGAGCTGTTCGGGCAGATATTCCTCACCGTTGTAGGTGCACATCACCACGGATATTTTCTTTGTCATTCTGTTCGTCGTTGTTTCTTGTGCGCAAAGGTAAACATTTTGCCTTTGCCGACCGCCGCAGT
>CAVKJJ010000042.1:0-23196 GCA_963656685.1 bacterium | reverse complement strand
TCCGGTGTCCCTTGGAACGGTGAATGCGGCTTACTCTGGAGAGCAAGTCTCGCTCTGCCGGTTCGGAGACAAAGCCGTAGCTCTTAATCTGCTCCAAGAATATATGATACGCATTCTCCATTTACCCTAATATAATGAATAACAATTGCAAAGGTGCTTAAAAATGGCAAAACAGGCAACAAGGTCCTACCATATTATTTATATTAAAGCAGGAAAGGGTGTCATGTATCCCTTTCCTGCTATTGGTAACTATTCAGCGATTAACCAAGGGGAATAAAACGTCTAAAACAAATAAAACGGCTTCGCTCCGTAAACGTTCGTGTAGAGCTGCGAACTCGGAGAGTTCGCCTCCATGCGCTTGCGCCCTCATTTGCGGCGTAGTGCGCAAGAGCCTCCGTGACGGCCGTGTAGAGCGCGACGTTTTGAAAACGTCGCCCCCATGGGCGGATGAAAACCTCGCTATATGGGCGGATGAAAACCTCGCTACATGGGTGGATTAAAACGTCGCCCCCATGGGAGGATAGAAACGGCTATACCGTTGGCGATTGGCGCGTTCAGTCCGCAAGGCTTTTGCTCATGGTCAGCACGTTTTGGTTGGCGGTGCGCTGGTAGGCGACGGTGTCCATGAGTTGCGTGACGAGGAAGATGCCAAGGCCACCGATGGGACGGTCCGCTACGCCGAGGGTGATGTCGGGCGTGGGAGCTTCGAGCGGATTGAAGGCGATGCCTTCGTCGCGAAGTTCGAAGACGAGCGACTTTTTGTCGGTGCTGGCGTGTGCCGTGAGGGCGATGTCGCCAGTGGTGCCCGAAGGGTAGGCGTAATGGACTACGTTGACGAGCGCTTCCTCGAGAGCCAGGTTTAGAGAGTTCGTTAGAGACGAGGAGAGGTGGTACGTCGCAGCTAGGTCTTCTACGAACGTTTCCAGTTTGGACAGTTCGCCAAGTGAGTTCTTGATGTGAAGACTTTTCTCTTCGGGCGGTGCGTCGGCTTTGGCGTTGAGGCGGAAACAGAGCAGCGTGAGGTCGTCGCTCTGTTCGGCGTCGCCCACAAACTCGCTGAGCTTCGCTGTAAGGTCTTCGATGAAGACGTGTGCTTCGTCGTGGGCAAACTCTTCAGCTGCAGAGAGCGTGCGTTCTTCGCCGAAGAGTTCCTTTTGGACGTTCTCAGCTTCTGTCAGTCCGTCGGTGTAGAGCAACATGGCGGCACCTTTGGGGAGCGTCGTCTCTTCGTTTTGGAATTCATACCCGTCCATCACGCCGAGCGGCAGATTGTTTTCTCTCTCTTGGTACACGGCTTTCCCTTCGGGCGAGATGATGAGCGGCGCGTTGTGGCCAGCGTTGCAGAAAGTGAGTTTGCCGGTGGAGAGATCCAAGTTGCCGCAGTAGAAGGTGACAAACATACACGCGTCGTTGTCCTTTGCCAGTGCATTGTTCAGTTGCGTCACCGTTTCGGCGGGCGAGTCGGTGGTGCTTGAAATGATGCGGAAGAGCGTGCGCGTGATAGCCATAACGAGTGAGGCGGGAATGCCCTTTCCGGACACGTCGCCGATGACGAATTTCAGTTGGCCGTCGCGCAGGAAGAAGTCGAAGAAGTCGCCTCCCACTTCCTTCGCCGGTTTGAGCGTGGCGAAGAGTTCCAGTTCTTCGCAGTTGGGGAAGGGAGAAAAAATCTTCGGCACCAGACTCATCTGTATGCTTCGGGCAATGTGGAGCTCGCTCTCTATGCGTTCCTTGGCACGCGTAGTCGTTTCGAGTTCGTGCATGTAGGCGTTGAGAGAGGTTTGCATATGGTCGAAGGCATCGTGGAGTTGCAGCAGTTCGTCCTTCGTGTCCACCTTGGGGAGGGGCACGTCGAAGTCACCTTTTGCAATTTGATAGGCCGCACGCGTTAGTTGCTTGATGGGGCGTGAGAGATGCGTCACGAGCAGACGTATGCAGAGCAACAGAACGAGCAGACCGCCAATGAGGATGGCAAGTACCGTGAGCGTAGTAGAGCCGAGGTCGTGCATGATGCTGCGGTAGGGAACCACGCTGGCTATGGACCATCCGGCGCGAGCCATAGGAGCGTAGCAGAGCAGTGCGTCGTGCTTGTCCACCGAAGTTCTTACCGCACCCGTTTCGCCCGCCAACATCTTACGCGCCGTTGCGGCGAGTTCGTCGTTGTGGAGTTCGCGTGCGTGCTTGAACACGTCGTCGTTGAGCAGAAGCGATGTGTCGGGGTGTGCCACGTATTTCCCCTCGTGTGAGAGGATAAAGGAGTAACAGCCTTCGTAGGGCTGCAGTTTGTTGAGTTCGTCGGTGAGGTCGGTGAGTTCCACGTCAGCCAGCAGTGCGGCATAGACTTCGCCTTTCGTGTCGCGGCTGGGCAGCACGTAGGAAGTCATCATGTCGCGCCGGTTGTTGTAGTCGATGTAGGGGTCGGTCCATCGGCGTTGTCCGGTGCGCATGGCGTGTTTGAACCATTTGCGTTGGGTGTAGTCGCCGTAGACCTGCGGCACGTTGATGTGTTCTATAGTGCCCGTTCCGGTGTTGCGGTAGACGTACACAAAGAGCAAACGCCTTTCGCCTTGGCCGTAGAAGCCGGGGCGGAAGGCGATGCCTACTCCTTTGAGGAGCGGGTTGGTTTGCAGTGCACGTTCCAGAATGGATGCCATGGCCTCGGGCTGACTGAGTTGTTGTTCGGTCTGTCCTTGTATGAGGTTCATGGCAGCTTCCACCATAGCCAGGTCGTGGTCCACTTTGAGAACCACGTTTTGCTGCAGGGCCGTGGTGTATTGCATGGCTTGCTTCTCTTCTCGCTGTTGGCTGTAGGTGCTGAACACGATGCCTATGCCCACGAAGATGAGTGTGGTGAGCGAGAGGATGTAGAAGGTGAGCCTTGCGGAGAACGATTGGAAGAGGTGTTTCACAGCCGGATGTCAAAGAGTTTGAAAAATCCTGTGATGGTAAACACGTTGCGTATGTCGTCGTTGATGTGTGCCACGGTGAGTTTGCCACCTTTGTCGAGCACTGCTTTGCGGAGGGCGAGGAAGAGTCGCAGACCGCTACTGCTGATGTATTCCATCTTGCTGCAGTCGAGCGTGATTTCCTTGTCGGCGTTGTCCATGAGCGGCTTCATGGCCTGTTCACATTCGGCAGCGCTCGCCGTGTCGAGACGTCCTTCTATGTGTGCGCAGTAGGCATTGCCTTCTTGAGTGATTTCTACTTTCATTTTTATTTGGTTGTGAGGGGTTGTTTTGTGTTGTCTGGGGCTTTTTAGCGATGGCAGAAGAATAAGTTGTACAGAATTGTAATGCGCCATGAAGCGGGCTGAAGGTCTACCACAATGATTGCGTAAGCGTTTTGGAACGGTTGATGTGGCGGACTTTCAGCCCGCAACCGTTACCATCTAATAACCCGGGCCGCGTCACTTCGTTCCGTGACCCGGGCTTACGAATGGTGGGCTTTCAGCCCGCTCCTCGCTCAAAACTTCATTTGGAAACTGTGCAAGTTGTTTTGACCATCACTTAAAGCGGGAAGAGGAGGGTCACGATGAAGATGTTGGCAGCGAGGATCACGATGTTCATGACCAGACCGATGCGTGCAAAGTCCGTGAATTTATATCCGCCTTCGCCGTAGACCATCATGTGGGTCGGTGAACCGATGGGGGTGGCAAAGCTTGACGAGGCGGCAATCATGAGCGCAATGCTGAAGGTGATGGGGTTGGCATGGAGCGAGAGAGCCGTCTGGTAGGCGATGGGGAAGAACATTGCAGCCGCTGCCGTGTTGCTGATGACCTCAGTGACGAAGGTTGCCACGAAGCAGATGCAGATGAGCGCCACGAGCGGATTTGTGCCGCACACGTTGAGGATGCCGTCGGCGAGGGCAGCGGCGAGACCCGTTTTTTGTATGGCCGTGCCGAGGCAGATGGAGCCGGCGAAGATCATCAGCACTTTCCAGTCGACCGACTTCCATGCCTGATCCATGGAGCAGCAGCGGGTGATGAGCATGGCGAAGGCTGCGAGGAAGGCGCTCTCGAGGAGTGAGAACACGTTGAGGCTTGAAAGCACAATCATGGCCACCATGATGGCACCTGCCAAGACGGTCTTTTTGTCGATGTGGGGAATGTCGTCCGACTCGAAGAAGCGGAGTTCGCCCTTTACGCTTTCTTTGAAATCGTTAGCCTGCTTCTTCGGGCATTCGAGGAGCAACACGTCGCCGAACTCAAGAGCCACGGAACGCGGGTTGGCGTTGATGCGTTCGCCT
Source organism: bacterium (assembly GCA_963656685.1). Lineage (GTDB taxonomy): Bacteria > Bacteroidota > Bacteroidia > Bacteroidales > Bacteroidaceae > Alloprevotella. The sequence goes on along the minus strand of CAVKJJ010000042.1, from coordinate 18,951 downwards.
TCGCGCACGATGGCCACGAGTGCCACGTTGTGGCTTTCTTCGAAGTCCGTACCTTCCATCGACTCACCGATGATGCTTGCGTTGCGGTTCACCGTAGCGGTGAAGAGTTGGCGGTTCTTCTCCTGGTCGTCGAGTGAGAACACATGCTGCGGAGCGGAGGTGAAGCCGTGCGAGGCTTCGAGTTCAAGGATGCTGTCTATTTGTCCGGAGAAGACGAGTCGGTCGCCGCCCATGATGAACTCGTCGGACGGAACGGGACTAATCACTTCCTTGTCGAAGCGGATGATTTCGAAGAGGCGTCCGCCGGCAAAGTTCTTCACGCCAGCTTCCTCCACCGTCTTGCCTACGCTTTCGCAGATGGTGGGCACGAGGAGTTCTACGGTATACTCGTGCGTAGCGCCAAGAGCTTCGCCGGGTGACTTTCTAACGGGGATGAGTTTGTGCAAGACGATGAGCGTGATGATGCCCACTGCCAGACAGAACAAACCGGGAAGGGTGGTGCTGAAGAGGTTGAGATGGACGGAAGGGTCCTCTTGAGTGAGCAGTCCTGAGATGATAAGGTTCGGGGGTGTACCGATCAACGTACAGATACCGCCGAAGCATGAGGCGTAGCTCAGGGGAATGAGGAGTTTGGAGGGTGCGATGTTGAGTTTCTTGGACCACACCTTCACCACTTTGATGAAGAGTGCCACCACAGTGGTGTTGCTCAGAATGGAGCTGAACACGGCCACGGGCACCATGAGTCGAACGAGGGCTTTTGTGTAGGACTTTGGTGTGCCGAGCACGCTCTTCACGAGCCAGTGTATCACACCGCAGTGTACGAGTCCGGCAATGACTACGAAGAGCACGCCGATGATGATGACAGAGTCGGAACAAAATCCGGCAAACGCTTCCTTTTCGTCGAGGATGCCTGTGATGGCGAGAACCGCCATGGCACCTACGAAGGCAAATTCTGCCGGCACCTTTGTGAAAATCATGGTGCAGAACAGAACCACAATTAGGGCTACGGTGAGCCATGCGTTAAGGCCCAACCCTAAGAATATCAAAGATTCCATTTATATATGTATGAGTTGTATGTTGTTCGTGAGTCGAAGTTTTTGCGCTTCTTTTGGGGCGTTGAAAGAAATTGTTTTCGCCCTAATACGTTCCTTTTGTAGCCTTTTCGGTCGCAAAACTGTGCAAAGTTATGGAATCTGCGGTGAGTTTTGAGAATTTATATGGATTTTTTGAAAAAATGTTTTTTCGAGGATGTGGGTTTAGTGTGCGCTAGTGCATGGAGGTCACGTCTCCGACGTGACAGATGAGGGCGAATATAAGGCGAAGCACGCAAAAGCCTCCGTGAGGCCGCAGCACGCAAAAGCCTCCTTGAGGCCGTTTTGAAAACGTCACACCCTATAAGTAATAACTTGCACAGAATTGTAATGCGCGAGGAGCGGGCTGAAAGCCCACCATTCGTTAGCCCAGGTCACGGCACGAAGTGACGCGGCCTGGGTCCCCTCGGTCTAAAATCTCAGCGGGCTGAAAGCCCACCACAATGATTGCGCAAGCGTTTAGGAGCGGTTGATGTGGCGGACTTTCAGCCCGCAACGTCATCGTTTGTATAAACCCAGGCCGCGTCACTTCGTGCCGTGACCTGGGCTAACGAATGGTGGGCTTTCAGCCCGCTCCTCGCCCAAGTCTTCATTTAAATCTTGCGCAAGCTATTTTTTTTGAACATTACTAAGCTATTGAACCGTCACGTCCTATGAGGCATCCACTACAGCAACGCCGGCAACTGGAAGAGCTTTGTACCGTTCGACCCTTTCACGAGGATGAGACGTCCGGAAGGTTTTGCGCCCCCTTCAAGAGCCGTCTTCACCGCTTCCACGTCGGGGAACCAGCGAGCGCCTTCGGCAAACGTACGGAACTCGTCGCCCACGAGCCATACCTGTTCGCAACCGAGCGCTTTAGCCATTTCAGCCACTTTGGCATGTTCGGCGGTGGAGGCAGCACCCAGTTCGCGCATCTCGCCCAGGATGACCATCTTGTGGGCGTGGGGAATGAGTTTGAAGTTGTCCAAAGCCGCCTTCATGCTCGTAGGGTTCGCGTTGTAGGCATCCACGATGAGTTCGTTGTCGGCAGTGCGGAGCAGTTCGCTGCGGTTGTTTGTGGGTTGGTAGGAAGCAATGGCATGCGCAATCTGTTCCGGTTCGACGCCGTAGTGCATGCCTACGGCAGCTGCCGCAAGCGCATTCGTTGTGTTGTAGGCACCGATGAGGTGCGTCTGCACTTCGTGCCATTCGCCGCCGGCTATGCGGAAACGCAGTTTCAGTAGCGGATTGCATTCCACCACTTCGCCTTCCACGTCGTAGCCCATGCCCGGTTTGCCGTAGCGCACGGCCTTCAGTCCGTGGGCAATGGGGACGAGATGTTCGTTGTCGGCATGGAGAAAGATGAATGCGCCGGGCTTTTGGCGGAGATAGTCGTAGAGTTCGCCTTTCGTGCGTACCACGCCTTCGAACGATCCGAAGCCTTCGAGGTGAGCTTTACCCACGTTGGTGATGAGTCCGCAGTCGGCATCAACAATCTCGGACAGTGCTGCAATCTCGCCGGGGTGGTTCGCACCCGTTTCGACCACAGCCACTTCGTGTTCGGGGCGCAAGCGAAGGAGCGTTTTGGGCACGCCGATGTGGTTGTTGAAGTTGCCCTCCGTGTAGAGCACGTTGAACTTTTCGGAGAGTACGGCAGAAGTCAGTTCCTTGGTAGTGGTCTTTCCGTTCGTTCCCGTAATCTGCACAATGGGCGTCTTCAGCGCTTTGCGGTGGAAACTGGCAAGTTGCTGAAGCGTGGCGAGCACGTCGTCCACCACAATCATGTCTTTCTCGCCCTCGAGTTTCGGGTCGTCCACAACGGCATAGGCGCATCCGGCAGCCAGGGCTTGACGGGCAAAGTCGTTGCCGTTGAACGTGGTGCCGCGAAGGGCAAAGAAGAGTGAACCGGCAGGACAGTTGCGTGTGTCGGTGGTGATGACGGGATGTTTTTGGAAAATGTCGTACAGCTCTGAAATAGTCATGTCTTATTTTTGTTGTGTCTTGGTTGGGGGCAGGGGTGGGGTAACGCTGCCAGAATGTGCAGGCCATTCAAATGAAATTTGCCACCATAGCTTTGAGCGAGCAAAGTTAGTGATTTCAAGTATTGGCATGTTGGAAAAAGCGCGTTTTCTTTTGTGGGGAGTGGGTGTACAGGTACGGGTCGGAAAAGTTCAAATCCATTCCGCGTCATATTGCCATGTGTTGAAAAGTGTAAGAATTTCCGTGGTTCATGTGTCGAAAAGTGTAAGATTTGCCCTGCTTGATGTGTTGAAAAGTGTAACTTTGCGGCAATGTAACGTGTCGGAAAGTGTTGAGATTCTCCATTTTCTGGTGTCAAAACGTGTAACCTATGGAACGGAAAATTTACAAACAACTTTTGGAGTGGAAGAACGGTGAATTGCATAAGCCACTCATCTTGAACGGAGTAAGGCAATGTGGAAAGACTTATATCCTCAAGAATTTTGGAAAAAATGAATTTCAAAGCCTCGCGTACATAAGTTGCGATAAGAATGAGGATTTGAAAGACATCTTTGCAGGTGGCTTTCATGTAAAGAATTTGATACGCGGCATCAGTGCGTTGACGGGTGTTGACGTCGTGCCGGGTAAGACGCTCATAGTCCTTGACGAAGTGCAGGCTTTTCCCATGGCCTTAGAGTCGTTGAAGTATTTCTGCGAAGAAGCGCCGGAATATCACATTGCTGTGGCGGGGTCTTTGCTTGGAATTGCATTGCATAAGGGCGTGTCTTTCCCTGTTGGAAAGGTTACGACTATGCAATTGTACCCGATGGATTTTGAAGAATTCCTTATGGCAAAAGGAGAGAAGCAACTATTGTCTATTATGCAGGAAGGAAAGTTCGACGTGCTGAACCTCCTTCATGCAAAATGTACCGATTTGTTGCGAGAATACTATTTTGTCGGTGGAATGCCCGAAGTGGTAAAGTCGTACATCGACAAAGGTCAACTTGGAGTCGTGAGAAAACTTCAAAACGAACTCCTTTCCAACTACGCCGGCGACTTCTCTAAGCACGCACCTCAGCAGGAAGTACCCCGAATCAGTATGGTATGGCGTTCTGTGCTTTCGCAGTTAGCCAAGGAAAACAAGAAATTTGTTTATGGTGTTATCAAAAAAGGCGGAAGAGCCAAGGAGTTTGAAGTGGCCATACAGTGGCTTATGGACGCGGGCTTGGTCTATAAAGTCAACAAATGTTCCAAGCCTGAATTACCCCTGAAGTTTTATGAAGACTTTTCTTCTTTCAAACTGTATATGTGCGACTGTGGCCTGATGGGGGCTATGGCCGACACTGCTGCCAAGGAAGTTTTGCTTGGTCATTCCATCTTTACTGAATACAAAGGGGCATTTACCGAGCAGTATGTGCTCCAGCAACTTTTGGCGCAAGGCATTCGTGATGTCTACTATTTTAGTGCCGACGACTCTCGTATGGAAATGGATTTCCTTATTCAAAGAGAAGGCAAGCTGCTTCCAATTGAAGTGAAGGGTGGAACCAACGTTAAGGCTACTTCGCTCCACAATTATCTGGCGGATCACCCCGGCCTTCATGCCGTTCGTTTGTCTATGCTTCCATACAAGGAACAAGACTTCTTGACTAATCTGCCTCTTTACGCAGCAGGGGCTATTGGATAAAGCCAAGAAGCCACCCTTTAGTTTTTCAATTCCAAGGCACGGTGTGAGAAATTCAAGGCACGGTGTGAGAAATTCAAGGCACGGTGTGAGAAATCCAAGGCGGCAAATTTAAATTTGCGCCTTACTCAACACGTTGAGCTTGTAGAAAGTTGTTTGCAAACGTTCACACAAGCTTTTTTGCGTGCGCTAGCGTATGGGGGTCACGTCTCCGGCGTGACGCTCTACACGCCGTCGCGGACGGATTTGCGTGCTGCGCCTTGTTTCATTCCGCTCAACAGTCACGTCAGAGACGTGACCCCCATGCGCTAACGCACGCAAACGCGCGAATTCCAAGGCAGCAAATCAAAATTTGCTACGAGCCCAACACGTTGGCCTACGAGCCCAAAATTCGTAAATGTTCACATTTGGGCAGTTCGAATATTTCGGTACAAATTCTCAGCCTCGCGTACGCGCGTACGCGCGCGCTTCACCGAAGTTTGTACATTCTACCTTCATCTGTCACCATCACGGACGGTTTTGCGTGCTGCGCCGCATATGCTTGTGTGTAAATAAAGGGGCGCGTGCTTTGATAAGAGCTACTTTTATAAGGGTGACAGCAAATTCTCACGAGGGTATAAAAATTCGTCACGGCCTAAAAATATCGGTCATGCGCATGTACCGAAATATTTGACCGAAAAGGCTTAACAAAACAAAAGTGTTGTGATTGCGTCTTAATGCTGTCACCTCTAATCAAAGCATATTTTGCATACCTCATTTGCACATTCTCACATCTGCACATTTGCACATTGGCGAAGCCCTATTTGCACATTCGCGAAGCGCGCTGGGTGACGGGTGACGGCAGTTTGCACAAACTTCGGTGTATGCGCGCGCGTACGTAAGATTTTGGTCTTTTTTCGTTCCCGCGTGTCCGCCATGCAAATTGTTTTCAGTACTTTTGCTTGCTCTCATCAAGCAAAGCAAGTTAATCATGATTCAATCCACATCTTCGTCACTCTCCGACACCTTTGCGCCTCTTAGCATCAACTGTCGCGGCAAACTCCTCACTTTCGACCAACCGCAGATAATGGGCATCCTCAACGTCACCCCCGATTCCTTCTATGCCGAAAGTCGCAAAGAGACCGATGGAGCCATTCGCGAACGCGTGCAGCAGATGCTCGACGAGGGAGCCGACATGATAGACATCGGCGCCTACAGTTCGCGTCCCGGAGCTGACGACGTCAGTCCCGAAGAAGAAATGGCGCGGTTGCGTCGTGGCTTGCGCGTGGTACGTGCGCTTGCTCCAAGCATCCCCGTGTCCGTCGACACCTTCCGTGCCGATGTGGCACGCATGGCAGTTGAAGAAGAAGGTGCCGACATTGTCAACGATATCTCCGGCGGCATGATGGACCGGCAGATGTTTCGCACCGTGGCTCGCCTGCATGTGCCCTACATTCTTATGCACATGCAGGGCACGCCCGACAGTATGCAGCAAGCTCCGCACTACGACGACGTGCGCACGGAGGTGATGCAATACATGGCCGAACGCGTGGACCGCTTGCAGCAGATGGGTGTGGCCGACATCATCGTCGACCCCGGTTTCGGCTTCGGCAAGACCCTCGCCCACAACTACCAGCTCTTCTCCCATATGGAAGACTTTCATGAGTTTCACCTCCCCCTTCTTGTGGGCATATCGCGAAAGTCAATGATCTACAAACTCCTTGGCGGCACTCCTCAGACAGCCCTAAACGGCACTTCGGTGCTCAACACCATAGCCCTGACAAAGGGTGCCCACATCCTTCGAGTCCACGACGTGAAAGAAGCCGTAGAGGCCAAGACGATTTATTGCGAAATGGTCAAGAATGCATAAGTCTTGGCTCAACGTCCTCACAAAACACCTTAACCTCTCCATACCCTATCCATGCTCTCAATCGGAATAAAAGACATCGTAGACATAGTCCTTGTGGCCTTGCTGCTCTACTACATCTATAAGTTGATGAAAGAGTCAAGTTCGGCCAATATCTTCTACGGCATACTCATCTTCGTGGTGGTATGGATCTTCGTTTCGCAGATTTTCGAGATGCGCCTATTGGGCAACATCCTCGATAAACTTGTGAACATGGGCGCCCTCGCCCTCATCATCCTTTTCCAGGAAGAAATACGTCACTTCTTTTCAACCATCGGTTCGCGCAAACACAAAAACGTGTTCCTACGTTTGTTCCGTCGCCATCGCGAGGGCGTTTCCGTTCATCGCAGCGACATCATGCCCGTGGTCATGGCGTGTATGAGTATGAGCAAGCAGAAAGTGGGCGCTCTCATCGTCATAGAGCGCAACGTGGGACTGAGCGAAATCATCAATTCGGGCGACGTAATCAATGCCAACATCACCCAACGCCTCATCGAAAACATTTTCTTCAAGAACAGCCCGCTCCACGACGGCGCGATGGTCATCTCCCACAAGCGCATCAAGGCAGCCGGTTGCATTCTTCCCATCTCCCACGACATGAGCATACCCAAATCGCTCGGTCTGCGCCACCGCGCTGCGCTCGGCATTTCGCAGAAGAGCGACTGCCTCGCCATCATCGTCAGCGAAGAGACCGGCGGTATCTCCGTGGCTGAGAACGGCACTTTCAACCTCCGACTGACGCCTGAGGAACTCGAACGCAAACTCTCCGACGAGTGGGAGGAGTAGGGTGTGCGCGAGGAGCGGGCTGAAGGCCCAGCAAGCCTATAGCCCAGGGCAAGCGAAGCGGCACCCTGGGTACCATGTCATCCGCCAACGCCGCCCTGAAAGGGCAAAAGCCTACAGCCTAGGGCAAGCGAAGCGACACCCTGGGCATCATACAAACACCGAAATTCAAGACAGCCTCATATGATTGACGTAAAAAATCTAGTGAAGAAATATGGTGACCTCACCGTGCTCAACAACATAAACGTGACCATCAACAAAGGCGAGGTCATTTCCATCATCGGTCCTTCCGGTACTGGAAAAAGCACCTTCCTGCGTTGCCTCAATCTGTTGGAGCAGCCCGATGGTGGCGAAATCTTTGTGGAAGGCGAGAACATCATGGCGCCCAAAGCCAACGTAGCTAAACTGCGTCAGAAGATGGGCATGGTGTTCCAGTCGTTTAACCTCTTCAACCACCTCACCATACTCGAGAACGTATGTGTGGGTCCCATAAAACTCTTGAACAAGTCGCGCGAGGAAGCCGAAGCCCGTGCCATGGAACTCCTCAAAATGGTGGGACTTGCCAACAAGGCCAACGCCATGCCCTCTCAACTCTCTGGCGGACAGAAGCAGCGCGTCGCCATAGCCCGCTGTCTCTCCATGGATCCCGAAATCATCCTCTTCGATGAACCCACTTCCGCCCTCGACCCCACTATGGTCAGCGAAGTGCTCGGCGTCATCAAGAATCTTGCCAAGCAAGGCATGACCATGGCCATAGTCACCCACGAAATGTCATTTGCCCGAAACGTCAGCACCCGTGTGTTCTACATGGACCAAGGAGGCATCTACGAGGAAGGCACGCCCGAAGAAATCTTCGACCATCCCAAAAAGGAACTCACTCGTGCTTTCATCAACCGCATTCGCACCTTCTCCTATCATATTGAGAACGAAAACTACGACTTCTACGAACTGCAGAACGAACTGCAACAGTTCTGCGGAAAGTATTTCTTCCCCGAAAGCGTGCAGAATTCCCTCGCATTGCTCCTCGAAGAAGTGTTGCAATTAGCACCCGTAAAAGGTGGCTTGGACGTCAAGTTGGAATATTCCGAAAAGACGTTCGCCAAGACGCTTGCCATAGACGTACCCAAAGGAAAGCAAGGCGTTCGTCCACAATCGTTCCTCGAAAATCCCGATGCGCCAGACAATTTGAGCATAACTCTCATTAAAGGTCTCAGTGAAGACATCAAGGAAGAATACCTCGCCGACGATACACTCCGCACATCGTTCACGCTTAAAGAAACAAAATGAAGTGGCTTAAGTACCTCTTGATAGTTGTCGCAATACTCGCTTTGTCGGCTTGCGGACGGAAGGAAGCTCCCAAGAAGCGTTACACTGCGGACGACATAGCCCACATTCGCATCGGTGTGCCCTTAGGGTCTGTTCAGGACCACTACATGACGCAGCACTATCCGGGAAAACCCTTGGTCCGCGCCAATGCCGCCCCCGACCTTCCCCTCTTGCTGAAAGACCACGAAGTCGACGCCATCGTTTGTGCCTCCATCGACTACGAGTCCGTCAAAAAGCAATATCCCCAAATCTATATTGTCACCGACCAACTCGACTCCATCCCCGTCTGTGCTGCTTTCAACAAGAACAACAAAGAGCTGCGCGAACAGTTCGACCACTTCCTCGAGGGACTCATCAAGAGCGGGCAACTCGAGAAAATTCGACGCTACTGGTTTGAGGAGGACGACGGAACGTTCACCATGCCCACCGACATTCCCGTCTACACCACAGGCAAACCCCTTCGCTACGCCATTGTGGGTCGCAACGCCGGTTACAACTTCTACCGCAACAACGAGCCTATGGGCATGGAAGTGGAACTCGTAAAACGCTTTGCCGCAAGCCTCAAACGTCCCACGGAAGCCAGCACCATAGAATTCTCCGGACTCTTGGCAGCAGTGGTCACCAATAAAGTCGACATCGCCGCCGCCTACCTCGGCAAGACCGAAGAACGAGCCAAAGCTGTAGACTTCTCCATTCCCTACCACACCACCCATTCTTCCTGCTTCGCCTTCGACGAGACTGCCGAACAAGCCAGTTTCTCCTTCAGCGCATGGGTGGACAATATGAAGGAAAGCTTCGTCACCAACATCGTGAAGGAAGACCGCTACCAACTCATCCTTCGGGGACTGTGGATCACCGTGCTCATCTCCGTCTGTGCCGCGCTCCTCGGCACCGTGCTCGGTGGCATCGTCTGCTGGCTTCGCATGAGCCGGAAAAAGGCTCTGCGCAATTTGGCACGATGCTACATCACCATCATGCGCGGCATACCCATGCTCGTGTTCCTCATGCTCATGTTCTACGTCTTCCTCGCCCCATTGCAGATGGGCGGCGTCACGGTGGCCATCATTGCCTTTGCCATGAACTTCGCAGCTTACGTTAGCGAAATGTTCCGCACCTCCATTGAAGGCGTAGACCACGGACAGACCGAAGCCGGCATTGCCATGGGTTTCACCCCCGTGCAGACCTTCATCCACATCGTGCTGCCGCAAGCCGTGAGAAGCGTGACACCCGTCTACAAAGGCGAAATCATCGGACTCATCAAGAGCACCTCCATCGTAGGCTACATCGCCGTAGAGGACCTCACCAAGGCGTCCGACTTGATACGTTCCCGCACGTTCGACGCCTTCTTCCCCCTGCTCTTCAGCGCCCTCATATACTTTGCGCTGGCATGGCTCGCCATCACGTTGCTCGACAAATTGACTCAGCCCAAGCACAGCCTTTGCGATTGACGTCGCTAATTCCTTTTGTATATCAAAAACCCCTTCATGCTGAACAAAAGTGCTCGAAAACTTTTCGTTCAGCATTTTTTTGCTACATTTGCAACCAATAATTAAGAAAAAAACAACAAACGCGTGCCGTGCGTTCTTTAAGCTAATCAACAAGGGAAGCGCAGGCACGCCAAAAAAGAGTAAAAGTATGAAGAACGTTCTACATCTTCTCGTCCTTGCCCTCCTCATGCTCCTTCCTTTCGGAGCCAAGGCACAAAGCCAAATGCGCGTGAAACTCCTCAGCGGCGACGATGTCGTTTGCAAAATCTCCGACAATCCTAAAGTAGCTTTCGCCGACAAGGTCCTTACACTCACCGTGGGTGAGAAAGACACCCAATTCGAAATTGCCAACGTGCAGAAATTCATTTTCGAACCCGAAGGTACGTCGGGCATCAGCCAGGCCGTCAATGGCGCGCAGACCGTAGCATTCGATTTCCTCGACGGAAAGACCATCGCCGTTAGTCACGCCAACGCCTCCTCTCTCAGCCTCGTCGACATGAGCGGTCGCGTAGTGGCCGAACAAGCCGTCAAGGACGGCGCCGCTACCGTTAGCCTTTCTGCCCTCGCCAAAGGCGTGTACGTACTCACCGTAGGCAACCAGTCCGTAAAAGTCAGCGTGAAATAAGTTGCTCGCTGTTCTTATTTTCTTTTGAAATCCCCTATAGAGCGCGACGTTTTGAAAACGTCGCCTCCATGCGCTAAGCCCTCAAAGCGCTAGCACGCAAAAGCCTCCGTGAGGCCACATTCGCACATTTGCATATTTGCACATTGTGCGAAACACACCTTCTCCCAAGCTTATGAAAATATTTACCACTAGCGCCGCGATGCTCCTCCTCTGTGCATCGTCGGCATATGCACAATTCCCTCAAGTGCTCAATGCCTTGAAGACAAAGTGCCCCACAACAGCCATCCAGACTGCGCGTCAGAACGTGCAGACGAAAGCCACGGCAAAAGACATAAATCTTTCCTACGTGCCGTGTGCTTACTATACGCCCTCAAGTACGGCAGGTGCTGCCTCCGACTACTATTTCGAAGTAAGTTCCGTCTCGGCCACCAACGAAGACAATACCGTCATTTATAGTGCAGAAGGGTGGGGCATCAGCATTGACCTCTATGCCGACGCTTCCGCAAAACCCTATGCTTTCCCCGAAGGAACCTATACGGCCTATACTCCCGAAAGCGACGACGAGGCACTCCCAGCCATGACTTTCGACGCCCGCTATACCTACGCCCGCTACTACTCCCAAGCCGGCAGCGACTTCGTGGGTTATGCCCTGACGAGCAACATCGAAGTGGAGAAGAGCGGTGACGACTACACCATCAAAACCTCCACCACGCGTAACGGCCAGGCTTACAACCTTACCTTCAAAGGCAAGATAACCTTCACAAGCACCGTGACCGAAAGCGGCAGTCTCCCCGCCATTGGCAAGGACATCGTGGTAGACCAGTTCACCGGTGGCGCTGCCTTCTACCAAGGCAACCTCTTCCAGGGCAACACTGGCAACATGGAAATCAACCTCTACACCACGACCTTCGATTCCGAAACCGGTGCCACCACCGCACCCGGCTATGTGGTGAAACTGTCCCTCTTCAACACCCTCTTCGGCGACAGCAAAGCAGCCCGTGTGAAAGCAGGTACGTATACGCCCAGTTTTAAATTCACCAAAAACACCTTCCTCCCCGGAACCGACGTGAACTACATGGGCATAACAATGATTCTCGGTTCCTATGCCCAGGAACGCGACGAGAGCGGAAACCTCCGCTACGCTCGAATCACTGACGGCACGTGCGTGGTGGTAGAAAACGAAGACGGCACCTACACCGTGAATGTCGACATGCTCACCGCCGACGGCTACACCGTGAAGGGTACCTATACAGGCACGTTCCCCGTGACCGACCAGTCGTCCGACACGCCTGCGTCCCATCTCTCCACCCTTCAGGAAGACCACGAACTCGATCTCGCCCAAATTACCAAAGCACGCTGCTGGAAACTCGCCAACATCGAAGGTGACAACCATTCGCCCTGGGGACAATATGTTGTAGACATCGGTTCACGTTCCGGTCTTGACAAAGTGATTGTAGACAACGGTGGCGACATCTTCCGTATGCACTTCATCGGCGATGCCAGCGGTTCGGCAATGGTTCCCGAAGGAACCTACGAAGTGATGGAAGACCATTGGGAACAGAACTTCCAGTCCATGCGCCTCGTGCCCGGTTACATGTGGGACGGCGAATACACTTCAACCTTCTACCTCCACTTCATTCCCGGCCGTTACCTCGTGATGGACGGTTATGCTCCCGCAGCAGAAGGAAACATCAGTGCCAAACACAACGCCGACGACACCTACACCTTCGTAGTGGACGTGGTGGACGATGCCGGCTTCCGCATCACCGGAAAGTGGACGGGCCCCGTAGAAATTCAAGGCGACACGCAAGGCATTGCTGAGGCAACAAGCGGAGCTGCTCCCGAATTCACCTTCCTTGGCAGCCACACCATCGTACTTGGTACTCCCGCCACCCACATCAGCGTGTACACCGCCAATGGTACGCTCGTGCGCACCGTTGCCGGTACGAACCAAGTGAACCTCGCCGGCATGCCCCATGGCGTATACTTCGTCAAGGCCCAAGGCAAGCAGGCCATCAAGGTGGCAATGTAATTTAATGTGCAAATATGGCCTCACGGAGGCTTTTGCGTGCTGGCGCCTTCTATGGGGGCGAGGTTTTCAAAACCTCGCGCTCTACACGCACCTTACGAATACATCCTCAAAAACGATTCTAATTATGAAGAAACTCTACCCCATACTCTCCCTCGCCCTTCTTACCGCCCTTCCCGTTGCGGCACAGGACGTAATGACCATTCATTTCAAAGACGGCACCGTGCGACAGTATCCTGTTGACGAGGTGACAGAAATGAATTTCAGTCAAGCAGCCCTCAGCAAGCAAGTGCTCGTCAACAACGTGCTCAAAGACATCACCAAGGTCGAAGAAGTAAGCAGCCCCTTCGATGGTTCTCAGCTTACCTATAAGATATACGCCGAAACCGCCTCTGCCGCCACTCCCGTTACCCTCACCCTCAGCATCCCCGCTTCGCAGCTCAGCAAGAGCGTGGAACTTGACGGAAATGATGACGTCACGGTCAGTTCTGCCGACGTGGCAGACCTCTCGCAAATAAAAGGCAGTCTAAAGGTATCCAAGGACAAACTCGGAACAACCCTCACCATTGCGCTCAAGGCCGAAACATGTAGCAACTCCATAGAAGCCGCTTACCAGGGAACCTACACCAAAGTCTACGACACAGAAAACGCCTACTCTTTTACGCCTTACCATAAAGACGTTGAAGACGGCACAATAAGCAACGTGTTCCGCTTTGATGCCGCCGAAGGCACCTACTCTCAGTTCGCTTTCGGTTCGCTCGAGACCTCCACGTCCGACGGACTCCTCAGCGGAAATTATGCCGTCATTCTCCAACTTAGTTCCTCTATGACGCAGAGCGGAGGTACACTCAACTTGAAGAGCGATGCGGACCAATATAAACTCCGCTTCATTGACTTCACCGACAAAGTGTCCTACGAAGCCGACGCTTACACCGAAGGCACGCTGACCTTTGTGCCCCTTGCAAACGGCAAAGTAGCCTTCAAGATTGACGCCACGTTGACCAACGGCGTAGCGGTAAAAGCCGAATATTGCGGCGAGACCAAAGAGAGCGAAACGTTCGAAACCCTTATTCCCAAGGCACAGGCCGAAAACGGTGTGCGCATCTACGAGTCGGACGGTACGACCGTTAATTTGGACCAGAAAATAACCTCGCTTCAAGTGCGCGAGAAAACGTCGAAGGGAGAACAGTGGCTCTGGTTCTACTTCCTGCCCGAAGGAACGACAACACCCAACGACCAGCAACTCGTACCCCTCATCAAGGTCAACAAGAAACTCATTGGTCAAGGCGAAGTGGACCTCACTAACGCCGATGCCAACACTTGGTACGTTTCTTACAAAGACATCCAGATGCAGAGCAAGGACAACGATTACGTGCAGACGCCCGTCACTTCCGGTACGCTCTCCGTGGACCAAGACGGCGACGACTACGTGATTTCCTTAAAACTTACGAACTACTACGATAATCCCTGGAATCATGGCGAGACCAAAGGCGATGGCCGTGTAGTCGTCCTTCAGTACTCTGGTGCCGGCTCGGCATATACTGGATATTAATGTATTTCTCATAAGGCTTAATTTTGCGCGAAGAGTGGTGTTTATGTCGCTCTTCGCGCAAAAAATGCTCATTGGGTTTCACGTCACACTCAGTTCCTAACTTCCCAAGATAACACATGAAACACATACTCTTCACCGCACTCCTCCTTGCCGCCTCCTCCGCTTCGGCACAGAAACTCGCTCCTTCGCTGCAGACCTATATGGCAGAAAACACCACTCGCGGGAGTCGTGCGGCAGTTTCTGATACCCTCAATGCCTATCTTACCGTAACTTCTGCACAAGAAGCTTGCGCCGATTTGGAAAAACTCGGCATTCGCGCAAAAGCACACACCGACAAACTCCTGACGGCACAAATTACCTCGGCCGATGTGGCTGAAATCAGTCAAATCCCCTCAGTCCGCTATGTGCAACTAGCCACAGAAGTCCACGAGCAGATGGACAAAGCACGCGCTGCCAGCAATGCCGACTTGGCACACCGCGACGACAATTCCCTCGCACAAGCCTATAAAGGCAAGGGCGTGATTGTGGGCGTTGTGGATGCCGGATTTGAGTATGGGCATGTGGACTTCCTCGCTCCCGATGGCCGTTTCCGCATACTCCGCGTGTGGGATCAGAGTTCCACTTCCATGTTTGGCGAAACACCCGAAGGCTATAGCTACGGAAAGGAATTCACCACCGAAAGCGAAATCCGTCAAGCTCGCTACGACCGTACCGAAACCTATCATGGCAGCCACGTAACAGGTATTGCTGCCGGAGGCGACATGTCTACACCCTACTATGGCGTGGCACCCGAAGCCGACCTCGTATTTGTAGCCTATAAGTCCACCACGTCTAATATCATCGATGGCGTTCGCTACATCTCCGACTATGCCAAAAGTCTTGGTCGTCCCTGCGTAATCAACATCAGTCTTGGAAGTCATATCGGTCCGCACGACGGCACTTCCGTCAACGACCAGGCGCTCAGCGCTGCTGCCAAAAACGGATGCATCATCGTGGGCGCTTGTGGTAATGAAGGTGACGTAGCACTCCATGCGCGTAAAGTGCTGGAGAGCGAAACCGACCAACTCAAGACCTCCGTACAGTTTTCCTCCTCTTCCTCCACCAAACGCGCTTACGTGGACATTTGGGCAACTAAAGGTAAGAACATTCGTGTGCGCGGCGTAGTGTTCGATGCCCGAAAGGGTTCTGTCATTGCTTCGACCGACGAAGTGTCTACTGAAACTCCCACAGAAGAGGCACAGCAAACGCAATTCCAAACCTCAGCCTGCGGTATGGAAGGATACATTCAACTCTCTTCCGCCATTGATCCCAACAACGGACGCCCGAATGTCGTGATGCGTACTTCCGTGACCAATCTTTCCGCCAATCGCATCGTCGGACTTATTGTGACCGGTGATGCCGGAACGGAAGTGAATATGTGGAACACGCAGTATCAGCCTTTCAAGGGAACCTTGAATGGATGGACGAACGGCGACACAGACTATACGGTGGACGAGATAGGCGGCACCTCAAACGACGTCATCTCCGTGGGCTGTTATCAGACAAGAGATACCTACACCGACGTGTCGGGCAACGTGTATCCCGATGCCTCGCAGCGTTACGACATAGCCATGGGCGACATTACTCCCTTCTCCAGCAAAGGTCCAACCCTTGACGGACGAATGAAACCCGATGTGGTCGCTCCCGGATGGATAGTCATATCGGCACAAAGCAAGTATTACTCCGGTTTCGCTTCCGCCTATGCCGTTGCAAGCACCACGAAAGACGGCGAAACTTACTACTACGACGGAAATGGCGGTACGTCTATGGCTTCTCCCTATGTGGCAGGAAGTGTAGCTTTGTGGCTCGAAGCTTGTCCTACGCTCACGACAGACGATGTGCGCGACATTATCAAACAAACTGCCGTTGCTTACCCCGAAAGTTCCAACTACGACAAGAACAAACAGGGTTATGGCAAGATAGACACCTACGCAGGTCTCGCTGTGGCTCACCAGAAGGTCTCGGGCATAGCCCGCATTCCTGGAAGTGACCTCGAAGCCCGCGTTCAGGCTGACGCCTCCTTAGGAAGAGTCCGACTCACCTTCCGTCAAAACCAAGGAGCGGCCCGCGTATTCCTCTACAACGCCAATGGCACATGTGTGGCTCAAGCAAACGCTGCAACGACCGCACCCGGTGAAACGCTCAACTTATCCACTTCTAATCTCGTGCCCGGCGTTTACATGGTGCGTGTGACAAGTGAAGCCTCCGCACCCCAGACGCTTAAAGTCGTGGTAAAATAAGAATGGATCAAAATAGAAATTGAGACAAATTACAAACTGCCGTTTGAATGCTTCAATGCACAAAAACGGCAGTTGTCTTTGTATACGTAGTGACAAAATGCTACATTTGTACGAAAATGAAATAATCCATTACTCATGCAAACCCTCGACTTGGAAAATCAGCGCGCTTATGGACCGTCTTCTGAACGTATGCCTGAAACGACCAAAGGTGACGCATCGTCCACAATCCCCTCTGGATTTCCTGAACTTGACCGTTGGGCGCAAGACTGCCTTGACAATCGCCGCGTTTCGTTGGGTTATCCCGGAAACAACGACGTAAAGCTCCATGACTTTTACAAATGGTACGCCGCCAACAATCTCGGCTCAATGATTATCAATAATGCCGGAGACCCGTATGCCGACGGAGACCACACCTTGTCCACACTCGACTTTGAACGCGAGGTCATAGAATATTTTGCACCTAAATACGGATTTGACAAAGACGACCATTGGGGAATAGTTACCATGAGCGGTACCGACGGTAACAACCACGGCATTTATTTTGGCGTGAACTATCTGAAGCACCTCACTGGAAAAATGCCCGTCGTCTACGTTTCCGATGAAGCCCATTACAGCAATTACAGACTTTGCAATCTCCAACATCTTGACATACGTCTGGTGGAGACAGATGCTATGGGACGTATGGTGCCCGATGCGCTGGAAAAGTCGCTCGACACCACTCGTCCTTGCCTGATAATCTTTGCCATGGGGTCTACACTGAAGGGAGCAATAGACGACCAAAGAGCCCTAAACGCAGTGTTGGCAAAACATAAGGAAATGGCCGTCTACCGCCATGTCGATGCAGCGCTCTTCGGTGGCTACCTGCCTTTCACTCCATTTAAATATATGGTTAGCAGAAAGGAAATGGGCTTTGAATCCATTTGTATCAGCGGTCACAAATTCTTTGGCATGGACAGTCCGTGCGGACTTTTCATTACCACACGCCACGTATACGACTTGCAGGACTCCTACGACGTGCCTTATCTTAATGCCGATATGCGCATGATAAATTGTTCGCGCTCCGGAATAGAACCCTTGAAGTTCTGGTGGCTCATCAAGACCATCGGCGACAAAGGATGGACCGAACAGGCACAGAAGATAAGAAGCAATACTGAATACCTGAAGTCCAAACTCAACAGCATCGACGTCCCGAACTGGAACAACGTGTTCAGTAATACTGTGCTCTTCCGCCGCCCGTCCGACGCACTCGTCAAAAAGTACAACCTGGCCTGCGGCAATGTGCCCGCTTTCGGTGGCCCCGTATCCCACGTTGTCGTTATGCAGCACGTCACCAAGGCAGCCATAGACGAACTCGTGGCAGATTTGAAGAATGAGGGCCTTTGATGCTTTTATGTCGTAATAGGGTGGTTCTATAAATTACCACCCAATATAGAATCTTACGGGAGTCAAGATGCAAAAGTCTTGGCTCCCGTAGGCATTTATATCGGTCCCATACACCGTCTCCCGTCGATTTTTCACAACTTAAAATTTTGTGTTTCCCTAACACCTTTGTAACTTTGCCCACCTAAAGACGAACAACGTGAAAAAGGGCAGCAGTTCAAGCATGCACGCAGTGTGTGCTACTGATAAAAAATTATTTGAAGCGTCGGACAAGCGTGTCCGGTCGCTGATTTTTTGTACCCGCACGTCAAGGTTGCCCTATACCCTTCGACGCGCGGTTTTTTCGTCTTCCTGCAATACTTTAGCACGTTGTAAGTCTGGTGTCAATGTAAACATTCTTTTCCGCAAACTTCTTTCCTTGTCTGCTTAAGACAAGGAATATGAAGTTGTGCTCAAAGGAATAGCTTGCATGCGCATCATTTAACGAATACATATTATTAACATAACATTTAAAGAGCTATGAACTTTACCTTATTTGTCACTGCATTGCTGACAGGGTTGGCGTTTGTAGGCGTGGTGACGATATTGGCCAAGCTGATATCACCGCGTAGCTACAATGCTCAGAAGGAGGAAGCTTATGAATGTGGTATACCGACGCGCGGACGCTCATGGATGCAGTTCCGCATTGGTTACTACCTCTTCGCCATCCTCTTCCTGATGTTCGACGTAGAAACGATGTTCCTCTTCCCCTGGGCCGTCGTGATGCGCTCTTATGGTCCCGCCGGACTCCTGAGCGTGCTCTTCTTTCTGTTTATCTTAGTTCTGGGCCTTGCTTACGCCTGGAGGAAAGGAGCGTTGAAATGGCAATGAAAAGAGCAAAAATCAAGTCGATTCC
>CAVKJJ010000041.1:0-25340 GCA_963656685.1 bacterium | reverse complement strand
GCGAAGTTCTTCTGTCGTCAAAACCAAAGCGTACAAAAACGCCTTATTATATTATGTATGCGTCTGCGACCAAACACTTTGGGTACAGACGCTGCAAATGTAAGTATTTTTATTTTTCCAAACTCTTTTTAAAGCTAGGAAAACTCACGGGAAAGGAAGACTCTACTCGAAAGTACAACTATGCAAGTATATCGTCAAAAGCATTGCTTCGGACTTTAAAATGCGGACTTCATGCCGCATTTTTTATATTGGATATTGGGTCTTGTGTGCTCGCTATTTTGCGCCAAGTACCTTAAAAATGCCATTTCGCGCAAAATAGCGACGCACTATTTTGCGCGAAATGGCATTTTTAATACCTTCGCAGCAAAATAGCAGTTACACTCATGGCACAGAATATCATAGGGAGAGAGGCTGAAATAAAAGAATTGCAGGCTCTCTATCAGTCCAATAAGCCCGTTTTTGCAGTCGTGTATGGGCGGCGTAGAGTGGGAAAGACGTTTCTCATCAGAGAATTGTTTGACGGAAAACTCAGTTTTTACCACACAGGTCTGTCGCCTTACGAACTGAAAGGCGAGAAACTGAAAGAGAAGCAACTGAGCAATTTCTACTTCAGCCTTGTGAAACACGGAAGTACATTGAAGCGTGCGCCCAACGATTGGCTAGAAGCCTTTAATGCTCTCATCACCCTTTTGGAGAAAAAAGGTGATGAGAGCCGACAAGTGGTGTTTATTGACGAATTGCCATGGATGGACACGCCACGTTCGGGCTTTGTCACTGCTTTAGAGCACTTTTGGAACGGTTGGGGCGCGGGACGGAGAAATCTCATGCTCGTTGTGTGTGGTTCCGCCACCTCATGGATTTCCGACAAACTTCTCAACAACCAAGGCGGGCTGTACGACAGAACCACCGACGAAATAAAACTTCGTCCGTTCACAATCGGCGAATGTGAAAGCTACTACAAAGCGAACGGCATTGTGATGTCGAGGTTCGACCAACTTCAGTGCTACATGGCGACAGGCGGAATACCCTACTACCTGTCCATGCTTCAAAAAGGAAAGAGCCTTGCACAGAACATCGACCATCTGTTCTTTGCACCTTCAGCAAAATTGGGTTTGGAATTTGACCGTCTCTACGCTTCGCTCTTCACCAATGCCGAAGACTGCAAAAAGATTGTAAGACTACTGGCACAAAAGCGACAAGGATTTACCCGAAAGGAGATTCAGGAAGCTACAAAGTTGTCGGATGGTGGAGGTTTGACAGCAACACTCAAATCTCTTGAAGTGAGTGATTTCATTACGTCGTATGTCAAATATGACTATCCGAAGAGAGAAATTTACTATCGGCTTGTAGATTTCTACAGCAAGTTCTATCTCTCGTTCCTTGATGGCAAAAGAACCACGAATCC
Source organism: bacterium (assembly GCA_963656685.1). Classification (GTDB taxonomy): domain Bacteria; phylum Bacteroidota; class Bacteroidia; order Bacteroidales; family Bacteroidaceae; genus Alloprevotella. Next base: position 23,935 of record CAVKJJ010000041.1, on the reverse strand, counting down.
ACGTTTTTGGCAAGACAACCTGCAGACTCCTTCGCTTACTGCATGGCGCGGTTTTACCTTCGAAGCCCTATGTTTCTACCATCTGCCACAAATCAAGCAAGCGCTGGGCATAAGCGGTGTGCTGACGGAGGCCATGCCGTGGAAGAGCCGGAAAGAGAAAGACGGCGCACAGATTGACATGATCATAGCGAGAGCCGACCACATCGTAAACATTTGCGAAATGAAGTTCTGCGATGACGATTTTTCCATCAACGCTTCTTACGACAAGAATCTTCGCCACAAGCTAAGTGCTTTCATGGAAGAAACGAAGTGTAAAAGTTCACTACACCTCACTCTCGTCACAACATATGGCTTGAAATTCAACGAATATGCTGGTCGCGTACAAAACGTGATTACCATGGACGACTTGTTCAGATAACTCAACGCTAAATGGTGCTGCGGCCTCACGGAAGGCGAAAGCGTCACGTCACAGACGTGACCCCCATACGCTAGCGCACGCAAGAGCCTACGTGAAGCCGATTAAAGGCTCAGGGAAAAAGCTAATCGGGTCAAATATGCGACTTTTGTTTCATTTATCGGGTCAAATAAGACCGGGTTAATGAATGATTAGTCGCATTTTTGACCCGATTGCTATATGTCGGTGTGTAATGAGCGTATTGATGTGACGCTATATCTTTTGGCTTTTGCTCATTTCCCCGCCACGGAACTTTCGTCGTTGACGAGTGCCTTTGCTTCGGCGGTGAGATAGGGCATGATGTCGGAATAGGGGACAACGAAGCTGACGAGGCCCACGGCGTAGCTGGCTATCTCGTATTGCTGGTAGACGAACGACACACCGTCCTTCGTGAGGCTCGGGGTGCAGGCGGGCAAGGGGATGTGGCCGTCTTCGGGGAGGAAGAGCATGCTCTTGTAGTCCTTCTCCACGTTCTCGCAACCGGCATCCTTCAGGTAACTGACGACGCCATTACGCAGGAGGGTCTGCATGGCCATGACCTTGGTGGTGTCGACCGTCTGCGTCAACGGGCGGTAGGTGCGCTTGCTGATGTTCGTCTCCCAGGTGCTGTACGAACCGTGGGCTCCGCCAAGATATACTTCGGCGGAGGTGGTGTAGGATACGTAGGTGGAGGTTTCGGCAGACTTCTTGAGCTTCACGTCGCACGTGAAGTGAGGGCGCCAGCCGTTCTCGGTGCCTTCTTCCAATATCTCTTTTTGCTGGGCAACGAAGTAGCGCTTTGTACCCTCGGCGTAGTGCTTCACGAGGGCGTCGCACTTCTGCAAGTCGCCACGGAAGAGGGGATAGTTCTTGGCAGCGTCCTCTTCGTTGTTGTAGGGCGTATAGACTGTGGCAAGTTCCTTGGCGATGAAGTCCTTAACGCCCACAGCGAGACTGTCGGTCTGACGGGGGTAGTCCACTTCGAAGGAACAGTTGATGGTGGAGTCCTGACTGGTGGCGAAGGTAAATGGCGGAGCGGTCACTAGGGTGTCGGGTTGCGCTTCAGCGGCAGACGTTTCGCCGCCTGCTTTTGTGGTGCTTTTGCAGCTTGCGCTGGAGAGGGTGGTGACGGCGAGCAGCAGTGCGCTGAACGAAAGGTATAATGTTCTTCTCATTTTGATGAGTTGTTTTTAGATAAAATATTTAGCGCCAAAGTTTGTGTGAGGCGCGTTGTTTATGGTTTCGGCTGCAAATGTATAACTCTTTTGCTGATATTGGGTCAATCACCGCTAGCTTCTTATTGCGCGGTAAGCGAAAAGGGAAGTTTTTCATAACTTTGCCGAACATCTTACACATAACAAAACTATGAGAAAAGAATCGAGGGCTATGGATAGCCAATGGGCGTTGGAGGTGATGCACAAGGCTCCTTACATAACGGTAAGTTTTGTCGACGCCGACGGCCGTGCGTACGGTCTTCCCCTTTCGCTGGCATCGGCCGACGGTGTGAAGTGGTATTTCCACGGAGCGCTGGAGGGCAAGAAACTGGATGCGCTGAAGGCCCATCCCGAAGTGTGCCTTTCGGCCGTGACCCGTTGCACGCCCACGGTGGGTCCGAAGGACGGCGACTTCACACTACAATACAAGTCGGCCATTGCTTTCGGCAAGGCGGAAGTTGTGACGGACAACGAGGAGAAGACCTTCGGGCTGCGACTGATTTGCGAACGCTTCCTCCCGCACCACATGAATGCTTTCGAACCTTCCGTGGCCCGTTCGCTAACGCGCACGGCAGTGGTGCGCATCACGCTGACGGAGCCTCCTACGGGCAAGCGCAAGCAGTACGACAAGGAGGGAATAGAAATGAAATACGGGAGGATGGAATAGTAGAGTTGTCAACTCAGAGAGCTGCCCCCATGCGCTTCACATTCACTCGCCGTGTAGAACTGTGACGTTTTGGAAACGTCACCCCCATGGAGGGTATAATATGGCCATAAAAAGCCCGAAGATTGTACAGTTCGCATAATACATTGATTTACTGACGTTTAAATAGCGTCGAGTTGCAAAATCTACACGAACTTTTGGCGTTTCACCACACTTTTCTACACGAACTTTTCTTTCCGCAAGTCTTGAGCGGGATAAAAAAAGCGAGCAGGAGGCAAACACCGGGCGAACTGGTGCTTGCCTCCTACTCGTTTATAAAGGTGGCGCGGAAATATGTTAGCGCTTCACTTTTATTTCTATGCCCTGTCGGGAAAGTTCTTTCACGGCACGGTCAATGGCGTCGTAGTGTTCGGGACTGATGCCGAGGGCCTTGAGGTCGAGGGTGGGAAGGGCATCGTCGGCATGGAGCTGACTTTCCTCTACGGGACCTACAATCATACCCACACACGAAGTGTTGTTCGTAATGGGGTCGATGAGGATGAATGCACCGGTGGGTTTGTTGTCGGCATAGGCGTCGAAGAAGAGTTCCTTGGAGGTGACGATGACGGCACGACCTATCTCGTTGAGTTCGAGGTGGTCCACATCGCTGAGTTCAAGAGTGTTGACGTCCACTTTGTGCTTGAAGTGGTCTATGCGGCAACGCGTAGTGTTGGTTGTGTGCTTGAGGTAGAAGCTCTTCTGCGTGTCCATGGGCTGTTCGTCCATCCACACGAGCATGGCTTCGAAGTGGCGACCTACGTGGGGCAGACTGTCGGGGTGGACAATCATTTCGCCGCGCGAGATGTCAATCTCGTCCTCGAGTTGGAGCGTCACGCACTGCGGGGGGAAGGCGTAGTCGAGGTCGCCATCGTAGGTGACGATGCGCTTCACGCGGCTGCGCTTGCCGGAGGGCAGTGCCATAATCTCGTCGCCCTTGCGCACCACGCCGCTTTCGACCTTGCCGCAGAAGCCACGGAAGTCGAGGTCGGGACGGAGCACGTACTGCACGGGGTAACGGAAGTCGGTGAGGTTGTGGTCGTTGCCAAGGTGTACCGTCTCGAGGAACTCAAGCAGCGCGGGACCGTCGTACCACGGTGTGCGTTCGCTGCGCTTCACCACGTTGTCGCCTTCGAGGGCAGAGAGGGGGATGCAACGCACGTCGGGGATGTTGAAGGGGGCTATGAAGGCTTCGAAGTCGCTAACAATCTTGCGGAAGGTGTCTTCGCTGAAGTCCACGAGGTCCATCTTGTTCACGGCGAGCACGATGTGCTTGATGCCGAGGAGGGAACAGAGATAGGTGTGGCGGCGTGTCTGCGTGATGACGCCCATGCGGGCATCAACGAGGATGATGGCGAGGTTGGCCGTCGATCCGCCGGTTATCATATTGCGCGTGTACTGCTCGTGACCCGGACAGTCGGCAATGATGAACTTACGCTTGTTGGTAGAGAAGTAGCGGTAGGCCACGTCTATAGTGATGCCCTGCTCGCGTTCGGCTTTGAGTCCGTCGCAGAGGAGGGCGTAGTCAATCTGTCCGGCACCGGCGTTGCCCACGCGTTGTGAGTCGCGTTCGAGGGCGGAAAGCTGGTCTTCGTAGAGTTTTTTGGAGTCGAAGAGCAGTCGGCCTATGAGGGTAGACTTTCCGTCGTCGACCGAACCTGCGGTGAGCAGACGGAGCAGGTCTTTCTTTTCGTCTTGGTCAAGATATTCCTCAATGCTGAGCTGCTTGCCGTTTACGACCATGGACTCTTCATTGGGGTTGTTGCAATTGGTTTGATTCTGTGGCATTTATTTATTGCTGTATGTTTGGGTGCAAAGGTAATGATTTTTTGCTGAAGTGGGGAGACTGAGGATTAGTCATTAATTTATGGATGAATGACGAATTGTTTGGATCAAGGATTAGAGAATTTCAACTTTCGGTTTTGACAAGGGCGATATTTTGAATGCATGACCTACTTGCGTTACACTCCATACGCTAACGCACGCAAAAAGCAGCCACAAGTTCGCTGCAAATTTCAATTATCTACTTACTCAACACGTTGAGCTTGTAGAAAGTTGTTTACAAACATTCACGCTTATGGGGGCGACGTTTTCAAAACGTCGCGCTCAACAAGGCAAATGAGGGCGCTAGCGCATGGGGTCACGTCTCCGACGTGACGCTCTACACGCCGTCACGGACGGTTCTTCGTGTTGCGCCTTGTTTCTTCGCGCTCATCAGTCACGTCGGAAACGTAACCCCCATGCGCAGCGCCATTTTTTAAGCGCAGCACGCAAAACCATTCGTGACGGCAGCAAATCAAAATTTGCTACGTGCCCAACACGTTGGGCACGTAGCCCAAAATTTGCAGACATTTACTTCGTTAGTTTCGATCCCATATTCCACTTGCAAAACCAAGGCACGGCGCAAAAATTCCAAAGCAGCAAATCAAAAAATCCTCCTAGGCCAACACGTTGGCATAGGAGGCCAAAATTTGCAAACGTTTACGTTTCCTGTGCCTCAACATTTCGGTACGCTACCGCTGCTACGCGTACGCGCGCGTGCGCGCGCTTCACCGAAGTTTATACATTCTACTTTCATCTGTCACCCGAGCGCTAAAAAATTCACGTATCTTTCTCATTTTCTGAGGCTTCGGCATTTTAGCGAAGGTGACAGCAAATTTTAAGCAAGGGGTAATAATTCGTCAGAGGGTATAAAAATCGGTCACTGCCGTGGGTGACAGCAAAGGTTTAATAGAACAAAACTTTTGTAAGTGTTTGTTTTTGGCCTCACGGAGGCTTTTGCACGCTGCGGGCTCACGGAGGCTTTTGTGTGCTGCGCTTCAAAATGCCGTGTAGAGCGCGACGTTTTGAAAACTTCGCCCCCATATGCGGCGCCAGCACACAAAACCGTCCGTGACGGTGACGGGTGACGGCAGGTTGCACAAACTTTGGTGTATACGCGCACGCGCGCGAGGATTGGGGTTTATGCAAGATCTTTGCACTCCCCCACCCTAAATGGAGCGCAGGTATTCGTACATACTTTGCGTGGAGTTGAGACCAAGTTTGCGCGCCATGTTCTGCTTTTTCTTCTTGCTGTATTCGGGCGTGATGTTGAGCAAGAGGGCAATCTCCTTGGACGAAAGATTGATGTAGACGAGCGCGAGGTAACGCAGGTCGGCGGGAGTGAGCTGCGGGTGGCGCGTTTGGAGTTCTTCGATAAAGTGTTTGTTAGCCTGCTCAAAGTAGGTGGTGAAGTCCTTCCACTCCGTCGATGCGTCGAGTTGGTGGCGAAGCGCGGTGAGCGTGCGCGCGAGTTGCGGATTGGTGGCGTGCTGTAAGGCAGGGTCGGAGTCAATCACTGCAAGGAGGTCGCGGAGCGCATCGTTGCGGTTGGCGGCTTGCAGCGCCTGCGACATAAGTTCGCGTCCACGCTGCTCTATGGTGCGCTGACTCTGCTCCTTTTCGCGTTGGCGGTTGGCCTGTTCCTGCTCTATCTTCTCCTGGAGCATTTGCCGTTGCTGCTGCTCGTGCTCCAGTTCGAGCGCGGTGAGTTTGTGCTGCTGCCGGTTGTTGCGTCGCTGCACCATGAGCGCCCATGCCAACACGAGCACAGCCAGGGCTGCAAGCGCCATGATGGCCATCTCGAGTTTGTGGCGCGAGTGGTAGTTGTCTATTTCCTGTTGTTTTTGCCAGATGTCGTACTGTATCTGACGCGCTTCGAAGAGTTTCTGTCCCGTCACGCTGCTGAGCGTGTCGGCCACGCTTTGCACGGAGTCTTTGTACTGCAGTGCCTCTTTGTAGCGTTGCTGTACGGACAGCGTGCGTGCCAAGAGTTCAAAGATGGCGCGCTTCATGGAGAGGTCCACGCCTTGCGACGCAAGAGCTTGGTGAGCCTGTTGCTCGGCTTCGGCGTAACGCGAGGTGTGGAGGGCAGTACGGGCCTGGAGCATGGCTAACTGTGGATGACTGCTGAGGGATGCATTTTCGGTGCGCGCACGCTGCACGAGGTTGTAGGCGCTTTCGGCCTGCTGTGTGCCCAGGAGGTAGTCCGTCTGGAGCGTAAGCAGCGAGAGCGCATTGGCAGGGTCCTTTCCCAGCAGTTGCTTGGCCTGCGTCATGTACGGACTTGCTTGGGTGTATTGTCCGTTGCCCACGAGGATGGTGGCTATGTTGAGCGCGCACCCGCCAAGGAGCACGCTGTCGCGGCTGTTGCGGGCGTCGGCATATATTTTCCGATATTCCCCGAGGGCTTTTGCGTTCTCGTGGTTCATCATGTAAAGTCCGGCTATGTTGTTGCGTATGCTCAGCACGGAACGTTTGTCGAGATGGTCGAGGGCTATCTGATAAGCCTTCGTGAAGTTTTGCAGCGCGTCGGCATAGTTGAGCAGTTCGGCTTGGTTGATGCCGAGGTTGGTATAGATCCAGAAGAGTTGTTCGTAGTTGTTCTCAGCCTCAGCTTTGCTTCGTGCGCGGAAAAGGAGGTCGGCGGACAGTCTGTAGTCGCGTCTCACGGCAGCATCGGCGGCCTGACGCACAAGTTGGCGGATGTCGCCTTCTTGTGCGCAGGCTGGAAGGGGCAGCGCAAAAGTGAGTAAGGTTATAATAACAAACGAACGTATGTGGCGTAGGAGTTGCGTCATAAGATATGTGCTTGAAAAGGACTGACTAGAGGGTGGCTCTATAAATTACCACCGTAATATGTTCAAAATTGGGTGACTACCGTTTTGCCAGCTTTCGGGCTCTTTTTCGCCCCTTTTGCTTGTTCGCTCAGTCGCATAGCCCGCTATGCTCCTTCGTTCACAAACAAAAGGGACGAAAAATAGCTCCGAAATCTGACAAAGCTAATTTATAGAACCACCCTGGGAACTTTGAACAGGCAGAAAAGGCCCGCGACAAAAGTAACGATAAATGCCGAAACGTTGCAAAAGGGGAGCGAAATATTGCACTTTGGCACAACGAAAGGCTTTTGCGCGTTCTTTTGATTTTCCTACAATACGAGCAAGTGCTGAGAGCAGTTTTTTATAAAATATCCCCATAAGAAATTCCGCAAACAAGCGCATTAATCGCTGACTCATAATATCTTATGCAAATTCCCCGTAAATTCTCTGCTAGGCAAATATCCCCTTTTTATCCCCCTCGACACTCGCTTTTTATACGCGCGAATTCCTAATTTTGCGATATCAAAATGATACAAGCGAAACTATAGACAAACAAAAACTTTATACGCTTATGAAAAAACCACTACTCATTGGCATGATGGGCCTTGCCGCCCTCTATGCAAGCGCACAAACCACAGTGGACACTGCACTCGACCTCAAGACCGGCGAGAACAGCTATACGCAGGACGAAGCCTCTTACGCACAAATCTACTTTAAATATACCGCTCCCGAAGGCGAGAGCCAACTGCTTTACATCAGCACCGACGTCAACAGCGGCGGCGGAAGTTTTGCCGCTTCCACCACAGGTTCCACGCAGTCGCAAGCCGACGTTGTGCCCATCTGCAGCACCTCCAACGGCGACAAGGTGATTCCCGTCAAGGCTGGTCAGACCATCTACATCATTGCCAGCATCTACAGCAAGGAATTCAAGTTCAACGTCAGCGCAAAGGCCGCCAACGTGGACGGTGCTACTCCCGCCACAGCCATTGAAGGCACCGAAGAGAGTTTCTACATCCCCTACCACACCGAAGAAGTCTACCACGAGGACTACCACTACTACGAGTACGTGCCTCAGGCAACCTACGTGAAGTATGTGGCAAAGGGCGACGACGTGCTGCAGCTCACCTTCGAAAACTACGTGAAGAGCGTGGCCATCCAGGAAGGCGAAGACGGCACGCCACAGGACGTCACCGTGAGCGGATCGTACGACAGTTCCACTTACAAATACACCTACAGCGCCAAGATGAACGTGGAGAAGGGTAAGACCTACTACCTCCTCGTCACTCCCCAGGGTGGACCGATGTTCGCATCCTTGAGCGAAGTGGTCATCTCCAAGGGTTCTACTTACGAACTCCCCTTCGACGCACAGGAAGGCGCTAACATTCTCCCCGCCGCCACGGGAAAATACTGGTACAAGTATACAGCCGAAAAGAGCGGCTTCCTCAACCTCACCTCCGAGGCCGGACTGCCAAGCGGCACCGTCAGCGTGTACAACAACGTGCAGTACATCCCTTACAACAACACGCAGGCACAGGTGAGCGGAATTCTCGCCATTCGTTTCGAGGTAGAAGCCGGCAAGGACTATTACATCTGTGTGGAGAAAGCCATCGCCACCGATGCCGACGAATCGTTCTCTCTGAGTATGGAACAGGCACAGGACGGTGACAAGTTCTCACAACCCATCGTCATAAGCGAACTGAGCGGCACAGAGACGCTCCCCGAGACGGACGGCGTGCGTTACTACAGCATCACCGTGCCCAAGGGCGAATATATCTTCACGGTGAAAGCCGAAGAGGGTCCCACAGAAACTTCCGGCACGCAGTGTACGCTCTTCACCAAGGACAGCGGCGGCCAGTATTCGCTGACAAGCGGCTACAACGGTTTCCGTTACCAGATGTACAACTATGCCGAGACCACCTACATCTTCAGCTGGAACTGCAAGAACAACGAGAACGGCTTTAAGTTCTCCTACAGCTGCAAGGCCGTAGAAGCCGGCGACGTGGCCACCAATCCCCTCACGGCTGTCGAAGGCGACAACGAACTGAAGGCCGCCACAGAGAAGTACTACACCTTCACTCCCTCCAAGGGCGGATGGCTGACAATCGACACCGACGTGTTCATCGACGTGACCTTCATGAAGGATCCTTCGGGCTACAACAACTACGACGCGGTGAAGGAAGCCACCGTGACGAAGATGAAAGCCGATGCGGGCACTGCCGTCATCATCAAGTTCAGCGGCATCACCGACGACACGTCCTTCAACCTTTCCATGAGCGACTTCGAAGTGGGCGAAGGCATTGACAACCCCATCGTGGTGAACGTCGACGCCGCCAAACCCGAAGCCACCGAGGTGAGCATTCCGCAGAAGGCCGTGAACTACTGGTACAAATACGTAGCTCCCAAGACCGGCAAACTCACCGTTTCGGCCGACATCACCGACGGTCTGGGCAACAACGCGCTCTACGTGAGAGTGGGCAAGAACGGTCAGAGCGAGAACTTCAAGAGCTATGCCATGAGCGGTTCCACGTCGACCGTGGTGTTCAGCGGCTCTAAGATGGTCAACGAGGGCGACGAAGTGTACGTGAACCTCGTGGTCAACGACGCACAGAAGGACAAGAAGCTCACCTTCGCCCTTGCCGACCCCGCACAGGGCGAAAGCTCCAGCAACCCCATCGAACTGACAGCCGGCGAGCACACCGTGGCAAAGGCCACACGCACCGCACCGCTGTGGTACAGCGTGGAACTTCCCACTGAAGGCAAACTCACCATCCGCACCATCTCCGGCAACAGCAACACAGAACTTGGCGCATACCTCTATGCCGCCGATGGTGACGGAAAACCCATTGAAAGCAATCCGCTAGCTTACTCCAGCACGGTGTACGACGAAACGACCTACTCGTCCTGCATGCAACTCTCCTACGTGGTGAACGGCGTGACGACCAAGACGGGCAAATTCTTCGTCCAAGTCTACAGCACCTCTGGCGAAACGCCCATCGTCGTATCAATTGACAAGATTGCTCCGGGCGAGGACTTCACGCAGGCCATTGAACTCGCTCCGGGCGACACAACGCTCATGAAGGCTTCCTACAGTGCTCCCGTTTGGTACAAGGTAAATCTTGCCAAAGGCGAATTCAAGATGGTCAGCACCGACGCCAGCAACTATTCGTTCAACGCCGAACTCTACACCATTGGCGAAGACGGCGCTCCTTCCGCAAACTATGTGGCTTACAGCCAGATGGTCTACGACGCTACGCCCTACTACACGCAGTTGCTCTACAACGTAGACGGCGAGACGGCCGCAGCCGGCGAATACTACATCAAGTTGAACCAGGCTTACAGCGAAATCCCCGTCAGCCTCACCTTCAACCAAGGCGTACCCAGCGGCATTGACCACGCTGAAGCCAGCGCCGACGGCGTTCTCATCCAGGACGGCCGCATCGAAGCCGTCAACGGCGAACCCGTTGCCGTCTACGACCTCAGCGGACGCATCGTGGCCAACGGCAAGGGCAGCGTGAACGTGAAACGCGGCATCTACGTAGTGCGCACCCAAGGCGGCAAGTCCGTCAAGGTAAGCATTAAGTAAGACTTACGTCACTCAGAGGCGTTCTTGAAAACCTGTCGGCTGCGGTGCAGCCGCAACGGGGTTTTCAAGAACACCTTTCTTGTTTTTTCAGCAAGAGACGTTAGTGATATAAAATCCTCAAGCGTCCCCCTCCTTTTCTTTACACTTTTCTTTCTACATCAACCAAAACAACTCATAACCACTAGATGAACAGACACCTTTCCCGCTATCTGCTTGCTGCCGCACTGGCCGTGGGAACGGCTCCGGCGCTCCACGCCATCAAGGCCGACCCCCAAGCCGTCAGCGTGAAGCAGCCCGACGGCACCACGCTGGTCATACGCATACATGGCGACGAGAATTTCCATTACGTCACCACGAGCGACGGGTTTCTCATTGCCCGCGATGCCGACGGCTTCTTCAAATACGTGAAGACCGATGCCAGCAAACGCACGCGCAAGATTTCTTCACACCGCGCCACCAACGTTGAAGGGCGCACTCCGTCCGAAACGCAGTTCGTAAACACGCTGCGCCCCGTCCGCCCCTCCGACGCGGAATGGCTGCGTACGCTGCAAGGCAACGTGCGTCCCATGACCGTCGGCCAAACGCTCGGCGAAGGCGTACGTGCCCGTAAGGTCAACGCCGAGACCGGCGAGGCCAAAGAAAGCCAGTATCTCGTGGTGCTGGTGAAATATTCCGACGGCGAATTTCACTTCTCCAACTCCGACTTCGACCGCTGGCTCAACGAGAAAGGCTATAGCGAGAAAGGCGGCACAGGTTCGGTGAAGGACTATTACCGCGACAATTCTATGGGACAGTTCGTGCCCAACTTCACCGTGGTGGGTCCCTACACGCTCGACCACGAACGCACCTACTACGCTGCCGACTTCGGCGGCACGGGCAACGACGTCAATCCCCAAGCTCTCGTCGTTGAAGCGGCACAAAAAGCCAAAGCCGACCATCCCGAAATAGACTTCTCGCAGTTCGACAACGACGGCGACGGATACATGGACAACATCAACGTAGTCATAGGCGGTTACAGCCAAGCCTCTTCGGGCGACGACAAGGACATGTGGCCCCACTCCTACCGCCTCATCACCGACGACGCCGACAAGTCCATAAAGATTGACGGCATCACCGTGAACAACTACTCCGTCTCTGCCGAACTCGTTGGCGCTTCGGGCACAGAAATGGACGGCATCGGCACATTCGTACACGAATTCGGCCACATACTTGGTCTGAAGGACATGTACGACACGGACGACTACGACAACGGACTCGGCATCGACCCCGGCGGCTACAGCCTCTATGCCTCCGGCAGTTACAACAACAACAGCCGTACGCCCGCAGGTCTCATGGCTTTCGAGCGCATGCAGATGGGGTGGATGACGCTCACCGACTTCAAAAAACTCGACCATGCCGAGGACGTGACGCTCCCTGCCGTAAGCAACAACGTGGCAGCCTACGTTGACGCCCAGCCCGACCTCGCTGCCGACAAAGGATTCGAGTGGTACGTCATGGAAAACCGTCAGCGCACGGGTTGGGACGCCTACATTCCCTACCATGGTCTGCTCATCTACCACTACGACTACACGGCCGACATGGTGACCAAATACTGGAGCGTAAACGGACCGAACAACAATGCGCGCCACCGCTGCCTCTACATCGTGCCCGCCGACGGCATTGACGACACCAACACCCGCAAGGGCGACACCTATCCCGGCACTACCGGCACTACGGAGTTTACCGACTATTCCAACTGGTCGGGCGACAAGGTGCGCACGCCCATCACCCACATCCGCGAAGAAGGCGGCATGGTATACTTCCAAGTGAAGGGCGGCGAAACGGAACTCTCCTCCATACTGACGCAGCCCGTTGACCTGGCAGACATCACGTCCTCTTCGCTCACGGTGAAAGCCAAACTTGACCACGCCACACAGGACATCCGCGAGATGGGTTTCGTATGGAGCAGCAGCAACGACGAACCTACGCTCGGAGCCAACGGTTGCCAAAGCACTGCCGTAGCCACTGCCGCGCAGATCGAGACTACGCTTTCCGGACTGAAGCAAGCCACGCTCTACTACGTGCGTGCTTACCTCACCCTTGCCGACGGCACAACGGTTTACGGGGCTTCAATTCCCGCCACTACGGAACACAAACCGCTCACGGCGCCTTATTATCTGAGTTTCGACGAGACGGACGCCGACGGCGCACTCAGCCGCTGGCTCATTGTGGACGAGAACAACGACGCCAACACCTGGACCTACGACAATTCGCAGCAGGCCATGGTCTACAACGCTGACTACTGGAACAACGCCAACGACTGGCTCATCTCCGAAAAGATTAGCGTTCCGGAACGCGGAGCCATCTACGTGATGCGCGGCGTGACGGACCCGTCGTATGTGGAGAAACTCGACGTTTACGTTTCCACCCGTTCGCGCAACGTGAGCGACTTCCACCTCGTGAAGTCGTTCTCCCTCGCAGACCAATTCGGCACGATGGCGGTCGACGAAGTGGACCTTTCGGACTTTGCAGGAAAGGACGTCTACGTGGCTCTCGTGTGCACCTCCGAACGCATGCAGAACGCCCTGTGGCTTTGGGGCATGATTCTCACCCAACGCCTTGAGACACCTTCCATCACGAAGTTCGACCGCGAAGGCGATGCCCTTCACGCCGAATGGACCAGCGTGGCAAACGCTACGAAATACTATCTTGAATTCTTCAAGGAAACGAACGAAGCTGTGGTAAGCGCCAAATACCTTCCCGAAAGCGACGTGACCGATGCCGTGGGCGACGTGACGCTCGGCACGGGCGTGCTCCGCTTCACCGGTAGCGGCACGGTCACCACCGCCGACTTTCCCGAAGGCATCACCAACGTGCAGTATGTGCTCCGCTCCGGCGGTCCGCGCGGCACTTCTACCTTCAGTGTGGAAGGCAGCAACGACGGCGGCACCACGTGGACGCGCATCGGCGAACTCCAGCGCATCAATTCCGTCGACTCCGACGGGTCGTCCGTGGACCTCTCTTCCCACATGAAGGGTAAGAGCTACCGCCGCCTCCGCATGACGTGCGACTTTGGCGGACGCATGGTGAACATCAGCAACTTCAGCCTGACATACAACGACGGCGTACGCCTCGACACGCTTGCTGCCGGTGTGGCTGGCAACGGAGGCAAGGCGACTTCCATCACCATCAATCCGACGACGACAGGTGAGTTCAACAGCGGACGCTTCCGCCTCCAAGTTACAGCCGGCGACGGACTGCTCTACTACGACACTTCCGCTCCCGCCTTCTACGAGTACTCCACAAGTGGCATCAACGACGCTACGTCAGCCTCGCAGCAGCAAGCCGCTCCGCGCCGCGTGCTTTGCCAAAACGGCATCGTGGTGCTTTCTGGCCTTGTGCCCGGCAAGGTGGTTACGCTCTACGCCCTCGATGGCCGCGAACTGCTCCGCTTTGTGCCGACTTCCTCGCGTGCCGCTGTAAAGGTGGCAGAACGTGAAGGCATCGTGCTCGTAAGAGAATCTGCCAAGTAGTCTTATTATATCCAAAAGAAGATTTTTAATGAAACATATATTTCTCGGCATACTCGCTCTCCTCTCCGTGCCCCTCTGCGCGCAGCACGTGGAGAAAGTGAAGCCACAAATTTCTGCCGTACGTGCAGCGGCCTCAGCTCCTGCTGTGCAGAACGTCACGGTTCGCAACGCGGCAAAGGCGACGGAACTGGCGAAAATTGTTCCTATGCTTTCGTCCGTCAACGACAAGGCCGTGACGCTCCGATGGAACAATCCCGAACCCATCAACGGACTTTTTGACGACTTCGAGGACCACACCGACTTTGCCATCAACTCTCCCGGCACCGTGGGTTGGCAATATATCGACGCCGACAACGCCTCGACCTACACCTGGACCGCCACTTCTTTCCCCAACCAGGGACAGAAAATGGCTTTCATCGTGTTCAATCCTTCCAAGACGTCGCCTTCCACGGGCACGTACCCCGACGTGATGCCGTTCTCCGGCAACAAAATGTTGGTGGACTTCACCGTCGACGGCGGCAACAACGACTACCTCATCTCTCCCGCACTCAACTTTGCGGAAGACTTCAAACTGAGTTTCCGCGCCAAGAGTTATAAGGACACTTGGGGCAAGGAACGCTTCAAGGTGGGTTATTCTACGACCGGCACACGTCCGTCGGACTTCACCTTCGTGCAGAAGGGCGACTACGAAGAAGCTCCCACGACATGGACGCTCTATGAATACTCCATTCCCAAGGAAGCCAAATACGTCTGCATCAACTGCGTGTCGTACGAAGCTTTCATGTTTCTGCTCGACGACATCTTCATCGGCACGAACAACGTGCGTCCCCGTGTAGCAGCCAGCAACGCTAAGAGCGAGCCCCGACTTGCGGGCTTCAACTTGCTGCGCAACGGCGCGAAGGTCAACGCGAGTCTCCTCACCAGCGTCTACGCCACCGACACCGTGCCCGACTACGGCACCTACTCCTACGCCGTGCAGAGCGTGATGACGGACGGCAGCGTGGGCGAACGCTCCGAAGCGCTCAGCGTGGAAGTTCCCGACGTGCGTCTGCTCCCCTTCTTCGACGACTTCGACGACAACTCCATCGACTCCACTCGTTGGTCACGCCCCGTGGAGACCAGCGGCGAAGAGAACAAATGGAAGACGGACTACTACGCTTATGGTCTCGTGGACTTCTCTGCCTGCTATCCCTATTCGAGTCTGGGAAAATACTCGCAGAGCCTCGTCACCCGCGAACTGCGTACGCTCACTCCGGACAACACTTATCTCCGCTACCAGGTGCGTCTGGACAACAGCAACAAATACAAAGGTGGTGTGCTCCTTGCCGAAATCACTGCCGACGACGGCGCCACTTGGCAGAAGGTCGACTCGCTGCTGACGGACGAGGGTTCGTACGACTGGCGCACCTATGAGTTTAACCTCGCGCCTTATCTCAACGGCAAAAGTTTCTTCAAGGTGCGCTTCCGTGCTTACGGCAGCGACTCGCGCTACATCAACTACTGGTTTGTGGACGACGTGAAGATATGGAATCCGCAGACTCACGCCGTCACGCTCCGCACCGTTCAGGGCGGCAAACCCGTGGCTGGATGCTCATTGGAACTCGAAGCCGACAACGGTGCCGTCTACTCCGCCACGTCCGACGCCTCCGGCACCGTCAGTCTGCCGCGCATGGAAGAGGGTACTTACACCGTCACCGCCCAAGCCGAAGGCTGCAACTACTTCAGCACGGAATGGACGCTCACTGCCGACGGACCTTCCACGTTCACGGCAAACCTTACGCGTCCGGTGCTCAAATTTTCCGAGCAGAACGTCAACGAGGAAACGGCGCTTGAAAGTATCACCACGCACACCCTCACCATAGAAAACACCGGCGACGGCGACGTCCACTTCGACCTCGTTCCCTCGCCCGTTGCCGGAAGCGGAACGACGGACCACCGCTGGAACGTGAGCCAGTCGTTTGACGCTTCGGGCGACATACAGAGTTGTGTGGCGTTCGACGGCGAACATTTCTACACCTCTTCCCACTTCTTCCTCGGCAAGTTCTACAAGTACGACCGCAACGGCCACTTCATTGAAGAGTTCTCCGTGCCGGGCATGTACTACGCCGTGAACGACCTCGCCTTCGACGGCCGCTACTTCTACGCCTCCGACCGCAAGAACCGCCTCTTCCAACTCGACTTGCGCAACAAGCGTCTTGTCCGCACCATCGACATTCCTTCCGAGAGCAGCTTGTGCGTGACGCACATTGCCTACGATCCCCGCACCGACGAGTTCTGGGTGGGCGACTACAACACCATGGGCCGCGTGAACCGCAAAGGCGAAGTGACTCTCGCTTTCTATCAGCTCAACGCCACAAGCAGCATGAGCGTCTTCGGCACGGCTTTCGACAACATCACGCCCGGCGGCCCGTACCTTTGGATGAGCAACCTCGAAACATCTGGCCTCAACACCATCGACAAGGTGAGCATCGTGCAGTACGACCTCAACAACCGCCGCGTCACTAAGGTGGAACATTCTGCCGTCGACATTCCTTCTTATAAGACGGGTTCGCTCACCACAGGCGAGAACCGACTCGGCGGACTCGAAACAACCACGGCGCTCATCAACGGCCAGCTCTCTCTCGTGGGCATCCTGCAACAGTCGCCGGCACGCCTCTTCGTCTACAACCTTGCCGACATCGATCCGTGGGTGAGCGCTTCGCCGCTCTCCGTTGACCTCAAAGCCGGCGAGAAGCAGGACATCACCTTCGAGTTTGACGCTCGCCACGTGAAACTCAACACGCCGAACACCACCACGCTGAAGTTCATTTCGCAGCCCGAACTTACGGGCCACGACGTCGACGTGACGCTCACCGCTACGCAAGGCGCAGCCTTCCCACGTCCCGTGAAACTCGCCGCTGCGCTCGACGGACAGTCTGCCGTTACGCTCAACTGGCAAGCTGCCGCAGGTGCACAGCCCACGGCGTTTGCCGTTTACCGCGACAACAAGAAACTGGGCGAAACGTCTTCAGCCTCTTACACCGACACGCACCTCGTACGCGGCACCTACGCTTACAGTGTGCAGGCGCTTTACACGAACGGTACGTCGTCGCTCAGCGACACGGTGCTTGTCAGCGTAAAAATGGGCGAGCCTTTCTTCCCGCCAACGGGCCTCAATGCCTCCATTGCGCTCAACAAAGACGTGACGCTCTCTTGGGACGAGCCTTCGGCTTTGCTCAAGAAGGCTACCACGCTTCGTTACGACAACGCCACGAGCGACGATGCCATCGGCCTCAGCGAGGGCGGCTACTTCTTTGCCGGCATTGCCCTCGACGCCGACGACCTCGCTTCTTACCGCGGCATGCAAATAGACACGGTGCAAGCTTTCATCAAGGAACGCGTCACCTCGCTCTCCTTGCGTATCTATAAGGACGGCAAGGCGGTTTCGACCCAAAGGGTGAACCCCGACGACGTACTTTACGGCGAGTTCAGCCACATTGCGCTCACCAACCCCGTCACCATTGAGCGCGGCAGCACTTACTACATCACGCTCCTCCTCTCCCACGACGCAAACGTGAACCCGATGGGTATCAACAACGGCACGGTGGTGGACGGTAAGAGCAACATTATGAGTTCGGACGGCAAACAGTGGTACCCCGCTTCGTACGTAGGTTTTGAGAACGCCAACTTCAACGTGGCTGCGCACCTCAGTCCCGTGGCGGGCTACACGGAAACGGCTCCTTCAGCCTACACCGTTTACCGCAACGGCGAAGAGATAGGCCGCACCACGTCGCTCTCCTACACCGACCAGCTTTCCGTTCCCGGCACCTACGCCTACACCGTGGCTTCGGCCTACGACGGAGAGGCGCAATCCGCCCAAAGCGAAGCTGTCAGCGTAGAAAAAATTAGTCTCGACGCTCCGCTCGCTCCCACCACGCTCAACGGCACGGTGGAACGCAACAGCCAGATAAACCTTCGCTGGAGCATGCCTCTGGCGCAGTCGCTCACACTCCCGCAGGACCTCACTCCGCAGAGCGGCATCACGCCTGAAGGACGCCCCGAATATGTCGGTCAGTTCCGCAGCGCCTTCACCGGCGAGATGGGCATTGCCTCCGACGGACGTTACATCTACACCACGAAGTATTCCTCTACGGGTGTCATCAACCGTTACCTCATGGACGGCACGTTCGACACGAGTTTCACCATGGCCGTTCCGAGCACGCTCTCCACGGGTTTCCGCAACCTGGCCTACGACGGGTCGCAGTTCTACGCCACGGCTAACGGTTCCACGCTCTACACCATCGACATGGACAAGCAGGAACTCGGCGAAGAGATGTCCATCTCCGAAATTGGTCGCCACATTGCCTACATCCCCACGCTCGACGAGGGACGCGGCGGCTTTGAGATTGGCGACTGGGAAAGCAGCATCTACACCTCGCTGCGCGGTGCAAAACTCGGCAACGGTCCCGTGCTCAAAGGTGCTGCGGGTTCGGCTTACTACGACGGCGTGCTCTACACCTTCGAACAGGGTTACAACAAGCGCTACGAACTTTGTGCCTACGACTTCGCCACTGGCAAACAACTCTGGCACACGAGCATCGACGAATACGGTCCCATATCGCCCGACGAGTCTGCCTCGGCAGGCGGCATGAATCTCATGCAAACGCCCGAGGGCTACAACTTGCTCGTGCTCGGACTGCAGGAGAACGCCGGTACGCGCTATCTCTACTTTGACCTCAACTCGGTGAAGGGCCTCAGCGGCTACAACGTTTACTGCAACGGCGAGAAAGTCAACGACGCTCCCCTTGCGCAGCGCGCTTTCTCCATGAAGCAAACGATTCCCGGCACGTACAGTTTTGAAGTGGAAACGCAATACATCGACGGAACGACTTCTGCCCGCACCGCTCCTATCACGCTCACCATCGACGAGGCCGGCGAGGGCGATGCTCCCACCGACGTGCGTGCACGCCAAACTTCGTACGGTTACGACGTGAACGTAACTATGGTCAATCCTACCACGCTCAGCGCTGACCTCTACGAAAGTTTCGAAAACGGAAAAGCGGGCGAAGTCTTTGCCAAGGAAGGCTGGACCAATGCCGACGGCCTCTTCAAGATTTCCGATACCGACGCCGTGCAAGGCTCTCACGCTCTGCGCGCCGATGCCGACGCCAAGGCTTCGCTCATTGTTCCCGTCACGGCGACCTACTCTTCGCCCTTCGCCTTTAGCTTCATGGCACGCACCGAAGCTACTGCCGACGGTGAGGGCGAGATGCAGGTGCTCACGTCGAACAACAGCGACAACCAGGCTGACTTCATCAGCCGCGGACGCTTCACTACTTCCGAAGCCTGGCAGCAGCACGACCTCACAGTGCCTGCCGACGTGAAGTACATCATGCTGCGCATCAACAGCGGCCACTCCGCCCACTACGTGGATGCCGTCAGCGTGAATGCCGAAGCGCTCAACAACGTCTACGGCTACGACATCTACCGCAACGGTGAGAAACTCAACGACACACCGGTGGAAGGTCCTTGCTACACGGACCACAACTTGCTCCCCGGCACTTACTCCTACCAGGCCGTGGCCTACTACACCTCGTCGGCAGTAAGTCCGAAGAGCGATGCCGCCACGGTGAACGTGAACTACCACAACGGCTACCAGCAGCCGGGCACACTGAGCGTCACTCCGACCGACGACGGCAACCGCCTCGAGTGGAGCGTTCCGGCTCTGGGCGACGTCACCGAACTCCGTTGGCACAACGGTGTCTGCGACAATGCCGCAGGTCTTCCCAGCGGCGGACAGTACTACGCCGGTGCCGAATGGACGCCCGACGACCTTAAGCCCTACAGTTCGCTCAGCGTGTCGGAAGTGAAGTTCTACGTGAACCAAGTGCCCGAAGTGCTCTACGTGCAACTCTATCAGGACAACGACCTCGTGTTTGAGAAATACGTTGACGCACTCAGCCAATATTCCTTCAACACCGTACGCCTCGACAAACCGCTCCGCGTGGACGCTACGAAGCGCCTCCGTGCGGTAATCTACGTGGAACACAACCAGATTACCGTACCCCTCGGCTACGATGCCGGTCCGGCAAAGGGCGGAAAGGGTAACCTCTACTCTACCGACGGCCTGACTTGGACCACGCTTAGCGACAACGACATTGAGGGCAACTGGAACATCAGCGTATGCCTCCAGCCTTATGCCGAAAACACGAAGGCGGCATCCACCGAAGCCATCCGTGCCGAGCGTTATGCGGCAACGAGCCACCGCACCGCCACCGCTTCTTCTGCCGCGGTACAGGGTGTGGCGCTTGACGAATCGGCTGCTGCCAGCTTCTTCACTGGCTACAACGTGTACTGCAACGGTGAACTCCTCAACGCTTTGCCGCTCACCAACAACGCCACTTCTTACGTCGATGCCGAAAAGCATCCGGGCCGTTACTACGAGTATCAGGTCAAGGCCATCTATCCGGGCTACGGCGAAGTAGGTTCGAACGTGGTGCGCATCATGAGCACAGGCATTGACGAACTCACGCCCGCCACCGATGCTGCCACGGAAGTCTACAACCTCAAGGGCATCCGCACCCACAAGGGCGAGCGCGGCGTGCTCATCGTGAACGGTAAGAAAGTGGTGAAATAACCTCCCCTTCCCACACAACCGCACAAACACAATTCAGGGTTGCCACACCGAACCAATCGGAGTGGCAACCCTGAATGTTTTAGGATAAAGAAAGTCGCAGATGATGCTTTGACGAACTTGGGTTAAAAGCAAGACTTTCGTTTGGATATAAAATAAAGGCTTTTTGCTTATATTTCTAATAATTTCATTACTTTTGTGGCATCTGCACGCATACTGAAAGCCCCGATGGGCAGAGGTTGGGCAGATATACATATTGGTAAAGGCGTTTTTGTACGCTTTGGTTTTGACGACAGAAGAACTTCGCAAACTCTCTACGGATTGTCAAGAACAAAGCAACAGGGACGCCCCTGTGATGCTTTTATGCCAGCCAAAGGCATGTTCCTTTCTGTACCAGCAGAATAGAGGCTATGCCTTGCATGACTTACATATACCTGCATCAGCGTGGGGCTTTCCGTTGCTCGTTCCGACAATCCGGGCAATGCGAAGGCCTTTCTGTCGTGGAACGAGTGGCAGAATGGTTCCGCGCTTTTTCGTATGTATACAAAAGTCTATAAGTTATTTGTTCGGAAGGGAGCCGCTGAACTAAAAACACATTAATTATGAGAACAACAAAATTCTTTTTCGCAGCCTGTCTGCTCGTATTGGCCGGTATTGCGACGTTTACCTCTTGCGGCAAGGATGACGACAGCGACTCCTTTGACGGCGGCACGACGAGCTGCATTTATTGCTCTTGGCGCGACAATCTAAACAGCTTTTGCGTCATTAACGGCGTAAGATACCACACCGGTACAACCTCGCCGCAATTTCTCAGCACCGAGCGTGGAAGCTATATGACCACCGAGTTGCATAAAGACAATGGGACGCTAGCACTCACCGATCTCTACAACATAGAAATCAACCTGAGCAAAGCGTCCGGCTCTTCAGTCAACAACTTGACGGTTGGGCAGAAGCTGCTCCTTGAAAACGGCAAGGACAAAGTCTGCGCGTGGTACAGCGAGGATATAGGAAAGGAAGTGTCGTACCACAATTACATTTCCGGCTCAGTCACCTGCACGGCGAAGAGCGGTTCAATGGTGACGCTCACGCTAAAGGACCTTGTGCTAGAAAACGCGAAAAACAACTCGCGAGTTACTATTAACGGTTCTCTCGAATATAATGGGGCAAACGAATAACAATTAAGGCTACTTGTAAAGGATAAATTCACTTTTACAAGTAGCCTCAATTTCTATAACCATCAAAATAGTACACATATGTTATCAAATGAATACAACCAACAAAGAATCTTGATTTCAAAGGGGGCGGTGCAAATAACCTTGTGCATTCTTGCGTTCCTTGTCTGCTTAGGAGGTACTTCATCATGCTCAAAGCACTCAAAAGGGTCTGATGACACTATTCAAAACGACAGCACTGCTCTTGACAGTGCTGTCACTAAAAAGAATAAAAACGTCAAAGTTGACCCTGCGCTTGTCAGGGACAAAGGCATTGAGTACATACTCTATGAAAGCAGTGGTAATGAAGATGACGCAGTTCGGCTCGTTTATACCATAGAGCATGATAAAAAATGCACGAACTATTGCGGTACATTGTACCACCCCAACAAGAAAGATACAAGTTGGGATTATGAGATAGGAATGCTGGGAGAAGTCGCAGACGATGGAGGTCTCGTTTTCAAAGGAAAACTTGATAACGTGCTTTACGTAATCCATATAAAAAACACGCACAACACGGCTTCGTCTGATAATGACCAGAAACATGAGGTCGAGCTGACCGTGGGCGGCAAGAAAAGAATTATTTACATGAAGTTTGACAACGCAGGAGATAGCTTCTGCGGAGCTTAATCACACAAATACAATCATATGGCACTAATAAAATGTAGAGAATGTGGGGCAGAGATTTCCGATAAAGCAACGGCATGTCCCAAATGCGGATGTCCTGTAGAATTAAAACCTGTTGTGGTTTCTGGGGACATTGAGAACGATGTTGTTCCAAGTATCCAAAAGAAGAAAAGTCGCAAGTGGCTTTGGGTGCTCCTCGCTGTATTTGTCGTAGTTGGTGCGGCCAGTGCGGCTTGGTTCATTTTGTCTCCCCAAGATGCGGTATCCGTTTTCTCGGGGAAAAAGCAAGACCCCCAAGTAAGAATTACGCCTGAGTTTTGTAACGCCGTACGCAAGTACAATGAGTTGACCACGTTCCGCGAGGGGTTTGCCGCTGTGAAAAATGGCGAGAAATGGGGCTTTATCAATACCGAAGGCAAAGAGGTTGTACCATGCAAGTATGACAAAGTTGAATATTTCAGCGAAGGTCTTGCTGCTGTTGAGAAAGGTGAGAAATGGGGCTTTGTCAACACAGAAGGAAAAGAAATAATCCCTTGCATATACAACGATGCCCGAACCTTTCAAGAGGGTCTCGCAGGTGTCCTGAAAAAGGACAAATGGGGTTTTGTCGACAAGGATGGCAATGTGGCTATCCCCTTTAAGTTTCATAAAGACCAAACCGTAGGGCCTTTATTTTCCCAAGGGGTAGCTTTCGTTCATGCAGACACTGACAACAATGGGAAATACAAGAATTGCTTTATTGACAAGGCGGGTAAGGTCGTGCTTACCCTTGCTGATAAATACGACGTTGATTATGCTCGTGGATGGGAACCTACTTTTAATGAAGACAAGGTTTGTTGTGTTCATATAGAGGATGGAGATATTGTGTATCTTGATATGCAAGGCAACGAGGTCAAAGGCTACAAAGAAAAGCCGCATGCCGAATCGCATTATGAGAAATACGAAGGACGCAATGGTAAAGTAGGCATAAAGGATAAGAAAACTGGGAAATATATCATTCCAGCAAAATATGATGATATTTTTACAGATTTCCATAATGGAGTGGTTCTCGCTGAGCTAAAATACAATAGACTATCCAGTGGTACAAGCGGATATAGCGAAGAAACAGTCCGTATCTATGGGTATGTGGATATTGAGGGCAACGAGACTTTTACAAGTGATGACTACATAAAAGTACGGCAAGAGAACAATGAAGCCATTCAAGAAAAATATAGACTTGAACAGGCTACGCAACATCCTGAGTGGTTGCAAGGAGAATGGTTCTTCCGCAGTTCAAACGGTACATGCTACGCAAAAATCGAGGGAGATAACATCTTGGTAGCTTTTGGTCAAGACGTATCCTACAATGGGCCATATACGATTGAGGATGATAAAGTGATATACGACAGACATGATGGAATGTATA
>CAVKJJ010000040.1:0-27265 GCA_963656685.1 bacterium | reverse complement strand
AAGACGAGAATGCTCCTTACCGTTTGAACTTGAAGAACTTGTGCTTCAAACTCTATGACGACGTGTATCTGTGTGACACCAATACCGATTCTACCCAACAGCATACAGTGTGCCTGCGTCCGATAGAGAACCACTTCAAGAGTTTCGCACCTTATCTTGGCGGCAACAAGGTGTGCCTGCTTAAAGAAGAATGGCACGAGCGTTGGACAACGTTCCCCTCTGGACAAGGAATGTCGAAAGAAGATGTGAGATTGTGGGCAAAGGACTACAGAAAGATTCTTTGGAACAACAGCATTTGGGGAGAGAATGGTGTGTTTGAAAATCGTTTGACCAATATTTACGCACAACCCAATCTTTTCATACAAGCTGAGCACACGGCGCAGGTGGATAAGGACGTATCACGGACCTTACAGACCGATTTCAAGGAGCACACCATCAACATCCTTGCTTGCTCCACCACCATGGAAATGGGGGTAGACTTGGGCAATCTTGAGGTGGTGATGCTGACCAGTGTGCCGCCCATGCCCTCCAACTATAAACAGCGTGCTGGCCGAAGCGGTCGAAACAACAAGGTGAAGAGTGCCTGTATCACACTGTGTGGAAGCGACGCCATCGGATTGAGAACCCTTTTCAACCCGATACCTTCCATCATCAGCCGCCCAGTGTGTGTGCCTATGGTCGACTTGATGAGTCCACAGGTAGTACAGCGGCATGTCAACTCTTACCTCATCCGCTCGTTTGGCGTGTTTAAGGACGGTGATTGCGGCGGTCGGTTGACACAGGCCGTCTATAACTATTACTCCAATTTCGTCGGAAGAAAAGAAGGAAACCATTCTGTAGTGGTAAAACCTGAAGACAACGCAGAGTGCTCACCCAACAACAAGTTGGGCAACCAAGCTGAGACCATGTATGAGGTGTTCAACCAAAAGTGCATGAACGCCCTCGACGATGATATTCGGGAAGGCCTTGAGCAACTGTTGCGGGGAACCGTATACGACGGTATGGTGACAGAGGTGGTAGACAATGCGCTGAAAGACAACAAACGCTGCTATACAGAGCTTAGCACCAAACTGGAAGATCTGAAGTTCGCCTTCAAGGATACCACCAACGACAAGTTTCGCACACTGTTGAAGATGCAATATTACGAGATTCTGCTTGAACGATTGCTCAATTTCTGGGCCACCCACCGCTTCACACCCAATGCGAACATGCCCGTAGAAGTGCTGTCGCTCGACTTGAACAGTCTTGGTTCATCTACGGCTTACCGCACGACTTCTTCATCCAATCCTTCATATGGTTTGCGCGAAGCCATCGCTCAATACGCTCCTGGCAACAGCATCGTAGTGGACGGCGTAGTATATGTGGTTCGGGGCGTTCAGTTTGCCAACATGTACCAAGGTGCACGGTCGTTCAAGCAAATATATAGAAACTCCGAAAAATGCGTCATCGACAACGCCACCTCGTTGGACAACAAGCAGCGATGGAACGTAAACGCAAAGGAGGGGCTAGAATTGGTGCAACCCGTGGGATTCGTACCCGACATGAACGAGGACAAGAGTCGTGTGATTGACAGCAACAAGTACACACACGTCAATGCGCAACTGATTGGCACAACCGATTGGGCTGATATTGTGACAGAACCACATCTCTTCTCCGTAAGAAGCAACCGCGATTCGGGCTATGCACACATTCTCTATTACAATGAGGGTTCCGGCTACGGATATTGCATGTGTGCCAAGTGTGGACGGACAGTTCTTGAAAATGACGTGGCAGACCCCGACGACACGCTCGGTAGTCTGCCGTATGACATGAACACCCGACTACACAAGAAGAAAAATCCTAACGATCCAGACAAACCGCCTTATCACTTTGCCGTAGCAGGAAAGGACGTTCGCAAGTATTGTATCGGTTCGCATGATGGTACAGCTCTACGTCGCAACATCATCATCGGTGGACTGATTCAGACCGACTTCTCGGAGATAAGAATACGTCACAAGGGACAGAAAAAATGGATGAGCAACAGGGTGGAAGACAATCTGCTCTTCACCTTAGGCATTGTCCTTACGCAAGCCCTGCTTGATACTTTGGGCAAGGAGCGTGGCGCAGTGGACTTTACCGTAATGCCCAACGGACACCTATGTCTTTTCGACACAAATCCAGGCGGTGCAGGATACTCCAACCAATTGACCAACATTCCATTGATGAACGACGTTGTCTACGCAGCAAAAGCCATGCTCCTCGAAGCAAAAAGAAGAAATTCAAAGGATTTCCTGCTCAACAAGTTTACCCTCCGTTATATCGACCAGGTAGATATAGACGCAGCCTTGGACTGGATAAAGGAAGAAGAGGAAGCGCGCGGTGTATTGCCCGAGGAAGTGGCTGCAGTGTCGGCTGAAGCATCGGAAACCAGCAATGTCAGCATGGCCGAGGCTTTTGCGAGCGAAGTGCAGGAAACTATGATATTCACGCAAGATGATTTCGAGAAATGGATCTACGAAGGTGAACACGGATGGCGTACGCATTTCTTCAACAAGTTGGGTGTCAAAGACAAGAAGACAACGCTCTGCATAATGCGCCACAGCGACAGAACTAGGCCTGAGCCTTACACTAACATGTTGCGCTCCATCAAGGAAGGTTGGGCAAAGGATGTAGTTGAATTACCCACGACAACCTTCGGCAATTCGGTCTATCCTATCGCTTATATCGGCAAAACGCTCTATTTCACCAACAATGAAGAGAACGCCAATCTGAATGACGCTTGGAGCAACCAAACTCTCTATTGCGCCCGTATGGATAATATATGCAAGGGCGCAACACCTGTGGATTGCACCTATAACCCCAACACGAATGATGATTGATGTTGCTCACAACGATAACGCACAACGCAAAAATTCCAAGCCTTGAAACTAAAATTCCAAGGCTTGGAATTTTAGTTTCAAGGCTTGGAATTTTTGTTTCAAACAAGGGCATTCGTTTTGAAACTGCAGATGGTTGATTTTCAATGGCTTAGATTTTCACTTCGATTTTAGGCATTTTGAGCCGGAAGGGGAGGCGCAAATCGGAGAAATTATTGGGCAACTTGTAGAAATTTGCTACGAGCCCAACACGTTGGCCTCGTAGCCCAAAATTTCAATTCGTTAGCACTTTCACTGCGCATCGAAATGCAGCGGAATATTCGCCTCGCGCGTACGCGCACGCGCGTATTTCACCGAAGTTTGTACATGTTGCTGTCACCCGTCACCCGACGACAGCGTTCACGGAGATTAAAACACTGAGTTTCTGACATTTTATTGTCCAACGGCCAGGTGACAGCAAAAATTCCATAGGGGTAATTATTCGTCTAATGGTATAAAAATCGGTCACAAGCAAAGGTGACAGCAAAGGTTTAATAAAACAAAAGTGGTGTAACTGCATCTTAATGCCGTCACCAGTCTCACGGAGGTTTTTGCGTGGCCTCACGGAGGCTTTTGCGTGTTGGCGCTATAATACACCGTGTAGAGCGCGACGTTTTGAAAACGTCGTCCCCATATGCGGCGCATAAGCATTGCGCATCACAAGCATAAGCGGCGCCAGCACGCAAAGCCCCCTGCGGGGGTGACGGGTGACGGCAGGTTGCACAAACTTCGGTGTATACGCGCGCGTACGCGTAGAAGACAAAGGAGTTACCCGTTTTCGCCACACGTTGCATGCTCCAACTCCAAGAGCGTCTGTTTGGCCTCCAAGCCGCCGGCAAAGCCGGTGAGCGAACTGTTGGAACCAACCACGCGGTGGCAAGGGCAGAGGATGGCGAGCGGATTGCTCCCTACGGCTTGTGCCACGGCACGTACGGAGCTGGCGTCGCCCAGACGCTGGGCTATTTCCTTGTAGGAGCACGTCGCACCAAAAGGAATCTCTTGCAGGGCGTTCCACACGCGCTTCTGAAAGTCGGTACCCACAGGAAAGAGGGGCAAGGAGAACGAACGGCGCTTGCCGGCAAAATATTCGTCCAGTTGCTCCTTGGCACGAAGCACCACTTCGGACGGCGCTTCCATGAACCACACCTTGAGCATACGTTCCAGGCGCCGTTTGTTGCGCGCAGCACTGGGCCGCCCCAGCCAGTCGCAGAGGCAGAGGGCATCGCCAAAGGCGGCAAGAACGAGCGGACCGACGGGAGAGTCGTAACGCTGATAGCAGACGAGGAGTTCGGGGTCGAATTGTTTCATTGTGCTTTCTGTGCTACACTTTTAAAAGTATATGGGTGGTGCAACGGCACGAAGGTACACATTTTTCCGCCAGTTAGTCACCCCAAAGGCATTATGTTATTCCAAGCTTCACAAACACATTCCCAAAGAAATGCCCAACTTTGCACCTACACAACCCAAGAGAAGACTTTTCACTATGACCCGCAAACTTCAAAGACTCATGTGCCTCATGGCATTTACCATACCCTCCCTCCACGCCACCTCACAGACGCTACCGTCCACGGCGCTCCAAGAGCAGATGCTCGAAGAAGAGCAAACGTTCCTCCACCACATGAAACCCACACTGCAACACGAGCAGATGCTTGCCGTGCGCGACGCCATAAACGGCAACAGCGCAGCGCTGGAACAAATACGCACTAGCCGCAACAAAGCGCCCGAACTCCCCGAAGGTGTGAGCGCCACCTACGTGCGGCCCGACCTGTGCCTCTTCTCACCCACCGAAGCGACTAAGCGCCGCCGACCGTTGCTGCTCTACCTCCACGGCGGCGGTTGGTGCTTCGGCAGCATCAACAGCTGTGCACACTTCTGCGCCACGCTGGCCCGCGAAGCCGACTGCTGCGTGGCAGCACTCAACTACCGACTCTCGCCCGCCAACCCCTTCCCCACCCCGCTCAACGACTGCCGCGAGGCGTTCCGCTTTGTCAAAGAGCACGCCTTAGACTGGGGATGCGACACGACGCACGTCTCCATTGGCGGCGACAGCGCCGGCGGCAACCTTGCCCTCGCCACTGCCACAACGGAGAGAGGAGTGCACAAGGTGGTGCCCATCTACCCCGTGACGAAGCTCTTCACGGAGCGCACTGCCTCGTGGGAGAAGTATGCCACGGGCTACGGCAACGACGCGGAACTGCTGGAAGCTTTCAACGAGGCTTACGCCGCAGGCAACGAGCGCAATCCGCTAGTTTCTGTAGCGCTGGCAGACGACGCCACGCTCAAGGCGCTGCCGCCCGTGCTCATCCTCTCCGCCGGCCACGACATCCTCTTTGACCAAACGGCCGAACTTGCGCAAAGGCTGCAACGGCTCGGCAACAGCCTTTCCTACCACGTGTTCCCCACCGCCACGCATCTCTTCATCACCGTGCCGGGACAGCCCACGGCTTTCCGCGAAGCGGTGAAGACGGTCGGCGAGTTTCTGAACGAGGAATAGCAACGTAGATGGAATAGGAATAAAACGCCCAAAACGAATAAAACAGCTTCGCACATAACTATTCTGAGAATGTTATTTTTTGAGCTTTGCTAAGTTTTTGCCCAGAAACATTTATCTTTGACGTTCCTTACAAACCTTACAAACGAATGAAACTACTCTTTCTCGTCATAGGCCGCACGGTGGAGAAGAAACTCACCGCCCTCATTGACGACTACGTGCAGCGCGTGAAGCACTACGTGCCTTTCGACATGGAAGTGATTCCCGAACTCAAAAATACCAAGGCGCTCACCGCCGAACAACAAAAGGAACGCGAGGGCGAACTCTTGCAGAAACAACTGCGCGAGGGCGACTACGTGGTGCTGCTCGACGAGGGCGGACACGAATTCCGCTCCGTGGAGTTTGCCGACTATCTGCAGAAGAAGCAAAGTCAGGCTGCCCGCCGGCTGGTGTTCGTCGTGGGCGGACCATACGGTTTCTCGCCCGCTGTCTACGCCCTGGCGCGCGAGAAGGTGTCGCTCTCTAAGATGACCTTCTCGCACCAGATGGTACGCCTCTTCTTCGTGGAACAAGTGTACCGCGCCATGACCATTCTGCGCGGCGAGCCTTATCACCATGAGTAGCACGCGCACGGCCTTTCTGCTGCTCTGCACGGCAGCGCTGCTCTCCCTCACAGCCTTCGCTCAGCGTCGCACGTTTCGCGTCGTGGAATACAACGTGGAGAACCTCTTCGACACCATAGCCTCACACACCACGCAGGACGCCGACTTCACGCCCAACGGGACGTACCACTGGACGTCAGCCCGCTACTGGAGCAAACTCGCACGCCTAAGCCGCGTGATAGCCGCCGTGGGCGAGGATGCCGCACCAGCTCTCGTGGCTCTCGTGGAAGTGGAGAACGACAGCGTGGTCTCACACCTCACACGGCGCACAAAACTCGGGCTGATGGGCTACGACTACCTCATCACCCACTCGCCCGACGTGCGCGGCATCAACGTGGCGCTACTTTACCAACCTGCGCTCTTCCGTCCGCTCGTGAAGGACACGCTGCGCATTCTTCCCCCTTCGCCCAAACTGCGTCCCACACGCGACGTGCTCCACGTGGCAGGACTCGTGCCCACGGGCGACACACTCGACGTCGTAGTCTGCCACTGGCCGAGCAAACGCGGAGGAGCTTCCGCCGAAGTCTACCGCCAGCTCGTGGCGCAAAAGCTCCGACAGTTTGCCGACAGCATCCTTGCCGCACGCTCCCGTCCGCAACTGCTCATCACGGGCGACTTCAATGCCTACTTTCCCGAACCGTGCATCACGGAGTACCTCGGTGCACGCTTGCCCAACGCCCTTCCCGAGTCCCGCTCGCTCTATCTGCTCTCGGCACACCTCAAAGCGCGCCACGGCATAAGCGGCACTTACAAATATGCCGGCGAATGGAACCAGCTGGACAATTTCATCGTCAACGGCGCCCTACTCTCCCACCCCACGCCCTACACTTTCAGTACGCGCGCCGACTGTTGCCGCATTGCCGACTTCGACTTCCTCCTCACGGGCCTCAACACCGAAGCTGGTCCGCGCCCCTTCCGCTCCTTTCTTGGCACATATTACCAAAAGGGATTTAGCGACCACCTCCCGCTCGTGCTCGACCTCTTTTGGTAAGTCCTCGCTGAGCTACACATTTACACATACCCCCAAGCGCAGCTCATTTGCACATTTGCACATTCGCACATTCCCCCCAAGCGCAGCTCATTTGCACATTTGCACATTTGCACATTAATTAGCTCCCTCATGCCGCTCCTTCAAGCCGAAGGAGCGGCATGTTTTGTCACAAAACCAAAAATCCGAGCCCCACATGCTTAATAGATATTAAATTCAGAAGTTTTCTTAGTACCTTGCATTGCAATGTACTTATGTTTTGCATACATTTGCAGTGTGAGTTCGGCAAACGGCCGTAGCCGGTCTCCAAGAGAGTTACATCAAAAACCCAAATCCTATGAACGTAGACAATGCAAAGTCGCAGATGCGCAAAGGCATGCTGGAATACTGCATACTGCTCCTGCTGAGTCGGCAGTCGAGCTACGCCATAGACATCATCACCAAGCTGAAAGAAGCAGAACTGATCGTTGTTGAAGGCACGCTCTACCCGCTACTCACACGCCTAAAAAAAGACGGACTGTTGGCCTACGAATGGCAAGAGTCAACCCAAGGACCGCCACGAAAATACTACACGCTGACTGCCGACGGTCAAGCTTTCCTCAACGAACTCGACACGGCATGGAACGAACTGGCCTACACCGTGGGCGTGCTCAAGAACCCTACAACTGCCACGCCGCCTCCTCCACCGGCGGAAGAGACACCGCCAACGGTGACCGCAAAAGAAGACAGCACACCGGAAGCTGCGTGCTGATGCGCTCCACGCCGCTCCACTCCGAAAGTCACCCCACCCACAAACAGAAAAGCATCATGAAGAAAAATATCACCATCAACCTTTACGGTTCGCTTTACGCCATAGACGAAGATGCCTGCCAGCTGCTTGAACAGTATCTGGCCAACATGAAAGCCTACTTTGCCAAACGCGAAGGCGGCGACGAAATAGCCGACGACATTGAGCACCGCGTGGCGGAAATTCTCTCCGACCTCAAAGCCGAAGGCACCGAAGCCATCAGCATAGAGCACGTACAGGACATCATACACCGCATTGGCAACCCCGAGCAAATGGACGAAGAAAGCGAGGAAGCCACCACAAACTCCAACAACGCTGCCAGCAATAGTCAGGACAGCGAAACGCCGCCCGAACCTCCCACGTCATCTTCAGACGACGAGCAGAAGGGCAAAAAGTTCTTTGCCGAACGCAAACTCTACCGCGACCCCGACGACAAGATAATAGGCGGTGTGCTGAGCGGTCTGTGCAAATACTTCGGCGGAAACGACCCGTTGCCCTGGCGCATCATCACCGTACTGCTCTGCTTGGCAAGTTTCTCGACGGTAGGCATTGTCTACCTCATAGCCTGGGCCATCATACCCCAAGCACACACCGCCGAAGAGCGTCTGCTCATGCAAGGCCGTCCCGTAAACCCGGCTTCCATCAACGAAGAACTGATGAAACAAGCCAACACGGCACGCAACTACATGTCGTCGCCCGAATTCCAAAACTCAGCACATAGCTTCATGGGAACGCTGGTCCGCATCGTGCTTTTCATCGTACAGTTCATCATGCTCTGCATCGTCACATCGTTGCTGCTCGGCCTCTTCATCTTTGTCGGCGTGGTGCTCTACGCCGTGTGCTCCACCCCCACATTAGTCAATTCCGACACATTAGCCAATACAGACTGGATAAGGATGATGCACGCCATGCCCGAAATGCAATGGAGCGTTTGGGGCGCATGCGGCTTCGGCATCGCATTCCTCAGCATCGTGCTCTACGCCATTATCCGCTGGATGCTCAAGCGCGACAACACCGCGACAACGAGCGTGAAACGCACCATGACGCTTGCCGTCCTGGCCATCGTGGCGTTCGCCGCTGCCGTCTCCTGCACGGTTTATTCCTGCCTCCGCACAAAAGAAGCCCTCGAAGTGGAGAGGCTGAAGGAAAACTCCACCGGCGGTTACCTCCTGTGGAACGACCAGCGCGACGACCTTGAAGAAGAAGGATGGACCATTGCCGCATACGAAAACTGCAACGCAGACGGCTACTGCATCACCGACACAAAGAACTGGACGGCTGCCAACTCACGTGACGACGACGATGACTACGACTACGACTCACAAGAAACCCGCTGCCTCAACTTTGAACACGACGACAAAAAGGCACAGCCCATGAAGGTGCATTTCTTCGCCACATTCAACAAGCCGGCGGGCTACTACCGCTTGGCTGTAGTGGGCCAGTCGAACGGCGACCGCACGTTGGCATACGCCCTCACGGACTCGTTCCCCGTGAAGTATGCCACCGTTTACGTTCCGCCATTCACGGAAGGCCGACACGGCAACCTCCGCAACAAGAGCACGGAGGAGCTTGCCCGCCTGGGACTGCTCACAGACAGCGCTTCGAGCTACGACGCCAAAGGGTTGCACGACATGGTCGACTCATGGAGCTACGCCGAAAGCGACGTGTTCTACCACAAAGGTGGAAACATCAAGGTGGGATTCACTAACTGTCCCGAAATAGCCACTCACATGCAGCCCACCGGACGGCAGACGAGCAAGTTCAGCATTCGCAGCCTGAAGATGATTCCCGTAAGCGCCCCAACAACTTCGGCTCCCGCCACAACGAAGGTCGCGCCGCAAACAACCGCAAAAACTCATCACCATAAAAATAAACATTTGTAGCAGACCCATTGTCAGAAAACGGTTTCCGCCCCGTTGCATTGTGATAATGCATAACGGGGCGGAGTTTTTTGTTCATATGCTTTTTGAGGGCTTTTTGCACATCTTCAAAGCGACACATTCGCACATTTTTCTTACTTTTGCCCCGTCAAAAAGCAACGAACCCAAAACAACTAATCAATAAATGGACGACTATCACGCGGAAACTCACGTTTGATACCGACCGAAAACAGGCAAAAGCAGCCGTTTCGCGTCGGGAAGCGGCAATGCGCTTAGGCTCATGGACCTCACAATCCATACCTTATTATATAACACGAGATCTCCGGAACATACCGACCTGTTTTTTCTTATGCGTACCTACTGGAACTACAACAAAACGCTTCGCACACTCGACGAGTGGACTACCGACTGCTGGACTCAAGTGACCTGCCCCACACCCGAGGACGAAGACTTTCTCGTCAACGAACTCCACGTTCCCGACTATTTCCTCGACGACATCCGAGACAAAGACGAACGCTCGCGTTACGAATACGACGAAGGGTGGTCGCTCATCATTCTCCGCATTCCTTACGTAAAAGAAGTGGCTTCGCGCACACCGCACACCACCATCCCAATGGGCATCATTCTCAACAAGGGCGTGTGTATCACCGTGTGTAACTTCGAGACCAACATGATGATCGACTTCGTCTCCTACCAGCAAAAACGCAACCAAGGCTTCACCGACTCCGTCGACCTCGTGTTCCGACTCTTCCTCTCCTCTGCCGTATGGTACCTCAAGCGACTCAAGCAAATCAACGTGCTGCTGGAAGAAGCCAAACGGAACCTCGACCGACAGATTGACAACGAAGACCTCATTGGCCTTTCCCGCTTGCAGGACAGCCTCACTTACTTCATCACGTCCATCCGCGGCAACGAAACGCTGCTCTCAAAACTCAAATTCAAACTGCCCGTCGACGAACTCGACGCCGACCTCATCGAAGACGTAACCATCGAGATGAACCAGGCACGCGAAACCACCAATATCTACACCAACATCCTCGACTCCACCATGGAGACCTACGCCAGCATCATCAACAACAACATGGCCGGCGTCATGAAGCAAATGACATCCGTCAGCATTATTCTCATGTTCCCTACACTCATCGCCAGTATTTTCGGTATGAACCTCGTGAGCGGCATGGAAACAGTCTGGTGGGGATTTCCCGTAGTCATCGTGCTCTCCATCGTGGTCACCGGACTCTTTTACGGACTTTTCCGCTGGAAAACGTGGATTTAACCGTAGCCCGCCATTTTTCGGAACCAAACGTTTGGTCAATAAAAAAGAAATACTTTCATTTGCAACTCGAGTCTACAGCTCGAAGCAACAAACATTTATCTCTATGAACGTCAGAGAAACTAGCGCACATTAAATAAAAACGCGCGATGCACCCTCTGACCACCGACCCCATCCAAAGCCTTATGGACGAAATCAAAAATCCTACCGACGTAGAAGAACAGAAAGTAGCAGCCGAAGCCACAAAAGCTACGACTGAATCCATAACCCCCGAAACGCCCGCCGAGGAAGCACCCGCTGCCGAAGCCGAAGTTTCCACAACAGCAGAAGAGGCCTCCGAGCCTCAGCCCGCTAGCGAGCCCGAACCCACCACAAAGGCAGAGGTGATAGAACGGCTCAAGCAAATTGTCTACTCCGGAGGCGAAGTGGACCGCTCCACACTCGACCACTTCAAGTCGCTCTACTACCGACTCCGCAGCAACGAAGTGGCTGCCGCACGCGAAGAGTTTGTCAACGCCGGCGGAAAACCCGAAGACTTCACACCTGCCCCCGACACCGAAGAAGAGAACTTCAAAGCACAGCTCCAACTCATACGCGAACTCCGCACCAAACTGGCCGAGCAGCTCGAAA
This sequence comes from bacterium, assembly GCA_963656685.1. GTDB lineage: Bacteria > Bacteroidota > Bacteroidia > Bacteroidales > Bacteroidaceae > Alloprevotella. Next base: position 15,660 of record CAVKJJ010000040.1, on the reverse strand, counting down.
AGGAGATGCAGACCAACCTCGAACGCAAGCAAGCCATCATTGCTCGCATCAAGGAACTCGCCGCCTCGCCCGACAACGCCGACAAAGGCTACGACGAAGTGAAGAAGCTCCAGGCCGAATGGAAAGAAATTAAGAACATTCCCGCTGAAAACGCTACCGAGCTTTGGAAAAACTACCAGCTCTACGTGGAACAGTTCTACGACCAGTTGCGCCTCAACCACGAAATGCGCGCCTACGACTTCAAGAAAAACCTTGAAATCAAAACGCACCTCTGCGAAGCAGCCGAAAAGCTTGCTGACGTGGAAGACCCCGTCTCCGCATTCCACCAGCTCCAAAACCTCCATCAGGAATACCGCGAAACGGGTCCCGTAGCTAAGGAAGAGCGCGAAGCCATCTGGAAACGTTTCAAGGACGCCTCCACCATCATCAACAAGCGCCATCAGGACCACTTCCTCGAAATCAAAGAGCAGGAAGAGGAAAACCTCAAGAAGAAGACCGAGCTCTGCCAGAAAGTTGAAACACTCGTTTACGAAAACGCCAAGACCTACGCCCAGTGGGACGAACTCTCAAAGAAGGTAATAGGTTGGCAAAGCGAATGGAAGACCATCGGCTTCACACCGCGTAAGGTCAACTCCGAAATATTCGAGCGTTTCCGTCTTGCTTGCGACCGCTTCTTCCAGGCCAAAACGACCTACTTCAAGGAAATTCGCGAAGAACTCAACAAGAACCTCGCTGCAAAGAAAGCACTCATCGAAAAAGCCGAAGCGCTCAAAGATAGCACCGAATGGGCGGCAACCACCAACAAACTCGTGGAACTCCAGAAAGAGTGGAAAGCCATCGGTCCCGTTGCACACAAGCTTAGCGACGCCGTGTGGAAGCAATTCAACGATGCTTGCAACGCCTTCTTCAACAAGAAGAACGAGGCCAACAAAGGTCAGCGTCTTGAAGAAGAGGCTAACCTCAAGCTCAAGGAAGGAGTCATCGCCGAACTCGAGAAGCTCGTGGCAGAGCCCACCGACAATCAGCTTCAGGCCGTACGCGACCTTCAAGCCAAGTGGGGCGAAATAGGCCATGTGCCCTTCCGCAAGAAAGAGAAGGTTTATCTCCGCTATCGTGAACTCTGCGACAAAATCTACAACTCGCTCCACGAGAGCGCTGGACGTCGCCGCATGGACAACTTCCGCCGCAACGTAGCCGAAAAGGGCGGTTCCGAACTCACTCGCGAACGTACCCGCCTCCAGAACGTGCTCGACGCCAAGAAGCAGGAAATCCAGACTTACGAAACGAACCTCACCTTCTTCCGCTCAAGTTCCAAGAAAGGCAACTCGCTCGTGGCCGACGTTGAAAAGAAAGTGGCTCGCCTCAAAGAAGACCTCAACATCATCGTAGAGAAAATCAAAGAAATCAACAAGCAAATCAAGGCCGAAGGCGAAAACAAATAAAGGGTGGTAATTATAGCCCTCCGAAAGCCAGCCTTATCATAAATTAAGTTCGCCCCGACAACTCCGCAAGGTTGTCGGGGCGAACTTTTTATTTGGCTTATTTTTCAAAAAAATCGTAACTTTGCAGCAGTTTTCAAGCAAGCAAGGCTTGGCGCTCTGCATTCAACGGCGTCCATACCGACACGTCGTCACGCTGCTTAAGAAGACTTTTACGCCTTATGTCACTGAACTTTCAGCGAACATTTATCCGTACCTTCAACAAAGTGCACAAGTTCCACCAATGGGGAGTTTGTGTACAGTTTTAATACCCATTCTTTCTTTTTTCTTCAGTAAGTTCTGAGCTTTCACAAAGCCCAGTCCAGAAGCCTCGTACCCGTAAAGCCCGTTTTGTCAGAATTGCGAAGCACCACCCATTGCACCTTTTCTATACAAACGGAGAAATCGAAAAAGGTACGTGGCAACCCATCCGTTTCATTTCATCATCTTCCTCATCACCTTTTTCCCATGAACAAGTATGCAAAATGCCGCACCGCATTCGCAGTGTGCATAGGCCTGCTCGCTCCGTGGCATACGGCCTTAGCTCAAACTGAAGCCTTGCAGCACGGACTGCAAGAACTCTTCCAGCAAGCCGACCGTTCCAACGCCACCCTGCAAAGCATGCGCTCAGCAATTACCCAAGCCGACGCCGGCATAGCCTCGGCCCAAACACAGAAACTTCCCGAAATTAGCGGCACAGCCTCCGTTTCCTATTTTGGCAACGCACGCATATGGAACCGCCACTTCGGCGAGAGCACTTCCGCCCCCATGCCCCACTACGGCAACAACTTCGCCCTGCGCGCCGAACAAGTGCTCTACGCCGGCGGCGCCATAAAAGGAAGCATCGAACTCTCACAACAAGGCGCACAAATGGCACGCCTTTCTGCCGCCGACGAGCAACAGCGCGTGCGCTTCGCCCTAGCAAGTCTCTACTTGCAACTCCACGAACTCTACAACCAAGAGAGAGTCTACGCCAAAAACCGCGAACAGGCCAATGAGCAAATCACGCTCATGAAAAACCGCCGGCAGCAAGGCGTATCGCTCCGCAACGACGTGACGCGCTATGAGCTTCAACTGCAGCAAATATCTCTTGGCGAAACATCCGTAAAAGACCGCCAAAGCATCGTGAGCAAACAACTGCTCACCGCACTCGGCAACGACTCCGCCCACATTGCCCTACTTGGCGAAGAAGCCTTCAACGTGGACGGCATTGAAGCTGGAAGCGAAGCAAGCTGGCAACAACTCGCTGCCACGAACCACCTCGGACTGCAGCAGTCTAGCCTCAGCGTGGACATGAGCCGCACACAAGAAAAGATTGCGCGCGCAGCCCGCCTTCCCCAATTTGCCATCGTGGCAGAAGACCACCTCGACGGCCCGGTGACCATCGAAGTTCCGCCCCTCAACAAGAACCTCAACTATTGGTACATCGGTGTGGGCGTAAGCTACAATTTCTCCTCCCTCTACAAGGCCAAGAAGAAAATCAACGAGGCCAAACTCGCCACTGTGCATGCCAACGACCAACTTGAGGCCGCACGCCAAGGCGTTAGCGATGCCGTACATGCCGCATATGTCAATCTCCAAACGGCACGCACCCAACTCCAAACTTGCGAGAAAAGCGTACAGCTTGCCACGGAAAACTACGAGGTGGTCAGCAACCGTTACAAGAACGGACTGGCAATCGTGACGGACCTTACCGACGCAGCCAACATGAAACTCGACGCACAGCTCGCTCTGGTCAATGCCCGCATCAACGTGGCTTACTCTTTCTACAACCTCAAATACGTAACCGCTTCACTCTGACACCTCACAAACAATGAAACACCAAACCATCCTCCGCATTGTATATAATGCCATTGTAGTCCTTATAGTAGCCGCCGGTGCCTACCTCGTGGTAGACCACTTCGTCCATTTCGGCAAAGGCGAATATACCGACAACGCCACCGTGCAGCAACACATCACGCCCGTCAACACCCGTGTTTCGGGCTTCATCAAAGAAATACGTTTTGCCGAATACCAACAAGTTCACAAGGGAGACACGCTCGTCATCATTGAAGACAGCGAGTTTCGCTTGCGCCTGGCACAAGCCGAAGCCGACCTTGCCAATGCCTTGGCTGGCAAGCAGGCTGTCAGCACCGGAATAGAAACCACTCACCAGACGATGCACGTCACCGATGCCGGCATAGAAGAGGCCCGCGTACAACTCGACAATGCCCGCCGCGAAGACACCCGCTACGCCCAGCTTCTCAAAGACGATGCCGTCACGCGGCAGCAGTACGACCAAGTACACACCGCCTATCTCGCCGCTGAAGCACGCTACGCCCAAGCCCAGCGCAGTCTCGGTACGCTCCGTAGCACCGAAAAGGAACAAGGACACCGTCTCTCACAAAACGCTGCCGGCATCGACGTGGCACGTTCTGCTGTAGAACTTGCCCGCCTTAATCTTTCCTACACCGTAATCGTAGCCACTGCCGACGGCGTGGTGGGAAAGAAAAACATTCACGAAGGACAACTCGTGCAGCCTGGCCAGACAATGGTGGACATTGTGGACAACTCCGACCTTTGGGTGGTGGCCAACTACCGCGAAACGCAGTTACCGAACATCCAGACGGGTGCTTGCGTGAAAGTGGAAGCCGATGCCGTGCCCAACGTAGAATTTGAAGGCACGGTAGAGCGCATCAGCGACGCTACGGGCTCTGCCTTCTCGCTCGTTCCGCAGGACAACGCTACGGGCAACTTCGTTAAAGTGGAACAGCGCATCCCCGTGCGCATCCGTCTCAAGAACAATGCAGCCATCCAACGTCTACGTGCCGGCATGAACGTAGAGTGCACCGTAATGCCATAATCTCCTGATCTATGTCTGAACCCAATCAAAAAACAGCAGGCGGCCCTCCCATGGTGTTTGCCATGCCCATGTACCACGACTGGGTGCCGCAATGGGTGCGTCCGTGGATTTATGTACTGCTGGCCTTCTGCTTCCAGTTTTCCAACGGGATGTACCTCGGAGCCATGAGCGACGTGGTAGGTGAATGGAGCCTCATGCGGGAAGACGTGCAGATGTGTCTCTACTGCACGCTCGCCGGCATGGCGTTCTACTTTCCCGTGCTGTTCCGCATGAAGTTTCGCTTCACCAACAAGTTCCTGCTCATGGCTTCGGCCGCCGTCATCCTTGCGTGCAACCTCGTGGCACTCCTTCATCTGCCCATTCCCGTACTTTGGGCCGCATGCGTCGTATGCGGAATGGCAAAGATTCAAGGCACATTCGAGTGTATGTCCATCATCCAATTGTGGATGACGCCCAAGCGCGACTTTGGCGTGTTCTTCCCGCTGCTCCACATCGTGCTGCTCACGTCCATCGAATATTCCGGATACCTTGCCGCATGGTTTGCCTATTATGCCCACTGGACTTACATGCACTGGTTCATTGCCGGCCTCATGCTTCTCGTGCTCGCCGTGCAGGCCATACTGACGCGCCCTGTCCATGCCATACCGAAGATTGTTCCTCTCAAGGGAATAGACTGGATGGGCGCATTGCTCTGGCTCGTGCTTTGTCTGCAAGTCGTTTTTTTGCTCAACTACGGCGACTGGATGGACTGGTGGAACAGTGCTACGTTCCGTTTGCTCTGTGGCACCTCGCTACTCAATTTGGCATGGGCGCTTCACCATATGTGGCACCGCCAAGTGGCCTATTTCGAAACCGCCATGTGGAAATACCACAACGTTGTGCCCGTCATCTTACTCATCGGAGTGGTGGAGATGCTTTTCTCGTGCGAACATGTGCTTGAGTCGCTCTACTACGCTTCCGTCATGCACTACGATGACCTCACGAGCGAATGGCTCAACCAATGGTCGCTGCCGGGCATTTGGGCGGGATGCCTTTTCTCCATAGGTTGGCTCAAGCTGATGCGTTGGAACGCATACAAACTCATTGCGTTTGCCCTCTTTGCCTTTGCCATCTATGCCGGAAGTTTCTACTTTCTCGTAGATTCGGGGCTTTCCATCGTGCAACTTCACGTGCCGCTCATTTGGCGCGGCTTCTCCTATGCCGTCCTTTGCATCGCGTTCATGTGGTGTTTGAACGCCATCATGTCGTTCCAACACTTCTTCCAGGCCCTTGCCGTGTTCAACGTGTTACACATGCTGATGGGCGGACTGGCTGGCGCGGCGTTGCACGCCTATGGTGTGAAGTACTATGTGGCAGACGGCTTTGCCCGCAGTTCGCAATACGTCGACGCAGTTCGCATGAGCGCAACGCGAGTGGACATGAGCGCCTTCATGAGCCAGTTGGCGGAGGGTTTTGTGGCACAAAGCGTAAAGATTCTCTTCGGATGGACACTGCTTGCTGCCCTCACGTTTGCCTTCCTCATGCTCCTTTGGGACATCCCCATGGTACGCCACAACGTGAAGCACATTCCTTCATGGCCCAAAGTGGGTATGGGCGTTTGGCGCAGCTACAGACGCTTGCGCCGCATACGCCGCCTACGTCGAAAAGCCGTGAGACAATTAGCATAACATACTACGACAAAAACAAGTCCCGCATTCCGCGTTTTGTAAAAAGACGCGAATTGCGGGATTTTTATTTCTGAAGAAACTTTAATTTTGCACATTGATTGCCGTTCGGCTCGTGCCGATACGCCATTTCATGTTTTTCGCTGAATGAAAAAGTTACTTCGTCCCCTATCCTATCTGCTCAGCATTCACGTTTTGGCCCTTGTAGCCCTTTCGTTGCTGCGCATCGTATTTTTCTGCACCGTACGCCACCAACTTACGCCCGACGTGGCGGGCCATCCGTGGCTCGTGGCCACCGCCTTCCTTCGCGGTATTTGGTTCGACAACGTCATTGCCTGCTATCTGATGGCCCTTCCGCTAGTGGTTGTCTGCACAATGGGATGCTTCGGTTGGTGGAAGCGCCCTGTCTACCGTTGCCTGAACGTATGGTTCGGCGCATGGTATGCCCTTGTGTTCATGACTTCGGCCGGCAATACGCCCTATTTCGACTATTTCTCTAAAATGCTCAACGCCTCCATTTGGAACTGGGCAGAATATGGCGGCACCACCTTGGGCATGATTTTCGGAGAAGCGTCATACTACCTTCACATAGCCGTTTACTTCCTCGTCACCATAGGTTTCTGCTTTGCTTTGAGATGGCTACGCAAGCGCTTTATTGCAAAAGACGCACACACCGTTACAACGACATCGCGAACGTCGGCAACACACATGTGGGGAACGGTTGGCGCAAAAGTAATAGTCAGCCTTGCGCTCTTCGGCTTGTGTTTCTTGGGCATCCGAGGTCGCCTGGGTTACAACCCGATAAAAGTAAGCGCCGCGTATTTCTGCACAAGTCCCGTGCTCAACAATTTGGGCGTGAATCCCATGTTCAGTCTGCTCAACAGTACGCTCGACGAGATGCGTCCCGAAAACCGCACGCTGCACCTTATGCCCGACGCTGAAGCCATCAGTAAGGTACAGCGACTTTACGGACGAAAGGGCATAGAGGGCATTTCGCCCATTGCCCGCGCAGTGCATCCCGTTGGCGGTGCGCCTACGGGGCAAAACGTGGTGATTGTGCTCATGGAGTCGATGTCCGCAAAACTCATGGCTCGCTTTGGCAACAACGAGCATCTCACTCCTAATCTCGACTCGCTGTTCAACCATTCGCTGAGTTTCTCTAACTGCTATTCGGCAGGTAACCATACGAACCACGGTTTGTATGCCACGCTTTATTCCTTTCCCTCCATCATGTTCCGAAACGCAATGAAGGGCAGCGACATTCCTATCTACACGGGACTTCCCAACACGCTGAAGAAAGCTGGCTACAGCACGCTCTTCTTCATGACTCACGAAAGCCAGTATGACAACATGAACGCCTTTTTCCGTACGAACGGCTACGACGAGATATATTCGCAGGAGAACTATCCGAAGGAGAAGATTGTGAACCACTTTGGCGTGGCCGACGACTATCTCTTCACCTACGCTCTTCCTGTGCTGCGCAAGCATGCCGCTTCGGGCAAGCCTTTCTTCGCCACCTTGCTCACCATCAGCAACCATCCGCCTTACGTCGTGCCGAAAGAATTTCAGGACGAGCATCTCACGGCCGAAAAACAGATTGTGCGCTATGCCGACCATTGCATTGGCGACTTCATGGCGAAAGTGAGCAAAGAGAGTTGGGCGAAGAACACGATTTTCGTATTTCTCGGCGACCACGGCAAGTTGCTCGGCGAGGCCGACTGCGAGATTCCGGAATCGTTCAACCACATCCCGCTCATCATCCACAGCAACGGCTTGAAAGCCGAAACGCGGACACAGTTTGCCGGCCAAGTGGACGTAGCGCCGACGTTGCTCGGCCTCTTGCGTATTCCTTATGTTCAGAACAACTTCGGCCTCGACTTGCTCAACGATGCTCCCCGTCCTGCTGCTTTCTATACGGCCGACAAGACCATTGCGGCACGCGACGCGAACCACCTTTATGTCTACAATGCAGAAATGAAAAGGGAATATGCCTACGCCCTCATTGACGGGAAGCCTCATGAGTGTGCCATGGGCAAAGAATTCCAAAGTTTGAAGGATTACGTTTTCTCTCTCTTGCAAACTACGGAATATATGGTGCAACACGGAATGACAACCAACACACCGCACGCCAAGTAGTCCGTTTGCGGAAATAGCAGCCGCACGAAACGGCATCAGCGCCAGTACACGGAAGTGTGTATTGGCGCTGATGTATTTTGTGGAGAAAGAAAACCGGACGCTTGCCAGCACTGCCGAAAAAGGAACGAATAGGAAGGCAACGCGACAATGCGTCCGGAAGTTTTTTGTGCTGACCCGACTCCATCACGGCATAGACCAACACGTCTGATGCAAATAAATTTATCTCTCTCTTCATTATTCTGTTACTGTGAGGCAACTTATGGCGCAACATGAAACCGAGTCTTACCTCATTATATGTCAGAGCAAATCGAGGCGTTCCTTGAGTTTGCTGAAATAGCGACGTGAGGCGGTCATCTGCAAATCGTCGAAAGGCGGACAGAAGCGGCAGCGTTGTGTGGAGTTTTCTATGGCTGCAAGGTAGTTGATGTTTATGATTCCCGTGTTGCTTACGCGGGTCAAACTGCTGTCCATAGCCAAGATGTCGTCGGCCGAAACGCTTTTGCGTAGCACGTGAGTGGTGTTGTCGGTGAGCGTGAGCACCCACGAGCGTTGGGCGCTGGCATAGTTGAACATCAGCATCTGCTCTGGTTTCACGAGCAGGAGTTCGCTCACGGTCTGTATGGCAAGTTTGCGGATGTCAGCAGCCTGGAATGCACCGATGCTTTCTTCTGGTTCGCTGTTGTTCTCCACAATGCGGTTCACGATGGTCTGCAATTCGTCTTTCTTGTAAGGCTTAAGAAGAAAGTCGAAGGCCGACTGACGGATGGCGTCGAGCATGTAATGGGAGAATGCGGAGTAAAAGACCACATGAAACTTGAAGTTGATCTTCGAGTGAATGGAGTCGAGAAAGTCCAATCCTGAATGTCCCGGCACTTCGACATCGAGAAAGAGCACGTCCGGCTGAAATTCGAGCAGGGGCAGCATGGCTTCAGTGTAGTTGCTGAAGGTGTAAACGTCGCCAAACTCGGGCATCTGCTTCAGGTCTTCAGCAAGTGTGTTGAGTGCAGCAGGTTCGTCGTCCACGATAAATGCGGTGAGTACGTCTTTCTTGGTCATGTTGCGAACGGTGTAAGAAAAAGGATTTCAGGAGTGCATTTGCCGGACATGTCCTTCAAATGAACAATGCAAATGTACAAAAGTTTATGATATTGAAAATTGGCTCTCCTGCGCCTCCGTGCATAAGTGGCAAGAAGGCGGCATGAGCGGTCGGAAATGATGCTTAGGCGGTTCAACATTTTGCTCCACCCATCTGTGTAAATACACTCATGGGTGGAGCAAGAAGGATTTTTATATTTGGAACTTACCAGTCGTCAAGTAGTTTTTCAATGTCCATGCAAAGAAATTCGTCCAAAGGAAAAGCGTCTGCTCCAACCACAATAGCATGCAGAGGTTTGAATTTCTCTTTGAAAACTTGCAGTCCCGTATTCATAGTTCTATGTCCGCTTTTTACCTCTATGGCAGTAAGTTTTCCGTAGTAGTCAATAATGAAATCAACTTCCTCATTACGTTCTCTCCAATAATACACTTGAAACCCAATACTTTCTGCCAAATTCAGCAGATAGCTTCCAACTGCACTTTCTACCCATCTTCCCCATTGTTTGGGAGCGGTAAATACTTCTTTAAATTTTGTATTGGACAAGGCAGACAACAAAGCCGTATTGTAGACCATGAGTTTGGGCACAGAATTGTATTTTCGAGCATTGTCGTTCGCATACTTCTGCATGCCCTTCAAAAGTCGGGTTTCGTCGAGCGTGTTGAGATAATTGGCAAGTGTGGTGACATTGCCTACTTCCTGAAGTTGACCTAAAATTTTGTTGAGCGACATTTCTTCTCCCGAATAAGTACAACCCAAAGAGAAAAGCTGCTGCATAAGACTAGGCTTATAGACCGTTTTGGTAACAAGAATATCCTGAGTGATCGCAGGAGATATGATACTGTCCTTTATATAGTTTCGCCAGCGCTTCTCGTCGTTGATATACGAGGCACTTCCCGGATAGCCTCCAAAATATACATACTGACTGACGTCCATTCCGAATGCTTCGTGCATTTCGGAATAATTCCAGTGGGACATGCGGATGAGTTCAAATCTTCCGGCAAGCGATTCTGTTAAACCATCTTTTAGAAGAAGCCGAGAAGAACCGAGCAACACCACCTTGATGTTGACGTCATGAAATGTGTCGTAATCCCATTCACTCTTGATAGCTTCACTCCAATTGTCAATCTTATGAACTTCGTCTATGACAAGAAGATATTCGTCTAGCTTATCGAAATTCATGCGTGCACGGGCTGTTTCCCAAACATCATTTATCCATTGCCTATTTTGAGGAGATACACCATCGGCCGTTACGAAGGTATGCGGAATGTCTGTATCATTGAGCACTTGTTTTACCATCGTTGACTTCCCCACTTGGCGAGTCCCGGATATCACTTGGATGAATCTTCGTGGTTCTTTGATTCGATCCATTAGGACTTGATATTCTTTCTTTTTGAACTGAGACATATGTGCTATTCTTCTATTTAGATATCTGCAGCAAAGCTACTACAAAATTCTCAATTCTCACTTACAAAATTCTCAATTCTCACTTACAAAATTCTCAATTCTCACTTACAAAATTCTCAATTCTCACTTACAAAATTCTCAAAAAGTCACAGCTATACTGCTGGCTTTTAAGCTATTGACTATTTTCTGAATTACTCTTGCAGTTTCCACTGCCCATGCTTTTCGGTGTGCTTACCTATTTGTATGGCGAACTTAGGACAATGGTGCAAGCAGCGCAAGCAGAGCGTACATTGCGGAGCAGTCCATTGGGGGATGCCTTGGTGGATGGTGATGGCTTTTAGGGGGCAACGCTTGGCGCAAAGGCCGCAGCCCGTGCAGCGGTCGGTCACGACACGGAAATGCTTCGTTTGGCGTTGGAAGGCGTAAGTCATGTAATAGAAGCGGGCGAGCCAATGGGGGAAGCGACAGCGATCGAAATTGCCGCTGCGTTTCGCCTTTATCATGTCGGCCACTTTGGCGGTCTGCTGTTCGGCTCGAAGGGTTAGGCGGCGGCAACGTTCGGCGTTTGACACATCGAAGAGCGGCGTCCAGGTGTCCACCATGCGCACATTGAAGCGGGCATTTACGCGGATGCCTTTTCGCTTGAGCAGTTTTGCCATTTGCCAGTGGGCCATCCCTGTGGTGGTGCCGAAGGTGAGTACATGAAAAACGTAAGGCGTTGCCTCGTTTTGGAAACAAACTTTGGAGAGGAAGTCCACAACGATGGCTGGAAGTCCCCAAAAGTGCACGGCTGTGACAAAGCCTAGCGCTTCGTTGGGCTGAAGGGAAAAGTTGTACTGCTCACGGGCCAGGCATTCCGCGATGTCTACAGTGTGGTCGCCTATGCTGTTGGCGAGCTGTTGCGCCACGTGGCAAGAGTTTCCGGTGCCGGAGAAATAGAAAATCATGAGAAGTCGGATTGCTGCTAAAAAAGAGGAGTCTGCAAACCCTCAAGCCTTTTGGGCTTTGACGAGCTTGCAGACTCCTTAGTATGATTACAAAAGGGGCATTATTTGATGCCGAGCTTCTTGGCAATAGCTGCGGGGATGGCGTGCTTGTTGATGAGGATGTTCATCGTTTTGTAAGCCACGTAAGCCTTTGAGGCGTAGAACATGCCGTGGTACTTACCATAGTCGCCCCAAGAGTTCTTCACCATGAAGTAGTCGTGACCCTTGGGATCCTTGGCGAGACCGTAGATAACCATGCCGTGGTCGTCGGTAGTTTCCCAGTTGTCGTAACCCTGCTGGCGGAGTTCCTGGGTGATGGTGAGCTCGTCGTCGCTCGTCACCTGGCTGCCCTTTGTTTCAATGGTGCCGCCCCAGCGTGCTGCGTCGGAACCGGTGAGGTCTTTCACCTTGAGGTCTTTGGGCACGTAGGCGTAACCCTTACCGTTGCGGCGACCGAAGTAAGTCTCCGTCACGTCGGCACCCCAAGCGAAGGTGTAACCGTTCTTCACGGCGCTTTCCATTACTTCCATAAACTCGTCGAGGGGGAGGTTGTAGCTTTCAGCCCAACGCCAGTTGTCCTGGATTTCGAGGATAAACTTGGAGTAGAAGGGATGGTGCGTGTAGGAGGTGAGGGATACGTAGTCGTCCATGTTGAGGCCGAGGTAGTCCGTCACATAGGTCTGCGGCGTGTAGGTCTTCTTGCCAACCTTTACTTCTGTGGGAAGTTCGCCGAAGTAGTTCTTGTAGATGTTGCTCAAGTCGTTCTTCCAAGTGAGGGAAATCTTCTTGAGGTTGCCTTTTGCAATGGCATTGACGTAGGCAGAAGCCACAGCGTCGAGCTGGTTGAAGTTGAAGAGTGAATCGCCGTAGAGCGCTCCGGGTGCGGGCATTGCATCCTGGGGCACCATGCCGTAGTGCTTCATACAGTAAACGGCATCGTAGAACGAACCGCCCTGTGAGAAGCTAGCATCGCCGTGAGTACGTACAGTCTTGTCGGCGCGGTCCATATAAGTGTTGTAAACGAGGAACGACTCGCAAAGGTCGTGAGTACCCTTGCCCATGCGGAGCAATTCAGCTTCGAAGAAGCCGAGTGAAGAGTAAGCCCAGCAAGTACCGCTCTGGTTTTGGTCCTTGATGGAGGTGATGGGGTTTTCTTTGACAACGGTAAACTTTACGGTGTCTTTGGCAGCGTCTTCAGGCTTCTGAGCAGCAACGCTTCCCGGCAGCAACACCATTGTTGCTGCGATGAGGAGTGACTTCATCATGTCTTTTTGGTTGTATGTTATGATTTTGTGTGTTTGTTAATATATAATGGGACTTTCGTCCTTGTGTTCTTCGAGGTAGCGCTCTACGTCGTCAACGTGGTAGGGAATGAGTTCCTTACCGATGAAGCGACAACCGTCTGGGGTGATGAGCACGTCGTCTTCGATGCGTACACCGCCAAAGTCCTTGTATTTCTCAATCTCGTCGAAGTTGAGGAATTCGGCATTTGTTCCGTCCTTTTTCCAAAGGTCAATGAGGTCGGGAATGAAGTAGATGCCGGGCTCGTCGGTCACCACGTGGCCGGCTTCGAGGCGGCGTCCAAAGCGAAGGGCGTTGGTTCCGAACTGTGTGGAAGGACGCGTTTCGTCGTCAAATCCCACATAGGTCTGTCCGAGTCCTTCCATGTCGTGGACGTCCATGCCCATCATGTGTCCGAGTCCGTGGGGGAGGAAGAGCGCATGGGCACCGGCGCGAACGGCTTCTTCTGTGTCGCCCTTCATGAGTCCGAGTTCCTTGAGGCGGTCAGTCATTAAGGCACACACGGCCATGTGTACGTCCCACCAGCGTACGCCGGGACGGGCGTGCTTGAGGGCGAGGTCGTGACATTCTGCCACGATGTTGTAGATGTTCTTCTGACGCTCTGTAAACTTCCCGCTGATAGGAGTGGTGCGGGTGTTGTCGGAGCAGTAGTTATCGTTTGTTTCAGCGCCGGCATCGACGAGGAGGAGTCGTCCTGCCTCGAGTTTGCGGGGCGAGGGATAACCGTGGAGAATTTCGCCGTGCATACTGACGATGCTCTGGAACGAGACGATGCAACCATAGCTGGCGGCGATGCCGTCGAGCACGCCTCCGATGTATTGTTCCGTGACGCCGGGACGGCAGAGACGCATGGCTGTGGTGTGCATGCGGTGGCCTATGACGGCAGCGCGTTCGAGTTCGTCAATTTCCTCTTCGCTCTTGATGCTGCGCAGTTTCACCACGGCGTGGATGAGCGGAAGGGATGCGGCTTCGCGCTGCTCGGAGGGATGGATGCCGAGCAGATCCATTATCTGGATCTTCGTGTCGTTACGGTAAGGGGGAAGGAAGTGAACCTTTCGTCCGGCCTTTACGGCTTCGTCCACCATCTGTGCCAAGTGTGCCATGGGGGCAGAGGCGGCGGCTCCGCATTCTTCAGCCATGGCTGAAACGGAGTGGACGGAACCGTACCACACGATGTCGTCAATGTCTATCTCATCGCCGATGAGCGTGTCGCGTCCGGAGTCGGCATCGAGCACACCGACGAGTCCGTCGCGTTTCTGTCCGAAGAAATAGAGGAACGAACTGTCCTGACGGAATTTATAAGCGTTAGACGGATAGTTTACGGGACTGTCGTTGTTGCCAAACAAGAGGATGAGTCCGTTTCCTACCAGCTCGCGCAGCTTTTGTCGGCGAGCCACATAAGTGTCTTTACTGAATAGCATAGCGTAATATTTAGCTTTTTATGGGTGGTTCTATAAATTAGCTTTGTCAGATTTCGGTGCTATTTTTCGTCCATTTTGTTTGTGAGCAAAGGAGCATAGCGGGCTATGCGACTGAGCGAACAAGCAAAAGGGGCGAACAAAGAGCCCGAAAGATGACAAAACGCCACCTAAGCGATTTTGCTTATTGTTCGGTGGTAATTTATAGAACCACCCTATATTGAACGCAGAAACTCTCGTTTCGTCGCTCTTTGCCATCTTTTAGGGCAAAAGTACGCATTTTCTTCGGGAAAAGGCTACCTTTGTGCTACATTTTGCTTTTTTAGAGCTGCGAAGCTACATCCGAAGCTACATTTGTTGAACCTCATTTATCCCGAACAATGACTCTTGACGCAAACACTGGACTTGTACTTGAAGGCGGCGGCATGCGCGGTGTGTTTACCGACGGTGTGCTCGACTATTTCCTTGACGCTCATATCGATTTCAGCTATGCAGTGGCGGTTTCGGCCGGTGCCTGCAATGGTTTGTCGTTCAAGAGTCGACAACGCGGACGTGCCAAGGTGACGAACATCGACCTTTTGGAGCGTTATCGTTACATCGGGATGAAGTATCTGTGGTCGCAACACAGCATTTTGGACCGCAAAACGCTCTACGACACCATCCCCAACGAAGTGCTTCCGTTCGACTACGACACTTGTTTTGCCAATCCGATGACATTTGAGATGGTCACCACCAACTGCCGCACGGGCAAGGCATGTTACCTTACGGAGGACCACGACGCACAGCGTTTGCTCGACGTGGCGAAGGCTTCAAGCAGTTTGCCGTACGTTTGTCCCATCGTGTGGATTGACGGCGAACCGATGCTCGACGGTGGCATTGTGGACTCCATCCCCGTGATGCGTGCGTTGGAAACGGGCCACAAGCGTCCGGTGGTGGTGCTGACGCGCAACCGTGGCTACCGCGAGAACGGGCGCGACATCAAGATTCCGAAATACATCTACCGCAAATATCCCCGTCTGCGTGTGTTACTAAGCAAGCGCCACGCCATCTACAACGAACAGCTTGAGATGGTGGAACGTATGGAGGACGAGGGAAGCATCATTGCCATCCGTCCTATGCACCCCATGGAAGTGGGACGCCTGGAAAGTAATGTGGAGAAACTCACCGCGCTCTATAATGAGGGTTACGAATGTGCCAAGCGCGTTTTTGAAGCGTTGTGAATGTTGAGTAAGTGATTGCAAAAACTTCGCGCAGATTTTCAAAGATTGATTTACGCAAAGAGCGGGCTGAAAGCCCAGCAAGCCTATAGCCCAGGGCAAGCGAAGCGGCACCCT
>CAVKJJ010000039.1:0-27411 GCA_963656685.1 bacterium | reverse complement strand
TCCTTCACGTCGAGGTAGAGGGGTTCGCCGTTAGCGCCGGGTTCCTTCGTGCGGTCGAGCACGGCGATGCGCTTGCAGGTTGCGGGCACAGCTTCGAGGAGGTGCTTTACGGAGAAGGGACGATAGAGGTGAACGCTGACCATACCTACCTTTTCGCCCTTGGCGTTCATGTGGTCGATGGCTTCGCGTGCGGCTTCTGTTACGGAGCCCATGCAGATGATTACGCGTTCAGCGTCGTCGGCGCCGTAGTAAGAGAAGAGTTTGTATTCGCGGCCTGTGATCTTGGAGATGGCAGCCATGTACTTCTCTACGATTCCGGGCACGGCGTCGTAGTAGGGGTTGCAGACTTCGCGGTGAGCGAAGAAGGTTTCGGGGTTTTCAGCCATACCGCGAGCCACGGGGTGTTCGGGCGTGAGTGCACGGCTGCGGAACTCGCTGACCTTGTCCATGGGTACGAGGGGACGGATGTCTTCCTGGTCCATGACTTCAATCTTCTGGTATTCGTGAGAGGTACGGAAACCGTCGAAGAAGTTGATGAAGGGCACGCGGCTTTCGAGTGCGGTGAGGTGTGCTACTGCGCTGAGGTCCATTACTTCCTGAACGGAGCCTTCGCAGAGCATGGCGAAACCAGTCTGACGGCAAGCCATTACGTCCTGATGGTCGCCGAAGATGCAGAGCGAGTGGCTAGCGAGTGTACGGGCTGAGACGTGGAAGACGCAGGGGAGGAGTTCACCGGCAATCTTGTACATGTTGGGGATCATGAGGAGCAGACCCTGCGATGCGGTGAAGGTTGTGGTGAGCGCTCCGGCTTGGAGTGAGCCGTGCACGGCGCCGGCAGCGCCGCCTTCGCTTTGCATTTCCTGTACCTTAACGGTGTCGCCGAAGAGGTTTTTGCGTCCTTGAGCTGCCCATTCGTCCACGTGCTCTGCCATGGGGGAAGAGGGTGTGATGGGGTAGATGGCTGCGACTTCGGAGAACATGTAGGCTACGTGGGCTGCTGCCTGGTTGCCATCACATGTAATGAATTTCTTGTTGGCCATGAGGGAGGGTTTTTAATGTGCAAATGTGCAAATGTGCAAATGTGCAAATGAGGGATGCAATGCTTGGCCTTACATCGTTGCACTTATTGTACAATGCCATTTTTGCTACATATTGTATTAAATAGAAGTTTGTTATGTGTCGTTGTTGATGGGCCTAATGGGCTTGATGGGCATAATGGGCCTATTGGGCCTATTGGGCATAATGGGCTTGATAGCCTTTGCTCAATAAAGGAAGCCGAAGAGCCAGAGGGGGATTTCGTTTTCGCGTCCTACGTCGGTGTTGTACTTGGCGTATATGGTGTCGGATGTGGATCGGATGCGTCGTGAGCGGTCGCAGACGCAGATGTTGGTGTTTCCGTTTATGCGGAACATGCCGGTGCGCTGTCCTTTGTTGACGGTGTGGTGTCGCCAGAGGCAGTTGACGAAGAACGTTTCCATGATGTTCTGCTCTGTCATCTCGGGAGCGTAGACGGCGTACATGAGGTTTGCGTCGTGGAGGTAGATGGCGTTGGGCTTTTTGGGGAACGTCTCTTCGTTGCGGTAGACCATGTTGATGAGTCGTGCTTCCTCGAGGTAGCTGAGGTAGTTCATGACGGTGGCTCGCGAGGTTCCTATCTCTTTGGCGAGTCGGCTGACGTTGGGAGAACTGGGGTCGCCGATGGCAAGGAGGTAGAGGAGTTTTTTGATTCGCGCGAGGTATTTGAGTTCAATCTGCTTGTTGAGTAGCAGGTCTACCTCAATCATGTTGTTCATGGACTTGAGTAGTCCTTCGTAGAAGTCGTGCGACTCGAGGAAGAAGGGGTAGTATCCGTTCTGTAGGTAGTCCTGGAAGTAGTGCCAGGGATGTACGCG
This sequence comes from bacterium, assembly GCA_963656685.1. Lineage (GTDB taxonomy): Bacteria > Bacteroidota > Bacteroidia > Bacteroidales > Bacteroidaceae > Alloprevotella. Next base: position 25,519 of record CAVKJJ010000039.1, on the reverse strand, counting down.
GGGGAGGATGGAACGGAGTATGTGTTCGTGGTCGCCCATGAGTTGGTCGAAGGTGTATGCTTCGAAGTTTTCTCCGGTGCGCAGACCTATATATTCGCGGAAGGAGAATCCGTGTAGCACGTATTCTCTTGCGATGGATGAAAGTTCGGTGTGGTCCTCTTCGTCGATGGGTTTGACGGAAGTGGTGGAGTATACGATTCTCAGGTAGGGGCACTTGTGGTAGATCTCACAGAGCTGCTCGCGCCAGCCCGGGAGTTTGAACACCTGGTCGAGCACGAGACACTGTCCGCCGTCTGCTACGAAGCGGCTGGCGAACTCCACGATGCCGTGTGCCTGGAAGTAGAAGTTGTTGAGGTTGATGTAGAGACACTGGCGGAGGTTCTGGTCGTAGTTTTCCTTGGCATATTGCAGTAGGAACGACGTGCGACCTACGCCGCGCGGTCCTCTGATGCCTATCATACGGTAGCTCCAGTCGATGGTGTCCATGAGTGAGCGTCGCACTTTCTGTGTGTCGAAGTGCTCCATGAGATAGGCGTGGTTTTTATAGAACGTCTCCATGTGTGTGTGGTTTTGTTACGAGTCCGTGTCTCTTTAAAACGCTTGCTTTGAGGGTGGAAAACGTCGTTAAGGTGCTGTTTTGCTCTCAAAGTGTGCTAAGACGGAGCAAAGTTACAAACTTGTGTTCGGATTTGCCAAATGTAGTTGACAGAAAAATCTCGTCTTTTTGGGACGAGATTTTGTTTAGGGGGAAATTGGGGGCATGGTGGGCATTAATGGGCATTAATGGGCATGGTGGGCATAATGGGCTTAATGGGCATTGTGGGCATTATGGGCATTGTGGGCATAATGGGCATGATGGGCATGGTGGGCATTATGGGCATTAATGGGCTTGTTGGGCTGCGAAGAGTTCGTCGATGATGCCGTCGGCGAGTCCGATGACGGGGACGTGTATGTATTCGGCGTGGAGAACGTGGGCTATGCGCAGGAAGATGTGGGCGGCGGGAACGATGACGTCGGCGCGGTCGTCTTTGAGGGCGAAGCGTGTGATTCGTTCGTCTACGGTGAGCGGTTCGAGTTCGTCGAGCACGGCGCGTACGGAGCTGACGGGCATGCGCTGGAGGTCTTTGTCCTTGACGGGCGCCATGCGGTAGATTTTGTTGATGTTACCGCCCGAGCCGATGATGTTCACGGGTGTGTCGGTGCCGGCGGCGAGGGCTGAGAGTTCCGCTTCGAGCCGTAGCCATTCGTCGTCGCGCACTTTGCCGGTGAGGGTTCGCACGGTGCCGATGTTGTAGGAGGCGGAATACTTCAGTTCGCCTGCTACGAGGAAGTTCACTTCTGTCGAACCGCCGCCCACGTCGACGTAGACGTAGGCTCCTTTGCGGTCCTGCTGGCATTCGAGGTGGTTGGAGTAGACGATGCGTGCTTCTTCGCGTCCGTCGATGATGTCGATGGCGATGCCTGTGTCTTTGCGGATGCGGCTGATGACGTCGGGGCCGTTCTTGGCGTCGCGCATGGCGGAGGTGGCGCAGGCGCGGTAAGTCTTGACGTCGTAGATTTTCATCATTTGACGGTAGGCTTTCATGAGGCGACGGAGTTTCTCGGCTTTTTGTTCGGAGAGTATGCCGTCGTTGAAGATGTCGAAGCCTAGGCGGAGGGGCACGCGGAGGAGCTGGAGCTTTTTGAATCGCGATTTGTCGGTGGCTTCGCTGTCGATGCTTTTTATGAGGAGACGAACGGCGTTGGAGCCGATGTCGATGGCTGCGTAGTTGGTGCGGGGCATGGGAAGTAGTTAATGGGCGTTGCTAATGGGCTGGATGGGCATTATGGGCATAATGGGCCTAATGTGCCTAATGGGCCTAATGGGCATTATGGGCATAATGGGCATAGTGGGCTTGGTGGCATGGTGGGCATAATGGGCCTAATGTGCCTAATGGGCCTAATGTGCCTAATGGGCCTAATGGGCATTATGGGCATTATGGGCATAATGGGCTTGGTGGCATGGTGGGCTTGCCTGCCTCTATTTATTTTTGGGCGTCTTGCCAGAGCGCTTCTTGTGAGCGGAAGGGCTGGGCGGGATCGGTTTGGCCTTCGGGAGTCCAGGGGAGGGCTCGGTCGGTGCCGTCGACGGTGCGGCCTTGGAGCGTGTCGCTGAGGGCGTAGGAGACGATGGTGTGGAGCTGGGCCTTGATGTCGGGGTCGTAGACCGGTGTGACCACTTCTACGCGGTTGTTGAGGTTGCGTGGCATCCAGTCGGCGGAACCCATGAACGTTTTCCATTCGCCGGCGGCGCAGAATTCGAAGATGCGTGCGTGTTCGAGGTAACGGTCAATGATGCCGACGCAGCGTATGGTGTCGCTCATGCCCTTCACGCCCGTGACGAGCGAACAGTTGCCGCGCACCACGAGGTCGATTTTTACGCCGTGCTCGGAGGCTTCGTAGAGTTTGCGCACCATGAGCGGATCCGTGATGTGGTTAATCTTGATGCGGATGCCCGAAGGCTTACCCGTGTCGTGGTTTCGAATCTCGTCGTTGATGAGTCGTGTGAAGCGGTTGCGCATCTCGTTGGGCGAGACGAGGATTTCGCGGTATTTGGCGGGTAGATAAGGATGGTTGATGAAGTTGAACACCTGTTCCACGTCGCGCACGATGTTGCGTTTGGCGGTGAAGAGGAGGCAGTCCGTGTAGCAGCGTGCGTTGCCTTCGTGGAAGTTTCCGGTGGAGATGACGGCGATGTCCGCGCCTTTCTTCATGCTGATGTGCGTCACTTTGGAGTGTACCTTCAAGCCTTCTACGCCGAAGATTACGTTGATGCCCACGTCCTGCATCTTTTTGCTCCACGAAATGTTCGAAGCCTCGTCGAAGCGTGCCAGGAGTTCGATGACCACGGTCACTTGTTTGCCGTTCTGCGCTGCGTTGATGAGCGCTTTGACAACTTTTGAGTCCTTTGCAAGACGGTAGAGTGTGGTCTGGATGCCCTTTACGTCCTTGCTCACGGCAGCTTCTTGGAGCAGACTGATGTAGGAGGAGAAGTCGTTGTAAGGCACGTGGATGAAGCGGTCCTTCTCGCGTACGGCGCTGATGATGGATGTGCCGGGTGCGAGTTCGGGGCAGGTGACGGGCGTCCACTTCGGGTACTTCAGGTCTGTGCGTCCGCAGGAGGGGAACGACATGAGGTCCTTGTGGTTCTGGTAACGTCCCGAGGCGAGGATGGTGTCGAGGCGGTCCACGCCGAGTTTGCTCATGACGCGCTTGAGCACGTCGCGCGGCATGTCGCGGTCGTAGATCACGCGGAGTGCGGCGCCTTTCTTGCGGCTCTTCACGCCTTTCGAAATTTTTTGGAGAAGACCTGTGCGGAGGTCGTTGTCGATTTCCATCTCCGCGTCTTTCGTAAACTTGAAAGCGTAGGCTTCGAAATCGGTGTAGCCCATGGCGCCGAAGAGATGGGGCAGGCAGAGGCGCACGGCGTCGTCGAGATACATGATGAAGTTCTTTCCCTCGCGCGAGGGTAGCGTGACGAAGCGTCCCGCACTGCGTACGGGAAGCGGCACGAGGGCATATTCGGGGTGGGATTTGTCGGTGGCGCGACGCATTTTCACGGCGAGGTAAATGGCGTCGTCGGGTGCGTCGGAAAGATTCTTTACGGCGTTGAACCAGATGGGCGCTACGTTGCCGTTGAGCGTGGTGGCGTAGTATTGGCCGATGAAGGCGCGCTGCTCTTCGTCGGCTTTGGTGTCGTTGACGATGTAGATGTTTTCCTTTTCGAGAGCTTGTTCTACGTCCTCTATTGTTGCTGCATATTCTTTGGCGTAGGCAGCGTTGAGGTGGTTGATGGCCTTTAGCGTCTGGAGCGCTTCGTGCCGGTCGTCGCGTGTTTCGCGGTCGTCACACTCGGCAATGCGGTTGAGGAGAGCCACGCGCACGCGGAAGAATTCGTCGAGGTTATTGGAGTAGATTCCGAGGAACGAGAGTCGTTCGAGGAGGGGCACGTCGGTGCGCTGTGCTTCTTGCAGGATGCGGTGGTTGAAGTACATCCAGCTGACGTCGCGGGGCACATAGGTGGCGTAGGGATTTTTCTTGTTTTTCTTCTCTTTCTTGTTTTTGGGAGTTTGCGTGGCCATGGGTTTACTTTTGCTGGTTTTGTTTTGATTGGGCAAAGGTAGGCCATGGTTGTTACGAAGATGTTACGGGCGCGTTACAAAGGGATTAATAGGGGCTTGGTGGGCAATTGATAATGGGCATTGCTTATGGGCATTGTGGGCTTGATGGGCTTAATGGGCATAATGGGCATTGTGGGCTTGATGGGCTTAATGGGCATAATGGGCATTGCTTATGGGCATAATGGGCATAATGGGCATGATGGGCATAATGGGCATTGCTTATGGGCATAATGGGCATGGTGGGCATAATGGGCAATGCTTTTGCGCCAGCGCATTATTTCTTGAATGGTTTGCGCCAGGTGCAGCCTTCGCGCCAGCGGGAGCAGCCGTAGGCGGTGTTGCCTTTGATGACTTTGCCCTCTCCGCAGAGGGGGCACTGGCTTCCGGCACGGATGACGCGGCGGCGCGGCTTCTTTTCTTCGCCTTCGGCGGCGGCTGCGTTGTTTTGCGCCACCTGCGCTTCTTTGGCTTTGAGGCGGGCAATGGTCTGCGCGTTGGGGTCAGCCTTCTGGATGTGGCGGGCGGAGTTGTCGCGCAAGACTTCGAGGACAATTTGTGAGACCATCTCCTTGAGTTCGGCGATGAACTGCGGGGCGGAATATTCGTGGCGTTCAATCTCGCGGAGTTTCTTTTCCCAGCGTCCGGTGAGTTCCGCACTCTTCAGGAGGTCTTCGTGGATGATGCTGATGAGTTCGCGGCCTGTGACGGTGGGCGCGATGTTCTTGCGCTGACGCACGATGTAGCGGCGGCGGAAGAGCGTTTCGATGATGGCGGCGCGTGTGGAAGGGCGACCTATGCCGTTTTCCTTCAAGGCGTCGCGGAGTTCCTCGTCGTCGACGGTGCGTCCGGCGGTTTCCATGGCGCGTAGGAGCGAAGCTTCGGTGTAGGGCTTTGGCGGTTGTGTGGTTTTCTGCGCAAGGTCCGGGCGGTGCGGTCCGCTCTCGCCTTTCACGAAGTCGGGGAGCACCTTTTCGGCTTCTGCCGCCTCGTCGGAAGCGCCGGCTTTTTTGGGCGGAAGTACGGCGCGCCATCCGGGTTCGAGAATTTGCTTGCCCGTGGCTTTGAAGGGCACGTCGGCAGCTTCGCCGAGCACCGTGGTGGTGGCGAATTGGCAGTCGGGGTAGAAGACCATGATGAAGCGTCGCGCCACGAGGTCGTAGACGGTGCGTTCCGTCTCTGTGAGATTTGTGGGCGCTACGCCGGTGGGTATGATGGCGTGGTGGTCCGTGACCTTAGAGTTGTCGAACACCTTTTTGCGCTTCAAGAGTTTTGCGCCGCGGAGGGGCTGGAGTAGTGCGCCGTACTGCGCGCTGATGCCGTTGAGTATGGGTCCGCATTTGGGGTAGACGTCGTCGGGGAGGTAGGTGGTGTCCACGCGGGGGTAGGTTGTCACCTTTTTTTCGTAGAGCGCTTGGATGAGTTGCAGGGTTTGTTCGGCGGTGTAGCCGAACTTTTTGTTACACTCCACCTGGAGGGAGGTGAGGTCGAAGAGTCGCGGCGGCGCTTCGTTGCCCTTTTTGCGTTCCACGGCGGTGACGGTGAAGGGTTCGGCTTTGATGCGTTCGAGTGCGGCGCGGCCTTCCTCTTCGGTGGCGAAGCCCTTGCGCGCCTCTTTCTTCTCGGCTTTGCCGTTGGCGTCGACGGCGGGGGCGGCATCGTCGTCGTTGGGGTCGGCCATGACGGCGTTGAACGTGGCGTCGCGGTAGACGGTGGTGAGCACCCAGTAAGGCTCGGGCTTGAAGTTGTCTATCTCGTCCTGGCGGCGCACGATGAGGGCGAGGGTGGGGGTTTGCACGCGACCTATGGAGAGGGGCGGCACGCCGGGTGCGTTGGCACCGTACTTAATGGTGTAGAGACGCGTGGCGTTCATGCCGAGGAGCCAGTCGCCCACGGCGCGGCAGAGTCCGGCTTCGTAGAGACTCTGGTAGTCCGCCTGGGGTTTGAGGGAGGCGAAGCCTTCGCGTATGCTCTCTTCGGTGAGGGAGGAGATCCACAGACGATCTACGGGACACTTTGCTCCGGCGAGTTGCATGACCCATCGCTGTATGAGTTCGCCTTCCTGTCCGGCATCGCCGCAGTTGACGATGCGTTCCGCCTGACTCATGAGTCGTTGGATGACGTCGAACTGTTGCTTGACGCCTTGGTCGTTTTTGAGACGAATGCCGAAGCGTGTGGGCACCATGGGTAGTTGTCCGAGGCTCCAGCGCTTCCAGTTGGGTGTGTAGTCCTCGGGGTATTTGAGTTCGCAGAGGTGTCCGAAGGTCCAGGTCACTTGGTAACCGTTACCTTCGAGGTAACCTTGGTGCTGTGCGGTGGCACCGAGGATGTGTGCTATGTCGCGGGCGACGCTGGGCTTTTCTGCTATGCAAACGATCATGGGGAGGGAGTTAAAGGGGAAGGTTGGGAAGGGTGGGCATTGGCCTATGGGCTTTAATGGGCATTGCTTATGGGCATGGTGGGCTTTAATGGGCATTAATGGGCATGATGGGCATTATGGGCATTAATGGGCATGGTGGGCATTGCCTTTGGGCATGATGGGCATTATGGGCCTAATGGGCATGGTGGGCATTGCTTATGGGCAAGATGGGCCTAATGGGCATTGCTTAATGGTGGGCTTGGGGGCATTTGCTTATGGGCCTGGGGTTAGGGAGTAGGTAAGCGTGAGGCTGTCTTTGTCGACTGTGGCGCCTTGCTGGCGGAGGATGTTGTCGAGGGCGCCGGAGCGGATGAGGTCGCGGGGCGTGCCTTCGGTGATGGCGTCGGTGCGGAGCATCCAGAGGCGGTCGGCGTGGAGGAGTGCGGCGGTGATGTCGTGGGTGGTGAGGAGTATGGTTTTGTGGTGGTCGCGGGCGAGGCGGGTGAGGAGGCGGAACACTTCGGCTGAGGCTGCGGGGTCGAGGTAGGCTGTGGGTTCGTCGAGGAGGATGACGGGGGTCTGCTGCGCAAGGGCCTTGGCGAGGTAAACGCGTTGGCGCTGTCCGTCGCTGAGGGTGTTGACGGGGCGGTGGGCAAAGGGTTCTGCTCCTGCGAGGCTGAGGGCTTCGCTGACGGCGAGGCGGTCGGCGGTGGAGTAGGGACGGAGGAGGGAGGAGTGGGGTATGCGGCCCATGGCGACGGCTTCGCGTGCGGTGAGCGAGGGTGGCGCGGGGTGGGCGGTGAGGACTACGGCGACGTGGCGTGCGCGCTCGGCGGGGGTGAGGGAGGCGGCGTCGCGGCCGGCGTAGAGGATGGTGCCGCTAAGGGGTGGTTGGAGGGCGGCGAGTGTGCGTAGTAGGGTGCTCTTGCCCTTGCCGTTGGGTGCGACGAGTGCGGTGACGCCGGGGAGGAGCGTGGCGCTGAGGTCGCGGCTCACGGGTGTGTGGCGGTAGCCTGTGGTGAGGTGGGAGAAGGTGAGCATGGGCAAGGTGGCATATGGGCATTAATGGGCATAATGGGCATTATGGGCATTAATGGGCTTGGTGGGCATGATGGGCATTAATGGGCATTATGGGCAAGGTGGGCATAATGGGCATTATGGGCATAATGGGCATTATGGGCATTAATGGGCTTGGTGGGCATGATGGGCATTAATGGGCATTATGGGCAAGGTGGGCATAATGGGCATTATGGGCATAATGGGCATTATGGGCATTAATGGGCTTGGTGGGCATGATGGGCTTGATGGGCATTAATGGGCATTATGGGCAAGGTGGGCATAATGGGCATTATGGGCATAATGGGCATTATGGGCATTAATGGGCTTGGTGGGCATGATGGGCTTGATGGGCATTAATGGGCATTATGGGCAAGGTGGGCATAATGGGCATTATGGGCATAATGGGCATTATGGGCATTAATGGGCTTGGTGGGCATGATGGGCTTGATGGGCATTAATGGGCATTATGGGCAAGGTGGGCATAATGGGCATTATGGGCATAATGGGCATTATGGGCATTAATGGGCTTGGTGGGCATGATGGGCTTGATGGGCATTAATGGGCTTGGTGGGCATGATGGGCATAATGGGCTTGGTGGGCATGATGGGCTTGATGGGCATGACGGGCATTAATGGGCTTGGTGCGCATGATGGGCATAATGGGCATAATGGGCTTGGTGGGCATGATGGGCATGATTGGTGCGGGTGTAACTGTGCAAAGTTAGGAAGTTTTTGTCAATTATTGGGGGTTGCTTTGGTTGCGGTGTAGAGCGCGAGGTTTTGAAAACCTCGCCCCCATGAGCGAGAAAAAGCCCCGGAGCAAGAGGTTGCTTCGGGGCTTTTGGGGAATGTTTATAAAGTGACGCTGGGCGTTACTTCACGATGACCTTGCGTCCGTTGACGATGTAAACACCGCGCTGGAGCTTGGTAGGATCAGTTGCGTTGAGACGAACACCACCGAGGGTGTAGATTGCTGCAGGTGCAGAAGCGTTGCCGATGACGGTGTTGATTTCCGTGATGACGTTTGCAATTTCGGCGTCGGCTGCTACGTTGGGGTTAGCAACGAACTGCCAAGAGCATCCGTGGTCGTCGGAAGTCCAAGTGGTCATGGGACGTTGTGAGAATGCTGCTGCAGAGCAGAAGTAGGTGTAGTCGTTCTCAGGGTTAGAAGTGAAGGCGAACTTGCCGTCACCGAGTTCAACGACTTTGAGGAGTGTGATGTCGTCGGAGAACTGGCATGCACCGTTGTCGGTCGGTGTGGTGAGGTACTTCTTGGCGCCGAGGTTGTAGATGACGAGTTTGTCGCCCTTCTTCACAACCATCCAGCTTGAGGCGTCGGCGGTGGCGTCGAAGTCTACTGCTGCAGAGCTGAAGGTGGCCTGACCGGGAACGTTAGCAGCCCAGATGTTGTCGCCATGAGCTTCGGCATAAACGGCGTAAACTACGTCGGTCGGGTTGTAGAGTACGTAAGCCGAGTCGGTAGAGAGTTCGTCGAGCGAGCTTACAGCTTGTCCGAGTTCGGGCACGAAGCGGGTTGCTACGGTAGCTACGGGGATAACGACGCCTTGGGGGTTAGCCTTGTTGCAGAACATGAACTGCGTGTCGAGGGTGAAGGTGTCGTTGCCGCTGAAGTAGAATTCTACAGGTGAGGGAGTAGAGGTGCTACCAGAGATCATGAGGTAGTAGCCGTCCATCTCGTCGCCTTCCATGCTGTAGGTGTAGGGGAGGCTGAAGCCTGTAGCGGCGAGCGTGATGGGGTGTTCTTCGGAGCTACCAGCGAGGTCGGTGAGGAGGAGGCTGCCGTCGTCGGCCTTCTTGATGGTGAAGGTGGTCTTGGTGTCTTCGCCTGTGGGTTCGCCGTAAGCGTCGGTAGCGGCGTAAGTCATCTGCCACTTGCCTACGAGGTCGTCGGCGCTCATGGTGTAGCTCTTGAGCTGCGTGAAGACAGCGCCGGCGCAGGAAACGTTGTAGGTTTCGCTTACGTTGAAGCAGATGTCGTCGGTAGCGGTGAGCACGTAAGTTCCTTCGTCGGTCTTTTCAACCTTTGCGGTGAAGGGCTTGGTGCAGACGTAGCTCTGCCAAGTGCTTTCGTCGTAGATGTCCCAGTACTGGCTTGTGCTTGAAGCGGGGAAGGTGAAGGTGATGGTCTGCTCGGCGGCGTTGTAGCGACCTACGTAAGCAGAGTCGATGTAGGTCATGTCCCAAGTTTCGGGATCGTAGCTTGAGCTCTGGGGCGTGCCTACGAGACCTGTCATGAGCACCTTGCCTTCGGCGTCGATGGTGATCTTGCCGGTGTAGCTTGTAGCGATGTCGGCAGCGGGGAATTCTTCGTCGTTGTCGGAGGTCCAAGCACCGGTGGTGATGGTGTAGCGTCCGGCGAGGTCGGCGGGAGCGGGATCGAAGGTTTCTTCTTCGGCAGCCTTGGTGGCTACGGCTCCGGTCTTGATGAGGGCGTATACGTAGCCGTCTTCAGCAGAGTAGTTGATGCACTGCGAAACGAGCGTCAAGGTGGAGGCGTCCTGCATGATGAAGTCTACGTCGGTCACGGCGTTGGCGTTACCGCTGAGCATGTTGCCATTAGCCATGTCGAGGTAGCTCTTGATGGAGATGCCTACGGAGGTTACGGTGAGGGGATACTCTTTGGTGTCGGTGCCGAGGAAGTTGGTCATGTAGAGGCTTCCGTCGTCGGCCTTCTTGATTTCGAAGGTAGAGGTCTTGCTGACGTAGGTTTCTTCGTCGGCGTCTTCGTCGAGTACTTCATAGGCGAAGTTCCACTTGCCGATGAGGTCTTCTTCGGTGAAGCTTACGGGTGCGAGCTGTTCGCACTGGATGCCGATGACGTTGCAGGTTACTTCGTCGTCGATCTTGTAGCAGGCGGAACCGTCGGTGAAGGTGTAGAGACCTTCTTCGTTCTGGCTTACCTTGAAGATGATCTTGCCCTGGAGCGCCCAGTAGCCGTCGGCACTGGGTACGGTGATGTCGAAGCCTTCGGGAACGTTGAATTCGAGGTTACCGTTTTCGGCGTAGTACTTGCCGACGTAAGCGGTGTCCTTGGTTGTTACGGTGAAGTCGTCGCCTTCGCCGTCCATAGAGCTCTGTGAGGCAGTACCGATGAGGCTGGAGAGGAGTGCCACGCCGTCTTTCACGGTGAGGGTGGCGTAGGTGGTGGTAGGACCTTCGGGCACTTCGACGGTGCTGTCGTCAACGATGTAGCTCTGGGCGGTTACCTTGTAAGTACCTGCCATTGCTTCGGGCACGGGGTCGGGTTCTACCTCGGGCACTACGTAGTCGAAGTTGGAGGTGAGCACCACGTCGTTAGCGCTGACGGGGGTGTTGGCGGTGCCACTACGTTTGTTGAAGCGGAACTTGAGCGTGTCGGCCTTGAGTTCGTAGCGAGCGGAACCTACGTTGACGCTTGCCTTGAAGACGAGGGGTTCGGTGAGGTTGAAGCGCCACTTGTTGCCGTCTTCGTCCTTGAGGTAGTCGTTCTTGACATCCTTCGGAGTGAAGGTGAGCGTCTTGGCGTCGTTGTCCCAAACACCGGGGAGAGCCATTTCGACAAGTTGGTAGATGCTCTGACGGTAGATGTATGTACCGATGAGGCCTTCGAGACCAACGGTGCCGTCTTCGTTGACGGTGATCTTGGCAGTGAAGGTGGTTCTGTCGGAGGCATCATTGAAGTTGTCCTTCACGTCGCTGTAGTAAGCGTCGGTCTCGTCGATGGTGTAGCTTCCTACGACAGCGGTGTATTCGCCGGCGAGTTCAGCGAGGGTGATGTCGGCGTTGATGTCTCCGGGCACGTCGGGAATGACGGGATCGGGGGTGGAGGAGCTTTCGGGAGCGAAGGTCACGCCAGAGACGGTGGCTACGTAGCCGCTGGAGTTGACGAGGAACGAAACGTTGTCGGTGGTCGTGAGGGTGTACTTGCCGTCAGCGAGGGTTGCCTTGAGGGTGAAGGGTTCCTTGAGCGCCCAGTTGCAGTAGTCCTCGTCGTTCATCATGTAGAAGCCGCCTTCGGGGTAGGCGAAGGTGAGGGTCTGCTCTTCTTCGTTCCAAGTACCTACGTAGGAGGAGTCGACTTTGGTTACAACGCCCGTTTCGAGGTTGACGGTGCTCTTGCGGGGGTTGCCCACGAAGCCCTTCATGAGGGCGTGACCTGTAGCGTCGACGGTGATTGTGGCGGTGTAGGTGGTGGGGTAGTTGTCTACGGAGAAGTTGTCAGCGTCGCTGGTGCTCCATGCGCCGGTGGTCACGGTGTAGCTGCCGGCGAGTGCTGCGGGGGCTGCGTCGACGGGTACTGCGACGTTGGGGTTCTCGATGAACTGCCAAGCGGCGCCGGTGTCGTCTTTAGTCCACCATCCGATGGGGTAGGCAGCGAGCTGGGGAGCGCAGCAGGCGTAGTCGTCTGAGAGGCTGTCGGTGGAGTGGAAGGCGAACTTTCCGTCGCCAAGGTTAACCACCTGGAGTGGACTCTTTTCTTTGGTGAACTTAGCACCGGGGTTGGCGTGCTGCGTTGTGATGTACTTGCCGTTGGCTACATTTTTGATGTAGAGTCTGCCGTCCTTGTAGCTGACGAGCCATGCCATTGCGGCGGAGGTGGCGTCGTAGGCGGGCGGTGTGAAGGACAGCTGGTGATCTCCGTCGTCGCCTGTCATACCAGCGGCCCAAACGGCGTTCGAGGTGTACGCAGAGGCTTCGTAGCACATGTAGGTCGTGAACTGGTCGTTGTAGATAGCGTAGGTTTTGTCTGCGCTAAGCTGCGACAGGTCTGTCACGGCCACTCCGAGCGCTGAGTCGTAGTCGGCAAGTGCTGTTGTCGGCGCGAGGAACACGAGGAGTGTGGCTGCGATGCCTTTCAGAAATGTGTAGAATTTACTCATAGTCTGAATGGGTTTTGTTAATAAATTATGTTGATAGATAAAATTCGGGTTTTTGTGGATGTGAACGTGCGGTCTGTGGTGTGTCGTTCTTTGGCTTTGTGTTGGACTTGGTGTGGTGTCGGTGGCAAATGTACTTAAAATTTACGAAATGCAATACTTTTTGTTAGAAATATTGCGTGATGGGTGGCAAATGCGTGGCTTTGCCAATGTGCAAATATGCAAATGTGCAAATGTGCAAATGAGGTGCGCAGGGGTGGGCATTAATAAATGGGCATGGTGGGCATGATGGGCATAATGGGCATGATGGGCATAATGGGCATTATGGGCATAATGGGCATGATGGGCTCTCTTGCGCACCTCATTTGCACATTTGCACATCTGCACATTTGCTCATTCGCAAAGCGCCCTTAGAACAGTTCTTTCTTTACGGAGAAGGAGGGGCAGGCTTTGGCGGCGTAGTCGTTGTGTCCGTGTACGCCGGCTCCGGGGTATTGGCGGAGGAGTTGGAGGGTGAGTTTTTGGAGGGCTGTGCGCTGGGCGGGGGTACGTGTGTCGGCGGGTGTGGTGCCGTCGCTGCGGCAGCCTCCGGCGTAGGCTATGCCAATGGAGTGGGCGTTGTGGCCGAGGCAGTGGGCGCCGGCTTTGGCGAGCGGTCGCCCTGCTTCGACGGTGCCGTCGAGGTGGACGAGGTAGTGGTAGCCTACGTCGGCAAAGCCACGCTGGCGGTGCCAACGGCGGAGCTCGTCGATGGTGACTTCGCGCCCCTGGGGCGTGGCGGTGCAGTGGATGATGATGTCGTTGATTTTTCTCATGGATTATTTATGGGCTTGGTGGGCATAATGGGCTTGATGGGCATGATGGGCATTGTGGGCATAATGGGCATAATGGGCATAGTGGGCATTAATGGGCATTGTGGGCATAATGGGCATGATGGGCATGATGGGCATTATGGGCATAGTGGGCTCTCATGCGCACTTCATTTGCACATTTGCACATCTGCACATTTGCACATTAATTAATGTTCGCGCGCGAACATTAATTCCCACGCGCGCACGCGCGAACATATTCTTTAATGCCGAAGACGCTTCCGGCGTAGATTAGACACTGGGCGAAGATCCAGCAGACGCTTCCGGCGATTTCGCCTTTTGGAGGTATAAAGAGCGAAGCAGCTGCAAGAGCCACTCCAGCAACGAGAAGAAAGAGAGCAGACGCTGTTTGCGCTCCGAGGTCGAAGCGGCGGGTTGGATGGTTTTCATGGTTCATAAAGGGTGTTTGAGGGTTAGTTTTTAGGGTTAATTGCTTTGGTCCATGGCGAGGGCTGCCTCTTGTCGGCGCACCACTTCGGCTTCGATGTCTTCGGCGGTGAGGTGGGCGAGTTGTTGGGCAAGGGCGGTGTGGTAACGGCGGTAGTAGAGTTGTCGGCAGCGCCGGCAGTCGTCGTGATGTCCGTCGTCATGGAGTAGGTTGCGGTGGAAGTCGGAGAGTTTCTTCACTAGACCGCACACGCGGCAACGCTTAAGGCTGTCGTCGGGGGGAAAGGTTCGTTTAATGTTCATGGTAGTGGATTTTTTTTGGTGGACATTGTGGGCATAATGGGCATTATGGGCTGGGTGGGCCTCTTGTGAACAAATCTAAATTTTGGGCTACGTGCCCAATGTGTTGGGCTGCGAGATTGTTTAGATTCTGGGCTTCAGTGTGATTTAAAAACCTGCGGCTCTCTGCCGCGCGCTGCGGAGAGCCGTAGGGGAGGAGCAGCGGGTTTAGGCCGTGGTCTTCTCGAGTGAGAGCTGCACGTCGCTGTTGGTCAGCGCGAGGGAGGAACGGAGGCGTGAACCCATGGTGAAGCGGCAGCGGAGGGCCTTGACGTTAGAGGTGCTGGCGTCGTCCTTCGAGGCTACCCCCTTGGAGGTGAGGGTGGGGCGGAAGGAGCCGAGTTGGCCGAGGCGTACGCTCTGTCCGTTCTGCATGGCGCGGATCACTTCGGTCTGGAGCGAGTTGAGCACGGCGAGTACGTCAGGCTCCGTCACGGTGCATCGGTCGGAGATGGTCTTGGCGATCTGCACGAGGTTGAGGTAGTTGACGGGTGCTACGGCGATGTAGTACTTCACGCTCTTGTCGAGGGGGTTCTTGCGGGCTTTTACGTTTACTTTAATCATGGTGTTGAAATTTTGTTTGAGGTTAGAAAAATGTGATTTGGTTAGTTGGGATGGCCGTCCGTGGTGCCGTGCCTTGGTGTGGTTTTAAGGGTTTGGGCGAGGCTTGGCGTGGGGCGGCGCGAGGCGGTACGTACACTTGCCTTTGAGGTTGTTGTCGCGGTGAACCTGTTGTGTTCCGTTGACGATGCAAAGGTACGGCGGCGGAGGAGTGAAAGCCAAATTTTTTCGGGACCTGATGTGTCAGTACTGGTGTCAAACTCCGGAGTATTGACACACGACTTTTGCTCTTCTCCCCCTTTGTTTAAAGGCATCGACGAGAAAAATGCGTGACAAAAAATCTGTAAGGGTTTTTCGGGGGCGGAAGAGCCATGCAAAAGCCAGCGCCCCAAAAAATCGCAGCGCGTTTAGAAATATTAATCATCTCGGAGGGGGTGGTGACGTAGATTGGCACATTCTGTGTGTATATTTGCCGCCGAAACAGCCACCTCCGCCACCGCTGCTCTGCGAAGAACGGGTGCCGCCGGAGTGCAAGAACTTACATTCATGACCCTTAAGACATTCTCTTAGAGTAACTTGACTCAACTTTCGGATTTAGGTTTTGCGTTGAATATTGAGCGGAAATCGTGCTGTAGGCACGACACGTAATCAGCCCACGGTGACAACCGTGGGTGGTGTAAAGCGCAGAATTGCTGGGCTGTAGGCTCAGCACAACCAAGAAAGAAAAATCTTCTTTCCGCCGCACCTTATCCGTCCTTGTGCTGAGCTTACAGCCCAGCATTATCGCGCAAAACTTACCCACGGTTGACACCGTGGGCTGAGTACGTGTCTGGCCTACAGCCAGATTACCGCTAAAAGATTCGTTGAAATCTAAATCCGAAACTTGAGCAACTTGACAACCAAACACTAGAAGAACTTATGAATTCTACCCTCACCGTTCGCTGCACCGTCAGCGCCCCGAACCGCGACGTGCGCGTGAGCAAAGGCGAGTACGCCGTCCGCGTGTTTCCCCACATGACCATGCGTTCCGCGCGCCGCAAACTGCTCCAAGCCATTCTCATCGACGCCCAGCTCCACCGTGCCCTCCTTCGTGCCGGCTGGAGCAGCGGCGCCCACTTCATTACCCTGCCGCAGATGCGCATATTGCGGCGGTATGGGCTGTGAAAGAGCGCAATGGGCATGATGGGCATAATGGGCATTGTGGGCATTATGGGCATTATGGGCATTATGGGCATTATGGGCATTGTGGGCAAAAGGCGCATACCATTGGCGCATTGACCAAGCTTTATTCGAACTTTTAATTCTATTTCCATGAAACCTTCCACACTCCGCAGCGGTGCGTTTACGCTCCACCGCCTGCTTTCTATCCACGACAATCTTCACAACCTTTCGGGCACTGCCCTCGTGCTTGCCCTCGACGCCCTCGACACACGCGAGGGCCATCGCCTGGCACTCGTGCTCCTCGACTACATGGCGCTCGCCGCCGACGCCATAGACCTCACCGCCGACGCGCTCCCCGACCGCTTGCTGCGTTCTGCCATCCAAGCCTCTGCCGATGCTCTCGCAGCGGACGTTCCAGAAGCAGCGTCAGAAGCCGTTTCTGCACAAAAGAAAAATGAAAAAGAAAAGTCCGCCCTTTCTCTCCCCTTAAACCCTTCTTATTCCCCAAAGAAAAAGAATAAAGAAAAAGAAAAGGCAACAGCGGCGAGCTGCGAACGCGCGCACACGTGCGAGAGCGGCCTCATTGAGGCTTCTGCGTGCTTCGCCGTCACGGACGGTTCTGCGTGCTCCGCCAGCAACGACGGCCTCACGGAGGATTCTGTGTGCTTCGCCAGCAACGACGGCCTCACGGAGGCTTCTGCGAGCTGCGCTGTCACGGAGACTTCTGACGCTCATGGGGGTGACGGCCTCACGGAGGCTTCTGCGTGCTTCGCCAGCAACGACGACGAAACAGAAGCAAAACCCTGCGAACCTCAGAAACCAAGCCGTAGGCACGCAAAACGGTCCGTGACCGCATATATCCATTGGACCCCCGAAGAGTTCATGCACACGGCGCGCAACTGCCGTGGCACTGAGATGGACGACGACGCCTTCAAAGCCTTCTGCCTCTACTGGTTGCAGACCGACCCCCGCGGCGTGTGCCTCTTTCAGCAGCAGCGGCGCTTCAGCATGGTGCAACGCATGAACTCCTGGACGCGTCGCGACCTACGACGCAAGTACGAGACCGACCAACGACTCGAACGCATCTACGGACCTGCCCCCAAAGCCCTTCCAGCCCCTACACTCGAAGAGGTCACGGCCTACGCCCAGAGTCAAGGACTCGACACCGCCGACGCCGAACGCTTCCACCAGTACCACACCGCCTACGGATGGACCCTCAAAGGGCGTCCCATAGCCTCATGGCAAGCCGCACTACGCATCTGGTGCACACGCCCCAACACGTCAAACCCTTACCCTCAAAACAATGAAACAACCCCGAACGCTCACACAACTCCTGCCGCCCGCCCTTCACAACGACCCGCGGCAGACGCTACCACCAACTTCCAACAACGCGTTGACGACATCTTCGACGAAGCCATACGACGCAACCGCAACGAAAACAACGACAACCATGATGAACACACCGACGACAACGGCTCTGCAGACGGCAACACCGCAGACGGAAAGGATGGAAACAACTCAGCAGATGGAAACGACGGAAAATGATTTGCAACAAGGCGCTAGCACGAAAGACCCCCTGCGGGGGTGGGGCAGAGTTTGCAGTCGCTTTTGTCCCGACAACTGGTGCAAGGCCGCTGCCAATCCCGTCTTTTGCGTCACGGGCGACATACCCCGCGTGGGGCAGCTCGACCGCCTCTACGGTCCTGGCCACGCCCTCGAGTGGATGCTCGTACAGCTCCGCCAGCTCTTCAAAACCGCCGGTTACGCCCGCGACGCCGAACGCGCACGCGACATCTGCGAGTTTGCCGGCGACTTCATTGTCGACACCTCCGCCCTCAAACTCTCCGAACTCATGCTCTTCTTCTCCGGCTACCGCAGCGGACGCTTCGGCGACTCCTACGCCGCACCCTCACCGCGCACCCTCGGCATGGCGTTCCGTCACGACTTCGTGCCCTACCTCCGCCGCCTGCGCCTCAAAATCATTGAGACCCACAACCTCCGCGAAGAGCAGAAACGCCGCCAGCGGCCCGAGAGCCACCCCGTGACGCGCGAGGAATATCTCCGTTGCACCGAGCTCACCATCCACGCCACCGTGCTGCGCCCCGAAGGCATACGCCGTCTCCAAGCCGCCGCCATAGGTCCCCTCGAAGGCTACGACCCCTCGCTTCCCCTCCCGCAGTACGTCGCCGTCCGTGTGCTCCGCGTCAGTCCCCTCACCAACGACATCTACCGCCGCGAACCCGGCGAGCCACGGCTCTTTGAGTGGAATTGAGGCGCGCTGGGCGCGAATGTGGGCATGGTGGGCATGAGGGGCATTATGGGCATTGCTTATGGGCATAGTGGGCATAATGGGCATGAGGGGCAAAAGGCGCATTTCATTTGCACATTTGCACATTTAAAAACTGCGCATGTGCAGTTTTTTTTGTAAAATTGCAACTCAAAACCTCCATTAGCCCACACAATGTAAACCAAAACCCACGTTATGCTAACACTCGACCTCATATACCGCGCCTCCACCGTGCTCAGCGGCGTGATTCATCGCACACCCCTCATCAACACCCGCAAGATCAATCCCCTTGCCAACGTCACCCTCAAACCCGAGAACCTACAGGTGACTGGTTCGTTCAAGGTGCGCGGCGCCGGATTCAAAATATCCCAGCTCACCGACGAGGAGAAAGCCCACGGCGTGATAGCCTGTTCCGCCGGTAACCACGCCCAAGGCGTGGCCCTCGCCGCCAAGCGCGCCGGCATACCCGCCCTCATCTGCATGCCCGCAGGAGCACCCATCAGCAAGGTCGAAGCCACCCGCGAACTCGGTGCCGAAGTGTGTCTCGTGCCAGGCGTTTACGACGACGCCTACCGTCGCGCGCTCCAGCTCAACGAGGAGAAACACATGACCTTCATCCACCCCTTCGACGACGAACAAGTCATTGCCGGACAGGGCACCATAGGCATGGAAATCCTTGCCGAACGCCCCGACACCGACGTCGTGTTCGTACCCATTGGCGGCGGCGGACTCGCTAGCGGAGTGGCGTACGCCATCAAAACCCTCAAACCCGAAGTGCGTGTTGTAGGCGTACAGGCCGAAGGTGCTCCATCTATGGTCAACTCCGTGGACCACAACCAGATAGAAGCCCTCACCTCCGTTCTTACCATTGCCGACGGCATTGCCGTCAAAGAACCCGGCGAACACACCTTCCAACTCGTGCAGCAGTACGTCGACGAGATAGTCACCGTCAGCGAAGACGAGATATGCGCCGCCATCCTCGCCCTCGTGGAACACCACAAACTCATTGCCGAAGGCGCCGGCGCCGTCAGCGTGGCCGCCGCCATGTTCAACAAAGTCGACATCCGCGGCAAGAACGTGTGCTGCATCGTCTCGGGCGGTAACATCGACGTCACCATCCTCTCCCGCGTCATCAACCGCGGTCTCATGAAAGGCGGCCGCACCACCGAAATGCTCATCGAGATGGCCGACCGTCCCGGATCGCTCCTCGCCCTCTGCGACGTCATCTGCCGCCTCGGCGCCAACATCATCTCCATCCACCACGAGCGCAACGGCGAAAGTCCCGACGTCAACTCCTGCAACCTCCGCATCGTCCTCGAAACCCGCAACGCCGACCACATCAGCGCCATACAGAAGGCCATTCGCGAAGCCGGGTTTGCGATACTCTGAGGCCGTGTAGAGCGCGAGGTTTTGAAAACCTCGCCCCCATGCGCGGCGCAACTCCCCGCCCATGGGGGTGACGTTTTCAAAACGTCACGCTCTACACGGTCGTCACGGACGGTTCTTTGTGCTGCGCCTTGAAAAATACTTAATAAAACTAACTCACAAAATCTCCCTGCCATGCCCACCTTCCGCACCGACTTTCCCTGGCGCGACGACGAGACCGACACCCTCTTCTCCCACGGTCATCTGCCCCACAAAAGTCAGCGCGGAAAAATCTTTGCCATCACCTTTCGCCTTGCCGACGCCCTCCCGCCGCAAGTCGTTGACGCCTACCTCGAAAGCCTCGACCACATGCCCGAACGCATAGAAGAACAAGAACCCTTCCTCCGCAACCTCCGCGCCCGCCTCATGGAAGCCCTCGACGCCGGCCACGGCACCTGTCTCCTACGCCAACCCGCGCTCCGCGCCATCCTCCAGCAAACCATCGCCCACCACGACGGCCGCACCTGCGACGTACACGCCTACGTCATCATGCCCAACCACGTACACCTCCTCCTCGAACTCTATCCCGGCGAGAACGTCACAAGCGTCGTGGGGAGCATAAAACGTTTTAGCGCTTTGAAAATCAATCAGCAAGTGGGGCGCACCGGACGCCTTTGGCAGAGCGAAGTATTTGACCGCCTCATACGTTCCTATCGACATTATGTCAACACCGTGCGTTACATCTACAACAATCCGCGTTTTCTCCATTCCTCAGAATTTGCACTTTACGTGCGTCAGGACGTGTGGGAAATTTTGCAGTAAGCCATGGGGCTTTTGCGCCCTCCATGGGGGTGACGTTTTCAAAACGTCACGCTCTACACGGCCGTCACGGATGCTTTTGCGCGGCTGCGCCTAAAAAACGACGTGTAGAGCGCGAGGTTTTGAAAACCTCGCCCCCATGCGCAATCAAAACCTCGCGCACCCCCAAGCGCAGCACGCAAAAGCCACTGCGTGGCCACATTTGCACATTTGCACATTTGCAAATTTGCGATTTCCCTTGCACCTTTCATACAAAAAGCGTAACTTTGCAGCCCGAAAGGTGTAATGTATACCTACCACACAATCCTATCCCCTTCAGAAATAACAATATAACAATATAAAATCAAAACAAATGCCTACTATTCAACAATTAGTACGTAAGGGCAGAAGCGTAGCAGCCGACAAGAGCAAGTCGCCTGCACTCGATTCATGTCCTCAGCGTCGCGGCGTTTGCGTGCGTGTATACACCACCACGCCTAAGAAGCCGAACTCAGCAATGCGTAAGGTAGCCCGTGTACGCCTCACCAACTCCAAGGAAGTCAACAGCTACATCCCCGGAGAAGGTCACAACCTTCAGGAACACAGCATCGTGCTCGTGCGCGGTGGTCGTGTGAAGGACCTCCCTGGTGTACGTTACCACATCGTTCGCGGTACACTCGATACCGCTGGCGTGGCAAACCGCACCCAGCGCCGTTCCAAGTACGGTGCAAAGCGTCCCAAGGCCGCAAAGAAGTAATTCTCGCCGCCTAAGCGCCGCGCCTAAGTGAGGGGCGAGCGTTAAACAGCGAAAGTAAAAAACTTCCTGTTTGATGGCTTGGCCTAAACATTTTCACTCATTCAAGGCGCATCCCGGCACATCCATGCAACACCATCCCTTTACTATACGAAACAAAGGGATCTTTACTGCTGAAGAAGCAAAGGGAGCATTCGCTCTGCTAATTCGCTCCCCGCGCTTCTTCTCTTTAAAACATTGCTAAGCGATGCGTCGCCAATAGGAGCCGCCAGCCGCTCCCGACCATAGATGCTCCGAGAGCAAATCAGGTCGAAAAGGCCCGCACCCCGCGCACCGCACACGCGCTGCGCACGGTTTGCAATAAGGGTTGAGTAAGCCGCCACGGCAGAGCGCGACTGAAGAACACCGATGCAGCCTAATCATTTACAAACCAACCCACACATTCAACACTCACAATGAGAAAAGCTAAACCTAAGAAGCGTGTGATCCTCCCCGATCCCGTCTTCGGCGACCAGAAAGTCTCCAAGTTCGTAAACCACCTCATGTACGACGGTAAGAAGAACACCTCTTACGAAATCTTCTACAAAGCCCTCGACCTCGTAGGCGAGAAGATGAAGAGCGAAGAAAAGAGCGCCCTCGAAATCTGGAAAGCCGCACTCGACAAAATCACGCCTCAGGTAGAAGTAAAGAGCCGCCGCATTGGCGGTGCCACCTTCCAGGTGCCCACCGAAATCCGTCCCGACCGCAAGGAAAGCGTGTCAATGAAAAACATGATCAACTTCGCCCGCAAGCGTGGCGGTAAGACCATGGCCGACAAGCTCGCTGCTGAAATCATGGACGCCTACAACGAACAGGGCGGCGCCTTCAAGCGTAAGGAAGACATGCACCGCATGGCCGAAGCCAACCGTGCATTCGCTCACTTCAGATTCTAATATATCCTTTTCAGACCTATCACGATGGCAAAAATTGACCTACATTTGACCCGCAACATCGGTATCATGGCCCACATCGATGCCGGTAAGACCACCACGTCTGAGCGTATCCTCTTCTACACAGGTAAGACGCACAAAATCGGCGAGGTACACGACGGCGGTGCCACCATGGACTGGATGGCACAGGAACAGGAACGCGGTATCACCATCACATCCGCTGCCACCACCTGCTTCTGGAACTGGAACGGTAACCAGTACAAGTTCAACCTCATCGACACTCCGGGACACGTCGACTTCACCGCTGAAGTAGAACGCTCCCTCCGTGTACTCGACGGAGCCGTTGCAACCTACTGCGCAGTAGGCGGCGTAGAGCCCCAGTCCGAGACCGTTTGGCGTCAGGCCGACAAATACAACGTACCCCGTATCGGTTACGTTAACAAGATGGACCGCTCCGGCGCCGACTTCTTCGAAGTTGTACGTCAGATGAAGGACATCCTCGGTGCACACCCCGTAGTTCTCTCCATCCCCATCGGCGCTGAAGAGAAGTTCAAGGGCATCGTAGACCTCATCAAAATGAAGGCCATCTTCTGGCACGACGAGACCATGGGTGCCGAATACGAAGTAGACGACATCCCCGCAGAACTCCAGGCCGAAGCACAGGAATGGCACGACAAACTCGTCGAAGCCGCTGCCGAGTGCGACGAAGCCCTCATGGACAAGTTCTTCGACGATCCCTCTTCCATCACCGAAGAAGAACTCATCGCTGCCATCCGTAAGGGTACCCTCGCCATGGACATCGTCCCCATGACCCAGGGTTCTTCCTTCAAGAACAAGGGCGTACAGACCCTCCTCGACTACGTCTGCATGTTCCTCCCCTCACCCCTCGACACTCCCAACATCGTCGGCACCAACCCCGAAACCGGCGAAGAGGAAGACCGTCGTCCCTCCGAGGAAGAACACACCTCAGCCCTCGCATTCAAGATTGCCACCGACCCCTACGTAGGTCGTCTCACCTTCTTCCGCGTTTACTCCGGTAAGATCGAAGCAGGTTCATACGTCTACAACACCCGCTCACGCAAGAAAGAACGCGTAAGCCGCCTCTTCCAGATGCACTCCAACCACCAGAACCCCGTTGAAGTCATCTCTGCAGGTGACATCGGCGCAGGTGTAGGTTTCAAGGATATCCACACTGGCGATACCCTCTGCGACGAAGACGCACCCATCGTACTCGAGTCTATGGACTTCCCCGATCCCGTTATCGGTATCGCCGTAGAACCCAAGACCCAGAAGGACCTCGACAAGCTCTCTCAGGGACTTGCCAAGCTCGCCGAAGAAGACCCCACCTTCACCGTTCGCACCGACGAACAGACCGGCCAGACCGTCATCTCCGGTATGGGTGAGCTCCACCTCGACATCATCATCGACCGCCTCAAGCGCGAGTTCAAGGTAGAATGTAACCAGGGTAAGCCCCAGGTGAACTACAAAGAAGCCATCACCAAGACCGTCAACCTCCGCGAGGTTTACAAGAAGCAGTCCGGTGGTCGCGGTAAGTTCGCCGACATCATCGTCAACGTCGGTCCCGTCGACGAAGACTTCAAGGAAGGCGGCCTTCAGTTCATCAACAAGGTGACTGGCGGTAACATCCCCAAGGAATTCATCCCCTCTGTACAGAAGGGCTTCGAAAACGCCATGAAGAGCGGTGTGCTCGGCGGATTCCCCCTCGACAGCCTCAAGGTAGAACTCCTCGACGGTTCTTTCCACCCCGTCGACTCCGATCAGCTCTCCTTCGAAATCGCAGCACTCCAGGCATACAAGAACGCTTGTGCTCAGGCAGGCCCCGTCCTCATGGAGCCCATCATGAAGCTCGAAGTCGTTACCCCCGAAGAAAACATGGGTGACGTCATCGGTGACCTCAACAAGCGTCGTGGTCAGGTAGAAGGCATGGAAAGCAGCCGTAGCGGTGCTCGCATCGTCAAGGCCATGGTGCCCCTCGCCGAAATGTTCGGCTACGTCACCGCCCTCCGTACCATCACCTCCGGTCGTGCCACCAGCTCCATGCAGTACGACCACCACGCACCCGTCTCCTCAAGCATCGCCCGCAGCGTGCTCGAAGAAATCAAGGGTCGCGTAGACCTCGTAAAGTAATGAACACACTCCACACTCACTTGTAGTCGTTCATAACAGCTTCAAATTAATTCCACAATTAATTTGAGAACGCGCAAGGCCGTCAAACACAGTTTGACGGCTTTTTTTGTGCGCGTATAGTGAGTGACGCATTGGGAAAAGTACAAACACTTTGTAGCGGTAACGCTTTCAACGCCCATGGGGGTGACGTTTTCAAAACGTCACGCTCTACACGGCAAAGCGGGCTGAAAGCCCAGCAAGCCTATAGCCCAGGGCAAGCGAAGCGGCACCCTGGGTTTACCGCAGTTCCCGCTCGTGCGCCCTGAAAGGGCAAAAGCCTACATCCCAGGGCAAGCGAAGCGACACCCTGGGTTCTTGAGAGGCCGTATAGAGCGCGAGGTTTTGAAAACCTCGCCCCCATGCGCAGCGTGCTTCGCTTAAAAAATGCGCCTATCCGCAATTTTTCTCGTTTGCATATTTGCACAATCAAAAAACAGTTCTTACCTTTGCAGAGCAAACCAAGGCCCTCGCATAACGAATGACTCTTATGCAGCGCGCCAAGGCTGCAAGTCCAAACAACTTACAATACACACAATGAGTCAAAAAATCCGTATCAAGCTCAAGAGCTTCGATCACACTCTCGTTGAGAAGTCAGCAGAGAAGATCGTCAAGAACGTGAAGGCTACAGGCGCTGTTGTCAGCGGTCCTATCCCCCTTCCCACGCGCAAGCGCATCATCACCGTAAACCGTTCAACCTTCGTCAACAAGAAGAGCCGCGAACAGTTTGAAATCTCCACTTACAAGCGTCTCATCGACATCTACTCTTCAACAGCAAAGACCGTCGACGCGCTCATGAAGCTCGAACTCCCCTGTGGTGTCGAGGTAGAGATCAAGGTGTAGTACTCTAATTACGCACATTGTTTTCCTTTTTATATCCGCCTCCTTTTTTAAGTTTTCCTTTTTAGGGAGGCGGAAAGCCGAACCCAGCTATTGTGAAATAGCTGGGTTTTTTGTTGTCGCTTCGCCCTCCATGGGGGTGACGTTTTCAAAACGTCACGCTCTACACGAACCTCTCTAATCCCAATACCCAAAAACGCCTCTCACAACGCTCATTTGTTAACAATCATTCCAAAAATCTACCCAAATCACACTTTTATGCACAAAAAGTTTACTATCTGCGTATAAATGAGTAAGTTTGCCCCAACATTAACCACTACTTCGCAACTTGCCCCCCCTTCTTGGGTAAGCAGCCCCTCAAACAGCACATTAACCTAACGCCTCAGAGGCCCAGCGAAGTAACATCCTAAACCCGAACAGTAACGACAAGAGAAGAGATCCGACGTGGATTCTGCCGCACACAACGAACGTGCGCCTGCAGTCCGTGTCTGAGCTCTCATTGTCGTATCCGTGCGCTAAGCCCCTTGTAGGTTCTAGCGCAGCTTCGCCCTCCATGGGGGTGACGGCCTCACGGAGGCTTTTGCGCGGCTTCGC
>CAVKJJ010000038.1:0-27750 GCA_963656685.1 bacterium | reverse complement strand
ATTATTTCATCAAATCGGTTACGAAGGGAAGAAGAGCCAAGTGGCGGGCACGCTTCACGGCCTGAGCCACGCGACGCTGATACTTAAGAGAAGTACCGGTGATGCGACGGGGAAGGATGCGACCCTGCTCGTTCAAGAACTTCTTGAGGAACTCGGGATCCTTATAGTCGATGTACTTGATGCCGCTCTTCTTGAAACGACAATACTTTTTCTTCTTGACGTCCACGGTGGGGGGAGTCAGATAACGGATTTCAGATTGTGCTTGTGCCATTGTTTAGTCCTCCTTTGTGTTAAACTTGTTACGACGCTTTGCAGCATATTCGGCTGCGTACTTCTCCATCTTTACGGTGAGGTAGCGGATGACGCGCTCATCGCGACGGAAACCGAGTTCGAGCTTGGCCACAACTTCGGGCTCAGCCTTAAACTCTACGAGTTCATAAAAGCCGGTGGACTTTTTCTGGATGGGGTAAGCCATTGACTTCAAGCCCCACTCTTCTTCATTGATAATCTCAGCGCCGGCGGCGGTGAGAATACCCTTGAACTTTTCGACCGTTTCCTTCATCTGCTGGTCAGACAAAACGGGAGTCATAATGAAAACGGTCTCGTACTGATTCATCATAGTGGTTGAATGAGTTGAATTGGTTTGAGTATTGCAAAATTGCGGTGCAAAAGTAGGCGTTTTTTTTGACATGACAAATATCTCGCTCATTTTTTTCGTCCACAGGGTTTTAGCAAACAGAAATATGCGCACGCACGCATACACCAAAGTTTATGCAAACAACCTTCAGCCTTCAGCCATCGGCATTGACAGTAACGACCGACCTCTATAATCACGCCAAAGCAGAGCACACAAAAGCATTCATGAGACCATTTTCAACACATCGTGCCCTGCACGGCTGAAGGCTGAAGGTTGTTTGCACAAACTTCTGTGTATGCGCGCGTACGCGCGTGCGCGTAACGCGCGTAAAAGAGTAAGGTGTACAGAACTTTTGCTACCAATGACATTCTATACGAACACAACCCTCAAAAGCCGTCTAATCATTTTGCAAAGATATGCTAACAACTCCAAGGCAGCTCAACGTGTTGAGATGCCTTGGAATTTTTACGGGATGCCTTGGAATTTTCGCTACATGCCTTCTTCTTCGAGCGCAGAAACTTCCACGCAAAAGTTACGATGAAGAAGAACGAAAGGACAGAACCAAAAAGAGAGGCCTTACTATCCATGATAGTAAAGCCCCTCGGGGAAGGATGACTTAATGAGGAGTTGCGGAGGCTCGACTCGAACGAACGACCTCAAGGTTATGAGCCTTGCGAGCTACCAACTGCTCCACTCCGCGATGTATTGACTTCGTCTCGCAAAGGAGACTTGCCACATATTGTTTAGTTGCGGAGGCTCGACTCGAACGAACGACCTCAAGGTTATGAGCCTTGCGAGCTACCAACTGCTCCACTCCGCGATGTTTCAACTCTGCTTTGCTTGCTTAGGAAGCATTGCCTTGTTGTTTTCGGGTGCAAAAGTAGTACTTTTTTCTATTACGCACAAGAGTTCTCGGCACAATCCGCAGTATTTACCCTAAAAAAATGTCATTTTTCACCGTTCCACTGACATTTTGTCGGGTAGTCGTAGCAATTTGGCTTAGGATTATGCCGCATACATAAGACTGTGACGTTTTGAAAACACCCCCACAAGCAGTAACATACCGCTCATGGGGGGTGATGTTTTCGAAACGTCATATTCCTACATTCACTTCGGCAACGTCACTTTGAAAAGCGACGACTCTACGTGCTGGTCGGTAATGATTTGTTTGAGTTCCTTGACCACGTCGGGATATTTCGACGCCACGTTGTTGTCCTCGTGGATGTCTGTGGCGAGGTCGTAGAGTTCACACACGCCTTTGCGCACCACGAGTTTCCAGTTGCCGCGACGCACGCCCATCTGGTCCGTTTCGTGGAATTCCCAGTAGAGGAAGTCGTGTTCCTTCTGGTCCTTGTCGTCACCGAGGAGTGTGGGTGCGAAGGAAATGCCGTCAAAGCAGTCGTCGGTCTTGGCGGGGTTGAGATAGTCGTTGGCATCATGACCGAGGAGTTCGCAGAAGGTGGGAAGGATGTCGTAGAACGCAAGTTGGTGGTCGTTGACCCTTCCTGCGGGTACGTGTCCGGGCCACCATGCAATGAAGGGGATGCGTATGCCGCCCTCGTTGCAGGAGCGCTTAAGCCCCTTGAGTTTTCCGTCGCGTCCGAAGAACGTAGGGTCTGCCCCACCCTCCTCGTGCGGGCCGTTGTCCGAAGAGAAGATGACGAGCGTGTTCTTGTCGAGTCCCTTTGCCTTGAGGTGTTCCATAATCTCGCCCACGTAGGCGTCGAGGCGGGTTATCATGGCAGCGAACTGTGCGTGCATGTGGGTGTTGGCGTGATAACGGTCCACTCCAGCGAAGGAGATATCGTCGCAGAAACGCTGTTCGTAGGCTTTGAGTATGGAGTCGTTGGGCTGATAGAGCTCGGCGTGAGGGAGCGTGTAGGTGAAGAATCCGTAGAAGGGTTCGCTACCGTCCTGACGGTCTATCCAGTCGAGGGCTTCGTGATGGATGAGGTCGCCGGAGTACTGTGTGCGGTTGGCGTAATCGGCGTTGTCGGTACCATATTTGGTATTGTCGGTCAACTCAAGGCGCACGGTGGCAGTGTCACCAAGGCGTTTACTGTAGCGGTTGAGGAAGTTGGGATAGTACATGTGGGCCATGTACTGGCAGATGTAGCCGTAGTATTCGTCCACACCGCGCTTGTCGGGGGTAGATACAGAACCTTCATAGCCACCAGCCCACTTACCGAACATGCCGGTGGTGTAGCCGTTCTTCTTCATTATTTCGGGCAGGATGATGTGGTCCTTATCGTAGGGTTCCTGACCTACGCGGTCGGGGTCCTGACTTTTGCCATAGGTGACGTTGGGACGGCCTTGCCAATACTCTCGATTGCCACGCACGTGGGTGTGACCGGTGTGTTGTCCCGTCATGATGGTGGCACGTGAGGGAGCGCTGACGGGACTGCCGGCATAGGCTTGAGTGAAGCGCATGCCTTCGGAGGCCAGGCGGTCAATGTTGGGCGTGTTGATGTAAGGCTGACCATAGCAGGCAAGGTCGCCATAACCCATGTCGTCGCAAAGGATAAATATGATGTTTGGCTTTTCAGCGAGTGTCTGTTGTGCGAGTGCGGCAAGGGGCGCAAAGGCTGCCGAGCCGGCAAGGAGATATTTGAAGGAAGGCATAGATATAACAGGTGTTGTAGGTTACGTTTTAATGATTTGAAAGGGAGAAATATCACCATTCAACGAATGCGTTTCTTTCCGCCTTGTACGTACACACCGCGGTGGTGTTTGAGGTCGATACGCTGACCTGCCACGTTGTAGGCTTCGTTGCCTTTTGCGGCGCTTTGGTCTGCGGTAACGGGACGTATGGCGGAGGTCGACTGCGTGTTGGGCGAGAAGAGGGCGGTGAGCGTTACGCTTTGTGTGGCTTCGAGCGTATAGGTTGCCTTTGTGCTGACCACGATACCATCGATGGCCCATCCCTTAAAGGTGGCGTTTCCTTTTTTCTGGGCTGTAAGCGTGAGGGCGTCACCATACTGTGCCGTGATGTAGTGACATCCACCGCTGATGCTATCCGTTGCACCATCAGGAATAACTACAGCGACCGTTCCTCGAAGCGTGTCGCAACTTTCCACGTCGAGCATACGCTGAGTGGCATCGGCAGACTGCACCGTAGCCATGAGGTCGTAGGTATAGCCATGAACAGCGTCTTCGGCTTCGTCCAGGCCGTTGTCGGTCAGACGCAGGCGGACGCGGGCGGACTTGCAGCGCGCCGTGTCGGGTACGGTGAACGAGAGTTTACCCGTAGTTGCTGTGCCGAGTTCGTGGGCGTCTTCAAAGATGCCGTCGGCGTCCCAGTCAAAATAGGCCGTTACCTTGTAGTTACCATCGGTCTTTGCAGCGGTATAGGAGAGGATGGCTTCTTCACCGGGAATGAGCGAAAGGCGGTCGGTGCGCAGAAGGTTGTAGTAGGCAGAGGGTTTGGACTTGGTTGTGTAATGCACTTCGTCGGTGACAGCGCGCCCTTCCACGTCGAGTGCCGTGAGATAGGCTGTACCTACGCTTCCACACGGGAGGTTGTAGACACCGAGTTGACGCGAATAGTCGCTGCGAACGTCGGGCTCGGGGGCTTCGTAGTCGTAGTCGGTGGCGTGGAATTCCCAGTAAGAGTTTCCGCGGTTGTAACGTACGGAGTAGGCTACGATGCGGTTGGTTGCGGCTTCGAAGTTGAGTCCGAGTGTATTGTCGGCCTGCACGTTGATGGTCTGGTCGATGCTACAGATGTAGTAGTAGCCGGTAAAGCTGCTTGTGGTGTTGGCTTTCACTTCAAGCTCTACGGGAGAGGTGCCGCACTGTATTTGCTGCGTCTGTCCGCTTTGGGCGGGAAGGTTGGTGCTCTGTATGTAGAGTCCTGAGGTGACGTTCTGTACGTAGTAGTGGTCGGCAGTACCTGTAGAAATGAAGCGCCAGTACTGCTTCTGAGTCTTGTCGTTGGGCCCGGCAGTGAGTTTGGCGGACGACTCGTAGATGTAGGCGTTGGTGTTGGTGTTGCGGTTGATGAGGTAGACCTTTCCTTCCTCGGGCTTGTCGCTCTGTGCTTGAACGGCTAACGGGGAAAGGCACGCAACGAGGAGCAAAACGGCCTTTGCGGTGTGTAGAATTCTTTTCATAAGGCTAGTTCTTTATATGACTTTCGCAATATTTGCGAAGGGCGCCAAGCAGACGCGAATTGTCAACGGGGAGTGATACGGTGATGCGCACGCAGTCGGCAATGCGGCTGTCACCTTCGAGCGGCAGGACGGCAATGCCTTGTTCCTGAAGGTAACGCACCACGTCGTCGCGGTTTTTGAGGCGCACCATGAGGAAGTTGGTCTCGCTCGGATAGACCTTGGTGCAGACAGGGAGTTGACGTAGTGCCAACACGACTTTCGTGCGCTCGTCTACAATCTGCCGCACCCATTTGTCCACATCAAGACGGCGCCGTACAAGGCGTTCGGCATAGTCGGCCACGAGGGTGCTCACGGGATGGGTGAGGCCCATGCACTCGTAGTAATTGATGAGCGAAGGGTGTGCCACGACGACGGCTAGACGCACGGCGGCAGAGGCCCAAGCGTGGGAGAAGGAACGTAGTATGACTACGTTGGGGTGGTCGTTGATGAGTCGGACGGCACTTTGACTGGGCGCAAACTCTACGTACGACTCGTCCACTACGACTATGCCGGCAAAGAGGTCGGCAAGCGTGGCGATGCTTTCGGCCGAGAGCACGTTGCCGGTGGGACTGTTAGGATTGCAGAGGAAGATGACCTTGGTGTTGTGGCGCACACTCTCTACGACGGCATCGGCATTAAGCGCAAAGGTTTCGTCGTTGAGTGGTACTTGCGTACATCGCACTTCGTTGAGCTGTGCACGTCGCGCATAGACGGAACGCGACGGGGTAAGTGCGACGACTTCTTCCAGACCGGGATTGCAAAAGAGACGTATGGTGAGGTCCACGGCTTGCTCCGTTCCGCTGCAAAGGTAACAGCATTTGGCGGGTATGCCTTCGTGTCGTCCCCAGAGGGTTTTCAATCGGGTGAGTTGGGGGTCGGGATAGCGAGATTCGGGGCTATTGAACGGACTCTCGTTGGCATCGAGGCGTAGCATGCCATGGTCGCGCTGTAAAGCCGACGCTGTCCGAAAGGCGGTCTGTACGCTGCGTCGCACATAGTTTGCGACATCGGACACGGATGTGTATGTTGATTGGTTTTCCATAATGGAATGCTATCTGAAAGCAGAAACAGGGAAATGCGAAATAGAGTGCTGATGCGCTATTTGTTTATCCATGTTACGGCAATGTGGCACTCTATTTTCTGCAAAGGTAATGAGAAAGCAGGAATAGGAGCATGAGTCGAGGGAAATAATGTGCGCACCATTCGATATTGTAGCTTGTAGATACGATGGTAAACGTGTTTTATATCACAAAAAATGCACCGCATAAATTGTATGCGGTGCATTTCGGCAAGGGGTATAAATCATATTTATACACTTGCCATAGTCATGAGCAGACTAAAATCATGAAAAAACTAATCAAAGTTCAAACTTAGGGAATGCGGGATAAGCGCTCTATCAACGACATCAACGGAAGATGAGGATGCCGAGAGAGAGGAGGAACGAGCTGATGGAAAGCCACGTAGAGATGCTTCGCAGGGAGTTGTCGTTGTTGGTGGACTGACCTACCTTCACCTTGTTGGGCTCAACGTAGATGATGTCGTTCTGCTGGAGGTTGTAGACGGGAGAGTTGAAGATGTCCTTGGAACGAAGGTCCACGAAGTAGGTCTTGCTCTCGTTGCCTTCCTGACGAATCACGCGGATGCAGTCGCGGCGGGCAGTGATGTTGAGGTCGCCGGCAGCACCGATGGCTTCGAGGATGGTCATGTTGTCGCGGCGGAACTCCTGCTGACCGGGCTTGCTCACGTCGCCAAGGATGGTGATGTACTGGTTGTAGGCAGCAACGGTGACAACAGCGTCGTTGAGGATGCCATTGCGGAAGGCTTCCTGCATTTTGGCTGCGGCTTCGGCACGGGTGAGACCGGCTATCTGCACGCGGCCAATGCCGAGCATGTCGATATAGCCGTTGGCATCGATGGTGTAACGGAGGTTGTCCTGGTTGTTTGTATTACTGCTGTTGGTCTGCTGAAGGTTGTAACGCTGGGCGAGGTCGGGGGTGGCGGTACTAGTCACGCTGACGCCTACCTTGTCGCCGGGAGCGAGCTTAAGGGCCTGCATGGACTGCGTGTTGAACGTTTCGGTGGAGGTGAGGTCCTGGAAGTAAAGAACCTTCTCTGATGTTTTGCAGGAAGTGAACGCAAGAAGGATGAGAAGGAGAGAGAAAAGCGTTTTTTTCATTGCTTTTAGGGGGATGGTTTCGTTCTGTTGAAGGTATGTATCTCGTTGATGGCTGCAAAGGTAGCATTAATTTACTTTCCTTTGCAAGGATAAATACACAAATTTACGCGCACGGCGTTTATTCGCCGAGCAAGTCGGGACGCAGTTTGCGTGTGCGCTCAAGACTTTGTGCTATTTCCCACTCTTTTATCTTTGCCTCGTGGCCGGAGAGGAGCACATCGGGGACCTTCCATCCTTTGTAGTCTGCCGGGCGAGTGTAGACGGGGGCAGCGAGGAGGTTGTCCTGGAAACAGTCGTTAAAGGCACTTTGCTCGTCGCCGAGCACACCGGGAACAAGGCGTACAATGGCGTCGCTCATGACTGCAGCGGCGAGTTCGCCTCCGGTCAGTACGTAGTCGCCCACGCTGACTTCCTTGGTGATGAGGTGTTCGCGTATGCGGAAGTCTATGCCTTTATAATGTCCGCAAAGGATGATGATGTTTTTCTTCAACGAGAGTTCGTTGGCCATGGGCTGCGTGAACTGTTCGCCGTCGGGGGAGGTGAAGATTATCTCGTCGTAGTCGCGTTCGGCCTTGAGGGCACTGATGCAGGCGTCGATGGGCTGACACTGCATGACCATGCCGGCAAAGCCGCCAAAGGGATAGTCGTCAACGCGGCGGTGCTTGTCGGTGGTGTAGTCGCGAAGGTTGTGGACATGGATCTCCACAAGGCCTTTTTTCTGTGCACGGGCAAGGATGGAGGCGTTGACAAAGCCGTCGAGCATCTCGGGCAGTACGGTGATAATATCTATTCGCATGGAGCTAAATGGTCAATATGATACATGGGGATTGCGGCAAACGGGAGTGCCGGACGATTGCGTGCAGAGGACTACGCTCGTCTTTTCGGGCGCAAAATTACGAAATCTTGGCTTTATTCGCTAATTTTGCTTTGTTATAATAATGTATAAGTCCCCTTCCATGACTCTTCAAGAACAGGAAACGCAACGTATCGCACAGCTGCGCAACGAACTTCATCAGCACAACCACAACTATTACGTGGACAACGCACCGACGATCTCTGACCAAGAGTTTGACCGCCTCATGCACGAACTCGCCGACCTCGAGGCGCGCCACCCGGAACTGGCCGACCCTAACTCGCCGACCGTGCGCGTAGGCTCCGACCTTAGTCACGACTTCGTACAGATGGCACACAAAACGCCAATGCTCTCGCTTGGCAACACTTACTCGCGAGCCGACCTACAGGCTTTCTACGAACGTGTGCGCGAAGGACTCGGCGGCGAGCCGTTCGACATTTGCTGCGAACTGAAGTTCGACGGACTGAGCATCTCGCTCGTCTACGAGAACCGCCGGTTGAAATATGCCGTGACGCGCGGCGACGGTACGAAGGGCGACGACGTGACGGCAAACGTAAAGACCATCCGTTCCATTCCCCTCGAACTCCCCGAAAGCAGCGGTTGCCCCGTAGACTTTGAGATGCGCGGCGAAGTGCTCATGCCATGGGAGAGCTTCGAGCGACTCAACCGCGAACGCGAAGCGCGCGAAGAGCAGCTCTTCGCCAATCCGCGCAATGCGGCTTCGGGCACACTGAAAAGCAAGAAGAGCGCCGAAGTGGGTAAACGCAAACTCGACGCTTATCTCTACTATGTGCTCGGAAGCGACGCTCTCCCACCCTACCACCTGGCGCGTCTTGAAGAAGCACGCCGATGGGGCTTCAAGGTGTCTACCCACATGCGTCTCGCCCACTCACTACAGGACATCTACGACTACATTGACTACTGGGACGTACATCGCCGCGAGTTGCCCGTGGCTACGGACGGCATTGTACTGAAAGTGAATTCGCTCGAACAGCAGACGCGTCTTGGACTGACGGCAAAGAGTCCGCGCTGGGCCATTGCTTACAAGTTTCAGGCCGAACGGGCACGCACACGGCTCAACGAGGTGACGTTCCAAGTGGGACGTACGGGTGCCGTCACGCCTGTGGCAAACATGGAACCGGTGTTGCTGGCGGGTACGGTGGTGAAGCGTGCGTCGCTCCACAACGAGGACATCATCCGCGAACTGGACCTTCACCGCGGCGACTACGTCTACGTGGAGAAGGCGGGAGAGATTATCCCGCAGATTGTGGGCGTGGACAAGGAGGCGCGTACGGCAGAACTGGGCGAGAAGGTGGAGTTCATCAAACTTTGTCCCGAATGCGGCACACCGCTTGTGCGCTACGAGGGCGAAGCGGCACACTACTGTCCGAACGACACGGCGTGTCCACCGCAACTGAAAGGCCGCATCGAGCACTTCATCAGCCGCGACGCCATGAACATCGACTCCATCGGTCCGGAGACGGTGGACCACTACTTCGAGAGTGGACTCATCCACGACGCAGCGGACCTTTACCGCCTCACCGCAGCAGACCTCATGGGGGCGGACGGCTCACGCCAACGCTCGGCGCAGCGCGTGGTGGACGGACTGAAGAAGAGTCTTGAAGTGCCGTTCGAACGTGTGCTCTATGCTCTGGGCATCCGCTTCGTAGGCAAGGTGGCTGCAAAGAGCCTCGCACGCCATTTCGATAGCATGGCAAAACTCCGCGAAGCACGTCTTGACGACCTAATGCAGGTGGAGGGCATTGGCGAAACCATTGCGAAAAGCGTGGTGACGTTCTTTGCCGACGAGCGCAACACGCAGCTCGTGGACCGCCTGGCGGAAGCGGGTCTGCAGATGGAGGTGGTTCACGAAGAACTTGCCTCTACCATTCTTGAAGGCCTGGCGGTAGTGATAAGCGGCACGTTCACACACCACTCACGCGAGGAATACAAGCAACTCATAGAGCGCCACGGCGGTCGCAACGTGGGAAGCATTTCGGGCAAAACGTCGTTCGTCCTCGCCGGCGAAGGCATGGGACCGTCCAAATTGGAGAAGGCGCGCAAGCTCGGCATACCCATCCTCTCGGAAGAGGAGTTCCGCCAGCGCATTGGCGAAGCATAAGAGGCTTCGCAATGTGCAAACACGCTTCGCAATGTGCAAACACGCTTCGCAATGTACAAATACGCTTCGCAATGTGCAAATGTGCAAATATGAGAATGTGCAAATGAATATGGCTTTTGCAAGCTATACGACGTATTTATAACACAAACACAACGTCCAGTATTTATACACAAACACAACGTCCAAAACCCATAAAACGGCTTCGCTGCGAACTTTATTGACATTGCACGCGAAGGCATTTTATGGGTTTTGGACGTTTTATTACTCAATTATTTTAATTCCGTTTATTTTATTCACAAGCCAAAGGAGAAGGAGGTAACAGATTCAGTAATTTCGGTAAGTCGGCATCTTCTGGCAGTTCATAATTTTGCAAGCGTGGCAGACAAGTTCTAAGCAAAGGAAGGATTTCTTTTATAGAAGTACGCCACACATCTTAAGGGTGGTTCTATAAATTAGCTTTGTCAGATTTCGGAGCTATTTTTCGTCCCTTTTGTTTGTGAACGAAGGAGCATAGCGGGCTATGCGACTGAGCGAACAAGCAAAAGGGGCAAAAAAGAGCCCGAAAGATGACAAAACGGTAGTTATCCGATTTTGAATATTTTACGGTGGTAATTTATAGAACCACCCTTAATCTATTCGATCAAACCATTAAACTATACAAGACTATGAAACCAAGAATTATCTGCCATGTGATGACCTCAGTGGACGGACGAATTGAACTCATACCGTTCCGCCCATCTTACGGTAACTCTGTCAGCAACGATGCGCTGACTGCATACCACAACATTGACCGGTCGCTATTCACCGATGCCTGGACATTCGGGAAGAGCATTGTGACACAAATATTCCCCGACAAGATTAGCATATTTACTCGACTCGAACGCGATGCGGAGAAAGACAAACCGGTCGGTCACTGCTGCAGCTTTGTGGGCGAACGTTTGTCGGAACGTCTTTTCATTTCCATCGATCCGCAGTCGGAGATTGTTTACACGAGTTCATCACTCAGGGGCGATAACATCGTTGCGGTACTGAACGCATCGACCGCCACGCCGCGCTATCTCTCGTATTTGCGGGGGATGAACATTTCATATCTTGTGGTGGAACAAACGTCGGACCTTCGCACGGTTCTGGAGCTGCTGAACCGTGAGTTTCACATCAAGTCGATCTCTCTCCAAGGGGGTGGCATGCTCAACGGGGCAATGCTCACTCAAGGCGTCATAGACGAACTGAGCATTGTGCTCTACCCCGGCCTCTCTTCATCAATGAATGCCATACCGCTCTTTACGCAAAAGGAAAATGTGACGACGCCGCAAAAGAACCTTGAACTCCTCTCTGTGCAACAAAAGGACCATGGTACGATATGGATGAGATATAAGGTGCACAACTGATATAGAAACACAACTAACTCTCAATACACTACAAAGGGCTGAATTCCCAGAAAAGGAGAATTCAGCCCTTTGTGCTTTTCTATATCTATTGTTTCTTACGAGGTAGTCGATCTGACTTAGTCGTTTCGGCGACGGCGGGATTTACCATCGGTAGACCCTTACCCTTTTATTTTCCCCCCCCCCATAATATCCGTGACCGTAGCCGTAGCCGTGGCCATAACCGTAACCGTAACGGTAGCCGTAGCGGTAGTTGCCGTAGCGTGAGCTGATGTAGCGCGCGCCGTTGAGGAGGAGTGCCATGTGTTTGTAAGTGCCTTCCTGTGCAAGGTTGTCGACTTCGCGGAGGGCGCGGCGGTCCATAAGGCCGGCACGGACAACAAAGAGGGTGACGTCGACGTCTTTGGCGATGATGCTGGCGTCGGCCACTACATCGATAGGCGGACAGTCTACGAAGATGATGTCGTATTCCTCACGCAAGCTGTTCAAGAGCTTTTCGAGACGACCGGTCTGGAGTATTTCGCTGGGGTTGGGCGGGATGATTCCGACAGGGAGTATGTCGACATTCTCGCCGATACCGTTGCTGACGATGGCTTCGTGGTAGTCGGACTCGAAACCGCTGAGGAATCCGCTCACGCCCTTCTTGGGCGAGTGAACGCTCTTGGAGAGCGATGCTTTACGAAGGTCGAGGTCGATGGCTATTGCCTTCTGTCCCTTGAGGGCCATTACCTGCGAGAGATTGAGGGTGATGAACGTCTTTCCGGAGTTGGCGTTGAAGCTGGTGAGCATGACAACCTTGTTGTTGCCGCCCACGGAACTGAGGTAGTAGTCGAGCTTGGTGCGGACTATGCGGAACGACTCGTTGATGAGGTCGCGGCTGTTGGCCTTGACGAGTACCACGCGGTCGGAGTTGTTGCTGGAGACGTGACCGAAACGGTTCTTGCGAAGTGCGGGAATTTCGCCGAGGAGTGAGGTGTTCATTCCTGCGAGGTCGGCACGTCCGCGTACGGTGTGGTCGAGGTTTTCACGCAGGAAGAGGAGGCCTACAGGCAGACACACGCCGATGGCGAAGGCGATGAGCATAATCATGCTCTTCTTCGGTGAAGCGGGAGCAGCGCTTCCCATAGGTGGCTGGATGACGCGCGTGTTCCAAGCGATGAAGCTCTTGGAGAGTTCGTTCTCCTCGCGTTTCTGAAGGAGGTAGATGTAGAGGCTTTCCTTTACTTTCTGCTGACGGCCTATGGAGAGGAGGTTCTTGACCTGACGCGGCGCGGTGGCTATCTTCTCGTTGGTCTTGGCCTCGGTAGCCTCCCAGTTGCGCAGCTGTGAACTGATCTGACTGATGAGGTTGTCGAGGGAGTGCATGATGGTCTGGCGCTGCTGTGCGAGATCGTTGTCGATTTTCTGCACGAGGGGCGTTGACTCGGAACTGTTGTCGAGAATCTGGTTGCGCGAGGAGACGTCCTTGTTGTAGTTTGCAATCATTTCCTCTATACCGGTGCTACCGATGCCTGTGTTGGTGGGCAGGTACTGTCCGCTCTTGCTGCGGTCGGCGAGGTAGTCGCGGATGTACTTGGCCACGCCGAGCTGGTTGTTGAGGGTGAGTATCTGGTCGGTATTCTTGGCGCTTTCGCTCATGTACATGGTGGAGACAGCGGTCTCGTCGGGAAGAAGCGTGGCGCTCTTGTAGTCGGAGATTTTCTGGTCTACGTCGCCGAGTTCCTTGGTGAGCGAACTGAGGCGGTCGGTGATAAACTCATAGGTGCTTTCGGCTATGCGGTTTTTGTCCTTGAGCCACTGTTCGTTGTAGACGTCGTAGAGTTTGAGGATGATGTCGTCGGCACGCTTGGCGCTTTGGTCGGTGAGTGCGATGTCGAGCACGGTGCTCTCTTTGGTGTTGAGGGCCACGGAGAGCGAAGCGGCATAGCCTGACGCAACGGCTTCGACGGTGCTCTTCGACACGTAGATTTCTTCGTCGGTGAAGTTCTGGTCCCATTGTGCTGTGGGCTGGATGACAACCACGCCGGCGGGGGTATGGGCCAAGGTGTTCATGCGCACTACCACCTTCTTGTTGTTCTCCACGAGTTCACCGTTCTTGTCGTAGGTCTGGAAGTCGTAGAGTTCTGCGGTCTTGTTGCGCTTGAGACGCATCTTGAAGAAGCACACGTCATCATCTGCTGCTTGAGGAAGGAGCAGATTGATGGGGCGCTCGTCGTAGAGGGGCACGCGATGGAGGCTACGCTTGAGGGTCATGGAGACGTCAAGGTGCAGACGGCGCACCACTTCCTGCATGAGCACGGGTGCTTGAAGGGTGATGATTTCGTTGTTTATGTTGCTATTGTCGCGGAGGAATCCGAGATTCTGGAATTCGGACGAAAGGCTGGCGGCACCCGAACTTCCGCTCTTCTCGTCGTTCTTGATGAGAAGCGAACTGCTACGGGTATAGGTCGGCGTGGTACGGAGTATGTACACGAAAGCGACGCTCATAGCGATGAGTACTGAGAGCAAGACCCAATACCAGTTGGAGAGGACTATGCCAAGAAATTCAAGGATGTTGAAGCTTTCTTCTTCTTCGTTCTGCAGTTGGTTTTGATTTTCAGTAACCATAAACTTTAAGGGGAAGGGAATAGAATAAATGAAGTTCCGTTATGGTCTGCAAATTTAAGACTTTTAATTGTCACCGCAACTATATTACAGAAGTATTGCGCGCACGAAAGTAATATTTTTCTCGAACGATGGTATAAATGGAAGACAAAAGGGGCTGTACGAACATTTGTAAGCAAGAATAACGCAAATTCGGTACAAAAGAGAACATAGAAAAAGGGCAATGCTCGCGTCCGCTGCTTGCGGAACGGGCATTGCCCTGAATGGGTTTTGTCGTTGCGGCACGGTGCAAGCCCGCTGCCGTGAACTTTGGGGTCAGCTTACTTCATGTCGTTTTCAGCCTCCATGGAGATTTCTTCTCCGTTGTGATCGCGAATAGTGTACTGCAGATAGGCGAGCTGCTGGTCTGCCATTACCTTTACGCCGAAGCCGTACTTGAGTTGCCACCGGCGGCGCATGGAGAGCACGCCTTGATTGATGTAGGCGGCTACGAAGGGATGGACGTAGAGCGTGAAGCGCTTGATGTGCAGCTTGTTGACCAGTTCGTTGATTTTGCTCTCGAGTGTGTCGGTGAAGAGCAGGCTGGAGCGTATTTTGCCTGTGCCGGAGCAGGTGGGGCATGTTTCTTCCACGTTGACGCTCATGGCGGGACGTACGCGCTGGCGGGTGATCTGCATCAGTCCGAACTTGGAGAGGGGTAGAATGCTGTGGCGTGCGCGGTCCTGCTTCATGTTCTCCACCATTCGTTCATAGAGCTTCTGGCGGTTCTCGGGGATGTTCATGTCGATGAAGTCGACCACGACGATGCCGCCCATATCGCGCAGACGGAGCTGTCGGGCAATTTCGTCAGCGGCGCCGAGATTGACGTCGAGGGCATTGACTTCCTGTCCTTCGGCGGACTTGGAGCGGTTGCCGCTGTTGACATCTACTACGTTGAGCGCTTCGGTCTGTTCGATGATGAGATAGGCGCCGTGCTTGTAGGTGACGGTGCGACCGAAGGAACTCTTTATTTGTTTTGTGACGGAGAAGTTGTCAAAGATGGGTACTTTTCCGTCGTAGAGTTTCACGATGTCTTTTCGCTCGGGTGCGATGAGCGTGACGTAGCTTTTGACTTCGTTGTAGACGCGTGTGTCGTTGACGTAGATGTTCTCGTAAGAGGGATTGAAGAGGTCGCGCAGGAGTGCTACGCTTCGGCTTGTTTCTTCGTAGGCGAGGCAGGGGAGTTTGGCTTTTCCCTGGCGCACTTTTTTGATTTGTGAGACAACGTGTTCCCACCGCTCAAGGAGAATGCGGAGTTCTTGGTCGAGCTCTGCTACGCGTTTGCCTTCTGCTACGGTGCGTATGATTACGCCGAAGCCTTTTGGCTTGATGCTCTGAATGAGTTGCTTGAGGCGGGTGCGTTCTGCTCCGCTTTTGATTTTGGAGGAGACGGAGACTTTGTCGCAGAAGGGCATGAGCACGAGGAAGCGTCCGGCGAAGGAGAGTTCGCTTGTGAGGCGCGGTCCTTTGGTGTTGATGGGTTCCTTGACGATTTGTACGAGGAGTTCCTGGCCTACTTTGAGTGTGTTGGCAATGGAACCGTCTTTCTCAAGGTCGTCAAACTTGCCGAGATGGTCGAGTGCGACGTTGCGGCGTCCGTCACCGAGGAGTTGGAGGTATTTTTCGAGTTTGCGATAGTGCGTTCCGAGGTCGAGATAGTGGAGGAACGCGTCGCGCTCGTAACCGACATTCACGAAGCAAGCGTTGAGTCCGGGCATCAGTTTGCGCACTTTTGCCAGATAGATGTTGCCGACGGCAAAGTTCTCCGTTTTCCCCTCGCGCTGGAATTCCACCAGTCGTTTGTCTTCGAGAAGGGCAATGGAGATGTCGCGCGGTGTTACATCGATAATTACTTCGCTTGTCATGAATTGGATTTTTTGCAATGCGTTTGTTTCTCGTGACGAAACAGCGAGTTACTGACGTTACAGTTAGCTCAATAAGTATGGCTCTCGTGCCATAGAGTAGCGGCTACGGGAAATGGGCGCTTGCGGTGTGTTGTTAGCAAAAACGAGCAAACGAGCTATGTTGCAACATTGTTGAACCTACAGACCTCGTTTACTCGTCAGTTCGACTTCGCGTTAGAAGTCAACAGAGCGTGTTATTTGCTCTTATGACGATTCTTGCGCAGTCTTTTTTTACGCTTGTGCGTAGACATCTTGTGTCTTTTTTTCTTCTTACCGTTAGGCATAGCTATTACGTTTAGTGGTTAATTATGTGGATTGTTTTGTTTCTCTCGTGGTATTATCCCTCGATGGGCACTTCGCGGATTTCTCCTTTGTTTTTGAGTTCGAAGTCCTTTGCGGGACGGAACACTGCAACGTTGTGTTCGGGGATGATGATGGAAACGTTCTTGGAGATGTTGCGTGCGGTTTTCTGTGCGCGCTTTTTGATTACGAAGCTGCCGAAGCCGCGGAGGTAAACGTTCTCTTCGCGTACCATGGATTCTTTGATGACTTGCATGAAGGCATCAACTGATGCGATAACAATTTGCTTGTCTACGCCTGTACGCTTGGAAATCTCTGAAACGATATCTGCTTTAGTCATGTTAGCGTGTTGTATGTTATATTATTTCGGTTTAAACGGGTGCAAAGATAGCGTTTTTGCGCGAGTAAACGAAACATCGCTTGCAAAACTTTGATATTCAGTGTGGTTAAAGAGGGCGAAAAGGGGCGTTTTATTTGTCGACCGTTACGGGGATCTTTTCGATG
Source organism: bacterium (assembly GCA_963656685.1). Classification (GTDB taxonomy): domain Bacteria; phylum Bacteroidota; class Bacteroidia; order Bacteroidales; family Bacteroidaceae; genus Alloprevotella. Next base: position 11,075 of record CAVKJJ010000038.1, on the reverse strand, counting down.
CGGCGCACGTGGCGTCCTCCTTCGAAGGGGGTGGCGAAGAATTCGTCCATGATTTGGCGTGCGGTGTCGGTGTCGATGTAGCGTCCGGGCATTACGAGCACGTTGGCGTCGTTGTGCTGGCGGGTCATGTGGGCTATTTCGGGAATCCACACGAGGGCGGCGCGTATGCTCTGGTGTTTGTTGAGGGTCATGCTGATGCCTTCTCCGCTGCCGCAGATGGCGATGCCTTTTTCGGCTTCGCCCTGTTCCATGCCGTGGGCAAGGGCGTGTGCGAAGTCGGGATAGTCGCAGCTGTCGGTGGAATAGGTGCCGTAGTCTTTATAGGTGATACCTTTTTCGTCGAGATATTGCTTTACGTATTGCTTCAAGTCGTAGCCGGCATGATCGCTGGCGAGGCCTATCTGATATGACATGGTGAGTGGGGTATGGTATTTATATATATATAATATGGAGTACAAAGCTGAAAAAGATAAGCACCCTGCCCTACTGGAGGTACGGAGTGCTTATCCTTTTTAAGTTTTAACGGGGGTTATTTGCCGAGGAAGGCGAGCACTTCCTTGTGCATATTTTCGGGGGTGTAGCCAAGCTTCTCGTCGAGCACTTTGTAGGGTGCGCTGAAGCCGAAGCTTTCAAGTCCGTACACTTTGCCGTTGGCTCCTAAGAGGCTTTCGAAGATGCAGGGGAGTCCGGCGGTGAGGGCGAACACTTTGGCGTCGTGGGGAATGACGCTCTCTTTGTAGTCGGCGCTCTGCGAACGGAAGAGTCCTTCGCTGGGGCAGCTTACGACGCGGGCTTTTACGCCGTCGGCCTTAAGGAGTTCGGCTGCCGAAACGAGTGTGCTGACTTCCGAGCCTGAGGCGAGGAGCACCACGTCGGGGGTGTCTTCCTTCACCACTACGTAGGCACCATGCTTCACGCCGCCGGCGTAGTCGGTTCCTGCGGGAAGATCGTTGACGTTCTGACGGCTGAAGATGAGTGCGGTGGGGGTGTCCATGTTTTCCATGGCCATCTTCCAGCACTGCGTCACGGAGTGGACGTCGCAAGGACGGAGCACACGCACGCTGTCGCGTCCGCTGTGGTTCTTGAGTTTCTCCATGAGGCGAATCTGTGCTTCCTGTTCCACGGGCTCGTGGGTGGGGCCGTCTTCACCTACACGGAAGGCGTCGTGTGTCCAGACGAACTTCACGGGCACTTCCATGAGGGCTGCCATGCGGATGGCGGGCTTCATGTAGTCAGAGAAGACGAAGAAGGTACCCATAGCGGTGATGATGCCGCCGTGGAGCATCATGCCGATGCAGACGCAGGCCATGGTGAGCTCTGACACACCAGCTTGGAGGAAGCCTCCGGCGAAGTTGGTGCGGGTGATTTCGGTGGTATGCTTAAGGAATCCGTCGGTCTTGTCGGAGTTGCAGAGGTCGGCGGACGATACAATCATGTTGGGCACATACTCTGAGAGGAGCGAGAGACAAACTGCCGAACCGTTACGCGTGGGGGAGTTGGGCTTCTGCTCGATGGTCTCCCAAGGAATCTGCGGCAAGCGGTTGTTCATCCAGTCGTTGAGGGCTGCGGCCTTGTCGGCGTTGGCTTTTTCCCATTCGGCTTCTTCGGCCTTGCGCTCTGCCACAATCTGGCGAAGTTCGGCTTTGCGCTCCTCATACATAGCTGCTACTTCGGGACGGACAACGAAGGGATTTTCGGGGTCGGCACCGAGGTTGCGAATGGTGTTGGTGTAAGCGTCGCCGCCGAGGGGTGCGCCGTGGGTCTTGCAGTCGTGCTCATAGGAAGTGTTGTCGGCCTTGCGGCAGCCCTTACCCATCACGCAGTGACCGATGATGAGCGTGGGTCGGCAGGTTTCTTCGTTAGCCTGACGGAGTGCTTCGCGAATCTGTTCGCAGTCGTTACCGTCTATTTCGAGCACGTTCCAGTTCCACGCGCGGTATTTCATGCCGGTATCTTCCGAGATGACGGCAGCCGTTTCGGTAGAGAGCTGAATCTCGTTGGCGTCGAAGAACATGATGAGGTTGTCGAGTCCAAGGTGACCGGCAATGCGTCCGGCGCCCTGGGAGATTTCCTCTTGCACGCCGCCGTCGGAAATGTAGGCGTAGATCTTTTCTTTCTTAAAACCGGGATTGCCGGTGCGGGCATAGAGCGCTTTGGCGGCGATGGCTGCGCCTACGGCATAGGTGTGACCCTGTCCGAGGGGGCCGCTGGTGTTTTCGATGCCGCGCTCGGGGCAACGCTCGGGATGCCCGGGCGTGGGCGAGCCCCATTGACGGAACTGCATGAGTTCCTCTATGGTGTAGTTGCCGATGAGGGCAAGCTGCGAATATAGCATGGGCGACATGTGACCGGGGTCGAGGAAGAAGCGGTCGCGGCAGCGCCACGTGGGTTCGTCGGGATCAAAGTTGAGGAATTCGGAGTAGAGAACGTTGATGAAGTCTGCACCGCCCATGGCACCTCCGGGGTGTCCGGACTTTGCTCGTTCGACCATGCTTGCGGCCAGCACGCGGATGTTGTCGGCAGCAAGGTTCATGAGTTCTTTGGAATGTTCCATTTCTGAAAGCTATATTCGATTAGTAGGAGTTTGTTCTTCTTGGAGATGACGCGCCGTATGCCCGGCTTTCGGGCTACATATATGCTTTGTCGGGGCAAAGTTACAAAAAATATGTTAGCGGTATGTGCATAGAACGAAGTTACTAAGCATTGAACGGCGCTTTTCTTTGGTATAAGGTGAGATAGCGTAGGTTTTTGTCTGCATATGGGGATGTAATGTTTGAAAACTTCGTACCTACAAGCGAGTTTCGCAAATGAAATCGGGCGGTTCGTCGCGAAAGGCCGAAATGGGGACTTAACCTTTTGGCGTGGGAGATATCATAACCATAGACAACGGAAAATTTACAACTATCAAAACCATAAGAACTATGAAGCAGACCTTCAAAACTTTCGTGCTAGCTTCTGCATTGGCATTGGCAAGCACCGCAGCTTTCGCACAGAGCACGCAGCAAAGCGCACAGCAACGGGGCAACCGCCCTACTCCCGAGGCGATGATTGAACAGCGCGCCAACCGCATTGCCCAACAGATGGGACTGGACACGAAGACCACGAAGAAGTTCATCTCCGTCTATAAAAGCGAACAGAGCGCCATGCGCGAACTGATGCCGCAGCGTGGCAACAGACCTCCAAGAGGCGAGCGTCCGCAGGGCGAACCGCCCAGAGGCGAGCGTCCGCAAGGCAATCCGCCCTCAATGGACGGCAACAACGCCCAGGCTCCGGGTCGCCCGCAGATGAGCGACGAGGACAAGGAGAAGATGGAGAAGATCAAGACGAAATACGAGAAAAAGTACGCCAAGTTCTTCACGCAAGAGCAGATTACGCAGATGCGCAAGTTTCAGCAACAGGACAGACCGAGCCGTCGCCCCGAAGGCAAGAAGAGCGAAAACAGCGCGAACTGAGAACTACGATTTTAGATAAACAAAGATGAGTCCAACAGGGACTGTGCAAGAAGCACTTTCTCTGCTGGACTCATTATTTATATATATGTGTGTGAACTGTGCATTTGTGCATTTGCACATTTGTGCATTTGTGCATTTGCACATCCGCACATTCACAAAGCGACGCATCCGCTAAGCGACGCATTCGCTACGAACTCCACGGATGACACGAGGCGTCGGTCTGCACGTTGAAGCAAGGGCATGCCTTGGCGGCAAACTCGTTGTGCCCGTGAACTGTGGCGGCGGGGTACTGTCGATGGAGCGAGAGGAGGAGGGTGGCGAGGGCTGTGCACTGCGCCTCGGTACGGGTGTCCTTGGGCGTACGGCCGTCGGCAGCGAGTCCGCCCACGTAGCAGATGCCGAGACTGTGGGCGTTGTGTCCGCGACAGTGAGCGCCTACTTTCGTGGCGGGGCGACAGGCGTCTATGCGTCCGTCAAGATGAATGAGGTAGTGGTAGCCTATGTCGGTCATGCCGCACGCCTCGTGCCAACGGCGGAGTTCGGCTTTCTCCACTTCCCTACCCTCGCGCGTGGCAGTGCAGTGGACTATGAGTTCAGTAACTTTCATTGGTTGAATGTGGTTTGAGAGTTCGACGTGGGAGTTTTCAGAGTGAGGTACTGCGTTATGCCAAAGACGCTGCCGGCGTAGATGAGGCATTGGGCGAAGACGGTGCAGACTGAAGGGGCGATTTCGCCTTGAGGAGGCATAAAGAGCGCAACAGCCGCAAGAGCAATTCCAGCAAGGAGCATAAGGATTGCAGAGAAACTTTGGACGTTGAACCGGAGGAGGTGGTTTTGCTGTATGTTTTCATTGTGCATAGGTAAATTCTTATAGGGTGTCATAAAAGGAAGAGCTGCCGCACTGGAACAAATTGCATGACCAGCGAACGGCAGCTCTTCGGGGTGTCAGTGTTGTGGTAAACGACAGGGCTTTCGCCCTGTGCAACGCGAACCGCGCGTTTAGTTGGTCTTCTTCAGGAACTTCATGTCACTGTTGGTGAGACTCATGGCTGAACGCAGACGCGAGCCCATGGTGAAACGCACACGGGCGGCTCTAACCAGCGAAATCTCGGCTTGGGTCTTGTCGGTCACACCGCGACTGGTAAGGGTGGCACGGAACGACCCCAACTGACCAAGGCGGACGCTTTGACCGTTTTGGACAGCCGTCACAATTTCGGTCTGGAGTGCATTGAGCACGGCGAGGACGTCGGGTTCGGTGACGGTGCAGCGATCAGAGATGTTCTTTGCGATGCTTTCGAAGCTTACGGGCACGGTGGGTGCAGCCTGGATGTAATACTTAACGCTTTTGTCAAGAGGGTTTTTCTTACCCTGAACGATTACAGGAATCATAGTTGTGTGAGTTTTTAGGTGTGAATAAAATGTGATTGTTTTCCTCTTGCCGTGGCCTTTGGCGCGGGGAGAAGTTTGGTTTGAGGTGTCGCAACAGAAAGAGGGGAAGGTTTCATGGCGCGCTGCCTTCCGTTTCGTTTTGACAATGCAAAGATAGGGGTAATAGCAAGGGTTGGCAAGGAAAAAAAGTGTGCCATCGGGCGCTAAGTGCACTCGGAGCGAAAGTTGTCGGGCGCTAAGTGCACCGGTGCGTATGGAGGGGCTTGCTTCGGGCTTTAAAAGAAAGAGGAAGAGAAGAAGGAAACGTCCAAAACACACAAAACGGCTTCGCACACAACCTTAACGAAGTTGCTGCGAAGCCGTCATATTTTATATTCTTTTTAGTCGATGTCTTACTGCGTCTGGAAACGCTTGGAGGCACGAAGCAAATGGCGCGCAATGCTCATAAGTTCCTGTGCCTCCTGGAGGGTGGAGAGGTAGAGGAGCGCAGCCTTAATGTTGCTGTCCTCGCGCTGTATGCGGTCCTGCTGAGCATGGCGTATCTGAGAGATGCGGCTCTTGATGGCGTTGCCCTCCACGAGGAGTTCTTCGGCGTGGGTGAAGTCGCCGCTCAGAATCATCTTGTCGCTCTCGTCGAGGAAGCGGTCAATGTCGGCGCAGACGGGCTGAAACTCTTCAACGTAAGCCTTCGGCATAGGGTTGAAGTTGTTGTCCACATGCTCCACGCAGGGTTCGAGCATACGCTTCAAGCCATAAATCATCTGCGTGATGCTGTTGCAGCCGAGGTGGAACCACGTATTCTTCTCTACGGCGAGGAGGTAGTCAATCTTGCGCATACCCACAATCTCCTTGCGGCGGTAGCGCTTCCACGTGGACTTCTCTTCTTCTATGGCGTGCGAGGCGGTGCGAAGTTCGCGTATGTTCTCGGTCATGAGACCATGGGAGATGTTGCGGAACGTGTCGCGTGCAAACTGAATCGCGGTGCTCTGCGAGCGGCGCACATGTTCGCAAAGGAGTTGCCAAGTCTCTGCCTTGTCATGGCAGCGAACGAGTTGACGGAAAAGGGTGTCGACGGTTTCGCTCTCCTTCTTTTTCTTGAACTTGCGGTTGTTGTTGATGACCACGGCGGCTACGACGCACATCACGAGTATCATGGCAATAAATCCACCAAGGTGGTTCACTGTGGCTATAACGAAACTCATGATGAAGGCTGCGCCAGCGGTGATGAACCAACCACCGATGACGGTGATCACGCCCGTGATGCGGTAGACGGCGGTTTCGCGTCCCCAAGCACGGTCGGCCAGGCTGGAACCCATGGCCACCATAAAGGCCACATAAGTAGTGGAGAGAGGAAGTTGGAGGGTTGTACCGACCACAATGAGCAAACCGGAGAGCACGAGGTTCACGGCGGAGCGCACGAGGTCGAAGGCAGCACCGTCTTCGAGCGCTACGTCGTCGTGGTCGAAGCGGCGGTTTATCCAGTTTTTCGTTGAAGCGGGCACGTAGCGCGAAATGGTCTGCGTGGTGTTGAGCACGGCACGCACCGTGCGGCGGGCTATCTTGGAAGAGGAGAACACTTCTTCGCCGTCGTCCTGACGGGAGAGGTTGACGGTGGTTTCCACCACTTTCTGCGCCTTCTTGGAGGTACAGATGGCAAAGGTCATAATCAGTCCGGCACCGATGAGGAAGAGATGCTTATAGGGAAGGTGGCTCTCTCCGGCAAGAACATCAACAATGAAGGTCTTGGGCGACGCTTCGGGGTGGTGCGTGAAGTCGAGGAACGACTCAAGGCCCGCCAAGGGAGTACCAATGAAGTTCACAAGGTCGTTGCCGGCAAAGGCCATGGCCAACGAGAAGGTACCGAAAAGAACCACGAGCTTGAAGATGTTGACCTTGACGAGATGGAGCAGTTCCATGAGCACGGTGAACACCACAAAGCTGCAACCGAGAATGGGCAAGCGGTGAGAGTCGACCCAATCGGGGGTCCACCCGATGGAGGCGAGGAGCGTTGACTCGCGAAGTCCACTCACAAGGAGGAAGTAGAAGATGGAAGTGACGCTCAGTCCGCCAAAGATGGCTATGCTGTAACGGAGGTGCTTCTTATAATGGAACGTAAATACCACACGCGTTATCCACATGACGATGAGACCAACCACAAAGGCAATGGCCACGGAGAGGAATATACCTATTATAACGGTGAGGGCCTTGTCGGTGTTGATGAGGTCGGCATAGGAATGTCCGCCGCTTATTATCTTCGACATAGCGAGCGCCGTGCTACCACCCATGAGGCCAAAGACCATCGACACGGTGGTGGAGGTGGGCATACCGAGCGTGTTGAAGATGTCGAGCAGAATGACGTCGGTGGCAGCCACGCTAAGGAAGATGCACATCACGTCGTCGAGCGTGTAGTAGTGGGGATTGAGAATGCCGTGACGGGCGATGTCCATCATACCACCACTTGTGCTTGCTCCCACAAAGATGCCGACGGCGGCAACGATGAGGATGGTTCGAAACTTTGCGGCTTTTGCGCCCACTGCCGGGCTAAGGAAGTTGACAGCGTCATTTGCCACACCTACCGAGAGGTCAAACGTGGCAAGAATAATCAGGAACAGTAATATTCCAAGATAGAAAAAATCCATGATACGTGGGTTCTTTTATGTTGCGCTGCAAAGTTAAGACAACTACAAGAAATGCCCAAAACTTTCAGAAAGCAATTTTCAGTTTTCTTTAAACACAATCTGACATCATGCTCAAACCCACAATGCCCACAGTGCACATTTCGCTCATAATGCCCATCATGCCCATAAAGCCCACTATTCCCATTTTGCTCATCATGCCCACAATGCCCACCATGCCCATTAAGCCCATTTTGCCCACTATGCCCATTTTGCCCATTATACCCACCGTGCCCATCATGCCCCCACATCGCGCCCACCATTCGCACATTTGCACATTCGCACATTTGCACATTGCCCCCACACCCTGCCTTGCATTTCTCACACCGTGCCTTGGAATTTTCACACCGTGCCTTGGTGTGACAACTAGTTGGTATCGGATTCCAAGCCCCGCCCTCTACCCATCACCCCCACACCAGCCCCCTAAAAATCGCCACGAAAAAAAGTTTTCAAAAAACTGCCAAAAAAGTTTGGAGCATAACAAACTCTTCGTACCTTTGCATCGTTACCCTTGCGAGAAAGGAAAACAACAACGCGCCGAGCCTAAAGCCACAAGCCTAAAAGCCCAAAAGCACAAGCTACCAAGCCAAAAGCCCCAAGACTTAAAGACGACGCTTAGCTGTTGACACGATTAAAAGGTTGACACAAGCAAAAGATGAATCACTGGCATCCCGCCTTCGTGGTTCAGAACTTCAGCTACCATAACCTAACCCACCAAACGATATTCTTGCCCATGCGCAGAAAAAAGTCCGACTGGCCAGGTTACATCTCTAAACGCGAATTTGCGGCTGGCGTCTTCTGCCACCACACGGTGAAATACGCACGTGCCCTCATTCTCTACGTCATCAGCCAAAACCCCAAGCTCCTCGACGAACTCAAAGGCGCAGGATGGCAACTCCACTCACGCCTCTACTCGCCACAGGAAGTGGAAGTGTTCAGGAAGTACGGATTCGAGATGACACCACGCCCGTCACTCACCACCAGCTAAGGCAATTGCCCCACCGGCATTTAAAAAGGAATTCAATGCCCGTTCCCGCGCGCCCCAAGCGCAAAGGGAGCGCCACTGCCCCACAAGGCAGCCTTCTAAAAAGGAAAATTGCCCCGCTTCCCCATGCGCCCAAAGCGCTACGGGAAGCCACGGTCAAAGTGGCTCCTTTCAAAAGGACTACAATGACCCTCGTGCATCAAGCACGAAAAGTTGCCCCGCGGCGTTTTTAAAAAGGAAGATCGGAGAGAGTCGCACAACGCACGCAACCCGTGCACCGCACACCCTCTCACCCCGCTTCAGAGAGCACACCGCAGAAGAACACCCTCTTCCCCAACGGTGCGACTCTTTGAACACGGGTTTACAAAAAACTCAAACCACACGGAACCAGTCCCCACAAGAGGGGAACACGTTGCGTTCCTTAACACCACAGGAAACAATGGACGTTACAGCCATTTCCCCAAAACGGCTCCTGCACAGCGCAGGACTCGTTCAAGACGTGCTCCGGGCCATGCCCCAAACACGCAAACTTTGCGGAGCAGAACTCTGCCTCGCCATCAGACAACAGGCCAAGCAGACCGACTGTCCGCAAAGCGAAATTCTCCGTCCTCAGGACGCCACACTGGAGAATGCCAGCTGGGCGGCTTTTAAAAAGGAAAATTCTACGACGGAAAGAGAAGCGCTGAAGTGTGCAACGTTTCTTCTTTCCGTTTTCAATCACCACCCCGCGCTGCGCAACGTCTGCGCCGAGCAGCTTCCCACTGCACTACTCAACCTCTGGATCGAAGCCGACCACACGCCGCAGCGCCCACTAACCTCTGCCATTTCCCCCTCCCTCTGCCCCACACCTTCAGTTCAAGAAAGTTCAGCTAAAAACGACGCCAAAACAACTAGTTGTCTAGACGCCTCCGCCGAACCCTCCGAAACATCGGCCACAAGCGTTGCTCTCACAGCCTCCGTCTCTCCCCAAACTACTGCCGAAACGCCCTTTGAACAGACCGACGAAAGCGAAAACAATGGAGTGCAAAATGCCGAAAACGTAGAACAAACAGAAAACGAAAAGGCTTTCCCCCTTAAACCCCTATTTCCAAAAGAAAAAGAAAAAAAAGAAAACTCCCTCTCCTCCACCCTACCCGACTGCGACACCACGCCCGAGGCCCAAGGTGAACATGTTTCTCACTCTCTTTCCGAGCCTACGGCACTAACCGAACCGAGCACCTCGCTTGCCGATGCTGTTACCGACGAAGTCTTCCCCACCCAAACTCCTGCAACAACCGTCAAGCCCAAACGGCGCAAGAAGGAAAAAGCAAAGGAAAACTACATGGATTGGACCTACGACGACTTCTGCCACACAGCCCTCATCCACCGTCCGCTCCTTCCCGACGAGGAATACGAACTCTTCGTGGCCTACTGGACCGAACGCGACAAAAACGGGAAAATGAAGTTCCAGTTCTGCAAAACATTCTCGTTCGAACGGCGCATGAGGACATGGATGAGCAAGAGCAAACAAATCAAGAACGAAGAAGAACGCCGCCTCACGGCCAAATACGGACTGCCCACCGACACCTCCGTGCCCCAACCGCCCACCGAAGACGAAGTGGTCGACTACGCCACGCAGCGAGGCATCGACGCCACCGAAGCACGCACCTTCTTCTTCTACTACCAAGCACACTCCTGGAAAATGCGCGGCCAAGCCATTGCCGACTGGAAAGCGGCTCTCGCACTCTGGATGCAACGCAAGAGCACACGCCGACGCAACGAAACCTCAAAACTTAACCCCAACTCAAACTCCAACACCGATGGACAGAAAAATTCTCCAAGATGCTTTGGACGGACTTCAAAAGCCGAAGCAAACGCCGAAGTCGACGACTTCGCAAAACGACTCATCGACAATGAACGAAACAAAAACACGAACCCCGACGACGACTTCCTATCCCTCATGGGAGACGGTGACGACCCGGTATTCGCCTGACAACTGGGACCACGCAGCCGCAAACCCCATGCTCATGGTACGCACCAAAATCTGTCCTACACTTGGACAACTCAACGAAATCTACGGCGCCGGAGCTGCCGCCGAATGGATGATGCTTCAAGTAAAGGCACTCTTCGTCTGGGGAAGCGACCGCGACGCCGAACGCGGTAAGTCGCTACTGCTCTTTGCCAAAAGTTTCTGGACAGACTGCCGCACACTGAAGCTCACCGAACTCATGCTCTTCTTCAACGGCTACCGCTCAGGAAAATACGGTACGAGCTACGCCACCTCCGAACCGCGCGTCGTGGGCATGGCCTTCCGTAAGGACTTCCTCCCCGTGCTACAGCGCCTGCGCGAACGAGTGATAGAAGAGGAAGAACAGAAGAAACGCAAGCGCGGACCCCGCAACTGCATCACACTCTACCAGCACCGTCACGCCACTCACCTGCCCTACGAAATCACGGTCGAAAACGAGGAAGCCTTCCGCATAGCGGCAAGCGTATCGCTCACCCCCATCGTCCCAGCTTCCGCCACCACCTTCCCCATCTACGGGGGATAAAACGAAACGTGTAAATGTGGAGTGTAGAGGCAATCGGTGAAAG
>CAVKJJ010000037.1:0-28285 GCA_963656685.1 bacterium | reverse complement strand
AGAACACCGCTCTCCTAAAGCAGTGATCTGAGTTCGATTCTCAGCGGGGGTACTTCTTTTCTTACCGGCCTTTCGTCTTCTTCTGTTATTGCCAGGCTGGCCACCTTTGACAAAAAAGAGGTATAAGAGTCTGGACTCTTATACCCCCAAGTAATGCTTAGTATAATGGTTCGTTAGAATGTGTAGCCAACTGCTATGCGCATGCATCCTTTGTTTTGTTCGTTTTCGTCTCTCTTGGTTGCATAACCGACGGAAACATCAATGCTCTGTTTGCCCTTTGTCTCGTATGAAACGCCGACAGCAGGCTGCACGCTGAAAATAGGTTCGCACATACAATCCATGCCAAGGTCAACTTGTGCAAATGGATAGAACTTTTCTTTTAAGGTCAGTTGCTTTACCTTGTATTTTACACGTGCCATGGCATTGCCATAAACGCCCGACTGGGGGGTGTAAGGGTGGGAATCGCCATACACGTCGACAAATTTTCCCTTTTCGGTAAATCGACCAACGCCAAGGCTCAAACCTGCATAAAGGTTCTTAACCGGTAGTGGCGCTAATGCCGAGAGGCGAATACCGAACATGCCCTTCATTTTTTCCTCACTATAGGAAGCACCATTGTATTCTTTACTAGTAAAAGGGGTATGCGTTTCCAGTTCAACGCTGTAGTCCAAAGTCTTCAAGAAGTGTGCAAAACCGCGGCCATTTGAGTTGAAGCTAAGCCCAGCCTTAAATCCGAGAAGGTTCGTTCCGCCACCGCTAAAGATGGTACGTGTGTAACCAAATCCGAGATTGAAGTCGACGTTCTTTCCTACGGGAACTTTCACGCCGACGCTCGGATTGATTCGTCCCGCTCCGGTATAGTCATCGCCGATGTTGAAGTCGTATCCACCCTGCAAGGAGATATAAGGAGTGCATTTGCTCGTTGGGAAATCTATTTCTGTGCGCAGGAAGAGTGGAATGTTGATGGAATTGAAATGGTCGTCAGCAAAGAGACCTGTACCTATTCCCAAATAAAACTGATTGGTGAAATGCTTGCCGAATTCGGGTTGGAACGATAGGCAGTTGCCAGCTTTTTGGAGTCCAATGTCGTAACCTACATTGAAACTGAACTCGGTTGTTCCTTTTACGTCCTTCTGTGCGGACATGCCAAGCGAAAAAGCTATTGCACTGAGTAATAAAGCTAATTTCTTCATTGTGATATTTCTTTTCTTTATTTCTTTGTGTTAACATTCCGTTATTTGTAATCAGAGAAGACCGAATTGTTCCATCCTGCAAAATGTTGTAGATTTAAATTTAGATATAGTCTAAAAGACCTTTGCAAGGAAAGATGTATGTCTTTGTTGCAAATGTACAAACTCCTCACAACATATTTCTTAACGGAATTTACAAAGCAGACACGAATGGCAGAAGACGTGCATAAGTGGTAATAAAAGGTGCGTAAGTGGTAAATATTTTTTCAAGAGGGGTAGCTGATGGAGTGAACGGCCAACGATGCCGACAATGGAAGCGAGTAATAGGCAAATGTAGGCTTATCTTACAGATGATTGAGTTCAAAGTTGTAGTTCCTGATCTATTTGTCTTTTTAGATATTTGCTCATATACCTTAATTGCCTAGTGCTCAGGCACGAAGACGCGCATTTTTACAAAATTAGGGGCGGAAAACGGGATAAACCTTATAAAATTAGGGGCGGAAAATGAGTCAAACCTTATAAAATTAGGGGCGGTTCGTTTTATCGTTCGTAATTTTTGTCTACTGCTCAAGAAATTATTCCGTTAAAGACATGGCATATTTTTCAGTCTGGCTACGGCTAAAATCGAAAGTCAAAAGGCGTTGATTTGCTTCTGCCGAAGTGTTAAATCCACAAGGCCGTTTTTGAGTCTTCGGAAGGTTGAAATAGAAAAATGAAACCCTTTTTTTACTCCTCGAATAGTACGAGCTAAAACTCCAAGGCATCTCGTGAAAATTCCAAGGTAGCTAATTTAAATTTGCTGCCTTGGAATTTTCACGAGATGCCTTGGAGTTTTTCCGAAAAACGAGTTCAAAGATGCGGCAAAACGGCCGATTTTTGTTCAAACGGGTTAAGATGTTTTGTTGTAGAGAAAAGTCTTGGTTTAAAACTAAAAACGCGCTCTTGCCGTGGTTGGCGTATTTGCGGCCAATGTGAGGGAGGAAAATTCTACGCGATTCTCCGTGTTAATGGAGCGCTTGATTTTTGACTTTCGTTTTATTGTCGATGCAATTCGTTTGCTTCCATTCACACTGCAGACTACCAGCCACGCAGCTTAGGATGCACTCGTTATTTTCCGTCGAGCGAGATGTGCTCCACGTCGACCATTTGGTGCATGAAGAGGGCGGCACTTTGGCGGAATTTGTCGGCGCTCTCGGTGGTGAGGTAGTGACAGGTGCCTTGCTTGGTGAGGCGCTCGTCCATGTCGGCATGGCGGTGGAGATAGTCCTGGAGGCTCTGCGCTACGTATTCGCCTTGGGGGACGATACGCACACCGGGAGGAGTGTATTTCACTATCTTGTTCATTAGGAGCGGATAGTGGGTGCAGCCGAGGATGAGGGTGTCTATTTCGGGGTCGGTACGGAGTATGCCTTCGATGCGTTTCTTTACGAAATAGTCCGCTCCGGGCGAGTCGAACTCGTAGTTCTCCACGAGCGGCACCCACATGGGGCATGCCTGGCCCGTGAGTTGGATGTCCGGCCAGAGTTTGTGTATCTCCATGGTGTAAGAGCCGGAATTGACCGTTCCGGCTGTGCCGAGCAGACCCACGTGGCGCGTTTTGGTGAGCGGGCCGATGGCTTCGACGGTGGGACGGATCACGCCGAGCACGCGTTTTGTGGCATCGAGGCGTTCAAGGTCGCGTTCCTGTATGGTGCGAAGTGCCTTTGCCGAGGCTGTGTTGCAGGCCAGGATGACGAGCGGGCAACCTTGGGCAAAGAGGTACTCTACGGCTTGGAGCGTATATTCGTAGATGACGTCGTAGGAGTGGGAACCGTAGGGGGCACGTGCGTTGTCGCCGAGGTAGAGATAGTCGTACTGCGGCAAGAGTTGGCGTATTTGGCGGAGAATGGTGAGTCCGCCGTAGCCAGAGTCAAAAACACCAATGGGAGTCATGGGCGGATAGCTTATTTAAGTTTAGCTTCGACGTAGGCGGTGGCGTCTTCGGCTACGGAGTGGTGGACGAAGGGGTAGGCGTTGGCGTCGGTGTTGAGGATGTACTCGTAGCCGTGTTCCAGTCCAACGGCACGGATGGCGTCGTCGAGGCGTTTGCGCACGGGGGCTACGGCTTCGCGTTCAGCCACGGTGAGAATGCTGTCCACGTCGTGGCGGAAGCTGAGGCTTTTCTCCATGGCGTCCTGCAAACTGCGCTGGCGCTTGAGGAGAATGTTCTGCGGGAAGTCCTTCTGACCCTGAAGGAATTCGGCGAACTGTCGCTTGAAGTTCTGCTCGTTGTAGGAGGCTTCGGCTTCGTATTTTTTTCTCAGTTCCGCCATCTGGTGCTGGGCCTCTGCGTAGTCGGGCATGGCCTGGAGAATGGTGTTGTAGCTGAGGTAGCCGTACTTGACTTGGCTTTGTGCCATGGCTGTCAGGGCGATGACGAGCATGATGGCAGAGAGGAGAACTCTTTTCATGGGAAAAACTTTTTTGGTGAAGTGAATATGTGTGTGGTATGTGTCGGCTGTCTCCGTGTTGCTGCAGACGTTACCTGATGTCTATTCTTGAACTTCCGTTTCCGGGGAGTTTCACGAGGCGTATTTGTGGGGATATCTGCGAACGTATTTGGTCGGTGTGGCTGATGACGCCCACTTTGCGGCCTTGTGTGTTCTCAAGATTGGAGAGAGCCGTCATGACGAGGTCGAGCGACTCGTGGTCGAGGTTGCCGAAGCCTTCGTCGATGAAGAGCGAGTTGATGGTGAGGTTGCGGCTCGAGAGCGAAGCCAAGCCGAGGGCAAGGGCGAGACTCACGACGAACGTTTCGCCGCCGGAGAGGGAGTCGACGTAGCGGTGCTCGTCGAACATGTCGCGGTCCACAATCTCGAGCGTCAGCGTGGCGGGAATGGTGCGGAGTTCGTAGCGCGAGGAGAGCATGCGCAGGTGGCGGTTGGCGTGTTCCACGAGGAAGCGGAACGTGTAGCTTTGCGCTAGTGTGCGGAATTTCTTTCCGTCTTTGCTTCCGAGCAGCACGTTGAGGCGGTTCCACTCCTTGGCGTCGTCGCGTGCCTTCTGGAGTTTGTCGGTGAGCTTTGCGGCGTTTTGCTCGCAGTTGGCGTGTGAGCGCAGTCGGGCACGGCACGTTTCGAGTTGCTGGCCTATTTGCTCGAGTTGCGCGAGTTTTTCCTTGAGCGCTTCGGTGAGGGCGAGGCGTGTGGCTTCCGTTTCGTCGTCGGGGCGTGCAGGGTCGGCTTGTATGGCAAGTAGGGCCTGGCGTGTTTGTTCCAGGTGGTTCTCTGCCAGCATGCGGTTCTCCTTGAGGGTGGTGAGCGTATTGCGCAAGGCTTTCCAGTCGCGGTTGTCGCTGAAGAGTTTCTCGAGTTCGGAGAACTGTACGGGCGAGTGGTTACCGTTGTAGCGGAGAATGAAGAGGTCGAGCTCCTGCATCTTTTGCTGCAGTTGCTGCTGGTTTTCGAGTCGCGTGTGCAGAAGGTTGTCGCGTTTGCCTTCAAGTTGGCGTACTTGGCCTGTTCCGGCTTCGCATTCGCGGAGCACCTTTTGTTCGGCTTCGCGCATTTGCGCCACGGCGAGTTGCAAGGCTTCCGTTTCCTTTTGCGGTGAACTTTCGCCGAAGAGGCGGCGCAGTTCTTCGCGCTTCCCGCTGAGCGACTCGCGTGTGGCGTCGCGGTTTTCGCGACATTGCACCACGTGGCGGTTTTCCTCGGCCAAGTTGGCCTCGGCGTTCTTCACTTCCTCGCGGAGGAAGGCTTCGGAGCGCTGTGCCTCGTCGAGGGCCGTGGACGTGGTGTTCCACTCGGTGTGGAGATTGGTGAGGCGCATGCGGAAGCCGTCGGGATTGTTTTTCCATTCGGTGAACCATCCGGAGAGCGTGACCATCTCGTCGAGGTCGGTGTAGAGCTCGGAGCACGAGTGGTCGCTCTCGTTGATTACGCGCTGAAGGTCTTCGGCAGCGGCGGCAGCGATGTGACACTCCGTGTTGAGATTGTCGAGATAGGTGCGGTTGTCCGCCATGACGGTGTCGAGCGCAGAGATTTCCTCGTTGAGGCGGTTGATGTGCTGCTGGTGGAAGTTGAAGGTTTCAAGTTCCTTCTCGGCTTCTTCCGAGGTGCGGGTGGTGTTGTCGATGAGCAGTTCAATCATCATGCGGCGTGCGTCGCGGTTCACGGTGGCGGAACAGTCGGCAAACGAGGGGTCGAGATAGGCACAGGTCTGCCATTCGTCCACGTCGGCTTGCTGTCGCTTTTCGAGTTCCGAAAGAGCTTGCTTGTCGGCTTCGAGGCGTGCGGTGTCGGCGGCGATGGTTTCGCGCAGCGTGTTGAGCACGGTGCGTTTGTTCTCGAGGTCCTGCTGCAGGTGGAGATATTCCTTGCTGAGCGAGGTGAGGAGTTCGCCGAGTTCGCGCTCGGTCTCGGTGTGGTAGGGATGGTGCGTGGCGCCGCAAACGGGACATGCCGTCCCTTCCTTGAGCTGTTTGCGGAGATTCACGATGTTTTGTGTCTGACTGAGCGTGTAGGTGGTGCTTATGCGTGAGTAAGCTTCCTCAGCGGCTTTCACCTCGATTTCCTGCTTGAGCGCAAGCTGGCGCTTTTGGTCTATTTCCACTTTTTCGCGCTTCTGCGTGGCTCGCTTTTCGCTGATGCGTGCATAGCCTTCGGAGATGTGCTGCCAAAGCGATGCCGCGTGTTTTAGACTCTGCATGCGGTTGCGGGCGTCGGCGGCGTGCTTTTGGAGAATGGCGGAGTCGCGGCCTTGGTTAGTCTGCCGGTGTATGAGGAGTTCGCTCTTGAGCGTGTTGAGGCGCGCCTGGTGGTCGTGCTGCTCTTTTTCGGCTTTTTCGCTTGAGGTGCGTAGCGTGGCTTGCCGGCGTTGCAGGTCGGTCTGCTTTTTGTGGCTTTCCGCGTTGCGAAGTGTCTCGTTGCGCAACATGGCGAGTTTGTCCTTGATGAGGTCGAACTTCTCGAACATCAGACGGTGAACGGAGAGCGACTGCTTGTGGAGCTTCTGCTGGTCAATTTCCTTTACCACCTTAGCGAGTGTTTCCTGCTTGGCGGAAAGATCGTTTTGGCGCGTTTCGTGTTTCTTCTGCGCTGCGAGGAGTTGGCTCTCGAGCGCTTTGAGTTGCTCGGCCGCTACGGTCATCTCGCCCGTGAGGGCATGGCCGCGGTTGATGGCGGGACGTCGCAGCTCGAGGTGCTTTTCGGCGTCGGACGTACGCTCGTGTGCCACGTCGAGCTGTTGCGTGAGTGTGTCGAGTTTTCGGCGTGCCGCGTCGAGCTGTTCGGCGTTGGCGCTTTCCTGCTCTTTGGTCTTGTCGATGTCGTTGCGGCGCATGACAATCTCCTGATAGAGGGGCTGAAGGGTGAGGAGCGAGTCGTATCGTTCGAGGAGCATTTCGTCGGCGCGCATGGCCACGCATTCTTTGGTGGCTGCGCCAAAACGTGCTTCGGCATCAGCCACGTTCTTTGTGGCTTCGTCGAAACGCTTGAACCAAAGCGTCTGGTTCTCCATGCGCTGCGCTTCGCTTTTCACGTTTTCGTTTTGTGCCGTGAGCAGTCGCTGTCGTTCCTCTTCTTCGGCGAGAGCTTCGGGCTGGAGTTGGTCGTGGAGGAGTCCTGCCATCTCGTGTTCCAAAGCGGTGACCTTTGCCTCGGCTTCCTGTGCCAGTGTGAAGATGTTCATTGACACGTTGCCGTAGACTTCCGTTCCGGTGAGTTTTTCGAGCAGCATGGCTTTCTCTGCCCGTGGCGCTTTGAGGAAATTGGCGAAGCTGTTTTGTGCGAGGATGACGGTGCGGGTGAACTGTGCGTAGGTGAGTCCTATGGCGCCTTCTATGCGAGTGTCAATCTCGTTGCGGTCCACGGTTTCTTTTTGTGGCGCGAGCTGACGGAGCGAGCGTTCGGGCGAACTGTAGTTTCCGCCTCGTGTGACGCGTATGCTCCATGTGGCTTCGTAGCGTTCGCCGTCGGAGGTGGAGAACACTACGGAGCATCCGCCTTCCTTCTGTCCGCGACGCAGTATGTTGGCCGTGCGGGAGGCTTGCACGCGCTGTGCTTTCTCGGTGGCTTGGTCGAGGTCTTCCTGCGGTATGCGTTCAATGTTTTCGAAGCGTGGCGCTTTGTTGTAGAGCGCCAGACATACGGCGTCGAGAATGGTGCTTTTGCCGGAACCCGTGTTGCCGGTGATGGCAAAGAGTCCGGCAGAGCGCAGGGGCTCTTGTGTGAAGTCTATGGTTTGTTCGCCCTCAATGGAGGTGAGGTTGTTGAGAACTATTTTTTCAATCTTCATTTTTCTTTTCGGCCAGTTTGAAGCGTTCTACGAGTTCTTGCGGCATGTCGGCTTGGAAACGTGTTTGGAACACACGGCGTGCCATCTGTAGCGGGGTGAGTTCTTCAAGGCTTTCGCGGGGTGTGCCGCTTTCTTCCGCTTCAGTTGATCCGCTTTTAGCGGAACTTACGCGCACCATGCGACAGAAGTGGACGGCGCGGTCCTTGAGGGCTTCGGTGACGTCGTGCATGAGGGTGGGTTCCGGTTGCCGCTCTTCGACGCGTATTTCGAGGTAGGGCCAACTCTCTCCGCCGTCGTTCTTCGCGCGTTTGGGCAATCGGCCTATGGCGTCGACGACGTCGGCTGCACTTGCTGCGCCTCCGCTCTCGGGTATGCGGCAGAGCGAGCGAAGGGGTGTATAGGCTATGAAGCCTACGGAGGCATGTCCTTTGTCGTCGATGTCGACGAGCTGCACGCCGTGGCGGTAGGCTATCTCGCTGAACGACATGGGGAGGGCGCTGCCGGAGTAGAAGGCATTGGGCGCTCCGCCCACTTGCTGGTGCTTGTGGATGTGTCCGAGTGCGGTGTAGGATACGTTGCGGCCCACCACGCCGGCTTCCACGCAGTCCTGTCCGCCCACAACGAGGCGTTCGCTGTGGTCTTCGCCGCAGATGTCTGCGCCCGAGGCGTAGAAGTGTGCTGCTACGACAAGGGGCAGTCCGTTGAATTCGCTTTTGCCGTAGGCTTGGTGAAGATGGGAAAAGAAGTATTTGAGCCCTTCTTCGGGAGTGAGGCCAGCGGGGTAGTCGCCGCCGCGCAGGAATGGTACAGCCATGCATACGCAAGCGGCTTCGCTTCCGCCTCGCGGGGCAAGGGGAAGGAGGTAGTAGTCGAAGTCGGGTTCGTCGTTATCGGTGCGGTGCACGAGGCCGCGCACGTACACGTTGTGCATTTTCAGCAACGAGGCGGGAGCCTCAAGGCGCGAACCGGAGTCGTGGTTGCCGGCGGAGATGACAATCTGCAGCCCGGGCAGCAGGGTGGTGGCTTGGAGCAGAAAGTCGTAGAGGAGTTCCTCGGCCTGTGCCGAGGGATTGGATGAGTCGAACACGTCGCCGGCAATGAGCAGCGCATCGGGTTCCTGTTCGGCAATGGTGTCGAGGAGCCAGTTGAGGAAATGCCGGTGCTCGCCTGTGCGGTCGTGTCCGTGGAAACTGTTGCCGAGGTGCCAGTCGGCGGTATGTATGAGTTTCATTGTTCTTTTCGGAAATTAGCAATGCAAAGATACAAGGTTTCCGATGGCTGTACAACGAACTTTGGAAAAATAGAGCTTGACAAAACCCTTCGCGGCGAAAGCACGAAACGAAACTTTAGTCGTATATTTGCCGTATGTAAAACCGCGCGACGTGTAAAACGGCGCCTCAACGAAGAGTTCTCATTTATGGCAATAACAAAAGAAAGAAGGCTTCCCGTAGGCATTCAGTCTTTCAGAGAAATAAGCGAGGAAGGATATGTGTATGTCGACAAGACCGACATCGTATGGAATCTTGTCAACAAGGGAAAGAAGTACAACTACTTGAGCCGCCCTCGCCGCTTCGGCAAGTCGGTGCTGGTGGATACGCTCCAGACCTATTTCGAAGGACGCAAGGAACTCTTTGAGGGACTCAAGATCATGGAGCTCGAAACGGACTGGACCTGCTATCCCGTCATTCGGCTCGATATGAGCAATGGTGGTAATACGGCCGAAGAACTGCGCTCCTACCTGAGTAGCGTGTTTAAGGACTATGAGGCGCTCTATTCCGTTGACGTCGACCCTCAGGACAGCCTTACCGTACGTTTCAGCAACATCATCAAGGCCGCAAAGCGCGCAGTGGGGCAGAAGACCGTAGTGTTGATTGACGAATACGACTCTCCGCTCCAACATTCGTGGAAAACTCCCGAGCACGAAAAGTGCACCGAAGTGTACCGCAGCGTGTTTGCCGTTCTGAAAACGCTCGACTACGAAGAACAGTTCGTCTTCATCACCGGCATCACGAAGTTCACGCAAATTTCCCTTTTCTCAGTCCTCAACAATCTGGCAAACATCAGCTTCGACGCACCCTATGCCACCATCTGCGGCATATCCAAAGAAGAACTTACGCAATACTTCATGCCTGAGATTGAGGCGATGGGCGAGAGCAACGGATGGACTCCAGACGAAACGCTCGCCAAGCTGAAAGCCCACTACGACGGCTATCATTTCAGTATTGATAACATGGCAGACGTTTTCAATCCTTTCAGTGTAGTCAATGCATTGGCTTCACGAAAAGTCCGCAACTATTGGGCCTCATCGGGTGTCACTACGCTCTTGCCAAAATTCGTGGACGACATGGAAATCCGCCTGAAGGACTTTGACCATTGCGCTCTGATAAGTATGGTCATTGAAACATCAGACGTAACAGATGGTGGTGCTGAGCTGTTTCTTTACCAGTCGGGTTACCTCACCATCAAGGGCTACATGAACGGCCTTTATCTTCTCGGGTTCCCCAACTACGAAGTGCGCCAGGCGCTGTACGAAACCGTAGAACCGATAGACTGGAAAGAAGTGGAGGCTTAGAAACGTCTTATGGAAAAAATCATATCTTGCGCCGAGCTCATCACCTACGTTGAAGAGGTGGGCTTCTTGCCTTTGCTCGACATGGGGCTTGGCAAATGGTCCGCTGAGGCTGTCGTGGACGAAGAGTGCCGCTACACGGTGCTACCCGACGGCGGATGGGAATGGCCGCTTTGGGAGTGGAAAGGCTCCGTCATCCGAGAGAGCGGTTGCGCGTACGGAAAGTTTTTCGGAGGCAAGGCCGCCTTCGTCAGCAAAGCTTGGTGGCCGCATCTCTGCAACGTGCGCCGCAACCTTTACCCCCGTCCCGACGAAGGGACCATCGAGGACACCGTGCTCGAAACGCTTGCGCTCAACGGCTGCATGACCACGCGCGACCTGCGCAAAGCCTGTGGCTTCACCGGGCCGAAGATGCGTAGCCGCTTCGATAGCTATGTGGCGCGCCTGCAAACTGCCTGCCGCATTGTGACGGCCGACTTCGTCTACCCCCACGACAGCCACGGCGAACGCTACGGATGGGGATGGTCGCTGCTCACCACACCCGAGGATTTCCTTGGCCGCGAAGCCTGCCGCCCACAGTGCACGCCGGAGGAGTCGGCCGAAAAGATACGCCAACAACTCCGCACGCTTATTCCCACCGCCAACGAACGGCAGATTGAGCGCCTTTTGCGTAAATAGAACATTCCAGGGTGGTTCTATAAATTACCACCCTTCAAAAACAAGATATCCATGAAGAAAAAGATAGTAGTACTTACAGGAGCCGGCATGAGCGCCGAAAGCGGTTTTCAAACCTTCCGCGACGCCGGCGGTCTTTGGGAACAGTATCCGGTGGAGAAGGTGGCCACGCCCGAAGGCTGGAATGCCGACCCCGACCTCGTTACGGATTTCTACAACGGGCTGCGCCGACAACTCCTTGACGCCAAGCCCAACGAGGGACACAAACTGTTGGCCGAAATGGAACGCGACTACGACGTGAGAATAGTGACGCAAAACGTTGACGACCTTCACGAGCGTGCCGGCTCGACCCACGTGCTCCATCTCCACGGGGAGCTGATGAAGGTATGCTCCTCTGCCCACCCCGACGACGAGCGTTACGTCCGCACCCTTCCGGCCGACCACTTGGAAGTGGGTCGCGACGAACTCGCTGCCGACGGCTCGCGCTTGCGTCCGTGGATTGTGTGGTTCGGCGAAGCAGTCCCCAATCTTGTGCCCGCAGCCGAACTGGCGGGCGAGGCCGATGCCTTTGTGATTATCGGCAGTTCGCTCAACGTCTATCCTGCCGCCGGCCTCGTGAGCTATGTGCGCCCCAGCGTTCCCGTGTTCCTCATCGACCCCAAACCGGTGAGAGTACCGGCCCAACGCCATGTGGAAGTCATCCAGGAAGTGGCTTCGACGGGTGTGCAAACGCTCATGCGTCGTCTGCAAGAGACTTTTTGAAATGAACCAAAACGAAAATCAACCATGGGAAAAATAATCACCATTCGCTGCAAGAACACCGGTCGCTCCCACCGTGTGCCTACGGGCTACAATCTCGAGGAAATCTACGAGATGCTCGAACTGAACATGCCCTACGGCGCCACTAGCGCCTTGGTCAACAACAAGGTTGAAGGTCTCCACTACACCGTCTACAACGACAAGGACGTGGAGTATCTCGACATCACTTCGCCCTCCGGTCTGCGCACCTATACGCGCTCGCTTTTCTTTGTGCTCTACAAAGCCGTTTGCGACGTCTATCCCAAAGCCCGCCTGCGCATAGACATGCCCATCTCCAACGGCTACTATTGCCACCTCGACATCGAAGGCGGTGTCAACGCCGAAGTGCTCGACCGTCTGCGCTCCCGCATGCAGGAAATTGTGGACGGAAAACACGCTTTCCATCGCGTCACCACTCACACGGACGAGGCCGTGGAGCGTTTCCGCGAAGCCGGACTCAACGACAAAGCCCTCCTCCTCGAAGGCCTCGGTTCACTCTACACCACCTACTACACGCTCGAAGGAACTGCCGACTACTTCTACGGTTCGCTCCTCGTTAACACCTCGCAGCTCTATCTCTTTGGTCTGGAACTTTACGGCGAAGGATTGCTGCTCCGCATACCGGACCCCGCCAACCCCTCACAACTGCGCCCCATGGTGGAACAGTCCAAGATGTTCGAAGTGTTCCGCGAGCAACATCGGTGGAACTCCATTCTTGGCGTGACAAACATCGGTGTGCTTAACCTCGCGTGCAGCAAAGGCCACACCAACGAACTCGTCAACGTGAGCGAGGCGCTGCAAGAGAAACGCATCTCGCGCATAGCCGACGGCATTGCCGCACGTCCCGAGCTCAAACTCATACTCATTGCCGGTCCGTCGTCGAGCGGCAAAACCACCTTCTCCAAGCGCCTTGCCGTACAACTCATGGCATGCGGCGTGAGACCCCATGCCATGTCGTCGGACGACTACTTCGTGGACCGCGACCGTACGCCGCGCGACGAGAAAGGCGACTACGACTTTGAACACATCAACGCCATGGACATTGAACGTCTGACTTCTGACATCAATGCGCTCATCCGCGGCGAGGAAGTGGCGCTTCCGCGTTACGACTTCGAGTCGGGAAAGAGTGTAGATAGCGGAAAGCGCATGAAACTCGGTGACGGCGAGGTGCTCATCCTCGAAGGCATCCATGCGCTCAACCCCGTGTTGACCGAAGGGGTGGACGAGAAGTGCAAATACCGCATCTACGCCTCGGCGCTCACCAGCGTGATGCTCGACGACCACAACTACATTCCCACCACCGACAACCGTTTGCTGCGCCGCATTGTGCGCGACTACAAATATCGCGCACGCTCTGCCGAAGAGACCATCAGGCAGTGGCCCTCGGTTCGCCGCGGCGAGAACCGCTGGATATTCCCCTACCAGGAACAGGCCGACGTGATGGTCAACACCGCGCTGCTCTTCGAACTGGCTGCTCTGCGCGAGCAAGCGCTTCCGCTCTTGGAACAGGTGCCGGAAAATGTGCCCGAATATTCCGTGGCCTACCGCTTGCGGAAATTCCTCATGTACATCAAACCGATCTCCACGCGTGGCCTTCCTCCCACTTCGCTCCTTCGCGAATTCCTGGGCGGAAGCACCTTCAAGTATTGAACCCAACGCCTTCTTCCCTCTGCCTACGCGCGCGTGCATACGTACGCGCGCGTATACACCAAAGTTTGTGCAACCTGCTGTCACCCGTCACCGTCACGGACGGTTTTGCGTGCTGGCGCTTTGAGGGCGCAACGCATGGGGGTCACGTCTCTGACGTGACGCTCTACACGCCGTCACGGACGGTTCTTCATGCTTCGCTTTTTTCTTCGCGCTCATCAGTCACGTCGGAGACGTGACCCCCATGCGTTGCACTCTCAAAGCGCAGCACGCAAAAGCCTCCGCGAGGCCTTTCTACAAGCTCAACGTGTTGAGCTCGTAGGAAATTTTCACAAGATGCCCGAAAAATTTCCTTCTTTCCTACACCCCTTTTTGCCCCTAAAAGACGGTGATAGGAACATCCTTTTGGATATATATTTATACAGAAGTTTTGTTCTATTAAACATTTGCTGTCACCCTCAGCTCTGTACCGATTTTTCACGTCGTGACGAAAAATTACCCCCTGCCGAGAATTTGCTGTCACCTCTACGGTTTCTGATAACGTTCAGAACTACAGTGAGATAATAGCGAATCGAAGCGCTACGGTGACGGGTGACAGTAACTTGTACAAACTTCGGTGAAATGCGCGCGTGCGCGTGCGCACGTACGCGTACGCGAGAGCAGATTTGTACCGAAATGTTCGTGCCTCGAAAATGTCAACGAATGCAAACAACTTTCTACGAGCCCAACGTGTTGGGCTCGTAGAAAATTTCAACAAGTTGCCCGAAAGTTGGGAGAATTGGCTATCGCAAAATTTTAAGTTGTTGGAATTTGAAACAGCGTCGTATGGCCGAAGAAGATTAAGCAACGTTTACAAGAAGTTCTGATGCACGATATGGCGTAACCTTGCGCTTCTACTTGAAAAAAGTGGCACATGTGCCACTTTTTTCAAGTAGATTGTGCCGGTTTCCGTAGAAATCTGCATATTTGCAGTTGAAAAAAGTGGCACATGTGCCAAAAACTTCGAATAGCAATGCAGATAGAAAGAAACCTTTACCTCAAACGCCTTGTGAACGGAATGCACAACGGACTCATTAAGATAGTCACTGGTATGCGCCGTTCCGGGAAGTCGTATCTCCTTTTTACGCTTTTCCGAAAATATCTGCTGATGCAGGGCGTGGATGCCGCGCACATAATAGATTTGGCATTGGACGATGTACTGAACGCAGAGTATCTCGACCCAAAGAAACTCGTGATGTACGTTAGGCAACACATCACTGACGATGAAACCTATTACGTGTTGCTCGATGAAGTGCAGTTGGTGGACAATTTTGTGGGTGCGCTCAATAGCTTGTTGCACATAAGCAATGTGGACGTTTACGTTACTGGTAGCAATTCGCGTTTCCTTTCATCGGACATCGCAACGGAGTTTCGTGGCCGTAGCGACGAAACCCGCATATGGCCATTGACTTTTGCCGAATATCTGACGGCTTACAATGGTACGAAGGAAGATGCCTGGCGAGACTATTGCACTTTTGGCGCCTTGCCGCAGATTTTTTCGTTTACTACCGAAGAACAGAAAATGAACTATCTGCGCGGTTTGTACCAAACGGTTTATTTCAAAGATATAGTTGATCGTAACCGCATTAAAAAGACTGAAGAATTTGACGCTTTGATGCGTGTGATGGCTTCCTCAATCGGTTCTCCGTGTAACCCGAACAAACTTAGCAACACGTTTCGTAGTGTGGCCAAGACCGAACTCTCAAACGACACCATCAGCAGTTATCTCAACTTTATGCAAGATGCCTTTCTTTTGGAAAAATCAGTACGCTACGATATCAAAGGAAAAAAATACATAGGCACTTTGCCGAAATATTATTTCTCCGACATCGGACTTCGCAATGCGTTACTCGATTTTCGACAAATAGAAGAAACGCACATTATGGAAAACATCATCTACAACGAATTGCGTACGCGTGGTTACCTTGTAGATGTAGGAACAGTGGAAGTACGCAAGCGTCAAGATGGTGGGGCACCCGTACGCCGTCAATTGGAGATAGATTTTGTGTGCAATCTTGGAAGTCGGCGTTATTACATTCAGTCGGCTTTCGCCATACCCACACAAGAGAAGAAAGACCAGGAGTCGGCTTCGCTTCGTTTCATAGCGGACGGTTTCAAAAAAATTATTGTGGTGAAAGACAATATCGTATCACACTACGACGAAAATGGGGTGTTGCTCCTTTCCTTGTTCGATTTTCTCTTGAAACCGGAAAGTTTAGATTTGTGAGACATCCTATGAATAAAACAATCCGGTGCAAGTTCCAATTCAGGAATTTGCACCGGATTCTTTCGTTTTCCCGCTATGCGGTTATTTTCCTTTGCCAGTAACCTTGAGAATCTTTGTTCCGTCGGATGTGCTGACCTTCAGCAGGAAGGTGCCGCTTCCGGGCAGGGAAAGGGAGTAGGTCGTTGCACCGCCGGCATTGACGTCGGCTACGCACATGCCGTTCGTGGCGTAGACTTCGATGCGCTGGATGGGACAGCCCGAAAGCGTGACCGCTCCTTCGGCAACGCGACAGTCAATCATCCGGCCCACCTTCGTTGTGGCAATGGCAGAGGGCGAAGTGGTGTTGTAAATCTTCACGTTGTCGATGGCAATGTGGTAAGCCTGCTTGCCGTTGTACTTCCAAGCAAAATAGACTGGCGTGTCGTTGTCGGGGAAACAGTTCGTCACTTCGTAGATGCGGTGCTCGGGGCGTGAGGTAGCGCCTTCGGTCAGCTCTTCCGGTGCATAACCGTCGAAGACGTCTTCGATGGCTGCCCACTCTTCGCCGTTGAACGAATAGTAAAGGCCCGCGGTGGAAGTGCGGCCGCCTTGCTTGTAGTCCATGTCGAACTCAATGAACGTATGCTCGCCTTCCTTCGCGTTTTGCAGGATGGGAGGGGTGTCGAGCGTCGTAAACACGTTGGTATAACCTGCTACAGAGGAGGTCACCGAGGCAAAGTAGCTGTCGAAGTTGCCACCGCTGACGGGAAGGTCGTACCAGTTGTCGAAACGCCAAAGGTAGTTGTCCTTCATCTTGCCGTCCACCTTCTCCACCGTCCAGTTGGCAGGTTTCAGTCCGCCCGAGAAGTCTTCGCTGAAGGGAAGCGAGTAGGAAGGTACGGTGCCGTTCTGTACCGACACGGAGAGGGGAAGCGACGCAATGCCGTCGGTGTAGACCACTTTCACGCTGTAGTCGTAGAGTCCTTCGGGCGAGAGTGCGTCGGCGAAGGTCGTCTCGCTGGTGTTGCCCAGCAGTTCGTTGCCACGATAAACGGCATAGTCCTTCATGGTGTAGTCCGAAGCCTTCGGAGCCTCCCATGTGAGCGTGTATTTGCCGTCGGTGTCACAAGTGGCGGTGAGCGAACGCACCGTGTTGCGCGTGCCCACGGAAATCACGTCGGCTGCGGGTGCCGATTCGCTGTCGGGGTTTTCATAAACGGCCACCACGGAATAGGTGTACACACCCTTTGCCACACTGCTCTGGCCAACGCTCATGTCCGTGAGGTAGCCGCCAAAGAGCGCACCATTGCAGTAGGCGTTGTAGTAGGCAGGCTGGCGGTCGCCTTCGGGAGCGTCCCAAGAGAGCGTAATGTCGTAGGTGGAGGAGTTCTTGGCGTTCACCTTGTAGCTCAATCGTACGTTTGTCGGAGCGTTAGAGGTAGATTCCTTGATGTCGACCTGCACTTCGGCCTTGTCCGACTCCATGTCTTCGCTCAGCGAAACGGCAGCCACGGCATAGGTGTGCGTGCCGGCTTTCTTCGTAGACGTTTCGGTGTAGGTCTGCGTTTTGATGTGCTTGGCAATGAGTTTGTCGTCGAGGTACACGTTGTAGCACTCCGTGGGAACGACGGTTGCCGCCTTGCGCTGCGGTCTCGCAGCCTTGAGGCCCGAAGGTGTGTAGGCGCGGTGTGTGGCGCGTCCGGCAAGGGGGGCTACGGCATGGGCGTCCGTAGCGGTTGTGGTCGGAAGCGCCTCTTTGGCAAACAGCGTGACGTCGTCAATGACCCACGAGAAGTAGAGACCCGTCGCCGTGTTGGTCGTGTCGCCCACAGCCTGGAAAGCCACAAGGGCGTTGTTCTCTTCGGTTTCGCCAATGTAGAGCGTGACGTACTGCCAACCGCTCGAACCGTCGCTGTCGTAGCGCGCATCCCAGAGTTCTTCCCACGTCGCTCCGTTGTCGTGACTGACCTTCACGTAGTAGTGGTCGGGAAATTGGGGGTCGACGCCCCATTCTTTCAATTGCGGGTCTATGTAGGTGTAGAAACTGATGTATTTCGCATTGGCAGCGTTCACCGTGAGCCATTCGTTCTGTACGGCCGACGAACTGTCCTCGTGCGGACAGGCATCGTCGAAGAGTATGGCGGCACTTTTCTTGCCGGAGTGAATCCAGTCGGCATAGTTCTCGGCGTTTTCTTTAATCTCGTCGGTGGGGTAGGCGAACCAGGAGTAGAGCGCGTCGTAGGTGTTTGTGGTCTTTACGGACCAATTGGCAGCGGGGAACGTGTCTCCCTCGAAACCTTCGTGGAACAACGTGTCGCGCTTTTCGCCACGGTCCCAAGTGAGCGTTACCTTGCTGTAGTCGGCGTTGGCGCGAAGGTTGGTCGGCGCTGGCAGCGTGCTTTGGGCCGAAACGGGCAATGCCAGCAACGTACCGACGACGCACGAAGCGAGCGAGCGAAGCGCTTGGCAAGGCTTGTGGAGTGAAAGTCTATTCATATTGATGTCAGGTTTTTGTTTTTTACTTCATGTTTCACTCCACTTCAGTGACGAACGTGGAGCAGGGCAGATTCTGTGCGTTCACAAGGTTGGCGTGGGGGTAGGGCTGCCAGGCATAGCGCACTTGCTTAGGGATTTTTACGGCGGTGCAACTCAGTGTAATCTCCCCGTTGCTGACGGACTCTACGCTGGCTTTGTGCCACGAACCGTTATCGCCACATATTTCAAAGCCTTCAATGGCACGGCCTCCGTCGCCGTGCATGCCGTTGCCCCATTCAAAACGAACGGTCACCATGCCGTTGGCGTCGGCTGTGGCACTGCGCAGTGTGGGTCCTTGCGGCACGAGGCTCTTAAGGCCGTAGGTGTTGTGGAGCACCTGGCGGGCGAGGCGTTCGCCCACGGGAGCCTTGCGGCGCGGATGCACGTCGAGCGAATCGCCAAGATCGGAGCAGACGGCCATCCAAGTGTTCGGCAAACGCTCTGCCAGGCGGCGCTGGCTGTCGCGAAATGCGGGCCAGGACGGACGGGTGGAAATGCCCGAGAGCTGCACGGTGTAGAAGGGTAGGAGCGGATTGTGGAAAGTGCGGCGCCAGGAGTCTTCGAGCAGCGGGAAGAGTTTCTCGTGCTCTTCGGGAAGTTCGGCGTTCGACTCTCCTTGATACCACAACACGCCACGGAAGGTGTAGCCTTCAAGCGGAGTCACTGCCGCATCGTAAAGGAACGCCGGAGCGTAGGGGTGGCGGTGAGGGCGTGAGGGGTCGGCCTTCTGCAGGTTGTAGTCGGCGCGGGTGCGTGCCCATTCCATGATGTTCGTGTTCTTGCGCCAGTCGCCATTCATAATCTCGGGCGCTTTCTGCGCAAGGGTGAGAGAGTCTATCCAGCCTTCGGCGGTCGATCCGCCCACGGCATTGTTGATGAGGCCCACGTGGATGCCGAGCGAGTCGGCGAGGACGCGGCCAAAGTGGAAACCGATGGCAGAGAAGTTGCGTGCCGTTTGGGCAGAGCAGCGTGTCCACGAGCCCGTTTGCTTCAGCAGTCCGCGGTCGATGGAGTCGACCATGGCGGTGCTCCACACCTCTTTGTAGATGGGCCACGGACTGGGCATGTTGAGCAGATGGATGCGGGTCAGCGTGTCGGCCACGGCGAGGTCTTCCTTTGCGGTGGCAATGGTCTGGAGCGGCAGTTCCATGTTCGACTGGCCGGAGCAGAGCCACACTTCACCCACCCACACGTCGGAAAACGTGCGCACGTCGTTGCCGCAACTGAACTTCAGCGTGTAGGGGCCGCTCGCGGGCAAGGCGGGAAGTACTGTGCCCCAGTAGCCCGAAGCGTTGACCTTCGCTGTGCGTCGCACCGTGCGGCCTTTGCCTTGAAGGAGCACGCTGACCGTGGCGCCTTGCGGTGCGCGGCCGTGAAGGGTGATGGGGCGTTTGCGTTGCAGCACCATCGACTCGCCGTAGGTCATGGGGAGTTCAAGGCGCGTTTGTGCGCTGGCCGTATAGGAGCCGGTAAGAAAGGTGAAGATGGAGAATAAAAAGAGAAATACTTTGCGCATAGTCGTTGTTGTTAAGGGTGGTTCTATAAATTAGCTTTGTCAGATTTCGGTGCTATTTTTCGTCCATTTTGTTTGTGAGTAAAGGAGCATAGCGGGCTATGCGACTGAACGAACAAGCAAAATGGGCGAGAAAGAGCCCGAAAGATGACAAAACGCCACGTGTGCGATCTTGTTTATTGTTCGGTGGTAATTTATAGAACCACCCTTTATTGTTGCAAAGGTAGTTCTTTTTTGAAGCTCAGACGTAAGGATACAAAAAAAGGGATACCTCTGTATCCCAACCTTGTTAACCTTAAATCTAATACTATGAAAAACACGGTGCAAATTTACGGGATTGGCAGTGCGTTGCAAGAGTTTACCAAGAAAAACACGCCGAAAACTGCATATTTTTACCCTTATTCACTAAGTCTGCCAAGCCTGTGTGGCAACGAAGTGTATTATTTCTTGTAGCGTTGTATATTTCGTGGGGCGCTATGGGGACGGCATATCCAACATCAGAATGTGCAAATGCCACGTGCGAAAGCTTCGCTTTTATGCCCATCGAAACCCTCATTGCCTTGACTTTTAGCAGAAAATGAGGCATTATTGCCTTGACTTTTAGCAAA
The DNA here is from genome assembly GCA_963656685.1 of bacterium. GTDB lineage: Bacteria > Bacteroidota > Bacteroidia > Bacteroidales > Bacteroidaceae > Alloprevotella. Next base: position 8,229 of record CAVKJJ010000037.1, on the reverse strand, counting down.
AAATGGGGCATTATTGCCTTGACTTTTAGCAGAAATGAGTAGTTTTGCATTGAGAATCAGCATTATATGGTTCTTTGATTTAAACGTCCAAACAATCGCCATGTATTACAAACGCATTATAGACGATAAACTCCTTGAGTGGAAAACGTCTCCACATCGCAAACCCCTTCTCATACGTGGCGCGCGACAAGTGGGGAAATCTACTGCTGTGCGCCATTTCGGAAAGACCTTCAAACATTTTGTAGAAATCAATTTGGAGCGCCAGCCTTCTGTGTGTAAACTTTTCACGGAAGACATTGACGTGAAACGTACGTGCGAAGCCTTGAGCGTGGTTTCTGACACACCCATCATACCCGGCGAAACGCTGCTTTTCATCGATGAGATACAGGTAAGTAAGGAAGCCATCATGTCCTTGCGCTATTTTAAGGAGGACTATCCCGAACTGCATGTCATAGCCGCCGGCTCTTTGCTTGAGTTTGCCTTGGACGAGCTTCCTTCGTTCGGAGTGGGGCGCATTCGTTCGCTTTATCTCTATCCTTTCTCTTTCGACGAATTTCTGCTTTCGCAAGACAAAGGTGAACTTCTTTCATATAAGAGAAAGGCAACGTCGGAGAATCCTCTCCCCGAAGTTGTTCACAACAAATTAGTAGAGCTGTTGAGGACCTTTTATGTGGTAGGTGGAATGCCAGCTGCCATACAGGAGTGGGCTGAGACGCACGACTATTTGGAATGCGCACGCTTGCATCACGACATTCTTGACACGTATCAGGACGATTTCTCAAAATACAAAAAACGCGTCTCTCCTGTGCTCTTGCAAAAGGTGTTGCGCTCGGTGGCGTTGCAGGCCGGAAGCAAATTCGTGTACAGTCAGGCTTCTTCCGACGTGCGTTCTTCCGAAATAAAAGATGCGCTTCATTTGCTCACCCTTGCCGGACTCATCAAACCTGTGCTCCATACCGACGCCAACGGACTTCCTTTGGGAGCCGAAGAAAATTCGGCCTATTGTAAATACCTGTTTCTCGATTTGGGACTGATGCAGACCATGCTCGATGCACCGACAATGGACGTCTTCCTTTCGTCCGATGTGGACTTTGTCAACAAAGGGGCGGCATCGGAGATGTTTGCCGGACTGGAAATGGCGAAATATGCCGATTGTTTCCAAAAGTCGGAGATGTATTACTGGCAGAACATGTCGCGCGGCACAAACGCGGAAGTGGATTATCTGCGCGTGAAGAACGGGAAAGTTCTTCCTGTGGAGGTAAAGGCCAATACCAAAGGAAGCATGCAGAGCCTCTGGCTTTTTATGCGGAAGAAAAGTTTGACAGAAGCCGTGCGCACTTCGTTGGAAAATTTCGGTTCGTTCAGTTATACTGACGCTGAGGCTGACGGTGCTGTGCGGAATGTTCGGGTGCTTCCGCTCTACGCCTTGTCATCCATGTAACGCATTCTTCTCGTTTTTTTCGTTCATAAAAAAAACCGCTCCCCGCTTAGCCTGCCTTTTAGCAGACCAAGTGGGGAGCGCTCGTGTATAGGGAAGTCGTTGCTTATTCGTCTTCGTCGGCGTCGGACCAGTTGGAACTGTCCCAAGAGTGGGAGTCGCTGTCGAACTCGCCTTTGTAGGGATTATTCTTGTCGATGGTCATGCTGCCGCAGATGAGGCTTTCCGAGGCGAGAGCGATGGTTTTCAGTCTGGGGGTGGTGTATGTCTTCTTGAACATAGGGTTGTGTTTCGTTTGGTTTGTGTTGGTAATAAGGTGCGCTTCTGCATCCTACATTTGCACATTAGTTTGTGTTGGTCATGAAACGTGCTTCAGCATTCTACATTTGCACATTCTCATATTTGCACATTTGCACATTGCTAAGCGCACCACGTGCGCTTAGCTTACCGCACCATCGTTTTCTTTCCGTCCACGATGTAGAGGCCCTTGGGCAGACCGAGGGTGGAGCCGTTGCTCACCTTCACGCCCTGGAGCGTGTAGACGCCCTTGGCGCGAGGCTTCACTTCGTCGCCGCTGAGGGTGAGCACTTCGTCGATGCCCGTCACCTCGCTGTCGAAAAACTTGATGCAGTAACCAATCTCTATGTTTCCGCTCTGGTCCTCTTCGAAGCCGAAGAAAGCACAGGTGGAAGGTAGCGTAGCACCATTGCCCGCAATGCGGATGCTGGCAGTACCGTCGCCGTTGTTGACAAGACCATAGCCTACGGCATAGCCTTGGAGTTGGTAAGTTTCGTACATATCGATAACGCCGTCGTAGTTGCCTGTGAACTTGAAGGGCAGCGCGCCGTCAATGACGCCGTTGCCGTCAATGAGTTGGTCGCTCACGTCGCCGGCAAAGTAGAAGTCGACGGAAGTAGCAGCGTCGAAGTAGACGAGATGGGGAAGTCCGCACTTGAGTACGCCCGATGCAACCTTGCGGAACGTGGCAGCACCGTTCTCACGGTCCGTCGTCACGGCAGCAAAGATGGTGTCTGCTTCAGCCGCACCGAGTTTCTCTACGGTAGTCTCGAACGGGAGGCAGAGCGTGTTCCAACCCTGCTTGAAGGTGCGCGTGAAGTGGGCAATGCCCAGTCCCTCGTCGGGAGCAATCTCGGCTTCCTTGTTTACGTCGAAGGTAGGAGCGAAGACGAGCGTCACGTCCTTTGAGTGGAAGTTCTTCAGCGTCAGTCGCACGTTACACTTGCTCGTGTTCAGGTCGTTGCGCGCATCGAGTGTAGCAGCATAGGCCGTACCGTCCACGCTGACAGTGCCGTCAAGTGTGTAACCGTAGATGGCTTTTGTGTGCGTCAGTTCGGAAGCCTTCTTCAGCACCTTCACGGTGAGGCCCATTGCATTAATCTTCTTCACACTCACGCTCTCGCTACCCACGGGAATGGTGAGGTTCTTGAAGGCGATGGCGGCAGAGTTGCTCTTGGCGTAGGTCGTCACGTCGTAACTTACGGAAGTCGTAGTGGGAACCGACGTCACGCCGTCCGTCACAGCGGAGAACGGGTTACTGATGGCGGTGGTAGTGGGTTTGTCAAACTGCAGCGTGTAAGTACTCTTCGAACCCGTTTCGGTGGCGGCGTTGTAGTCGGCGGTCGTCACGGTGAGGGTGAGTTGAGCTGTAGTGGCGTTGTAGCTCTTCACTACTTTCGCGTCGTTACTCTTAGTCGTGTAGCTGACGGCAGCGTCTTCGTTGTAAGGCGTGGAGGAGAAGTCGTACGTGAATGTGGCGGGGGCGAAACCGCTCACGGGAGTGCCGTCGTAGGAGAGGGCTGTGAGTTGCGAAGCCGTCTTGTCCGTCTTCTTGAACTGGATGGTATAGACCGTCTTGCTGTCGTTGTTAGTGTCGTAGTCGTTACCCTTCACGGTGAGGGTAAGCAAGGCGCTCGTTTCGTCGTAACTGCTCTCTACGGTAGCGCCCACGCCCTTCTTTGTGTACGAAAGCAGATCGGGGTCGTAGGCCTTCGTGCTGAGGTCGTAGCTCGTGGTCCCTTCCTTATATATAGAGGTGCCGTCGTAAGAGAGCGCGGTGAGGGAGTGGTAGTAGAGAAGTTGTACGTCGTCTACGCAAAGCACATCGCCAGCTTTGTGGTTATCGCTGTTGCCGAAATAGTCGCACGCAGCCAGGATGACGTTAATCATTTCGGGCGTGTCGTCGGAGTCGTAAGTAAAATCTGTGGAATAGTAGGTCCAGTCCGTAGCATCGCCCGTAATGGTGGTGTTAATTTTGGCAATGCATTTAGCACCGTCGGTAGAAGAGGTGGCTCCGCCTTGGCAACCCGTCATGGATATGCCGAGCACTTGGCGGTCACGGTTCTTCATTGTGCATGTGGTAGGATCTTTACTCGTTGTGTTGTTTCCTGGCACATCAGCTTGTGTAAATGTTCCTTTCCAAAGATAGGCTACGACCGAGGCTGGCTGTGAGGAACCGCTGGCATGACTGCGCTTGTAGTAGAAACTGATGCCGTCGGGTTTGTAAGTGAAAGACTTTCCTCCCCACGTACCGCCGTCTTTATTAGATACAACTGTTGAAATTCCCTTTAATGATACTTTAATGGTAGTTTTTGATGTTGACCAGCTTGTGCCTAATGTGATATATGCGGGAACAATCTCGCTTGCCTTATAAGAATTTGCTGTGTTGGTAAGTTGAACGGCGTAGTCAGTGCTTTCTTCTGTCCGCCCTGTAATTTTGCTGCCCACGCAAGTCTTTCCCGTTCCATTCATGCCGCTTACGTTGGAAATGCACCAATTCTTTGGCTGCACATACTCTGTGCCGAGGGTACTCATGTAGTATAAGTTGCTGGAGTCCCATGGTCGGTTCGTCTGCCAGGCGTCGTTGAACGTCCCTTGAATCTGCTGCGCCCGTGCGCCGGCTACGGCCAGCAGCGCCATGGTTAGTAGCGTAATCTTTTTCATAATGCGTTTAGTTTTGTGTGAATAATTAGGCGCTTACGAAAGACATCCCCCGCCCCCTACAGCGTCTTTTAGCTTTCGGGGGGGGTATAAAATCGGAACGTTTTCTAAGCAATCAGTGGTTTGTTTCTCTTCTTTTAAAGGCTGCGGCAGTAATAACTGCTGCCGAATACCTTTTGCGTGCAAACTTAATATAAATTTTACACAATGCGCACTTCACTCTCGACTTTTTACGCAATGGGGAAGTAATTAGGCGTAGAACGGAACATTTTGCGCTGTTTTGTGCAGTCGCTTATGGGGCGACGTTCCCCAAACGTCGCATCAGCGAGAAACAGCAACGAGAATCACTTTAAAGCGCGGCCATAGGAAAGCGAGTTGTAGCGCACGTAACTTTATTGTAACTTTGCACGCGGTAAATAAGCGTCTGTATAAATTCCATAAAATAACTCTTCCGTCTAGACGCTCTCCCATTCATTTCCCCGAACGAACCAAACCGATGAAACATCTCTTTATAGAAACCTACGGCTGCCAGATGAACGTAGCCGATAGCGAAGTAGTGGCCAGCGTGATGAAGATGGCCGGCTACGAACCTTGCGAGAACATTGATGAGGCCGATGCCGTGTTCCTCAACACCTGCTCCGTGCGCGACAATGCAGAGCAGAAAATCATTCACCGCCTCGAAGCCCTCAACGCACAGCGCCGCAAAGGTCGCAAACTCATTCTCGGCGTGCTCGGCTGCATGGCAGAGCGCGTAAAGGAAGGACTCCTCAACGAACACGGGGCAGACCTCGTGGCAGGTCCCGACGCCTATCTCTCCCTTCCCGACCTCATAGCCCAGGCCGAAGTGGGACAGAAAGCCATGGACATCGAACTCAGTACCACCGAGACCTACCGCGACATCGTACCCGAACGCTACTGCGGAAGTCGCATCTCCGGCTTTGTCAGCATCATGCGCGGTTGCAACAACTTCTGCCACTACTGCATCGTGCCCTACACCCGTGGCCGCGAACGCTCACGCGACGTGGAGAGCATACTCCGCGAAGTGCACGACCTCGAAGCACGCGGCTACAAGGAAGTGACCCTCCTCGGACAGAACGTCAATTCCTACCGCTGGACCAAGGAAGGCACGGACGAAGTGATTGCTTTCCCTCAACTCCTCCGCACCGTGGCACGCGCCGTGCCCACCATGCGCATACGTTTCTCCACCAGTCACCCCAAAGACATGAGCGACGAAACGCTCCACGTCATTGCAGAAGAGCCCAACGTGTGTCGCCACATTCACCTCCCCGTGCAGAGCGGCAGCGACCGTGTGCTCAAACTCATGAACCGTAAATACACCCGCGAGTGGTACATGGGACGTGTGGAAGCCATACGTCGCATCGTGCCCGACTGCGGACTCTCCACCGACATCTTTGCCGGCTACTGTTCCGAAACGGAGGAAGACCACCAACTCTCCCTCTCGCTCATGCGCGAGTGTGGCTACGACTCCGCCTTTATGTTCAAATATAGCGAGCGCCCCGGCACCTACGCCTCCAAGCACCTCCCCGACGACGTGCCCGAGGAGGAGAAGGTGCGTCGCCTCGAAGAACTCATCGCACTGCAAAACGAACTCAGCGCAGAGAGCAACCGCCGCTGCGTGGGTCGCGAATACGAAGTCCTCGTGGAGGGCGTAAGTAAACGCTCGCGCGAACAGCTCTTCGGTCGAACGGAACAAAACAAGGTAGTGGTCTTCGACCGCGGCACCTTCCGTCCCGGCGACTACGTCCGTGTGCGCATCACCGACGCCTCTAGCGCCACGCTCAAAGGCACGGTCGTTGAGGAGCAGGCTTAGTTTGTTTATTTAGCAAAAGCCCCTAAGGCCCCAAATGCCCATTAGGCCCACAGTGCCCACAATTTGCACATTTCCCATGCGTCTCCTCAAACTTATCCTCTTTTTCCTCCTCTCCCTCGTGCTCTTCGAGGCAGACCGGTTGGCGTTTATCGCCCTCAATGCCGGAGGACAAGAACTTCCCGGCGGCTATCTCCTCTCCACGTGGTGGCACGGACTGCCCCTCGACATAGCCACAGCCGGATACGTCACCGCACCCCTGTGGCTTCTCCTCGGCGTGAGTCTCTGGGTGCGCATACCCCGTCTGCGCACTATCGGCACCGTCTATGCCGCCATCGTAGGTGTGGTGCTCAGTATAATATGGGTGAGCGACGCCTGCCTCTATAGCTTTTGGGGTATACGTCTCGACGGCACCGTGTGGAACTACCTCGACTCTCCCAAAGGCGCACTCGCCAGCGTAAGCACCCTTTATATGCTTGGCGTAGTGGTCGCCATCGGCCTCGTGGCCACTGTCGCCATCTGGGCCATGGGCCACACCCTGCCTCGCTCCTTGCCAGCGTGTAAGCATCGCATTGCAGGCACAGCAGTATGGATTGTAGCCGGCGGACTCCTCTTTTTAGGCATTCGCGGTGGAGTGGGGAAGAGCACCGCCAACGTCGGCCGAGCCTACTACAGCGATGTGCAGTTTCTCAACCACGCTGCTGTAAATCCCGTCTTCAGCATAGCCTCCTCCCTCAAACGCACTCGCAACTACGCCGATGAGGCCAACTACTTTCCCGAAGACGAGCGCCAGCGCCTTTTCGCCTCCCTCTGCTACAACACGCAGAGCGTAGGCACCGACAGCCTCCTCACCACTGAGCGTCCCAACGTGCTCCTTGTTCTTATGGAAGGCTGCGGAGGCGTCTTTGTCAATGCCGTCGACTCCCTTGCCGACCCCGCAGTGACTCCCAACCTCAACCGCATAGCGCGTGAGGGCGTAGTCTTCACACAGTGTTATGCCAACTCCTTCCGCACCGATCGCGGCACGCTCTGCACCCTCAGCGGTTATCCGTCGTTTCCCGATGTGAGCGTGATGAAACTTCCCTCCAAGTGCACCCGCCTGCCGAGTCTCGCCTCCGCACTCCGAAAGGCCGGTTACACCACCGAGTTTCTCTACGGAGGCGACATCAATTTCACCAACACCAACGGATACCTCCTCGGCACCGGTTACGAGCGCACCTACAGCGAGACCTCCTTTCCCGCCTCTGTGCGCAAGACCCACGACTGGGGCGTCACCGACCGCATTGCCTTCGACAGCCTTTACAGCCACATAGTCCGCTATCCCACGTCGCGTCCCTGGCATCTCGGTTTCCTCACCCTTGCTAGCCACGAACCGTGGGGCGTGCCGTACGACAGAATAAAAGGCGACAAGGTGGCCAATACCATGGCCTACCTCGACGACTGCATAGGCCGCTTCGTGGAACGTTTCAGGAAAACCCCGCAGTGGAACAACACGCTCATCGTGTTCCTTCCCGACCACGGCATAAACTATCCCGAGGGCATCAGCGACGCCAACGAGCGCCGTTCGCACATTCCCCTCATCTTTAGCGGAGGAGCCGTCCGTGCCCCGCGCCGCATCGACGTGCTCTGCAACCAGACCGACCTCGTTGCCACCCTCCTCGGCCAACTCCATCTCCCCCATGGCGAATTTCGCTTCAGTCGCGACGTGCTGAGCCGCACCTACACCCACCCCTCCGCCGTCCACTCCTGGAGCGAAGGCATATATTATAAGGACCGCACCGGCATCAGCGTGCTCAACGTGCTCTCCAAGCCCGCCGCCGTGATTCGTTCCGCGCCCTATCCTTCCGCCACACGCGAAGAAGCCGCCAAAGCTTTCTGGCAAACTGCCTACGACGACCTCGGTGCGCTGTAGTGTGTAGACTATAAAGGGTGGTTCTATAAATTACCACCGAAATACGTTCAAAATTGGGTGACTACCGTTTTGCCAGCTTTCGGGCTCTTTTTA
>CAVKJJ010000036.1:0-29006 GCA_963656685.1 bacterium | reverse complement strand
GGCCGCCCTTAGAGCATATGCTCAAACGGCATGAAATCTAAATCCGAAACTTGAGTAAGCATATTGTGAGTCCACATCAAAAGTTGCAGACTCGCCGTTCTACTTGCCATCAATATACTAGACAAGCGCTATCCGCACGTGCTTCATGAAGGCCATATATAGGCATCCAAATTTTAACTGAATATCATAGCATATTATTCAAGAATGCGGAAAAGGAAGGAAAAGCTTTCACATCTTCCGCAAATGCACTAAATTTGCAGTGCAATATGTAACGCACATATTTTGCAGACATACACATACAAGAATTTCATCCGTAAGAAATGACAGTTAAAGACGTCGTTTGGACCCTTGAACAGTATGCTCCTCTGCCGCTACAAGAAAGCTATGACAATGCTGGCTTGCAGATTGGATTAACAGACGAGCAAGAAGTGTCAGGGGTCTTGTTGTGTCTTGACGTAACGGAAGACATACTCCACGAAGCAATTGCAACAGGCTGCAACATGGTGGTGTCCCATCACCCACTCTTCTTTCGCCCCATTCGAAAAATTACGAACGACAGCATGGTGGGCCGATGCGCTCAAATAGCCATTAAGAACAACATCGCAGTCTATTCGGCTCACACCAATTTAGACAACGCTAGGGGCGGAGTCAACTACGAAATAGCCCAAAAGTTGGGATTGGAGAACGTAAAGTTTCTCAAGCCCATGAATGGCAGCGACGGTGGGAGCGGTGTCATTGGCGACCTTTCCAAAGCCATGCCTCGTCAAGAACTATTGAACTTGCTGGCCAACACATTCAAGGTTAAAGCCATCATGCACAACGACTGTTCGTGCGATTGGCATGCTACAAACGGCATTAAAAGAGTTGCATTGTGTGGCGGAGCCGGAGATTTCCTTTTGGAAGAAGCCATCGAACAAGACGCACAAGCGTTCATCACCGGCGAAATGGGCTACCACCGCTATTTCGGCCACGAAAAGGACATTCTGATTGCCGTATTGGGACACTACCAAAGCGAGCAATTCACCGTGGACTTACTAGAACGCATACTTACGTCTGACTATCCCAATTTGCGCATACTGAAAACAGCAAGCAATACAAACCCCATTTTCTACGAATTGAACAATTTCTCATCCTACTAAATATGGCAAAAAAAGACGCAGCGGAAATGTCCGTTGAACAGAAGCTGAAAAACTTGTACCAGCTCCAGACGATGCTCTCTGAAATAGACCGCATCAAGATTCTCCGTGGCGAGCTCCCCCTCGAAGTTCAAGACCTTGAAGACGAGATAGAAGGACTCACCCACCGCCTTTGCAAATACGACGAAGAGGTGGAGGGACTCCGCACCGACATCGCCGCCAAGAAGGCAAAAATCAACGAAGCCCAAGAGATGGTGGCACGCTACAACGAGCAACTCAAGGACGTAAAGAACAACCGCGAGTACGACATGCTCTCAAAGGAGATAGAATTCCAGAACCTCGACATTGAGCTTCAGAACAAGAAAATAAACGAAGCACAACGTGCCATCGATTCGCGCCGTGCTGACGTTGAGCAGGCTAGAAAGACACTTGACGATCGCCGCGCTGACCTCGACATGAAGAAGTCTGAGTTGGAAGAAATCGTTTCCGAAACAAAGGCCGAAGAAGAGAAGCTCCGCGAAAAGGCCCATTCGCTCGAACTTTGCATTGAACCCCGTCTGCTCACCGCATTCAAGCGCATCCGCAAAAATTCTCGCAACGGACTTGGCGTCGTATACGTACAACGCGATGCATGTGGTGGTTGCTTCAACAAGATTCCGCCCCAGCGTCAGTTGGACATCCGCATGCGCAAGAAGATTATCGTATGCGAATACTGCGGCCGAATCATGATAGACCCCGAACTCGCTGGCGTAAAGATTGAAAAGCCCGCAGAAGAAAAGCCCAAGCGCCGCACACGCCGCACAGTAAAGAAAGAGGAGGAATAAACCACCTCACTACATACACGCCCCCAACCTTTGGGATTAATGGTTCTAACACAATCTACGGACGCAAGTTTTTTTGCGCCCGTAGATTGTGTTTTATAACAAAGCGGTTATAGAGGAAGAAGATGCTACTGCAAATCTTGATAAGAAGGAATTTCTGGCAAATAGTCAACACGCATATTTACATAGTCGACATGACAACAGTAGTGCTTCAAACCGTTACTCACAATCAGATAATCAGCATGCAGCACACTATTATAGGAATAGATTTGTTGAAAAACAGACTGAGTTATAGAAACATGCGGCGCCTTGTATTCAATAACCACGCGCGGGCGTCCTCCCATCTTATGATAAAGCACACTGTCGCAACGGCGTGACACCCCTCCTACCAAAAGCGAAACTTCATTACCCAACAAAGCAGCCGGATAACCCTTATAGTTCACCAAATAGTGCGTAAAATGCTGCCGAACCCACTCTTCGGGCGTCAAACGCACGTAACGGGAACGTAGAAAATCAAATACGTACGTTTGCCCGTTTTCTACTCTTGATTTAATAGGAAAAGAAGGAAGATTGATTGGAATCATTTTGCTACATTTGCAGAAATTGTCATCTCTGCAATAAGCCCTATACAAGCATTGCAAGGAGATGTTATAATGCCCGTTGTCATTGTGCCACATATCATTCCATACAAAACCTAATGATTGCGCCAAACGGACAACGTGAATTCAAAAGTACAAAAATATCCATGACTACCAAAGAAGAAATAACCGGCAATTGGCTCGTACGCTATACGAAGATGAAGTTGGAGGATTTCGGAAAACTCATACTACTGACGAACTTCAACAATTATGTAGACATATTCTGCAAATTCTACAACGTGGCCCCCGTAGGATTCGAAGCCAACATGAGAGCCGCCACGGCAGAGGACATCACCATCATCAATTTCGGCATGGGAAGTCCCAACGCTGCGCTTATCATGGATCTTCTCAGCGCCATCAAGCCCAAAGCCTGCCTGTTCCTTGGAAAATGTGGAGGAATCTCCGACAAGACAAAAATAGGCGACTACATCCTTCCCCTCGCCGGCATCAGAGGAGAAGGTACTTCCAACGACTATTTTCCACCCGAAGTGCCTGCCCTACCCGCCTTTACGCTCCAGCGTGCCGTGTCAACAGCTCTCCGCGACAACAACCACGACTATTGGACCGGCACCGTCTACACCACAAACAGACGCGTATGGGAACACGACGAGCATTTCAAAAACTACCTGCGCGAAACGCGGGCTATGGCCGTCGACATGGAGACTGCCACACTTTTTTCTTGCGGATTCTTCAACCATATCCCCACTGGTGCGCTCCTCCTCGTTTCAGACAACCCGATGGTACCCGAAGGTGTAAAAACGGAAGAAAGCGACAATGCCGTAACAAAAAATTTTGCAGAAACGCACGTCAAGATTGGCATTGAAAGCATGAATCTTATCAAAGACGAGAAGAAGACGGTCAGACACCTCAAATACGAATGGTAGAACCACCCCTCAGGCATTATTATTGTCAACATGGCATACACATCATATCCCCGAAAACAAGCCTCAGGCATTACCTACGACCAAATAGTGCGCGAGGTGCACAGCGGCATCATTAAACCCATTTACTACCTAATGGGCGAAGAGAGCTACTACATTGACCACGTAGCAGACTACATAGTAAGTTCCATTCTCAAGCCAGAAGAGCGCGATTTTAACCTCACCACACTCTTCGGCTCCGAAGCTGACATTGACGGAATCATGGCCACTGCCCAAGGTTTTCCTATGGGAGCAGAGAAACAAGTTATCGTCGTCAAAGAAGCACAAGCTCTAAAGCACATAGAACGCCTTTCGAACTATCTTAAGCACATCCAACCCACTTCCGTTCTCATATTTTGTCATAAGAACGGAACACTTGACAAGCGCTTAAAAGAACTGAATACGCTGATTAGCAAATTTGGCGTCCTGTTTGAATCAAAGAAATTGCGCGACCGTGAACTCCCCAGATTCGTCAACAACTACTTAAAGCGTAAACAAGTGGCCGCAGAGCCGGGAGTTGCAGAAATGCTGTCGGAATATATCGGTTCCGATTTAAACCGCATGGCTAGCGAAATTGACAAACTTCTACTTGCACTTCCGAAAGGCGCTAGAATGGTCACTACAGACCTTGTAAGAGCAAACATCGGCATATCAAAGGACTTTAGCATCTTTGAATTGTTAGACGCTCTTGCAATAAAGGACAAGGTGAAAACTTACCGCATTGCAAAGTACTTTGACAGCAACCCGAAAGAATTTCCCATCCAACTAATACTCCCCAACCTATTCCGTTTCTTCTCCAACTTACTCATGGCATACTTCGCGCCTGATAAAACAGAAGCAGGCATTGCAGCATGGCTGGGTCAGTCGGAATGGCAGGTAAAGAAGAACGTGATACCTCCTATGAGGGTCTACGCACCGATAAAAGTAATGTACATCATTTCCGAAATTCGGAACACTGACGCACGTTCAAAAGGAGTAGACATTCACAATGGTTTCGCGTCTAATGGAGAGCTTATGAAAGAGCTTCTATTTTACATCATGCACTAAAGCACACACCAAGCAAGTAGATCAATCAACACGGGCTAGATTCTCCTCGAATTTGGCCCGTTTATTTTATACACCGACTACATAGGCTTTCTATTTATCCCAAGAAAAAAGAGGCAAACAATAGGGCTAAAATATTGGATTGAGAACGAAAATAGATCGCTGCGTACAAGTTATGTACGTACTTACGACTTGTCCTATTTTGCTTATTAACTTAAATCCTATTTGACTAGAGTAAAGCACGAAAAAAGAACACTAGGCTATGATCAATACAAAAGGGAGGAAGGCTATCATACAATGGGATTACCAAAATAACTGACACCTTTAGAACCTCTGTGGTCTTACTTTTATTTCAGAATGATGCGGAATAATGTAAATTTTGCCCCACTTCCTAGAATATGGTCACCAATTTTGTCCTCAAAAACAGGCGAAAAAGACGTAAAATAAACGCCGAAGCAGCATAAAACTTGCATTTCTGAACTTTTTAGGGAAAAACTCAAGCCATCACAAAATGCATCTATATCATTGATACTCTTATACTTAACTCGTATTTAAGCCTCTGAGAATTGCGCAAATCAAGCCCAGCTTTAAACTTGGCGGATACATCAAAATAGACACAAAACCATGGTAGATGACGCGCTTAGTAATTTACAATAAGCATTCGTTAACCATTTGACTAATTTACATCTACACATCACACAGGCGATGTAAATTTACATCCAAGCATTCAACATCGGTAATTTACGAATATTTTTAATATTTACACCCTAAAACTTTGCGCCACGAAATTACATACTTATATTTACAAAATGCAAGGAGTGAATATATACACACCCACCTGTCCAACTCAACGCATTAATAATCAGCAATTTCTAGTAGTTTTGTCGAGTATTGCTACAAGTATATAGGCTAAGCGAGACACATTCTATGCAAAACAGCACATAAATAAGCGTGTACCACAATTACATCAGCTTACAAATCAACATATTGGCTAGTAAATCTGCATTATTACTTTAACCTACAAGATTCTGTACACACTCCATGTATTCACGTTTACAAATATAAAACGCCTACTTTGATTTATATTTGTAAATCACACTCTTAAATGTAAATTTCAAATTAGCTCCAGCTCTAAATTTACATCCATACATCTTATTCGGATTTTTATATTTACCTTTGTAGTACGAATCAGCGTACATTTTGCACCTGACGTTGTGCGACTGCCTCACGATTCCAATCGAAGGGCGCAACAAACCATAGCGACGCATGCGTCGCCGATCAGCTTCCCCCAGCAATCCCCAAAGACAAAAAGCTGCACAATAGACATGGAGGAGATGCTATGAATTTCTTCTCCAACACAAATGCCAGTTCTGCAATGCTTGCTTTATTCAAGACGGTCACACCAACAGCTAATCTGAACAAACCGCTGCGATTGTCCTATTTTTCTAGATATACGTTTATAGTCCCCTACCCTATAAATCCAACAACGCAATAAGCACACCCCATAACATATCAAAGACATGGAAGAAAGAATTCGTCAAGTAATGGAATACATGCAGATGAAGCAAAAAGATTTCGCTGCAAAAATCGGAATCTCTGAAGCTTCACTTTCCGGAGTATTCAACGGCCGTACAAGAGCCAACAACCGACACGTGGAAGGGATACACAAAGCCTTTCCTCAAATCAATCTCAACTGGCTCATGTTTGGAACAGGAGAAATGCTATCAACCCATCAAATAGAACAATCTCCCACCGTATCTGAAGCAACAGAAAAGAACGAGGATTCTACCCTCACGACAAACACTGCAACAAACCAAAATGACATAATGGAAAGTAGCCAATCGTTATTTTCCTCATCCGCCAGCATCGTACCACAAGCTACAACGAACCATATTCCAAGCAATGGCCTAAGTAATGAGCTCATGCAAGAACTGATTTATTTGAGAGAACTCAAAAACAAGAATCTCCTAGACAAAAAGGTGCGCAAGGTTTTGGAAATTCGTGTATTCTTCGATGACGGCACATACGAATCTTTCTCCCCCTCCTCCAAATAAACAAGCGAAGCAAGCCTTAGCAATGCGCAAAAAATAAGTTCCGCAAACGTTCGACTTACCGAATTGCGGAACTTATTTTTTGCGCTGCAAAGTTGCAGAACTACGCACAATAAAATATTAGACAAATCTGCACATTAACAGGAAACAGAAACTTGTGTTTCTCATACAATGTTCAGCAAACACAAACCGTACTGCACAAACTATTCTTTCTCCTTCCCCTCAATGCTAGAGTCATAGAGTTTAAGAGCTTCCTCCAGTTTGTCACGCATATACATCACTGCATTGCGGGGATAAATTATCTTGATGCCTGGCCCATAGCTCATAAAGACTGAATACATTTCAAAGTTTATCACCACATCAATTCTGAAGATACAACTCCTGTCTTCTGGATTTTCTTGAATCACACGCTGCGACGGGTGTATAGGTTTTGTCTTGATGTAATTACTCTGTTCGGGCGTCGCCCAGAATTTTATGCAACTAGGCGTATTCCTAAGATTCTTGCTCACACCTATCACGTCGTCAAAGAAATGTTCAGAATCGAAATCGGGATTCTCACGAAAAGGAGCATCAGAAGGTTCCACGCTTATGATTCTGTCGAGCGCGAGATTATACAGTAACAAATTACTAGCCTTTGAACCAAAGAGGAACCAACGATTCCGAAACTCCTTCAAGAGATATGGACAAAGTATAAACTCCACAGGATGTCGGGCTGAAAAAGACTTATACATTATGCGCAGTGTCTGTTTGTGCGCAATGTAGTTATAAAGGGGATTGAGAAGTTTCAACCCCTTAAGATTAGGAACGCTATCGAAATGAATAATCGGTTTGCGGTTGTTGCGCGAGATAGCCAGTTTATCCTGAAGACGGCTGACGACGTCACTCATTTCAGAGAATTGCTCAAAACCTTCTAGTTGACGAAGCATATCTACAGCCTCCTGCATGACATCGTAGTCGTTTTGCGACAAAGGCATATCCATGATAGAATATCCTTCCACGGAGTACCTATAGTATTTATGTTCATAGACTTCTATAGGTGCATTATAGCCAAGTTTGTCAGAACGCATCATCTGGATGTCCCCCTGAACCGTACGTACAGACACGCCTTTACTGATGCCCTCCATATCGTAAAGCGCATCACAACATGCATTGACGAGATCTTCCAAAGTCCAACGGCGATAGTGATTTCGAAGACAATTGTCTATGGTTTTGTAGCGAATGAGAGCATTCTTGTTAGCCGGCATATATTTTCAATTTTCTGATTCAACAGCGCAAATATAGAGATAAATACGCAACCTATTTGCGCAGAACTCATTTTTTGAAGTTTTTTCTTCTGATTTCCATCTAAATTCTCGAACTACGCAAAAAGGATGCGCAGTTCGCTCGTTACTTTGCAGCCGTAATCCGACAAAAGCGGATGCATTTTGGAAGCTGAGCTAAGGTTCCGGCCACTATATGTGGTTCTATAAATCACTACCCATATATCAATACGCAACATTTGAGACAATGAAAGTAAAGACTATAAACAACCGCTTGGTAAAAATTTGGACGGACAACGTAGAAGAATCGGCTATGCGACAGATTGAAAACCTGACGATTCTTCCTTTCCTTCATCACCACCTTGCCATCATGCCTGATGTTCATGCAGGCATGGGAATGCCCATCGGCGGTGTACTCGCCTGCAACGGCGCAGTTATACCCAACGCTGTTGGCGTGGACATTGGCTGTGGTATGTGCGCAGTAAAAACTAACTGGAAAGTTAGCGAGATACCGCAACAAATTCTCCGAAAAGTAATCATGAAAGGCATTCGTGAACGTATTCCGCTCGGAATGGACCACCATAAAGAGAAGCAGGACGCCCGATTCCTTCCAGAAGGTCATGAAATAGAAAAGATGACCATTGTAAAGGCACGGCAAGAATCAATACTCCATGAAGTCGGTACGCTCGGTGGCGGTAACCACTTCATTGAGTTGCAGAAAGACGAAGATGATTTGCTATGGATCATGATACACTCTGGGTCAAGAAATCTCGGTGCAAGAGTCGGTGCTTACTATAATGAGATGGCAAAGACTTTGAATTCAAGATGGAACTCCGCGGTTTCTCCTGAAATCAATCTGGCTTTTCTTCCGCAAGGTTCGCGAGAGTTCGGCATGTACTGGGAAGAAATGAAGTATTGCATAGACTTTGCCCTCTGCAACCGCAAGCTGATGATGCACAGAATAGAAGAAGTATTGGCCGATACATTGAAGGGCATTGAATTTGACCCCATGATCAACATTGCCCATAACTACGCCGCATGCGAAAAGCACTTTGGAAAGGATGTCTTCGTACACCGAAAGGGTGCAACGCTGGCACAAAAAGGTGTCATTGGAATTATTCCCGGCTCACAAGGTACTGCATCCTATATTGTAGAAGGTTTGGGAAATCCCGATTCATTTTGTTCATGCTCGCATGGTGCAGGGCGTGTACTCTCACGCAAGGCTGCCGTCCGTGAACTGAACATGGAAGAAGAAGTAGCAAAACTTGAAGCAAAGGGCATTATACATGCCATACGCTATCAGGGCGATATGCAAGAAGCGTCTGGCGCTTATAAAGACATTGAAGAGGTTATTGCAAATGAGCTCGATCTCGTAAAAATTCGCACAAGACTGCTTCCTGTAGCCGTGATTAAAGGATAAGATACCCATCGTTGCATCGCCAGAAGCAACCACTTCCAGTGCAAATACCCCCACACATCCAAAAGAGAAGGTCAAGAACGGCTTACTTCTACATACATCATGCTAAAGAGGCTCCACACAGTCGTTCCATTACCTCTCTTTTCACTTGCTGCGATAGCTCAGTTGGTAGAGCATGAGTTTGATTGTGACGAAATTTCCTTTCCATGGACCAACCACCACATACTTCTTATAGTACTCGGTGTCGCAGGTTCGAGCCCTGCTCGCAGCACAAGACAATGAGGTCTAAGAGAAACTTACTCCAACAATAAGATTCCGGGTAGCTTTCGAGCTATGGCCGGACAGTCAGTTTCTCAATTATCTCTTATCATACAATGAGGTCAAGACAGACATACTTCCCGCTTTCGAGCAACAATTTCATAAATTGTCCTTGTCTGCCAATTACCTCTTAATCACAAACAAGGTCTAAGAGTGGCTTACTTCTCTATAGAATTGGGCTAATGCCGCTTGGTTCGTAGCCAAGAACATCCAGCCACTCCATTACCTTTTAAAATCAGAGAAAGTTATGAACAAGAATTTGACAAAAGTAGCTTTGCGCTATCGCGCTATGTACCTCAACATCAACCGTGAGAATCTCGACATGAACTCCGTGGCGACTGCACCGGTGATAGCTTTTGTGGCACGGTTGAAAGAGAACGGTTTCTGCGTGAGCGAGGAACTTCTTCATGCGCTTAACAATGTCTCTGTAGACGAACTCGCCGAGATTACAGAATGTATCAACGACGTAATGGGCGTGAATCTCAACTGGGCATCGCTCGTTAAAGGTTGGAACATACCTACCGGTGAGTCGTGCGCAGACCATCTGGTCACCTTAATTGCCAATATTTTCGGAGGCGAAGAGGTTGGATTCAAAGGCACTACTCTCAAATGCGGTCACTTTATTCCCGAAGGAACGTTTCCTCTTGAGCGATATAATGGTTGCCCATTCTGCGGCACGCCATTCAAGACAACCGACTTCGTATACAAAGGACAAGGAAGCAAACTGAAGGAGCTACGCCTATTCACAGACGAGGATATGGTGAATGTTTTCTCATCCCTGCTTTCTTCAGCAACACCTCTCGACGGAACGCAGAAGGATTCGCTTGAACAATTGCTCAGAACATATCCTTTGCCTGACGACGCCATTGTCACCATGAAAGAAACAGCCATGCTTGTAGTCAAACTGTTGGTTGGGATGGACAAAACTGAAGAAGCAGGCAAGTTCATGAAGACTCCTAGCGACGTGCTCCGTTATCTTTGGTATGAGAAGAGTGGATATATACAGATTATCGAACCCAAGACCCTTGTTACCCATGCACGCAAGCTCTATCGCCACATCTTCGGACCATTAGACAAAGGAGCGGATGCAGCTAAGGCCATGAAACAAAAACTCATGCTAAAGTACGACCGCAAGACTTGTCTGTGCGTAGCCAAATGGCTGAATGCAATGCCGATGACTGCCAAGCAGGCTGCAGAGAACATGAACCCCAAGCGCGGCATGTGGGTGCGCATGATTCGTGCGCTCCGCTTGGGAGAATATTCCCGCAAAAAAGGCATGGCACATTTGGCAGAAATTCTTGATGTTTTCTACAATCAAGACTACTCTACATGGCAGGGTCGCGTTGACAAAGCCCAACTTGACAACGACGCCGACAAAACCCTATCATTACTCAAAGAACGTCCGGGACTCTTCGCCCGATGCCTATTTGCCACGATATTGCGCTTCGGTAGCGACAAGGTCATCGCTGCATTCAACGACGTTGCCGACAAATTGCCTGCACGTCTGCTCCTATCACTCGGCAATGCCGCAGAATCGTATTTTGACACGAAAGCAATCCGTCTTGCACGCCCTATCACAGGCGTTACTCATCGCATAGAACCCAACAAGCTACTTGTACTCTATGACGAAGACGCACGCAAGCAAATGGCTAAAGAAGTGACAGAAGTCTACCAATCGTCCATGTTTCGCCGTTTCGCAGCACAAAAGACTGAAGCTAAGGCCATTTACATCGATCCGTCACTATATGACATCCCCATCAGCGTAGGTGACCGTTCAGCTACTATACAAGACACATCATGTGCCTTAATGGGAACTCGCTTCAAGGTTGAAGGTGACGCCATACGTCTCTTTCTACAATGGGGAAAAGGCTTACATGCCCAGCATCTTGATATGGATTTGAGTTGTCGCATAACACTTCCTGACGAGAAGACAGAAGATTGTGCTTTCTACAACTTGACCTGTGTAGGCGCAAAGCACTCTGGCGATATACGTAGCGTACCGGAGATGGTAGGCACAGCGGAATACATTGAGTTGTTTCTACCAGAGTTGGATGCTGCGAATGCGAGATATGTGACTTTCACTTGCAATGCATACTCTGTAGGTGCACTATGCCCGAACCTCGTTGTAGGTTGGATGGATTCATCCAATCCGATGACCGTTTCAGAGTCGACAGGGGTCGCCTACGATCCGTCATGCGTGCAACATATGGTCCGCATCAGCGAAGGCAACCTTTCCAAAGGTCTAGTTTTCGGTGTGCTTGATGTTGAAACACGCGAAATCATCTGGCTGGAAATGCCGTTCACATCGCAGACTTTGCGCGGAATTGACACTAAATCCATTGAATCTTTGCTCCATAAACTTGAAACGAAACTCTCAATCGGACAACTCGTAGAGTTAAAGGCCAAAGCGCAGAACCTCAAACTGACAGACAATGCCGACGAAGCAGATGAGTCATACACTTATGAGTGGGCACTCAATCCTGCTGACGTTACAAAGCTACTCTATCAGTAAAATATACAGAAAATCCGCACATAACGCAAAGCGCGTTATGTGCGGATTATTTTTGATTTAGCCTTAAGGCTATCGCTTATTAGCGGATAAAGAGCAATTCACGATACTTGGGAAGCGTCCACATCTCATCTTCTACAATGAGTTCGAGTTTGTCGATGTGGTAGCGGATAGCGTCAAAGTAAGGAGCGATCTCGTCATGATAAGCCACAGCGAGTTCACGTACATCCTCAATTTTGTTGACAACCTTGCGCTTCTCTACCATGGCTTCTACGTTTTCAGCCACGAAGCTAACGTGCTTGTTAATCTTCTCAATGAGGTCAATGTTGTAAGCTGTGAGTTCCTTTACTTTAGCCGTATCAGCGAAAGCAAGCTGAATCTTGTGCACGTTGTCAACAAGTTCGCTCTGATACTTCGTAGCCACGGGGATGATGTGGTTCATACAGATGTCGCCGAGCACACGGGCTTCAATCTGAATCTTCTTCATGTAGGTTTCCCACTTGATTTCGTTGCGGGCTTCCAATTCGTGGCGATTCATGACGTTCATAGACTCAAACATCTTCACGCTAGACTCGTCGAGGTAGCGATCGAAGATGATGGGGCATGACGTTTCGCAGTCGAGACCACGACGTGCAGCTTCTTCTTTCCATTCGTCGCTGTAACCATTGCCGTCGAAGTGGATGGGGCGGCAAGTCTTTATATCTTCACGAACCACGTCAAGGATGGCTGCGATCTTGTTCTGACCACCAGCGATCTTTGCATCTACGCGGACTTTGAAGTCTGCAAGAGCTTCAGCCACAGCTGTGTTGAGGGCAATCATGGCACTTGCGCAGTTGGCGATAGAACCTACAGCGCGGAATTCAAAGCGGTTACCGGTGAAGGCGAAGGGAGAGGTACGGTTGCGGTCCGTGTTGTCCACCATAAGTTCGGGGATCTGGGGCACATCAAGTTTCACTCCGTGCTTGCCCTCAACGGTGAAGAGTTCGTCTGAAGTAGACTTCTCTACCTTGTCGAGGAGTTCGCTTACCTGCTTGCCAAGGAAGCTAGAGATGATTGCGGGAGGTGCTTCGTTGGCACCAAGACGATGAGCGTTCGTTGCGCTCATGATGGAAGCTTTGAGCAAACCGTTGTGACGGTAAACACCCATGAGCGTTTCCACGATGAATACTACGAAGCGGAGGTTATCCTCAGGAGTCTTGCCAGGGCCGTGGAGCAAGGCACCGGTATTCGTGGTAAGACTCCAGTTATTATGCTTACCAGAACCATTGATGCCAGCAAAGGGCTTTTCGTGGAGCAGGCAACGGAAGCCGTGCTTGCGAGCAATCTTGCGCATGAGGCTCATGAGGAGCATGTTGTGGTCAACTGCGAGGTTGCACTCCTCAAAGATAGGAGCGAGTTCAAACTGGTTGGGGGCAACTTCGTTGTGACGGGTCTTGCAGGGAATACCGAGTTCGAGCGCCTGAATTTCGAGGTCGCGCATGAACTCCTGCACGCGTTCGGGGATGGCACCAAAGTAGTGGTCGTCCATCTGCTGGTTCTTTGCGGAGTCGTGGCCCATAAGCGTGCGGCCTGTGAGCAAGAGGTCGGGACGGGCTGCGTAGAGACCTTCGTCAACGAGGAAGTACTCCTGTTCCCAACCGAGGTTGGCGGTGACGCGGGTCACGTTCTCGTCAAAATACTGACAAACGGCCGTAGCAGCCTTGTCGACAGCGGCAAGAGCCTTCTTGAGCGGTGCCTTGTAGTCGAGTGCTTCGCCGGTGTAGCTAACGAAGATGGTAGGAATCATGAGCGTGTCGCCAATGATGAACACGGGCGATGCGGGATCCCATGCAGAGTAACCGCGGGCCTCAAAGGTAGAGCGGATACCACCGTTAGGGAAGGAAGAAGCATCGGGCTCTTGCTGAACGAGCTCTTTGCCAGAGAATTCTTCTACCATGCCGCCCTTGAAGTCGTGCTCTACGAAAGCATCGTGCTTCTCGGCGGTACCTTCTGTAAGGGGCTGGAACCAGTGGGTGCAGTGGGTTACGCCCATCTCCATGGCCCAAGTCTTCATGCCTTGTGCCACTTCGTTGGCTACGCTGAGGGGCAGGGGTGTGCCCTTTTCAATCACTTCGCGAAGTTGTTGGTAAACTTTGATCGGGAGATACTTGAACATCTTCTCCTGATTGAACACGTACTTGCCAAAGTAGTCAGAGGGACGCTCTGCGGGCGCCTTCACTTCGACCGGGCGCTTCTTGAACGCCTCTTCTACGACTTTAAAACGAAGGTTACTCATAAGTTAAGTTGTATGTGTGAAAATGGGTGTAAAGTTTTGTGTAGTTCTTATGGATGGGAGCATTGCACGTTGATGAGCATTGCCCTATGGACTTTATTTCTTCATCCAGGCCTTGAGACGTGCCATAGCTTCCTCGCAGTCCTCGCGTTTACCAAAGGCTGTGAGACGGATGAAGCCTTCGCCAGCAGGTCCGAAGCCTACGCCAGGTGTGCTGACCACGTTTATTTCTGTAAGAAGCTGTTCGAAGAATTGCCATGAGCCTACGCCCTCGGGAGTCTTGAGCCAGATGTAGGGGGCGTCAACGCCGCCGTAGACCTTGAGGCCTACTTCGGTGAGGGCTTCACGCATGATGCGAGCGTTGGTCATGTAGTAGTCAATGGTTTCGCGCACCTGACGCTTTCCTTCTTCTGTATAGATGGCTGCAGCTGCACGCTGTACGATGTAGGCCGTGCCGTTGAATTTCGTGCACTGGCGACGATTCCAAAGTTGGTTGAGCTGAACGTCCTCACCGTTGGAGGCACGCACCACAAGTTCTTTAGGCACTACGGTATAACCACAGCGCAGACCAGTGAATCCTGCCGTTTTAGAATAGGAGTGGAACTCTACGGCGCACTTCTTCGCACCTTCTATTTCATAGATGGAGTGAGGCACGCCTTCGCGGGTGATGTATGCCTCGTAGGCGGCATCGTAGAGCAAGATGCTCTTATTTTTAAGTGCATAGTCTACCCATTTCTCCAACTCTTCACGGCAAAGTGTAGTGCCTGTGGGGTTGTTGGGATAACAAAGGTAGATCATATCCGTGGGATGGTCGGGCAGAGAGGGGGTGAAGTCGTTCTCCGCCGTGCAGGGGCAGTAAGTAATCTTGCTCCAGGCACCATCCGTAAACTCTCCGGCACGACCGCCCATGACGTTAGAGTCGATGTAGACGGGGTAGATAGGATCGGTCACACAAATGCTGTTGTCGTGACCAAGGATATCGCCGAAGTTGCCAGTATCGCTCTTGGCACCGTCGTTGACGAAAATTTCGTCGGCATCAATCTCCACGCCTCTCGGGGCAAAATCGTTTTCCACGATGGCTTGGCGGAGAAAGTCGTAACCATGTTCGGGGCCATAGCCGCGGAAGGTATCTGCAGAAGCCATTTCTTCTACAGCTTCGTGGAGGGCTTTGATGACGGCGGGCGCAAGGGGACGTGTCACGTCGCCAATGCCAAGACGTATGATTTTTGCTTCAGGGTGTGCTTCCTTGTAAGCTGCCACTTTTTGGGCGATGTCTGCAAAGAGATAGTTCTTTTGGAGTTTGAGGAAATTTTCGTTTATGGTTGCCATTGCAATTTTATGGTTCTTGAAAAGTTACCGTTAGTTTGATTCTTTTACGGTACAAAGTTAGTCTATATTCTTGAGAAATGAATCGCCTTTGTGCATCTACGACGACGTTTTGCATCCGCAATTTGCGAAAGAGGCTAGCGACGGGAAACAAAAAATGCAGACCGGCGCACGTGGTGATGACGTCAATCTGCATGATTATTTCTTAGGGTTGCTGCGTTTCAATTTCTATCTCGCCGTCGAACACACGGGTAGCAGGACCGGTCATGAGTACGCGGTTGTCCGCTTCACACCATTCAATATGGAGCGTGCCGCCGTCCATGACAATATCGCTCTCGCGTCCAGTTCTGTGAGTAAGCGCTGCTGCTACGGCTGTGGCGCAAGCTCCCGTTCCGCAAGCCATAGTGATGCCGGAACCTCGTTCCCATACGCGCATACGAATGCTTCCGTCGGGGCGCACGGTGGCAAACTCAATGTTGCATCGCTCAGGGAAGATGGCGGCAAATTCAAGCGTGGGACCGATAGTAGCCACGTCAAATGTTTCTGCGTCGTCCACAAAGATAACGAAATGAGGGTTACCCATGGATACGAAAGTACCCGTAAATTCCTTACCTTCTGTGCTAACGACCATACCTTCTGTCATACTACCATCCGCTGTCGCCAACTGTAAAGGCACAGCAAGACGCGGTTCGTCCATATCTACCGTAACGGAGTCCACATGATTCGTGGCGTCTACGTGCAGTTTCAGCACTTTGATACCAGAGAGCGTAGAGAGCTTAATTTCGCGCTTGTCCGTCAGTCCGTATTCGTAGAGGTATTTACCGATGCAGCGCGAAGCGTTACCGCACATGCGTGCTTCAGAACCGTCGTTGTTGAATATGCGCATGGAGAAATCGCCGTCCGTAGACGGACCGATAAGCACCAAGCCGTCGCCACCTATACCCTTATGACGATCGCTCCAAAGGCGCGACAGACTTTCGGGGTCTGCAATGGGATACTTGAGGGTGTTGACGTAGATGTAGTCATTGCCCGCACCGTGCATCTTGGTGAACTGGATTTTGGAATGCATATTCTTTTTGTGTGGTACGTGGAGAAAGGGAGTTTTATTACTTCACTTGTGCTAGAGTCCGTTTAGCGGATAACGTTTGGCACACTTTGTATGCGCCGCATTCGTTATGGTTGCAAAGATAGTGTTTTAAGCAAGAAATGTGCAAGTGCAAAACGAAAAAACTTACAATATGATTACAAATTTGGCAGAAAAAATATCCTTTTGGTTTTTCACTCTGCCTCTTTTATTCATAAATGAAAGGTAGACGTGGCAAAATAGGACGTTTTAAATACAACACGTGGCGCATCAATTGGCCGAAACGCAATCGGAACCATCTTCTCCTTGTGTACGTTCATAAGGTGCGTGTTCGTTTATTTGCAGAATGCGCACTTCCGCATTCTCCATGCGAGGTATATCGCGAATGGTAAGTCCTTTCAGCGCAGCCTGCAGAACACGATTGAAGAGTCCGTGACCTACTGCTATGACACGTTGTTCCTCATAATTGTCCCCTATCCATTTCAAAAAGAGACGGGCGCGGCGGAACATATCCTCAACGCTTTCCGCATCGGAAGGGATGTCAACATGATGGTCGGGTAGCACAATCCTTCCCGTCAGCGTACCCCAATCTCTTTCGCGGAGCAGGTGCGTGGGACGAAGGGATAAGGAGAGCGGAGCATTGACTATTTCGGCCGTATGTACTGCACGCCTTAGGTCACTACAAATGAGTGCATCAAAACGAACACCGCACGAAAGGAGTTCATCGCGTAGTGTTTCAGCTTGCGCTATACCACGCGCAGTGAGCGTACCAGGAAGATGCCCTTGCAGGATGTGCTGCACGTTCTCTTCCGTCTCGCCGTGGCGCACCAGATAAAGTTCAGTCATGGAAGTGCTATATATAATAATGAGTGTAGAGACTTTTGCATACAAAATTACGAGCTTCTGTTGAGGTTGAGAAGAGAACGAACAAAATCCTGCATTGGACGACTCTACTTCATATGCGATGTGCTTCGTCGGCTTCGGCAAACATTTCGCAATCGCCGCGACTGTCGCCGTAGGCGATGAGCATGTATGCTTCGCGCTTAGGCTCTACTAGGAACAACCGCCGTACTTTCTCTGCACCATAACAATTTGCTGATGCAAAACGACCGGTCAGCAGACCTTCCGCATCCACTTCAGCCTTTGTACCACATACAACTGACGCGCCATTAGCCTCGCACCACGGCCGCACCCATTCCTCCATGCTGGCGCTGATGACCACTACACGACAATTTCCTTTCGCGTATGCATGCATATGTTCTACGACTGATGCACGTTTCTTGTTCTCCACAACTGCAGCAAAATGCTTTCCCCACGCCTCGAACTCGGCATAGGGCATATGCCGAAAGAAATGTCCAAACAAACGTTCTTTAGCTTTTGAATTGGAGTACAAATGCAGTTTATAAAGAGCAATCCAAGGTATGTTTACGACGATGCCCCATATAAGGCTACGCATCCCAAAGACGAAGCGAATAAATAGGGGCAGCGTATCGGTAGTCGTAAGCGTGCCGTCAAAATCAAAAACGACTACCTTGCGCTTATCTTTTATAGAAGAAGACATAGACATGTTACAAGTAGATAAGAATCAGAAACGAAATGCACCACCCTACTATGCAGGCTTGAACAAAACGGTCGTGCATCAACACTTTTGTAGGACTTCCGCTTTTCACGTCCACAATGGTCAACTGCATGTAACGCAGAATGCCCATAAGCACGAAGATGGCAGTAATGTAAATTCGGTGCGAGCCCAAACGTTCCATCACTTCGTCCGAGACAGTATACATCATGTAGGCTACAAGCGTGATGCTTGCAATCACAGCAATTGTCTGGTTCATAAACTGCAAATTGTAGCGGTTGACGTTTCTGCGAGGGAGCACTCCCGTGTTTTCATAGAGTACCACGTCGTCGCGTCTCTTTGCAAAAGCAAGGAATAGAGCAAGGAGAAATGTCATTACCACAATCCAGTGAGAAAGCACAATGCCCGTAACTGCGCCTCCAAGCACGACACGCAGGACAAAGCCTACGGCAATGATGATCACATCAACGAGCGCTATCTGCTTGAGGCGTATGCAGTAAGCCAGGTTCATTACATAATAGAAGCCTATGATGAAGCAAGCCTCGCACCATGCTGTCAATCCGAAAAAGGCTACAAGCAACGAAAGGAGAAGTGTGAAAAGCATCAATACGTATGCTTTTGCTACGGAAACAGCTCCTGAGGCTACAGGACGCAGACGTTTCTTGGGATGAAGGCGGTCTACTTCACGGTCATATATGTCATTGAAACAATATATGCTACTGGCCGCAAGGCTATAGGACAAAAATGCGATGAGCGTTTGCAGCAACATGCTTGTATTACAGAGATTGCCGCTAAAAAACAGCGGAAGAAAGACGAAACCGTTTTTCATCCATTGCTGCGGACGGAGAAGAAGAAATATGTTTTTCATTGTGCTTCGGAATTTATCGGTTTTACTGCTTTTACCACCAACTTACAGGCTCCTTGAACCACGTTCATAACCTCACCTTGGCGTATGTGGTCTCTCATGCCGCCACCGGTCCATGTGCTGAAGCCTACGAAAAGCATTATCAG
Source organism: bacterium (assembly GCA_963656685.1). Taxonomy (GTDB): domain Bacteria; phylum Bacteroidota; class Bacteroidia; order Bacteroidales; family Bacteroidaceae; genus Alloprevotella. The sequence goes on along the minus strand of CAVKJJ010000036.1, from coordinate 9,624 downwards.
CACAAGGCGGAAGCGTGTAGGGCAGAAATGGTTGTCTGTAACTTTGAGAAGTTGTTCAGCCTTGAGCACCATACGTTTCGGGAAAAGGTTTTGAATTTCTTCGTAGGGAAGAATGAGCGTCAATGCATAGGTTATTAGCGCGATACAAGAAAAGGTGCGGGAATAATCTGTAGAGAGTACGGTGAACATCGCCAACGAACAGACAAGAAGACAGAAGACGACAAGCAAACGCACAGCACGCAAGTCTTCGCTGTTACTTTTGCTGCGAAATACATAAGGAGCGTATACGCAATAGTAAACCATGCAAAGCATGCACGGCCAAATATACAGCACATTGGGAATGAGCTTACCCGTAAGACTGCAAAAATTGTTATGAAGATGGAACACAATGACGTCTGCCGTTGACCGTCCAAGAAAATTCGTGATGCCAGAATTGGCGAGGAAGCCCGACGTGGAGTCTTTCACAGCGAGAAAAACACTCTCGTTGCCAGAACAAACGCAGCACACGCAGAACACGATAAACGGCAAAGTCCAAACTACAATGGACCTCGTCCATGAAAGACCGCGCATTCTTGTGAGGGCAACAAGGACGGGGATGGCAAAGAAGGCAAAAGGTTCGTAACAAAGAATCGTGATACAGGTGAGGACATTTGCTACAACGATCCATGCCTTCGAACTGATTCGTCGGGAAAGCCAGATAATGAAAATGAGCATGGCCACTATAAGATAATCCCTCCTTATATATTGGAGTCCGTATATGCAGCCTCCGCCCAAGATGTAGCATGGGAAAAGCCAGAAGGCTTCGCCACCTTTTTCGCGAAAGTTCCGGACGAAGAATACAATTAGAACTGCGTATGCCGCTACAGCCAGTATAATGCCAGCATATAGAGGGTTCACACCGAACTGCTGCGTTTGCAGCAAAATTTCCCCGAGTAACCCCCGACGCACGAAGCCACCTTCGTAGTTGATAAACAAGTCGGCGAAGTCGCCGCCAGAGAATTTACCGTTGCGTAATCCTGCCAATAAGCGCACTATCCCTGAAAGGAACAGCAATACAGTCCAACAGACCAACACGCGGCGGTCTGTCAGAAACGACTTGATACGTTGTGACATAAAAAGAGAAGAATAGTTTTTACCTTAATAATCAGTAAATCATGGTGTGCAAAAGCCATTCTGTCCAAAACGAAATCTCCTGCAAATACGCAAAAACGCGGACTTCTCAACTCATCCACGTTCAAGGTACTTGCAGGAAACCTAATGTTACAGATGAGAGAGGAGCCCACGCATATGCATGGGCACCCACCATTCATTCTGCAACATTGTTCTTCTACCTGCAAGTTTCTGAACGTTATAGAATAAACAGCAAATGCTTTAATTGCTATTGAAAATATGTCTTGCTTCAAATACGGACATAAACCGCACTTCAGCGATGCAAAGATAATAGGTTTTTACATCTTATGCAATTGTGTACAACAGAAAGTATGCTTTCCGCCCTGTTCCCATCCACAAAAACGGCACGCAACGTGGGCTTGTGCCGTGTGTTGCGTGCCGATTAAGTGTAGTTGTGTAGCGACTGCGCGCTATTCTTATTTCACGAGCGTCTTCTTTCCGTTCACGATGTAGAGACCGGGCTGGAGACCTTGCAGAGACTTGGCGTTGCTGCGAACGCGAACGCCGCTCAAGGTGTAAACGTTTAGGGGTTCTTCTGCTGTAACCGTCTGCGCTTGATGGATGCCAGTGGTTGCATCGTCTTCGCTCAGCGTACCGTAGAATTTGAAGCCAAGGTAACCGAAGGCGCACCAACCGGAAGTGACTTCCGTATTGTTACGGAGACCTACGGTAAGGCTACCACCCGTGGTGGCTACTTTCGTTACCACTTTGTTCGTATAGAGCGAATCGGCAAAATATTTTACTGCAGAAGCAAGGTTTGCAGGAACGTACAGCGACGGACCTGTTGCAACTCGCGTATCCTTGCTTGCACGTTTCTCGGTTTGTGCTCCTGCGCCTTGCGCCATGAGTTCATTGGACTTCGTACCGGCATAGATGGTGGCTGTGATGCCTGCATCGCCATTCAAGTAGTTCTGATAAGCAGTCTTGGCATCGCCCACACGCTGGAATGCTTGAGCCGTAAAGGCGTAAGTTCCTGCAGGAAGATTCGTGACTGTTTGGTAGAAATTGAACGTAGAAGAGAACGATGCGCAACCATCGCTTGTTTCTTCTGGCGTATCCTTCCATGCTGAGAGATCTGAAAGGTCGGCACTGTTAAGAAGGAACGTCACATCGAAGGGGTGCTTTGCATCAACGGGAGTTGCTGCCGCCAAGAAGGACAAAGCACTGCTGCGAAGTGCTTCTACGCCATCGGACAGTGTGTTGGATGTTGAGCTTGCATCAGCGAGCAATGTTTCGGCAGAGCTAATAGCTTCAGCCAAAGCTGCGTCTGCGCCAGTGGAGACTTCCTTGTGAGGTACAATTGGAAGTTGCTTCACAGCCTCAAGAAGATTTTGCAGTTTCTGTTTGTTTTCCGCTGCAATGGTGCTTTCAAGCGCAGTGACTTCATCGGCTGAGAGAATGAGCCAACGCTGCGCTGTGGCTGAATTCTTGAGGTCGAACGAAGTGGCAAGCACACGGCCCTTTGTCATGGTTCCCAACGTATGGGGATTCAATGCCTTTTCGGGACGAACAATCCAATAGCCACGGAACGCTTCAGGTGAATTACCGATAGTGACGTCTACACGACCGCGCATGAGGTGCAAATTCTGGGCATCAGAGGGAGTCGTAGCTTCTTCTGTGCAGAACTTCATGCTCTTTTTCTCATCGTAAGTAAGGTACTGTCCTGTGCCAACATTTCGGAACTGATAGTAGCACGTAGCAGGATTGAACGTGATGGTCCAGGCAGCCTCATCGTGCTGAGTCACTTTGCCCGTACTGATTTGCGTCCATGACAGCGTGCCGTCTTCCGAAGTAGTGAGGAACGAAGTGAGCAGACCGCGGTCTTCGTCTTCGTTCTTGAGATAATATTTCACACCTTCTGCATAATCAAAACTGAAAGCCGGTGTACCGAATCCGCCGGCAGGAGGAAGTCCGTCTTCGCCAAGCGCCTGAACAATCTGCCCGTTAGCAGTGTAGAGCACTTCCGTGCCGTCGTCTTCGTTCGCTCCGTTCACGCCATAAGGCCACATGTGGGTTTTGTCGCCGTTAAGCATAGCCGTGTCGTCGTTCTTCCAGAACTTGACCACTTCGTTGGCTCTCTCGCCAAGCCAATAGCCTGTACCTTCTCCTGAACGCATGGGAGAATCGGTAGCATTCCATACGCTGTGCGTACCGACACCGACGCCGTGTGCCATTTCGTGCATAACGGTACCCGTCTGCTGGTTGCCTACGTTAGGACCAATACGCATCCAACCGCCATAAGAACAGTCGGCCGTCTGCGTGTCTGCGCCATAATGAACGGAAGTGCTGAAGCCTTGAATGCTGGTTTGTTCGTTCCAAGCCTCAACAGCCGATTTCACTGCGGCTTCAATGCGGTTGTTGACTTCTTCGGTGGGGGCGTTTCCTTCATAATAGTAGGTAATGCCACCTCGAGGAATGGTAATTACTTTCAAGACGTCGCCATAACCCACTGCGTAGTCGGTGGTGATGGCATAAGCACGTATATAATATATAGTAGCCGGCGAAAGGCCGGATATTTTATATACTGTACCGTTGCTTTCTAGGTAGTCCGTGCTGCGGTTGTCAAAGACTGTCGGATTGGTTTCCGTGCTCCAGCAGTAGCCCTGTTCAAGAATCTTGGACGTAGCCACTCCGCTCACTTTAGAACGTGCGTAGATGTTGCTGACACCACGCGTGAAACGCTTTTCGGACACTACGGTAGGTACGGTGCCTTTGCTGTTGGCTATGCGGAAGTTGAGAACAGCATTGGCTAGCGCCTTTGCCACAGTGGATAGATTGTCCGCGGTTGTTGCAGCGAGTTCGCTCTTTGCTCCGTCTATAGCGGTCTGCAATTCGTCGGCCTTGCTACCGGACGGATTGGCGCTGAGCACTTTTTGCGCTTCGTCTATGCGACTTTGGAGTTCGGCATGGAGCGCTGTCAAATCCTGACTGACAAGGGTCAGACGGAAATTGTCGCAGCAAACCCAGTTGCCGGTGCAACTCGTCACTTCGAAACCGATTTCGGCTTCGCCATCAATGACGGTGAAGTCCACGCTGTAGTCGCCAGCTTCACCGACGGTGGTTGTTTTGCCGCCAGCGGTGAGGACTGCGCCTTTTGCAGCACTACTGTTCTGGGTGTTTTGGGCTGCCGCGGTGAGTTTGTAAGTACCTGCGGGAAGGCCATGCAAGGTTTGCTTTACATAGGCATTGCTCACCTTGTTGCCTGCGCTTACCCATTGTTCCAAATAGGTATTGCCGTCTTTGGGTGCAAAGGAGGTGTTCGTTTGGGTTTTGAGGTTGGAACTGCTCCAACCGGTAAGACCGTTTTCAAAACTAGGATTGGTGATGTACTGGCTTGTGACGTCGTCTTGCGCCAAAGCCTGAAGGGGAAGGACTCCTGCCATTGCGGCAAGAAGAAGTGGGGTGTAGAGATTTTTCATGATGTGTGGATCCAATAAGGATGCTAGAGATTTATCATTATGGCGCAAAAGTACGGATTTTAATCCGTCTTAGGAGAGAAAAAATGTTCATCGCACCATAAAAAAATCGTCAAACGTTCTTTTTGAGCCGAAAAAGGAGCGAGTTCCACATCGTGCAGAACATCGCTCCTCCTTATACAAATATGATATTATCGGATGGCTTTCTTTCCATTTATGATATAGATGCCTTTCGGCAGATTTTCTCCGTTGCAACGTTTGCCGGAAAGGGTGTAGACGGACGGGGATTGGGTTTTATCTTCCATTACAGGACGTATTGCGGAAGTGCCGTCGTCTACAGAAGGCAACGCAAAGCCTTTGATCGACACGGAACTTGCACGCGGCAGAGCCAAATAGGCTTTGTGGGCACCGTTGGTGAACGTTCCGCCTTGTTCCGCTCCCCAAAAGAAGCCGAGTTGCTTTTGGCCCTCGTTGAGCTTTGTGACGTAGTACATTTGATAGAAATAGTAATCGTCCGCACTTGCTTCTCCGGGTGCTGTCGTCACTTCGTCCGTAACGCTTCCGCGAAGCAAATTCGTTTCTTCAGCCGTGGAACGCGCCGAAATGCTTGCTGCCTCCGTCGGTGCTTCAAGCGTGTAGGTCGTTCCCTTCGTTCCGTAAACGAGCAGAGCGGTATTTGCCGGCACGGTAGTACCTGGTGTGTATTTCCAATCAATGCTCAGTTCGCCGCTTGTTTCGTTGGCATCCGAAACGGTGGCACCCTTTAAACCTTCGGGCATCACGAAGTCTTTATCCAAGTAATAGGTGCCGTAACCTTCGTCGGTCAGGATGGTTATACTTCCCACCGTGTTGGACTCATCGTATTCGTAGAGGTAAGCGATGGGATATCTGTCCGAGGAATAAATCTTAAAGGTGTTATCCCCTGAATAGGCTATATTACAATCTACATTATCGTCATGGCTAGCGCTTATGCCATCGGCTTTCTCATTAAGAGAAAACGTTTTGTACCATTTAGTCAAGGAAGATTTATAATATCTGAGATCATTCGTCCTTTTATGTATTAGATTTAGTCCATTTCCACAGTTCTTGATAGAAGCTGTTTTTTTGCTCGTATTAATAGAGGAAAACTGAAACAGATTAGACTCCGTAAAGCTTTCAGGCGAATCTGTCAAGCAAAGCGCCACAATGCTATTTGAGCTCTTTTCCGTAGCCGTCAGCGTGTATAGCTTTCCCTCGTAAGTACTAACGAAGGCATACTTCTTGTCACTTGAGATGTCTGACAAACTGCTCACCTTCTTCAAGCGAGCTACATCTAGCGTTTGCGCACGAAGTGCCGTGTGGACTGAAATGCAGAGAATCAGCACACAAGCAAGGAACGATGCAACGGATGTATTATTTCTTTTTCGTGAATACTCAGTCATATATAAGTTCATTTAGAACGAAAGAGTGTGCTCTTCGTAATAGTCCTTGTAAATATTCTTCGGGGCCTCATACTGGTCCTTTCTACTGTCGTCCAACAATTGCTGGCAACCGATTTCAATGGAGCGCAATTTGGGCGAAGAATACTTTTTCTTTTCTTGAATGTTCATATAATAAGGGGTTCGTTTGGTTAATGGTAGGGCTTTATACCCCCCCTGTTGTTTGTAGATAAAGTTGTTCATGGTACAACGTACAACGCTTTGCGGAGGCGCTGAGTCCTTAACAGCTAAGCAAAAGTATGTAAAAATTTACGTTTCGCGCCACATTCTCCGACTTTTATGCAGAAAATCGGCGATTTTTGTGCTTCGCTACGTGCCTAATGCAGAAAAATGCCCGAATTTGATACCTTTGCAGCACTTTTATTGTTATCCATAAACAAGTCCGAACCACATGACCTCCATCACACCACGCATAAAATCGCTGCTCACCCAAGTGCGAAGCGGCATCTACGAGAAAGAGACAGAAACCGCCATGGCCCTTTTGGCCGCAATGGCTGGCGAAAGCATTTTGCTACTCGGTCCTCCGGGAGTGGCAAAGTCGATGGTAGCGAGAAGGATGAAAGACGTTTTTGCAGGTGCAAAGTCGTTTGAATACCTCATGTCGCGCTTTTCTACGCCCGACGAGATTTTTGGTCCTGTGAGCATCTCCAAGCTGAAGACGTCCGACTCTTACGAACGCGCCGTAGAGGGCTTTTTACCTACGGCAGACATTGTTTTCCTTGATGAAATATGGAAAGCGGGTCCTGCCATCCAAAACACGCTCCTCACTGCCATGAACGAAAAACTTTTCCGCAACGGCAACGTGGAAATGCGCCTACCGCTGAAACTCTTGGTGGCAGCTTCCAACGAACTCCCTGCCAAAGGAGAAGGTTTGGAGGCTTTGTGGGACCGTTTCCTTGTGCGCATCGTGAGCAAATGCATAGAATCGGAGGACGTGTTTCGGGAAATGTTGGAACACGACAGTCCCCAACGCGTAGACATTCAGGAGGCCATCACCCGCGAAGAGTACGAGACATGGCAAAAGGAGGCGGCAAAGGTTACGCTCTCTCCAGCGCTGCTTTCCGCCATTTCGGCGGTCCGCACGGACTTGAAAACGGCAAGCATTGACGGCCAGGAACTGACGAGAAACATCTATGTGAGCGACAGAAGATGGAAACACATTGCCGGACTGCTCAAGATTTCGGCTTTTCTGCAAAGCCGCAGCGTGGCTGACGTCACGGACTTACTTCCCATGTACCATTGTCTTTGGAACGAGCCGGACGAGGTGGAAGCTGTAAGAGCCATCGTGCTCGGAGCCGTGTTCTCTGAGTGCGAAGAACGCATTGAGGATTTGTGCGAACAAGTAAAAAGCGACCTTTTCGCCGTAAAGACGCAACATACGCTGCAAAACGCAACAACCCCACGCGACCGCCACGACGAAGCGTTGCTCATCGTGGACCGTTCGTACTACCAGGTGGAGAACCACGGTGCGGGAAACACGCTGATTCCTATCGTTGACTTAAAAAGACTGCCCGCACGGAGCATGCTGCAGCCGCCTGCCATCGGTTACCAAACAGAGGAAGAGCAACCCGAAACGCGCACACTTCTCCGGTTGTCGTCTCCGTCGCTGAAGCGCTTTGCACCGAAGGGGGCAAAACAGGTGACGCTCTGTCGCGACAACAATCACATCTACATTAATGGAGTGGCCTTCACCATGCGGCGCGAAGGGTCGCACTTGCTGAACCCTTCCACGGGGAAGGTGGGCACGCACAGCGAAAGAAACGACGCAGAGTCTGCCGGCGACATCCTGTTGGAAGCCGGACATTACGAAACCGATGTGGAAACTTTGTGTAACGGATTGGAAACGTTGCAGGAAGGCATGTTGCAAAATCTTTTCGTTGACGAATCGTGTAAGAAGCACGTACGCGACTACGTGCAGAAACTCTACAAGCATATTGCCTTATGCCGTGTGGATATCAGAAAGTTACTCTACAATGAATGATGCCGCTTTTTACCGAAAATTCCTAAAAGATTATGCGAGCCACGGCACATTACCCGACACCGTGCTTTACGGGAACGACAGTCTGGTGTGCTACCTGCGCTACGTCATGGAACAGACGGACATCAAGGCTCGCGTGACTACTGACCGACTTACTTCGCGAATCTTTTGCGACACGATAGAACAGTTCATCTGTGCATGTTTGCAGAAGGTGGATTTCATGCGCCGCCGCATGAAGCACGACTACAACGAACAGGAAGAGGCAAAACGTTGGACAAACGAGCAGATTGCCTATAAAGGTGTGGCATTGGCCGAATCTTTGGCTGAGAAATATGCCGGTTTCGGTTTTGACGCAGACTTCTATCTGCGCGAGTCGGACCGTTTCAGAAATACGACGGACGAACTTTGGAACGCGCTGCTTGACGATTGGCAAAACGCTATGGAATTGTCGCTTAAAGACTGTCTAAACCAACATATTGAGCAGAACGGAGCGCATCAGCTGCAACTCTTTTATCACAACGTGGAAGCGGCGTCCCGCTATGTGAAAGCCCACGGCACTCCGCTCGAAGTGTTTTTTCAGGCTTGGGCGCTTATGGGCGGCCGCTGGAACGATGTGGTCTACGAGGGCTTGGCCAAGAAGGTGAAATTGCAGGAGCGCTACCCCATTCTCAAGAAAGTGGCCAACATGATGGGCCGGAAAGCCGACTCTTCGGGCATCCGTGCCATCGGGGTGAAGGACCTCGGACGAAACAAGATTCCGCATGCCTCTAAGAGCGACATTGCCGGTGTGACTGTAGGGCGGAGTTTCGAAAGCCTTTTGCCTCACGAGTGGGCACACTTTGTGGATACCGACCTTGAGGACGTCTTTCTGCAAAAGTTCACCACAAGTAGTCTACAGACGTTTTCCTACAAGAGCCAGTCTGTCCACTCTGCGCAGAGTTTGAACCGAAAGGTGGCAAGTCTGTGCGGCCCTATGGTGGTGTGTGTGGACACTTCGGGGAGCATGGCAGGCGACGCATGGGCCATTGCCTTGTCGTTGACGATGAAACTTTCGGAGATGTGCTTGACGGACCAACGCGAATGTATGCTGGTGGCTTTCTCCGTAGCGGCAACGCCCATCGATGCGGTGAAGGACCGTGCAGGTCTGCTGAAGTTCTTCAACCGCCGTGCCGAAGGCGGAACGGACGTACGCGCCACGCTGAAGCTCCTCCCGCAGTTTTTCAACAACGACGAACGCTACTTCGGCGGTGACGTGTTGTGGATTACCGACTTCCGCATTCCGCTTCCCGAGCGCAACTATTTCGGCATCATCGAAACGCTCAAGCAGAGCGGCACACGCTTCTACGGCCTTCAGCTAGGAATAGCCGAAAACCGCTGGACACCTTATTTCGACGAAATATATCAGATTGAGGAGGTGCACATGCCGCCGTGCTGAGCTATGTTCAAACAGAACATCTTGCTCAGAATTGTAAAGTAAAGCGCGAGGAGCGGGCTGAAAGTCCACCCTCGCGCTTACAATCACTCTGTACTTAAGTTTCGGATTTAAAATCCAACGGAGATTTATGCGGCAATCTGGCTGTAG
>CAVKJJ010000035.1:0-30392 GCA_963656685.1 bacterium | reverse complement strand
CACTCGTGAAGATGGTAGGTAAGCGCCGCGCGCTCCTCAACTACCTCAAGCGCAAGGACATCGAGCGTTATCGTGCCATCGTGAAGGCTCTCGGTCTGCGTAAGTAATCCACTTCGCACCGCCCTCACAGGCAAAAAAGAAAACCAATCCCCGCTACACGCAAAGCGTTGCAGCGGGGATTGCTCGTTTTGGGCGGTAGGTGAATTAAAGCCGCGCCTTCCATGGGGGCGAGGTTTTCAAAACCTCGCGCTCTACACGACCGTCACGGACGGCGCAGCAACGCTAAACCTTATCAGAAATTTCTCTTACCGAACACTTTTACACGGCAAAAATATAGCGATTATTTACCCAAATCTCACCTCTTGAGGCAGATTTGGGTAAATAATCGCTATGTTTTTGCCGTGCTTCAGTGCATTTCATCTGCACATCTGCACAATTTACCTCGTCACTTCCTTAATGCCCGTGGTGGTGCGGACGATAGAAACGTTGCCACAGCGGTAGAACGCTTTGCTGTCCACGTAGCTGACCGACTCGGGGATGTAGGCCGTCTTGAGCTTCGGACAGTTCTCCACGGCGTAAGCCTCAATGCGTTGCGTGCCTTCAGCAATGACAATTTCCTCGAGTTTGCTGAGATTGGTGACCACATTCTTCTCCATCGTCTTCATGGCACGCAGTTCCAAACGGGTGATGGCGGTGGGGATGTAGTAGGGCGTCGTGCCCGACGTGCCTTTGTAGACCACTCCCTTGTACGAACTGAGTTTCGAGCTCTTGGGGTCTACAAACACTTCGGCGAGATGAGGCGTGAAAGACGACAACGACTCCGGTTCGGAACCAAACGAGCTGATGTTCTTGCCGACGTAGAGCTGCGTGACGTTCGTCGGCATGGCCGTTGTGGGGTGGAACGACTCAATGCGCAGTCCTTCCACGCTCCAGGGCACCACGACATAAGCATTGGCCGTAGCCTTCACCGCTTGTACGTTCAATGCATTGTCCTGGTAGTTGTAGGCAAATCCCTCGTCCTCGAAAATAGTGAGGTCGAGGCGTTGCGGGATGAGTTTGCTCTGGTACGACGTGACGCTTTGGGCATCGAACTGCTGGTTGTTCGTCGGGTCGCTCACAATCCATTTGTCGCCGGCATAGACGTAGTTCCAAGCGTGACCGCCGATGGTACCGAGCCATCCGTTGGCAATGAAGCACGGGATGCCTTGCGTGAGACACATCGTCTTGAGCAGATTGGCGTAACCCTGACAAATGCAGCGCTTCTTCGTGAACACGTCGTAAGGGTTGAGGTAAGCCTCGCCGTCCGAAGCGTATGTCATGTTTTTAAACACCCAGCTGAAGATGTTGCTGTAGGTGTCGTAGTCGTTGTCGGCCTTGAGGTTCTCGTCCACGAAGGTCTTTATTTCCTGAAACTGTTCGTCGGTAATGGACGTCTCGCCCATGCTGAGCGCACGGGTCTTGTCGAACTTTTCAAGTATCTGCCACACGGCTTTTGCCGTAGTGGAACTGAGCATTTTTGCTCCATCGCCCTGCGGGAAGAGTTCCTCCTGATAATAGGTGGAAGCGTCGGATATCGTTGCGTTTTGCTCGGGTTGCAAGCCCTCGGTAACGTCTGCCGTACATCCGGCAAGGAAAAGTGTGGCGGGAAGGAGGTAGCTAATCAGTTTCATGAAGGTATAGGTTTGGGATAAGGTCTTGTTCTTGAATATGCATCGGCCCTTTGTCAGAAGTCGTCGAGGCTGAGCGCCTTGAACACGAGATGGGGTTCAAAACCGCGGCTGATGGCCGAGCGCGCCACTTTTTGGCGCAGCGCGTAGGGAGTGTCGGCTTTCGTGGTGCGGAGTTTTGCGGCAAGGAAGTCGCGGAGCGCTTCGGCGTAGTCTTCCTCGCTCACCGCGTCGTGGAAAGCTTCGGCAGCCTCTTGAGAGGAAAAACCTTTGAGGCGGAGCGCCTGCACAATTTTCTGCTTTCCCCAATGGTCAAAACGGAATTTGTCGGCCACGAAGGCACGCAAGTAGCGCTCGTCGTTGAGGTAGTTCTCTTTTTCGAGCCGGTTCGCCACGGCTTGGGCGTCGCTTTCGCTCGCCCCTTTGGCAAGGAGCTTTGCCACGATGTCGAAGCGGCAGTATTCCTTCACGCTGCAGCGCTGTGCTGCCCAAAGATAGCAGTCGTGTTGGTCCATGGGAGGATTTATTTTTTCGTAAACTGCCGCACAACGAACCACGCATGGTGGGCGAGGGTGGAGGCCAGTCCGTAGTGGCGCGTCATGATGCGGAAACGTTCGCGGAGCGAAGCTTTGTGGTGTATGGTGGAAATACCTTCGTGGAGGTAGTCGGCCACCACGAGGTGTGAGTTGACGAGAGATAAGTTCTCGCGCGCTGCTTGGTGCATGATGCGTATGCACCAGTCGAAGTCGGCGGAGAAACGGTAGCGCAAATCGTAGTGAACGTTGCGGGCAATGGCGGTTTGGGCAAAGAAGGCCTGGTGGCACACGAGCATGCCGCTTTTGAACGAACGCCACGTGAGGCGCTCGGGAGGCGTGAGGCGGCGCTCCCGCTCAAACGTTCCGTTGCGGTCCACAATGTAGGTGTTGCCGTAGACAACAGCGGGACGGCGCTTGCTCTCTTCTGCGCAATGTGCTACGTTGGCCAACACGTTGGCGTCGTGAAGCGTGTCGCCGGCATTGAGGAAGAGGATGTAGTCGCCAGTGGCCATGTCGATGGCCTTGTTCATGGCATCGTAGAGTCCTTCGTCGGGCTCACTGATGCACTGTATTTCGTGGCGCACGGCGGCCACACTGTTGCGTTCTTGGTAGTGGTGGATGTGTTCGAGGGTTTCGTCCTGCGAGTTACCGTCCACGATTACGTGTTCCACGTAGGGGTAGGTTTGCTCTTCCACGCTCTTGATGGTTCGCGAAACGAGCGCACCGGCATTGTACGTAACCGTTGCGACGGTGATTTTTAGCGGAGGCATGATTTGCTGTTATATATAATGTGTATGGGGGATGTTTGTGCAATTATTGCTACTCAATGGTTGCACTTGGCGAGTTCTTCGCCGTAGAGCTTAATGAAACTTTCGGCTACGGCTTTTTCCGAGTAAGCCTGCAACGCTTTGGAACGGGCGTTGCGGCAGAGCGCCGGGTAACTTGCCGAGGAAAGGATGCGTGCTATGCCGTGGGCAAAGTCGAGGCTGTTGCAGTAGTCGGCCAAGTAGCCGTTCACGCCCGTTTCTATCATCTGCGGCAGTCCGCCCACGTTGAAGCCCACTACGGGCACGCCGCACGCCATGGCTTCCACAATGGTGTTGGGAAGGTTGTCCATAAGTGTAGGCATGAGCAGGAGGTCAGCGGCTTGGTAACGCATGCGCATCACCTCTTCGCTGTTGTCGAAGGGGAGCGCCACGGTGGGTATGCAGAAAGCGTCGGCCATCGTTTCGGACTGTTGTCCGCCGAGCACGAGCACGAGTTTTTCGCGCAGTTCGGGATGTTCCTGAAGGAGCAGAGTGAGGCTCTCGCTCAGATAGTCTATGCCTTTCTTGGGATCCGTCACCTTGAAGGCGGTGAAGAAGAGCACGGTCTTGTCGGTGGGTATGCCGAGTTTGCGGCGCACTTCGGCCTTGTCGGCAGCGGGCTGATAGAACTGCGTGTCGATGGGATTGGGTATGCTCTCTATGCGGTGGTCTGTGAGTAGGGGCGCCTTGCGGGCAAGGTTGGCGAGCCAGTTGCTGCATGCCACGAGGGTGAGGTTGCGATGGGCGTAGGCTTTCGCCTTGCGGTTGAACACGCGTGCCGACCAGTCGTGGGCAGAGGGTCGCTGTAGTTGCGGACAGTGGTGGCAGGCTTGCTGCCAAAGGGTGCATTTGTCGGCGTAGTGACACACACCGGTGAAGGTCCACATGTCGTGCATGGTCCAAACGACGGGCTTTCCTTGCTGGAGAATCTTCTCGAGATGCGTGAGGGAGAGCATGCCTTGGTTGGTCCAGTGGAGATGGATGACGTCGGCTTCGGCAAATTCGGGCAAAAGGGTGATGTCGTTGCCGTAACGTGCGGTGTCGACGGCAAAGAGACCTTTGCGAGTGAAGCCGTTGGCAGCGAAAATCTCGGCACGTTCAAGGGCAAACTTCAACTTGCGCCAAGGAGACGGCGCAAGGTTGACCACTTCTGTGCGCTCGGGTGGGAGCGTGCGGTCGCGGCAGAGGAGTTTGGCATCTACACCGTTCTGCCGCAGTGCCTTGATGAGCCGCAATGCAGCAATTGCCGCACCGCCGGTGTGGTCGGATGTGTTGACGTGGAGTACTTTCATTCGCTGTTCTTCATGCGTAGGTTTTGCTCAGTCCGTTGCTCAGGCGCTGTGGTCTTCGCCGAGAATCACGTTGGTGGCGCCGGCATTCTCGCGGATGTAGTTGCCGGCGGCTTCTCCGGCGCGCTGGAGCTCGTCTTTGTCGGAGAGGAAGCGGTCGAGAAGCGCGTTGAAGTCGTTGGCGCAGGTTATCTCGCGGCAACCGCCGTTTTGGAGAAGCGCTTGGGCTTCGCGGAACTTCTTGTTGTTCGGTCCGATGATGACGGGCACACCGTAGACGGCGGCTTCGGGCACGTTATGGATGCCCACGCCGAAACCTCCTCCCACGTAGGCTACGGCAGCGTAGCGGTAAATGCTGGAAAGGAGTCCGTAGCAGTCTATGATGAGGCAGTCGGCTTCAGCCACGCTCTTGGCGGTGGCAGCAGAGTAGCGCACGGTGGGGCGCTTGAGTTTTTCTTCTATCTGGCGCAGATGCTCTTCGCTCACAACGTGGGGCGCGAGCACGAGTTTCAGGTTGGGGTGCGTGTTGAAGTAGGGGATGATGATATCCTCGTCGGGAGCCCACGAACTTCCTGCCACGAGTACGCGCCAACATCCGGCAAAGCGTTCCACGAGGGGCAGCGGTTTGGCGGCGTTGCGTATGTCGATGACGCGGTCGAAGCGTGTGTCGCCCACCACGGTGACGTGTTCCACACCGATGGTCTTGAGCAACTGGCGCGAGGCTTCGTTCTGCACGTAGAGGTGCGTCATGCGGTGGAGCACACGGGCATAGCCGCGTCCGTACCAGCGGAAGAATATCTGTCCTTCGCGGAAGATGCTCGACACGCTGTAGGAGGGAATGCCGTGTTTGTGGAGCACTTCGATGTAGTTGCGCCAGAATTCATACTTGATGAAATAGGCTGCCTCGGGGCGTGCCAAGCGCACGAACTTGCGTGCGTTGAATGGCGTGTCGAAGGGAAGGTAGCAGACAATGTCGGCTCCTTCGTAGTCCTTGCGCACTTCGTAGCCCGAGGGGGAGAAGAAGGTGAGGAGAATCTTCTTCTCGGGGTGTTCGCGCTTGAGGCGTTCCATAAGTGGCCGTCCCTGCTCGAACTCACCGAGCGAAGCGGCGTGGAACCACACGTAGGTATGGTCTTTCTCCACGCTGCGGCGCAACGTGCGCCAGGCGACGGCGTGTCCGCGCATCATGGTGCGAATCTTTCGGTTGAAGAGCGATGCCACGTTGCAGCACAGCATCATTAGATAGATTGCGAGGGAATACACTTTTCGTAAAGGGTATGTATGAAGTGGCCGTCTGCGGGAACTTCGGGTTTGACGTGTGGGTTGCGGTTATCCGAGAGCGGCAATGGCGGCTTTCATGCGGCGGAGCGTTTCGTCCTTGCCGAGGAAGGCTGCGAGTTCGTACATGTCGGGGCCTTTGCCCGTTCCGACGAGACATACGCGCCAGGGGTTCCAGGGCTTCTTGCCCGTTTCTGTGGCCCACTTGTCCACTACTGCCTTCTGGCTTTCTATGCTGAAGTCGGTGAGGCCTTCGAGGAGCGAGGTGAGTTCGGCCATGTCGGCAGCGGCACCTTCTTTCCAGTTCTTGCGGGTGAACTTGTCCTCGGCGTCGTATTGCGGCGCAATGAAGAAGAAGTCACAAAGCGGCCAGAGTTCCTTGATGAAGTTAATCTTCTTCATCTTCATCATGCCCACAACGGCTTCCACGCGTTCAATGGGAGCGTCGATGCCGTTCTCCTTGAGAATCTTGTCGAAGGCAGGAGCGAGCACGGCATTGTCGGTGCGGAGGATGTATTCGCGGTTGAACCACTGACCCTTGACGTAGTCGAACTTGGCACCGCTCTTGGAACATTTGCTGAGGTCGAACTGCTCAATGAGTTCCGGCATGGTGAGGAGTTCCTGGTCCGTGCCGGGATTCCATCCGAGGAGAGCGAGGAAGTTGATGACGGCTTCGGGCAGATAGCCGCTCTCGCGGTAGCCGGAGCTGACGTCGCCCGTCTTGGGGTCGTGCCACTCGAGGGGGAACACCGGGAAACCGAGGCGGTCGCCGTCGCGCTTGGAGAGTTTACCCTTTCCGTCGGGCTTGAGAAGTAGAGGAAGGTGGGCAAACTCGGGCATGGTGTCGGCCCAACCGAAGGCGCGGTAGAGGAGCACGTGGAGGGGAGCCGAGGGGAGCCACTCTTCACCGCGAATCACGTGGGTGATTTCCATGAGGTGGTCGTCCACAATGTTGGCGAGGTGGTAAGTGGGCAGTTGGTCGGCGCTTTTATAGAGCACTTTGTCGTCGAGAATGTCGGACATGATGCGTACGTCGCCGCGGATGATGTCCTTTACATGGATTTCCTCGCCGGGTTCTACCTTGAAACGTACCACATACTGTTCGCCGGCATCAATGAGGCGCTGTGTCTCTTCTTCACCGAGCACGAGAGAGTTGCGCATCTCCATGCGGGTGCGGGCATCGTACTGGAAGTTTTCTACGGCTTCGCGCTTGGCAGTAAGTTCCTCGGGCGTGTCGAAAGCAATGTAAGCCTTTCCGGCATCGAGGAGCTGTTTCACGTACTTCTTGTAGATGTCACGACGCTCGCTCTGACGGTAGGGACCGTGGTCGCCGCCGAAGCTCACACCTTCGTCGAACTCTATGCCGAGCCATTTGAACGATTCTATGATGTAGTCCTCAGCTCCGGGCACAAAGCGGTTGGAGTCGGTGTCTTCAATGCGGAACACCATGTCGCCACCGTGCTGGCGGGCGAAGAGGTAGTTGTAGAGTGCGGTGCGCACACCGCCTATATGAAGAGGGCCCGTGGGGCTGGGTGCAAAACGCACGCGTACTTTTCTTTCAGAAGCCATGTTCTTTTGTCGTGTATTGTAAATCTATTGTAGCCGAACCATAGGCGCATAGACTGCCTCCCTTGACTTGTTAAGCCACAAGGGGAAACTGTCTGCAAGCCGTTGTGGTCGGCAAACGTGATGATTTGTTATTTTTAATTCCGACCACAAATGTACATCTTTTTTATGAGATGCGCATAAAGAGCCTTTTGCCTTTTGGCGCACGCAGCGGAAGAGAGCGTGCGGCCGGCTTTGCCAAGACGGTGCAATGTGGTATCTTTGCCGCGCCAAAACGATGGATTTTATGGAAGACGAAACAAGCCGCAGCAAGGCTGAGAGCGAAGCTCCCGCTGCTGCCGAAACCGAACATACAGACTCCGCTGCCGCCATTCCAGAAACGGACAGCGAAAAGCACGACGACGATCTCCAAGAGCAAGCGTCAGAAGAACCCGAAACCGCTGCACCTGCTGCGGACGCTCCGCTGCGCCCCGTGCCGAGCAAGAGCCGCACGACGAACATTCCGCCGTTGATGCCCGCCGGCTTTGCGCCGGCTTCTTCCGTGGCAACGGACAAAAAGAAGAAGAAAAAGAAAAAGGATGAGGCCGAACCTACGCCTCACATCGGCGTGCTGCGCGCTTCGTCTGCTGCGGCAGAGCCTGCGCAGCCCGCACCGCAGCGTCGCGTGCGAGTGCATCGCGAACCCGGTTTCTTCCGTCGCAACTGGTGGTGGATATTGCTCATAGCGTTGCTTGCCGTCATTGCAGTCTCGTTGCCTTGGACGTTGCCGCAGATAGAGCGTTGGAATGGCGACGACGGACAGCCCGTGCCGGCAGCCTCCGATTCCGACTCCGTCGCCACGCGTCCCGCCGTGCAGCCCGTCGAACCCGACACAGCTGGCCTTGCCGCACGCATGGACAGCCTTCGCCAGGATTCCATACGCCGTGCCGCAGCTCGCGCCTATTGGCGTCAGCGCCGTGCCGCCGAGGAGGCCGCGCGTCAAGCGGAGGCCAGCGAAGAGGAAGTTCACCCCAATGCAGCCGCCCATACGGATTCCGTGCATTGAGCGAACAAAAGTAATAAGGTACAGAATAGCAAGTTCCGCAGTTCTTTCAAACGAAAAAGCTGCGGAACTTGTTCTTTTTTACAGACGAGCAATGCGTTCTCGTGCATAGTCTTTAACCTTCTGCCAGTCGTAGTAAGGAGGTGTGGAAGTAGCGATGGGGAGTTGCACTTCGTGCTCGTTGTGAAGCATCTTTACGAGTACGTGTCCCTCTTTGTCGGCATAGAACGCCAAGAAGAGATTGGCCGCCATGGGCACCAGCCGGTCCATGCGGTGCTCGTCCGTGTAGAGTCCGAGAAGGGAGAGCAGGCGGTAAAGGCTCGTATCGTGTCCGAAGCGCAGTGTGGCTGCGGGCGTTTTGAGTTTTATGGCACTGTCGGCCTCTTCTTCGAAATTTTGCCAGAGCGACACGGCGGAGCGTTCGGGAATGCCGCAACTCACGCTGTTCGTACTGTTGCAGAGCCACATGTGCTCGTTGTTTGCTTCATAGACAGCGCGTATTTCTTCGGGGGTGAAGATGTTGAACAGCGACACACCAATTTCCACGTCCTGCATGTCGGAAGCGATGCAGTGGAGTTCGCTAAGGAGGTCCATTGGGCGCTCCACACTGTCAGGCTCAACAAAGAGCGATGCCATGAGTCTTTGGGGCGATACGTGTATGGTGCGCTCCACGCGCGCTTCCAAAGCTTGCTGCTCGGGCGAGGCATAAGCAATCCACGGCATGAAGCGGTGGTGGCAGGCGGCACTGATGTGGAGCTGTGGCGAGAGTTGCTGGAGCCGGAGGAGAAATGCCGTCATGCTTGCCGCGCAACGGCCCACTACGCTGGAGCGAGCTTCTATGCAGACGCTGTCTGCCTGGAACACTTCGGGCCAGCGCGCTCTCATTCGCGAAGCAATCTCTTGCTGCTGCCGTGCACCAAGGGCGGTGAGGTCTCCGCCTCGGCCTTGGGCGTCGGACCAGACGAGAAGTAGGCGGCGACGCACATCGCGGCCGAGGGGTGTGAGTCGCGAGGTGTCGGCAAACTGTTCAAGAACGCGTTCGTAGCGTTCGTCGGAAGGGAGCCAGCGTGAGCCGTGCCTTCCGTAGTGGCTGATGTAGAAAGGTCGAAAGCCTGCGGGAGGTGGTGTGGTGTCGAAGCCGGGTTCGTAGTGATAGGCATAATACACGCCGCCCATTTGTTCGTTGGTTTCGTTTTGGCTTGCTGCAGGGAGCAAGGCTGCAAAAGCAAGGACGGCAGTCAGTAGGTTGCGGAGAAGAGTGTGCATGGGAGAGAGGAATAATATTATCTGAAGAGCCAAGCTCCGTTTCCCGCACGGGGATCGAAGCTTGGCTCTGTTGTGGTGTAGCTAAAGATGAAAAATCAATAGCCGGCGTTTTGTGTCCAGTTGGTATTTTCCTTGAGAATGTCGTCGGGAACGGGGAGTATGCGGCAGGTCTTGTCGAAACGTGCGTCGGGATTGCTGTGGACGTGGAATCCGTATTCGTTTTCAAATGTGCCGAAACGTATCATATCGTTGCGTCGCCAGTTCTCGTCGAAGAACTCGCGTCCGCGTTCGTCGAGAATTTCCTGAAGCGAGGGGTTGTGGTCGAGGAGCGGAGCGTGGACGTAGGCGCGTATCTGGTTGAAGAGCGTCTGCGGTGTGTCGCCGTTGGTGGCAGTAGCTCCGCGTGTGATGGCTTCGGCCTTGGTGAGGAGCACGTCGGCATAGCGGAAAATGGGCACGTCGTTGCTCTGGTAACGGTCGTAGGCGCTGTACTCGTTGGGGTTGGGGTAGAACTTTATGGAACGGTAGCCCTGACGCCAGCCCGTGGGAGTGGCTCCGCAGTTGAGCGTGGAGAGTCCGCCCTCTTGAAGGGTGATGGTGCGGGTGAACTCAAGCTGCTCGCCTTTGTACATATAAGGATTGGTGGTCTCTTCGCCCGTGATGGCGTCGTGGATGAACACTTTGCCCATGAGCACGGCGTGGTTGCGGTCGTCGCCTTCAAGACAGAAAAGGTCGGAGAACTCGGGATTCATGGCGCAGATGCCGGCACACGACTTGCCCATCTTTCCTCCGTAGTAGCCTTGCGTGTCGCCGTCGTCGATGCGGCGGAAGGTGCGGTAGCGTCCGTAGAGCATGCCCTGTGCGCTCACTTTGTCGTAGGGCATGGCATAGATGAAGTCCTTGATTTGCGAACCGTTGTCGTACATGAATTTCTTGCGGAAAGCATCGCTGAGGTTGAACTCGCCGCTCTGAATGATGTCGTCGCAGTAAGCCACGCAGTCGTTGAGTTTGGCGTTGGCAGTGGTGGTAGCATCGTAGTTCGTCACGTCACCGCAGGTGTAGACGCCCCAGTTGATGTAGAGTTTCACGAGAAGGGCTTCGGCCATCCACTTGTTGGGCTTGCCGTAGGTAGAGGCATCGTTCTTCGTGGAAAGGTCGGCGATGCAGGCCTTCACTTCGCTCTCGATGAACTCTGCCACTTCCTTGCGCGGCTTGCGTTCCACCTTTTCGTCGTCGGCGGGCAGATGGTCGAGCACGGGCACGTCGCCGTAGCTGTCCATGAGAATGAAGTGATAGTAAGCTCTCATGAGACGGGCGGGGGCAGCGGAGGAAGGATTGTCCTTCAGTTCGTCGATGATTTTGTTGCACTTGGTGATGCCGCTTGCGAGGTCGCTCCAATAGTTGGCGGGCGAATCGCCGGGCTTGAAGTTGTGGATGGAGGGATGGATGTTCTCGCCTCCGTCGAAGTAGTCGGTACCGAAGCTCACGCCGGTGGCCTCGTCGGAAGAGAACGTCTGCACGCGGTTGTAGTTGTTGCCGAGCGCCTTGCGGAAGGAGTAGTATACGTCGGACATCTTTCCTTCAAGCGCCACGTCGGAGTTGGGATAGTCGGTGTATTTCGACTTTACGTCCACGTCGAGGTCTGTGCAACTTGCTGCGAGAGCGAGCAACGCAGAACCCATTGTTATCTTGAGAAAGTTCTTCATTGTCTGTAGTGTGTGTGGTTTGTGTGGGGAAGTTTCGTCAGAAGGATATTTTTGTGCCGAACATGAAGGTGCGTGTGCGCGGGTAGTAGTTGTTGCGCCAAACTATGCCGGGGGTGAGTCCGCCGAGGTTCACTTCGGGGTCAACGCCGCGGAAGCCAGTGATGGTGAACACGTTGTTGCAGGTGGCGTAGAGCGAGAGGCTGCTTACCCAGTCGCCGATCTTTCCAAAGTCGTAGTTGAGCGAGAGGGAAGAGAGACGGAGGTAACTGCCGTTCTCGATGTAGCGGTCGGAAGGTTTCTGCGCATTGACGTCGCCGTAGCGCTGGTCGGTGAGGGCTTCCTTGAGCACGTTCTTTCCCTGTGCCAGCATGGAGATGGCATTGCCCTGTGCACGGAGTCCGTTGAAAATCTTGTTGCCGAAGGTTCCCTGGAAGAACATGCTGAGCGTCCAGCGGTGGAAGGTGAAGGTGTTGTTCCATCCGAGGGTGAGCTTAGGCTGTGCGCTGCCCACCTTGGTGCGGTCTTTGTCTTGCGGATCGATGGTCGTGGTGCCGGTGCGCTCGCCGGTTTCGGCGTCGTGTTCATAGTATTGGGAGATGCCGTCCTCGTTGTAACCCGCCCACTCGTAGGTGTAGAACTGTCCGATGGGGCAACCTTCCATGAGTCGCTGTACGTACACACCGGTGTTACCGCTGAGTTCGGGTTCAGCCTCGTCGATGTATTTCACGGAGTAAGTTTCGTTGGAAAGTTTCTCCACCGTGTTTTTGTTGTGGGAGAGGTTGAGGGCGGTGGTCCACTGGAAGTTGCGTGTTTTTACAGGCACAGCGTTAATGGTGATTTCAATACCCTTGTTGCTGATGTCGCCCACGTTGGCAGTCATCTTGCCGTAGGGGTAACGGTTGGTGGAGACGGGATAGTCGTAGATAAGGTCGCTGGTGCGCTTGTCGTAGTATTCGATGGTACCCGAGAGGCGTCCTTTGAGCAGACTGAAGTCGAGGCCAATGTTGAACATGCCGGTACGTTCCCACTTGAGGTCGGGGTTAGCGTTGCTCAAGGCTGCGAGGGTGTGCATCTGCGAAACTACGCCGTTGGAGTTGGTATAGGAGAACCAACCCGAGGTTCCGTAGGTGCGCACGGCAGTGTAGGCATCGAAGCCGAGCGAGTTGCCGCTCACACCGTAACCTACACGAAGTTTGAGGTCATCGAAGAGGTTAAGTTGTTTAACGAAGTTTTCTTCGCTTAAGCGCCAAGCGGCAGAAACGGAGGGGAAAGTACCCCAGCGGTTGTTTTTACCAAAGGCGGAGGAACCGTCGCGGCGCAGAGTAGCCTGGAGATTGTATTTGCTGGAGAAGGAGTAGTTGACACGGCCGAAGAAAGAAATCATACGGAGGGTCGATTCGGCGTAACTCTCCACGGCGTCCATGCCGTCAATGCTGTTGGCGAAGCTCAGGTTGTACCACTTGAGGCGGTCGTCGTAGAAGTTCTTCACGGTGAGTCCGAAGCCGTCGTTGCAGTTGTTTTCCTCCCAGGAGTAGCCAAGCATCACGCCGAGGCGGTGGTGTTCGGCAATGGTGGTGTCGTAGTTTCCGTAGAGTTCAAACACGCTCTTGTTGTTGAGCGTAGTGTTGCGACGTGCCTGTCCGTTGGTGTTGACAATCTGCGACTTGGTAGAGTGGTACTGGCTGTAGGTGCTCTGGTCGGTCTGGAAAGAGTAGTTGGAACTGAGCGTGAGTCCGTCAATGATGGTGAGGTCGGCCTTACCCGTCATCTGCAAACGCTTGTTGACGGTCTTTTCCGTGTCCTCGTTGAGCATGGACACGGGGTTGTAGTAGTTCGTCACGGAGGAAGAACCATACCAACTTCCGTCGGCATTGCGCACGGGCTGGAGCGGCGAGTAGTAGGTCATGGCGTCGGTGACGCTCATACCCTTGGAACCGGTCACGACACCTTCGGCCGTGGTCTGGTTGGCATTGACACCGAGCGAGAGCTTGAGGTGATCCTTGAAGACGGTGGACTGTGCCATAGCACGAGCGCCGAAGGTGCGGTTGTCGGTGTTGCGAATCACACCTTGGCGGTCAATGTAGTTGAGGCTGACGTTGTAGTTGGAACGCTCGTTGCCGCCACTCACCGCAATGTTGTGGCTGTGCGAAACGCCAGTGCGCTCCACTTGGCTTTGCCAGTCGGTGTCGGCGCCTTCGTCGCTGATGAGGTCGAAGTTGTTGGCTTTGGCGTAAGCGCGGAGGTCGGAGGCGGTGGCGAGTTTGAGGTCCTTTGCCACGTTGTCTATGGCCACGTAGCCGTTGTAGCTCACGTGGGCAGCGCCTTGCTTGCCTTTCTTTGTGGTGACGATGATTACACCGTTGGCGGCTTTGGAACCATAGATGGCGGTGGCGGTAGCGTCGCGCAGCACGTCGATGCTTTCAATGTCGTCGAAGGGAATGAGCGAGAGGTCCACGCCGGGAATGCCGTCCACGATGTAGTAGGGCTGCATGGCTTCACCCTCGCGGAGGGTCGAAGCGCCGCGGAGAGTTACGGACGAACTGGGTTGGTTGGGGTCGCTGCTGGTGATGACGGTGAGGCCGGGAACCTTTCCCTGGAGCATCTCAGCGGGGGTGGTGTAGACACCCTTGTTGAGGTCCTTACCGCTCACGGTGGTGATGGAGGAGGTGATGTCCTTGCGCTGCATGCGACCGTAGCCCACAACGACTACCTCGTTGAGCTGGCGGTTGCTGTAGTGGAGCGATATGTCGAGGTCGTGGTCGGCCGAGACGGTAGCTTTTTCGTAGCCTATGCACGAGATGGTAATTTGCGTACCGCTTTTTACGTTGGGGAGGGAGAAGCGACCGTTCACGTCGGTCACGGCTCTGACGGTAGTACCGTCCACTTCTACGCGGGCGCCGATGACGGGCTCGCCTTTTTCGTCAACCACTTTTCCGTTGACGGTCAACACGTTGTTGCCGTCATGCACGGGGGCCGGCAGGGGTTTTCCAAGCACATGGGCGGGTAGCTGCAGAGAGGTTCCGCCCGCCGTGAGAAGCATCACAAATGCCAGATTTCTTGCGTTCATCCGAAAAGATAATATTAGTGTGTTCAAATCTGGTGCAAAAGTAGGGTGGGCAAGTTTCAAAAAAATTAAGGCTTTGCAACTATCGTGTTACATTAGCCACACTCCTTCGTGCGTGCGTATTATATATATAGGTGTAGTAAAACAAAAAATCGACTGTCCAACATCCCACAAAAGCGGGGAAGCACCTCGCTCTGGGCGCAAAATGGCATAATCCACAAATAAATCATTACTTTTGCAACGACTTTAGGGTGGTTCTATCCATTACCACCGTAAAAGACTTGCGCAGTAAATCAAATAAAGCCTTTATTGTCGCCCAATAACCCAACAATCCAACCCTCAGTCCCCACCCTTCATTCCTGACGCATGAAAGATTTTTTCCGCATAATGCGGCAATACGTCCGTCCCTATAAAGCCTACCTCGTAGGCTCGCTCTTCTTTAATCTACTTTCCGCAGTGCTCAACGTGTTTTCGTTCGTGTCGCTCATTCCCATGCTGCAGTTGCTTTTTGGCATAGACCGCAACCACTATGAGTTCATCCCCTGGAGCACAGCCGGTGTGGGCATGAAGGAAATCATTGTTAATAACATGTATTGGTACACCACCCAGCTTATGGACCAATACGGTGCTGCCACTACGCTCCTCTTCATCGGCCTCTTCCTCGTGACTGCCACACTGCTCAAGACCTCGTGCTACTTTGCCTCCGTAGGCATCATGGTGCCCCTTCGCACCGGCATCGTGCGCGACATCCGTAGCCGTGTGTACCACAAAATACTCTCGCTTCCCCTCAGCTTCTTTTCCGACGAGCGCAAAGGCGATATCATAGCCCGCATGAGCGGTGACGTCAACGAGATTGAAAACTCCATCACCGGTTCGCTCGACATGCTCATCAAGAACCCCATCCTCCTCGTGTGCTACTTTGGTGTGCTCATCTACACCTCGTGGCAGCTCACGGTGTTCACCATCGTGGTACTCCCCCTTATGGGCTGGATGATGGGACGCATAGGCCGTAAACTCAAGCATCAAAGTCTCGACGCGCAAAACAAATGGAGCGACACGATGGCACAGCTTGAGGAAACCCTCGGCGGCATGCGCATTATTAAAGCCTTTGGAGCAGAAAAGAAGATGGGTCGCCGCTTTGACAGTTCCACCAACGACTTCCGCAACGCTTCGAACCGTGTGGCCATCCGCCAGTCCTCAGCCCACCCCGTGAGCGAATTCCTCGGCACCACACTCATCGTGCTCGTGCTTTGGTATGGCGGCACACTCATCTTCTCCGACCATTCGCCCATTGACGCCCCCACGTTCATCTTCTATATGGTCATTCTCTACAGCATCATCCAACCGCTGAAGGATTTCTCCAAAGCCTCTTACAGCATACCCAAAGGTATGGCCTCCGTGGAACGTGTGAACAAGATTCTCAATGCCGTAAATCCCATTACCGAACCCGAGCGTCCCGACCACATCGACTCACTCACCGACAGCATAGAGTTTCGCCACGTATCCTTCGCCTATAACGAAGGAACTCCCGTGCTCGACGACATCAACCTCACCGTGAAACGCGGACAGACCATTGCCCTCGTGGGCCAGAGCGGTTCGGGCAAGTCGACCCTTGTGGATCTTCTGCCCCGCTACCACGACGTTTGCGGTGGGGAAATACTCATCGACGGCAAAAACGTGAAAACGCTTGCCATCTCCGAGCTGCGTGCTTTAATCGGTAATGTGAATCAGGAAGCCATCCTCTTCAACGACTCGTTTTTCAACAACATCGCCTTCGGTGTGGACCACGCCACGAAGGAGCAAGTCATTGAAGCTGCCAAGATAGCCAATGCCCACGACTTCATCATGGAAAGCGAAGACGGCTACGACACTAAGGTCGGCGACCGCGGTTGCCGTCTTTCCGGCGGACAGCGTCAACGCATATCCATTGCACGCGCCATCCTCAAAAATCCCGCCATCCTCATTCTCGACGAAGCCACTTCGGCCCTCGACACCGAGAGCGAACGCCTCGTGCAGGAAGCCCTGGAGCGCCTCATGAAGACGCGTACCACCATTGCCATTGCTCACCGGCTCTCTACCATCAAAAATGCCGACGAGATATGCGTGCTTTACGAAGGACGCATCGTGGAGCGCGGCACACACGAACAACTCCTTGCCCTGGGCGGTTACTACAAACGCCTCAACGACATGCAGCAGTTGTAATCTCCTAATTCCGAAGCTCATATTCTCTCCCCTTATATATAAGCATGAAACATCTACTCAGTTTCGCAGCCGCAGCGCTGCTTTCAGTCTCCGCTCTGGCCATACCCGCGAAGCGCGGCACACGCACCGTCACTCAGCCCGACGGCAAGCAGCTCACCGTACGTCTCGTGGGCGACGAAACGCTCCATTTCTACCAGACGCTTGACGGCATACCCCTCGTGCGCCTCGCCGACGGCTCCTTCTCCTACGCCACTCTTGAAGGCCACGCACTTGTGTCTGCCAAGACGCTGGCCCACGAAGCCGCAGACCGCAATGCAGAAGAAAGCGCGCTCCTCGCACAGAACAGCCAACTCCTCACCCGCCTCTCCGAGCTCCACAAAGAGCGTCTCAGTCTGCGCAATGCCCCCCGCGAAAAACGCCTTGCTGCCCGTAAGGCCAACCGCGCGAAGCGTGCGACTGCCAACACGCAGAGCGACGTGAAGCGCGGACTCGTAATCCTCGTGAACTTCACCGACGTGAAGATGTACAGCGCCAACACGCGCGACGTCTTCGACGACATGTTCAACAAAGTGGGCTACACGGGCAACGGAAATTCCGGCAGCGTGCACGACTACTTCTACGACCAAAGTTACGGAAAGTGCAACATACAGTTCGACGTTGTCGGTCCCGTCACCGTTTCGCAAAAGCGCAGTTACTACGGCGGCAACGACAGTAGCGGCGACGACAAGAATCCCGCCCAAATGGTCTACGAAGCCTGCAAACTGGTTGACGACCAAGTAAACTTCAAAGACTACGACTGGGACGGCGACGGCGAAGTGGACCAAGTGTTCGTGATTTGCGCCGGACAAAGTGAAGTCTATGAAGAGAACCCGGAAGAGTGTATTTGGCCCCACGAGTGGCTAATCTCAGAAGGCGGATACAACCTTACGCTCGACGGTGTGAAAATCGACACCTACGGATGTTCCACTGAGCTCTACGGCACGTCGACCACCCGCATGGACGGCATTGGCACCGCCTGTCACGAATTTTCCCACTGCATGGGGCTTCCCGACCTTTACGATGTGGACTACAGTGGCGGTTTCGGCATGGACAGCTGGAGCCTCATGGACTACGGCAGCTACGGCAACGACGGCTTCGGACCTACGGGCTACACGGCTTACGAGCGATGGGTCAGCGGATGGCTCGAACCCACAGAACTCACGCAGCCCGTCAGCATCACCGATATGCCCTCGCTCGCCAAAGAACCCGTGGCATACATCGTCTACAACGGTGCCAACCGCAACGAATACTACATTCTGGAAAACCGACAGCAGGACGGATGGTTCGAATATGACGAAGGTCGCGGCCTTATGATTACCCACGTGGACTACGACAGCCGGGTGTGGAACAACAACGGGGTGAACGACAGCCCCAACCATCAGCGTTGCACCATTTTCGCTGCCGACAACGACTACAGCAGCGAAACGCTCTACGGCGACCTTTATCCTTACGGTAAGAACAATGCGCTGACGAACACGTCGAAGCCTTCCGCCAGCCTTTTCAATGCCAACACCGACGGTAAGAAGTTGATGAACAAACCCATCACCGACATCAGCATTACCGCCGATAGCCTGGTGCAGTTCTCCTTCATGGGCGGCACCCAGCTCGCTGCTCCCACACCGCTTGCAGCCACCGACGTCGACACCACGTCGTTCACCGCAAACTGGCAAGCTGCCGACGGTGCTACGGACTACGAACTCGAAGTGCGTGCGGCAAGCACGCTCGCCACGCCTACTGCCGAACTCGCTTCGGACGACTTTGACATGTGGGGCACGGGTCTCACCTCCGACTCCAACGTGGACATCAGTTCCAAACTCGTTGAGTACTTCTCTACCAAGGGTTGGAGCGGAACGAAAGTCTTTGAAGGACCTTCGCGCCTCAAACTCGGTTCTTCCAACCAGAGCGGAAGCATCACTTCGCCCGTCTACTCGGCTCCCGCTTCGGGCAGCGTCACCATTTGCGTAACCTGCAAGAAATACAACAACGACACGGGCAAACTCAACGTGAAACTCAGCACGGCTTACGGCGATGAGATATGGAGCAAGACCATCACGCCCTCGTCTACCGAGACCGAGAACGTGATGATTGTGAGCGATGTCGACGAAGACTTCTGCGTAACGTTCTCCACCTCTGCCAAACGAGTCTATCTGACTGGCGACATGGGTATCTACGATGGTTCTTTCACCGACGCTGATCTGGAACTCCCCGCCGCCGATCCCCGTAGGTCTACGCTCTCGGCTACCAACACACTCGGCCTCTCTCTGTACGGACTGACGAAGGACACTCCTTACCTTTGGCGCGTACGTTCCGTGGCAGACAGCAGCACGTCGGCATGGAGCGCACAGCAACTCGTTACGACATCTAGCCAGACGGGCATTGCCCACACCACTACAAGCGATGCTTGGAACGCAGCCACCACGGTGGACGTATATTCCACCACGGGTCAAAAACTTCTCACTGCGCCCTACGGCACATGGAGCCGCACACTTCCCGTCGGCGCCTACCTCCTCCGCTGCGGCGGACAGGTGCGCGTGGAGATGGCGAAATAACTGTGCCACATATTACAGCTATATTCTACATAGGATGGTTCATAATGGACCATCCTATTTTTAAACATAGAGCCTCTTATGAAACATCTCATTACCCTTGTGCTTTGCGCACTAATGACAGTTACGGCAGTTGCCATTCCCGCTTGGCCGGGAAAGAAAACCTTTGTGCAGCCCGATGGGGCTTCCATTACCGTGACCCTCGTCGGTGACGAAAACCTCCATTACTACTGCACCATCGACGGCATTCCCCTTGTGCGCCTTGCCGACGGCGCCTTCCACTATGCACGCTTCGACGGCAACCGTCTCGTGTCCGCCAACTGCCTTGCACACGAAGCCGAGAACCGCACTGCGGAAGAATTCCAGTTCACTGCCAACCGCACCTCGCTTGTTGAGCGTCTTGATGGCATTCGTAGCGAGCGCCTCGCTGTGCGCAACGCACACCGTTACGACAGACTAAAGTCACGCCGCGGCAACACGTTGCGTTCCAAACGCGCCACGCAAGTAGGCAAACATCGTGGACTCGTCATATTGGTCAATTTTCAGGATGTGAAATTCAACGAGGCCAACAATTACGAAGCCTTCAACGACATGTTCAACAAGGTGGGCTACAATGCAAACGGAAATATTGGTAGCGTCCACGACTATTTCTATGATCAGAGTTACGGACAGTTCGACCTGTCGTTCGATGTGGTAGGCCCCGTGACCCTTTCCCACGACCTAAAATACTACGGAGCCCCCGGCACAACATGGTACGACATCCGTCCTGGAGAAATGGTGGTGGAAGCCTGCAAGTTGGTAGACGACCAAGTGGACTTTCGCAATTACGACTGGGACGGCGACGGCATGGCAGACCAAGTGTTTGTGGTTTGCGCCGGAAAGAGCGAAGCCTATCGTGGAAACCCAGAAGATTGCATCTGGCCACACGAAGCCACACTTACTGAATGGGGAAACAGCCTCACGCTCGACGGGGTGAAGATTGACACCTATGCTTGCAGCACAGAACTCAATATGGACTCCGAAACCCGCATGGACGGCATAGGTACAGCTTGCCACGAGTTCTCACACTGTTTGGGCATTCCCGACTTCTACGATACTGGAAGCGGCAAGAACTTCGGCATGGGTTACTGGAGTTTGCTTTGCTACGGTTCCTATCGCGGCAACACCTACGGCCCTACGGGCTTCACAGCCTATGAGCGTTGGATGAGCGGATGGCTTGAACCTACAGAACTCAGCGAACCTGTTTCCGTCACGTCCATTCCCTCTCTTGACAAAAAGCCTGTGGCTTATGTGGTTTACAACCCTGCGAATCGCAACGAATACTATCTTCTCGAAAACCGTCAGCAAGACGGATGGTATGCTTACGATGCTTGTCGCGGACTTATGATTACGCACGTGGACTACGACTCTGCGGCGTGGAAAAACAATGGTGTGAACGCTACAGTGGACCATCCGCGTTACGCCATCGTCACCGCCGACAATGTACCGAGTTATGCAAGCGACAGTCTTGACCTCTATCCCAACCTTAATAGTAACAACGAGCTGACCAATACGTCCTCTCCTGCTGCCACGCTCTACAATGTCAACACCGATGGCAGTAGCTTCATGAATGCTCCGATTACGAACATTGCTGTGTCGGCCGACGCTTTGGCCTCGTTCAACTTCAAAGGCGGAACCGACGGCATTGCCCACGCCACAACAAGCGATGCTTGGAACGCAGCCACCAAGGTGGACGTATATTCCACTACGGGTCAAAAAATCCTCACTGCGTCCTACGGCACATGGAGCCGCACACTTCCCGCCGGCGCTTATCTTCTTCGCTGCGGCGGACAGGTGCGCGTGGAAATGGCGAAATAGCCTCACGGAGGCCATATTTGCACATTAAAAAGTTCCCTACGCCTTCAAAGCGCAGCTCATTTGCACATTCGCACATTTGCACATTTGCATATTAAAAAGCTCCCCCTTGCACTGCATGCAGCGCAAGGGGGAGTTCTTGTTGAATCCTGTTAGGAAATAGGATTAGAGGTTGGGATTGTCTTCGCCCCACTTTTCAACAGCGGGAACGATGCCGAGTTCTACGATTTCGTCGCGCATCTTGCAGAGGTGCTCGTAGCTCTTGGCAAGCGAAGCGAGTTCTTCGGGAGTGCCAGTGGGTTCGGTGAAGTGAACGCCAGTCTTGTCGATAGTGGTAGGCATAGCCATCATCACGTTCTTGAAGCCGAGCTTGTCGTTGTTCACGTAGCAACCTGCAGGAAGAGTGAACTTCTCGCCGCCCATAGCAGCTTCAATCATCTTCACAGCGTTGTAGGCAGGGCTCTGGAAGGAGCTGCGACCACGGAGCTTGATGATGTTCGAACCGCCCTGAACGGTGTGGTGCTTGATTTCTTCCCAACGCTCAGCGGAGAGACCCATCTCGGAGAGGGGCTTGCCGTCAACCTTAACCTGAGAAGCGAATACGGCCATCTGTTCGCCGTGACCACCGTAAGTGTGTGCGCCGGTCACCTTGTCCTGCTGTACACCGAACTCGAGGGCGAGAGCCTGCTGCAGACGAGTGGAGTCGAGGGCAGCGAGAGAGGTGAGCTGGTTGGGCTTGAGGCCAGAGTGGATGAGAGCGGTGAGAGCCGTTACGTCGGCGGGGTTGAAGATAACCACTACGTGCTCTACATCGGGGCAGTACTTCTTGATGTTGTCACCAAATTCGGCAGCAATCTTGCAGTTGCCCTTGAGGAGATCTTCGCGGGTCATGCCGTCCTTACGGGGAGCACCGCCGGAAGAGATGATATATTTGGCACCGGTGAATGCTTCAGCGGGGTCAACCGTGTAAGTTACGTTTACGCCGGGGAAAGCGCACTGCTGGATTTCGTCGAACACGCCGTGTACGCCCGGTTCGTAGATGTCGTAGAGACAAATGTTGGGGGTGAGGCCGAGCATAAGAGCGCTCTGTACCATGTTGGAACCAATCATGCCGCCTGCGCCGACAATCAGAAGTTTTTCGTCAGTTAAAAATGCCATAATGTTTATGCTGTAAATGTATGTTGAACCTTTTGGAAAGCACGATGTTTCCGAGCGGTGTGACGCCCCATGGAATGTCGTGCTTTTTCACCGCAAATTTACAAAACTTCCTATTGTAGCACGTCCGTCGAGTGTTTATTTTTTGCTAAGCGATTGTAAAAAATAACGGCCGCAGATTTTCAAAGAAATGGAAGGTTTGCGCGAGTAGCGGGCTGAAAGCCCACCATTCGCAAGCCCAGGTCACGGCACGAAGTGACGCGGCCTGGGTCCCTCGTTTTAGCGGCACAGCGGGCTGAAAGCCCACCACAATGATTGTGTAAGCGTTTTGAGACGATTGATGTGGCTGGGCTTTCAGCCCGCTCTTCGCTCAAAATTTCTTTTGAAAAATTACACATTACTATAGAACCACCCATAATGGAATGCCGTCAGCCGAAAAAATCGTACTTTTGCAAGGTCTATGTCCGTCATGGACGTAGTTTCTACCCACCGTAACAAACAAAACGACACATCTACATATGGAAGAAAAGAAATTCAATCGCACACTCGTCACCGCGGCACTCCCCTACGCCAACGGCGGTGTACACATCGGCCATCTTGCCGGCGTGTACGTGCCCGCAGACATCTATGTGCGCTATCTCCGCTTGCGCAAGCGCGAAGTGCTCTTCATCTGCGGATCGGACGAGCACGGCGTGCCCGTCACCATCCGTGCCCGCAAAGAAGGCTGCACACCTCAAGAAGTAGTGGACCGCTACAACAAAGTCATCAAGGACTCGTTCGAAGGCTTCGGCATCTCCTTCGACTTCTTTGGTCGCACCACGTCCGACGTTCACCGCAAGACTGCGTCCGATTTCTTCCGCACGCTCTACGATAAGGGCGAATTCCTTGAAAAGGAAAGCGAACAGTACTACGACGAAGAAGCCCACACCTTCCTTGCCGATCGCTACATCACAGGCGAATGTCCCCACTGCCATGCCGAGGGTGCTTACGGCGACCAGTGCGAGAAGTGCGGTACCGCCCTTTCGCCCACCGAACTGATCAACCCCAAAAGCGCCGTGAGCGGTTCGAAGCCTGTGCTCCGCAAGACCAAGCATTGGTATCTTCCCCTCGACAAACACCAGCAATGGCTTGAGCCTTGGATCACCGAGCAACACAAAGAGTGGCGTACCAACGTGATGGGCCAGTGCAAGAGCTGGTTCGACATGGGCCTCAAACCCCGTGCCGTGAGCCGCGACCTCGACTGGGGCATTCCCGTGCCTGTGGAAGGCGCCGACGGCAAAGTGCTCTACGTGTGGTTCGATGCCCCCATCGGCTACATCTCCAACACCAAGGAACTCCTTCCCGACTCTTGGGAAAAGTGGTGGAAGAGCAACGATACGCGCCTCATCCACTTCATCGGCAAGGACAACATCGTGTTCCACTGCATCGTGTTCCCCGCCATGCTCAAGGCCGAAGGTTCCTTCATCCTTCCCGACAATGTGCCCGCCAACGAGTTCCTCAACCTCGAGGACGACAAGATTAGCACCTCGCGCAACTGGGCCGTGTGGCTCGACGAGTATCTCCGCGACTTCCCCGGCAAGCAGGACGTGCTCCGCTATGTGCTCACCGCCAACGCACCGGAAACGAAGGACAACAACTTCACTTGGAAAGACTTCCAGGCCCGCAACAACAACGAACTCG
This sequence comes from bacterium, assembly GCA_963656685.1. GTDB lineage: Bacteria > Bacteroidota > Bacteroidia > Bacteroidales > Bacteroidaceae > Alloprevotella. The sequence continues at coordinate 6,696 of CAVKJJ010000035.1, read as the reverse complement.
TGGCCGTCTACGGCAACTTCGTGAACCGTGCCCTCCAGCTCACCCAAAAGTACTACGACGGCGTTGTGCCCGCAGCGGGTGAACTTACGCAGTACGACCTCGACACCATCGAAGAGTTCAAGGGCGTGAAGGCCGAAGTGGAGCGTCTGCTCGAAACGTTCCGTTTCCGCGACGCCCAGAAGGAAGCCATGAACCTGGCACGCATCGGCAACAAATATCTTGCCGACTCTGAACCTTGGAAAGTCATCAAGACCGACCCCGAACGTGTGAAGACCATCCTCAACCTCTCTCTCCAACTCGTAGCAAACCTCGCCGTAGCCTTCGAACCGTTCCTCCCCTTCTCCAGCGAGAAACTCCGTGGCATGCTCCACGTGGAAGAAGCCGAGTGGGACCGTCTCGGTGCCGTTGACCTCCTTCCGGCAGGCCATCAGCTCGGCAAACCCGAACTCCTCTTTGAGAAAATCGAGGACAGCGTGGTCGAAGCCCAAGTGCAGAAGCTCCTCGACACGAAGAAGGCCAACGAAGCCGCTGCTTTTAAGGCCGCTCCCGTGAAGGACACCATTGCCTTCGACGACTTCGAGAAACTCGACATCCGCGTGGGCACCGTGCTTTCGTGCGAGAAGGTGAAGAAGAGCAAGAAGCTCCTGAAGTTCGAAATAGCCGACGGACTCGAAAACCGCACCATCCTCAGCGGCATTGCGCAGCACTACAATCCTGAGGACCTCGTGGGCAAGCAGGTGTGCTTCGTGGCCAACCTCGCTCCCCGCACCATCAGCGGCATAGAGAGCCAGGGCATGATCCTCTCCGCCGTCAACTTCGACGACTCCCTCTCCCTCGTCACCGTGGACCGCAAGGTTGCCGGAGGCAGCCAGGTGGGATAAGCAACATACCATATAGATAAACAAAGACAAGTTCCGCAGTTTACGCTTTGTATAAACTGCGGAACTTGTTTTGTGCTTGCGGCATGGAAGACAGTAGCTTGGGATACTAGCTGCGAGTGTTTTTACTCCAAATCCAATTGGTTTTTTACAAGATTGTAATATATGCCATGCTTTGCGGCCAAGGTTTCGTGAGTTGCAGACTCCACCACACGCCCTTTGTTGAGCACCACAATGGAATCGGCACTTTTCACGGTGCTTAGACGGTGTGCCACAATGACAACCGTACGCCCACGATAGAAGCGGGAGAGGTTCTCTACTATCGCGCGTTCGTTGTTGGCATCGAGCGAATTGGTAGCTTCGTCAAGAAACAAGAATGCAGGATTACGATATACCGCACGTGCTATAAGAATGCGCTGCCGCTGTCCTTGACTCAAACCAATGCCATCGCGACCAATTTTCGTATTGAACCGTAATGGAAGGGACAGAATCTCTTCTTTGATACAGGCAACTTCTGCAGCCCAAAGCAAACGGACGTTGTCTATTTCGCCATCTTCAATAGCAATGTTCCTTGCGATGGAGTCTGAAAAGATGACGCCGTCCTGCATGACCACACCGCACTGTTGCCTCCACCAATTCTTGTTTAGCGAACACAAGTCCGTGTCCCCGACTGTAATGCTCCCGTTCTGTACGGGATAATAGCTCAATATAAGGCGGATGAGCGTTGTCTTGCCACTTCCTGAAGCCCCAACAATGGCAGTCACCTTGCCATTGGGAATGCGAAGCGAAACGTCCTCAAGCGTATTGGTGGGTGCATACTAATCGTATTTGAAAAAGATGTGGTTGAGGCTTATTCCGGCTTCGGGGTTAACCACCGAGCAACGGAGTGCCGAGGCTCCGTCTTCATCGTTCAGACCATGAATTTCGTTAATACGTTCCAAACTTAGCCTTACGTCTTGCAGAGAATTGAAAAAAGCCATCAACTGTTCTACCGGTGAATTCAGTTGGCCGATGATGTACTGCACAGCCAGCATCATGCCAAGTGTCATCTCACCATGAATAACAGACGTGGCAGCTACCACAGTGATAACCATGTTCTTCAACTCATTGAGAAAAATCGATCCGGCTTCCTGCAACTGTTGAAGCCTGAGCGTTTTAGTTTACACTGCAAGAAGGTCCGTCTGCGTGTCTTCCCATTCGCTACGACGGCGCTGCCCACAGTTCTGCAATTTGATTTCTTGCATGGACGTGAGCATTTCGTAGGTCTTACTGTTATTTATAGCCTGATGTTCAAAGAGTTCGTAGTCGAGAACTCTTCTTCGATTCACGAATAGCATCATCCAGCCTCCGTAAAGAACAGTTCCTACAAGGAAGAGGATGAACACAAGACGATTGTAGCATAACAATGCCACGCCAAACGCGACAAAAGTGAACAGAGAAAAGGTTGCGCTGAGTGACTGCTGTGTGATGAAACTGTTCACACGGTTGTGGTCGTTCACGCGTTGCATGAGGTCGCCCGTGAGTTTCGTTCCGAAGAACGACATGGGTAGCTTCAGAAGTTTGGAAAAGAAATCGCTCACCAACGAAATGTTGACACGGAGCGAAATGCGAAGCAAGAGCCAACGCCGCACAAAATCGATGGCCGTGCGGCTTATTGTGAGCATCATTTGCCCCAACAACACAAGCCAAACGAAACCGATGTCACGTTTCTTGATTCCCACGTCCACTATGCTTTGCGTAAGGAATGGGAGCAACAATTGCAGTAAACTACCGGCAACCAGTCCTAGCACAATCCAAAAGAAGGATTTGCGATACTTCTTCACATAGTTCCAAAGGAAACTGAACGTCTTGTTCTTTTGCGTAACTCCAGCAGATGCGTTCGTCTCGTCGTAAAATGTTTTTGTCGGCTCAAGAAACATTACGACGCCTGTCACATTTTCTTTTAAATCGGAATTGGCCCAATGTGACTGGAATTCTTCAAGGCTATAAGTTACAAGTCCCTTGCCTGGGTCTGCTACATAGAATTTATCGCCTTTTACTTTGTAGAGAACAACAAAATGGTTCTGATTCCAATGTAGGATGCAGGGTTGTGCCTTTTCGGCCAAAGCGCAGACATTTGCTCTTGCGCAGAGCGTACAGAATCCGAGCGACTGGGCAATATGCTCAAGGATTAAAAGTGAAATGCCATCCTGCGATGTCGCATGGGAACTATACTGCCCAATAGGAAAATTCTCTTTCCCATAATACTTACAAATCATATGCAGGCAAGCGAATCCACATGTAGTTGAATCCGCTTGCCTTACAAAGTGTTTCGTTTTAAAGCGAGCTTTGTGTTCGTGAGCGCCAAACTTACTTGACATCGTTCACTTCCTTGAAAGTTTGCGTTGCGTTTTCTATGGCGTTAACCTGCGCTCTCTTGGAGCTTGAGAAATTCCATACGACTGACAGTCCCAAACGTTGTACAGAGGACGTGTTGTCATAGGCCACTTTAAACCCGTCGGCAAGGCGGTCGTACTTGCGTCGGTTCCCCAAAGCATTGAACGTGAAGGTCATTTGGAGTTTGTTGTTCAACAAAGTTTTGTAAACTTGACCGCCTATATTGTAGACCGTAAAATAAGTGCGGTCGCAATACTTGTAAGTAGGTTCAAGCATCAGGCTTAGCATTCCGCCCCATCCATGCTTGAAAGTGAATGTGTTGTACATTGAATAGTACTGGCGCAGTCTCGTTGCATCGTAATGTACATTGGCTATCGTAAAGTCTTCGGGACGTATCTCCAAACGTCCTGACAGTTTGAAAATCCAAGGCTTTACCGGTTCCCAGTTTATTTCTGCTCCCAATCCGTAAGCATTTTGTGAACTCAAATTGACGGGACGCGTATAGAACACATCCTGCGCTGACTGGCTTTGGCGCGTTTCCCAATATAGGCTGTTGTTTGAACGCATGTATAATGCGGTGAAGCTGATTGTATTGCGCAGCAACGAGAGTCCTGCCATCACCAGATGGGAGGACGGCGCTTTAAGGTCGGGATTACCGACGGTGTAGTTGTAAGCGTCGCTCCAGCTAACTGCTGATGAAATGGCTGCATAAGGAATGTCGTCCAGCGTACGCTTGTAGTTTATCATCAAAGCGTGCTTGCCGCTTTTGCCAAACGGCATCATCATTTGCAGGGTTGGATTAATGCCCCATTGGTTAGACTTGGAAGTTTCGCCGTCGGCCATTGTCTTGTAGCTTATGCTGTTGTCCTGAAAATTCAGTCCTGCGCTATACATGATTTTCCATACTTGCCCCATTATTGAACAAAAAGCCAAGGGAGTCAAGCCGCTCGTGCGGGTAGCGAGTGGGGTGGCATAGTAACGTCCCGAATTATCACCGACTCCACTCTTCGGCGTTACGTCTGATTTTATGTATTGCAACGAGACACCATACCGCCAAACCAATTTCCTGTTCCGCGAATCCGCAAAGTCGAAAGAAATCTTGTACATGTCCAATGTCAGGCGGTCTCTCGATGCGGCAGAGTTGGCCAGACCATAGGAATAGTTTGACCTATTGTCTGAATGGCGGTTAAAGTAGTCGCCTACGCATTCTAACGTCACACACCGCGCGAATCCAGGACTGACGTACTCTTCAAAGTTATTTCCTGATCAAGAAATTTTGTTCTGTTGTCTAGCTCAGACGGCACGTCCTGAAGGTCAACTTGTGTTTTTGACAACGTGTTCAGCCTGTCTGTTCCAACATAGTAGCTCGCTCCAATCGTGTTTTTCGCATTGAGCGAAGACGCGATGCTGAAACGGTTCTTCACCGCGTGTCCGTGAGATTTGATGTTTTCTGAAATGTTGGTCATTGAACCATCAGCGATTTGCTGCATGGACTGTTCGGCAGTCTCTTCCGTCTGGTTAAAATTGACCAAGAGATTGTCATAGACACTAAGGCTTTTATACCGTCCGTAAAATACACCGCCAAACCGTTCGTCGTTGAAGCCATATTTCGGATAGACAGTCAATCCTCCGTTGAGAGAACCATAAAACCCTTTCTGAGTGGGCTGTCGCAAAGTAATTTCCAACATGCCGCCTGTAAGAGCCGCATTTTCGTTGCTGCCGGCAAGATATTTGACTTTCACTTTGTCTATCATACTTGCTGGAATGTTGTTGAGCTCTTCCAGCGACGGAAGTTTCACTCCGTCAACGTATATGCCACTCACGGGCAGGCCGTTGATTTTGTAGACGCCCTCTTCTTTGCTCACTCCGGGGAGGAACACCAGAGCTTCAGAAGACTGCTTGCCTTTAGTCAAATCAGAGGAACGGAGATAAGCCGTATAACCACTGGCGTCGCGACGTATTCTTGAAGCCACAATCTGTGCCTCGGCAAAACTTTGGGCATCGTCGTGCAGGACCATCGTGCCGACATTTCCTTCTTTACAGATTTTGTCTATGGACTGGTAACCTATGAAGGAAACAGAGACGAGATATTCTTTCCCATCCGTTACGGGAAGAGAAAAATCTCCTTTTTCATCGGTAGTCACGCCGTTAATAATCGTAGAATCGGCAAGATTACGGAGCACAACACGGGCTGCATTCAGCGGACGATTCGTCGCGTCTACAACCTTGCCCGAAATAGTTTGCGCATTGATGCCTACCATACAAACTGAAAACATCAACAAAAGGGGAAATATACGTTTCAATACACTCATAGTAGCTTTCTTTTCGTTACGTCGTAAAAATACCTTTTTATATTCTCTGCCGCATTTTCGCGCATTTGCGGATTCGGACAAATTCCGGCTACAGACTCGTTGCGTTGTTGGAAACAAACGGTACATATTGGAAGTAGCTTGCAGTCATGACATTGCTGCGTCAATCGGTCGGTTACGTTTTTATAAATCGGCTGTCTGGTCAGCGCTTAAATGGTGTTGAAACCTTTCTAATTGCAAATATAATAACTTTACCACAAGGGTAATTTGAATAGATATAAATTAACATCCAGGCAAAATTCTAACGCACGAACTTCTTCAAACTTTCGGGCAACTTGTTGAAATTATCTACGAGCCCAACACGTTGGGCTCGTAGCAAGTTGTTTGCATTCGTTGACATTTTCAGGGCACGAACATTTCGGTCCAAATCTGCTCTCGCGTACGCGTACGCGCGCACGCGCACGCGCGCATTTCATCCGAAGTTTGTACAAGTTACTGTCACCCGTCACCTGCACTATGCGAATGTGCAAATGTGCAGATGTGCTAATGTGCAAATAGTCAAGTGCTTAATACGTTTAGGTAAGGATGACGGTAACTTTTTTACAGGGGTAAATTTTCGTCACGGCGTGAAAAAATCGGTACAGAGGTGAGGGTGACAGCAAATGTTTAATAGAACAAAACTTCTGTATAGATATGTGCACAAACAGAGGTTGCTGTCACCGTCTTTTAAGGGACAAAACGGGGTGTAGGAGAGAAGGAAATTTTTCGGGCAACTTGTGAAAATTTCCTACGAGCTCAACGTGTTGAGCTCGTAGAAAGTTGTTCACAGACATTAGCACTTTGCGCTTTGGGGGCGTTTGCGCGAACGATGGGGGCGACGTTTTCAAAACGTCGCGCTCTACACGGCCTCACGGAGGTTTTTGCGTTGCTGCACCTTGATACTTCGTGTAGAGCGCGAGGTTTTGAAAACCTCGCCCCCATAGACGCCAGCACGCAAAACCGTCCGTGACGGTGACGGGTGACAGCAGGTTGTACAAACTTTGGTGTATACGCGCGTGCGCGTGCAAGGTTGGTAAGACTTAAGGGTGGTTCTATAAATTAGCTTTGTCAGATTTCGGTGCTATTTTTCGTCC
>CAVKJJ010000034.1:0-30671 GCA_963656685.1 bacterium | reverse complement strand
AATTCGTCACGGGCAAAATATTTCGGTCATGCGCATGTACCGAAAAAGGTGACAGTAAAGGTTTAATAAAGCAAAACTGTTGTGACTGCGTCTTAATGCTGTCACCGTCACGGACGGTTTTGTGTGCTGCGCCTTGATGTGTCGTGTAGAGCGTCACGTCGGAGACGTGACCCCCATGCGCTTGCGCCATCAAAGTGCAGCACGCAAAGCCCCCTGTGGGGGTGACAGGTGACAGCAGCTTGCACAAACTTCGGTGTATACGCGCGCGTGCGCGTAAAGCATTTGATGTATGTTGAAAAAAGCGTGCGGTGTCCGTTTCTCTGTCTTTTTCTCGCAATTCTCATTATCTTTGCAGTCATGACGAAAAAAGCTAAGAAATGGCTGAAGTGGACAGGCATCGTGGTAGCGTCGCCCGTTGTGCTTTTCCTCCTTCTCGCCCTCCTACTATATTTCCCACCGTTCCAGCAGTTTGCCGTGAACCGCGTGGCAGCTTCGCTCAGTGAATCCACCGGTGTGACGTTCACTGTGGGCGAGGTGCGCCTTGCCTTTCCCCTCGACCTTGCCCTCCATCGTGTCAATGCCACAGAGAAAGGCGACACCCTCCTCGACGCGCGTTCCCTTCGCCTCCATGTGCAACTCCTTCCCCTTTTCGAAGGACAGGCCAACGTGGACGGCGTGGAACTCTATGCCCTAAAGCTCGACACCAAGAGCTACATCTCCGACACCCACATCAAAGGAACCGCCGGCGAACTCACCGCCGCCCTCCACGGCGTGGACTGGAAAAACGAACTCGTCCATGTTGACTTCGCCCGCCTTCGTAACGCCCACTTCGACGTAGCCCTCAGCGATACCGCCGAGAAAGACACCACCCCCTCCACCGCCAAATGGCGCATCAGTGTGGACCGCGCCGACATCAGCAATTCCTACGTCGGCCTCTCCCTCCCCGGCGACTCCATGCGCATCCGTGCCAAAGTCGGTAACCTCGCCCTTCGCGGCGGCGAGTTCGATACCGGTAGCGGAAGCTATGCCGTGCGCTCTTTGCGCCTCAACCACTCCGCCGTCAACTACGACCTCCCCCATACCACACTCTTCCGTGGACTCGATCCCAACCACCTAGCCCTCAGTGGGGTGGGGCTCTCCGTCGACACCTTCTCCTATTCGCCCGACGGTGTGCTCCGCATGAAGCTCAACCGCGCCATGTTTTCCGACCGTTGCGGACTCAAGGTCAAAAGCGTGAGCGGCAGCGTCTATATGGATAGCACGCGCCTCGTGCTCCCCGATTTTGAACTGCTCACCCCCACGTCGCACCTCACCGCCAATGCCGATGTCGATTTCCGTTCCTTCTCGGAGGGGAAAGGCGGACAGTGCCGGCTCGCCCTCGATGGTTCGCTCAGCCACAGCGACATCCAGACCCTTGCCAACGGTTATGCCGACCGCACCCTCCTGCGCGCACTCCCCACGGCGTCCCTCAATCTCAAAGCCAAGGTGAACGGCCACATCGCCCACCTCGCCATTGAAGAGTGTCGTGCCGAAATGCCCGGCGTGGCACGCATCGCCCTGTCCGGTTATGTCGACAACGCACTCCACGACTGGCGCAGCGGCCGCATCAAGTTCGACGCCCGCACCTTCAACCTCAGCAGCGTGCGCCGCATGCTCCCCGCCTCCGTCACCCAAAGCATCAACCTCCCCGACGCCCTCACCGCCGCCGGCACCGTCAAGTTTCGCGGCGACCAGTACGACGCCGACCTCCGCGCTGGAGCCGGCAGTGGTACGCTTGCCGCCAAAGCCTCCGTCAATCTACGTCGCGAGAGTTACCAGCTCGCCGCCACCGCCCACAACTTCCCCGTCGCTTCCTTTGTGAAAGGCGTGCCCGTAGGCCCCTTCAGCGGACGCGTGCGTGCCAGCGGCGCAGGCTTCGACGTACTCTCCGCCCGCTCCTCGCTCACTGCCGACGCCAACGTCAACGCACTCACCTACGACAAGTACGACCTCAGCGGCATCAGTCTCAACGCCCGTCTGCGTGGCGGAAAAGCCGTGGCAGAGTTCTCTTCCAACAATCCCCTGCTCCAGGCCAGCGGAACGCTCAGCGCAACCCTCGGTGCGAAGCTCTACGACGTAGCCCTCGTGGCAGACATCCCCTCCGTGGACCTTCGCCGCCTCGGCGTGAGCACCGACACCCTCCAATTCGGCACCCACATCGACCTGAAGGGACAGGCCAACAAAGCATTCACCGCTTATTCCGTAGGCGGTAGCATCACGCAGAACCACTTTACCACCCCCCGCCGAAGCACCATGGCGAAGGACATCGTCTTCGACTTCGCCACCTCGCGCGACACCACCACCGCCAACGTTGCCGCGGGCGACCTCAGTCTGCGTCTCGGTGCACGCGGCAATCTCGACCGCCTCACGTCCGACGCTTCGCGTTTCGCCACCGAACTCCTCAAGGAAGTGGACAAGCGTTCGCTCGATCAAGAACGGCTCAAAGCCCTCCTGCCCGTGGTGGACCTCTACGTCGATGCCGGACAGGACAATCCCATCTACAACTTTGCCCGTTTCAAAGGCTATTCCTTCTCCTCCCTCTTCCTCAACCTCAGTGCCGACCCGCGCCGCGGCATGAGCGGTGATGCCCGCACCGGTTCGCTCAACGTGGGCGCACTCGTGCTCGACACCATCAACGCCCGCATACTCCAGGACAGCACCGGCGTGCAGTTGCAGGGACTTGTGAAGAACTACAAGAAAGAAAATCCCACCCCGCTCGAAGTGCGCCTCAAGTCGTACGTCCTCACCTCCGGCGCCGGCGTAGAACTCACCTACTACGACGCCGACGGCGAGAAAGGCGTGGACCTCGGTCTGCAAGCCGAACTACAGGACGACGGCGTGCAACTGCGGCTCTATCCGCAACACCCCGTCTTGGCCTATCGCAACTTCACCGTCAATAAGGACAACTACATCTTCCTCGGCAAAGACAAGAGCATACGTGCCGACCTCGACCTCTTGGCCGACGACGGTACGGGTTTGAAAATCTATGGCGAACCCAACGACTCCGTCAACGACATCACCCTCAGTGTGAACCAACTCAACCTCGGAGAACTTGCCACCGTCATTCCCTACATGCCCCAGATAAGCGGAATGCTCAGCGGCGATATCCACGTCACCGACGACCACGCCCATCAGCAAATCTCCGCCATGGCCTCGCTCGAAGCCTCCAGCTTCAAGTACGAAGGCACCGACCTCGGCGACGTGGGCATTGAAGCCATCTACCTCCCCAAGAACCTTCACGAACACCACGCCTCCGCCTTCATCTCCAGCAACGGCGAAGAAGTGATGGCGTGCAACGGTACCTACTACGACCGCAACGGCGGAGAGTATGAGGGCAACGCCAATCTTCACGACTTCCCCCTCAAGATGCTCAACGGTTTCATGACCGGCACCGACGTGGCGCTCAGTGGCATTGCCGCCGGCAACATCAGCGTGAAGGGCACCACGGACCGCCCCGTGCTCAACGGTTCGCTCGACCTCGACTCCGCCCACATCTATTCCGACGTATACGGTTTCGACTTCCGCACCGACGAGCAAGCGGTGGAAATCAAGGACAGCCGTATGGTCTTTACCGACTACAACCTCTACTCCACAGGAAAAAATCCCCTCGTTCTCAACGGTACGCTCGACATGAGCGACTTCAGCCGCATAGCCCTCGACTTCTCCATGAAGGCCAACGACTTCGAACTCATCAACACCCGTAAGAAGTCGAAGAGCATGGTGTTCGGTAAGGTCTATGCCAACTACCTCGGCACCGTGAAAGGCACTGTGGACAACCTCGCCATGCGCGGAAAACTCGAAGTGCTCGACCGCACCGACGTGACCTATGTCCTCAAGGACTCCCCCCTCTCCGTGGACGACCGTCTGCACGACCTCGTGCAGTTCGTCAACTTCAACGACTCCACCGCCGACAGCGAGGTGAAAGCAGCGGCAGAGGGCGGTTTCGACCTCACCCTCGGCATCAGCATCAGCGACGCGGCACAGTTCCACTGCAACCTCAGCGACGACGGACAGAGCTACGTGAACCTCGAAGGCGGCGGCAACCTCACGCTCCGCATGACGCAGAGCGGCGAGATGCGCATGACCGGACGCTTCACCGCCAATAGCGGACAGATGAAGTATCAGCTCCCCGTCATTCCGCTCAAGACCTTCCAACTCGTGCAAGGTTCGTCCGTAGAATTCACCGGCGACGTGATGAATCCCACCCTCGACATCACCGCCAAGGAGCGCACGAAAGCCGTGGTCACCGAGGACGACCGTCAGCGTTCCGTCACCTTCGACGTGGGCGTGAAGATTACGAAACCCTTGAACGACATGGGACTTGAATTCACCATCGAAGCACCCGAAGACCTCAACATCCAGAACGAACTCGCCTCCATGTCGGCCGACCAGCGCGGAAAAGCCGCCGTGACCATGATGGCAACGGGTATGTACATGACCGACGAGAGCCTCATGTCTGGTTCGGGCTTTAAGGCCAACAATGCCCTCAACGCCTTCCTCCAAAGCGAAATCCAAAACATCGCAGGTTCCGCCCTCAAGACCATCGACATCAACCTCGGCGTGGAGAGCGGTACGTCCGATAAGGGTACCTCCACCACCGACTACAGTTTCCAGTTTGCCAAACGCTTCTGGGGCAACCGCATCAGCGTAGTCATCGGCGGTAAGGTGAGCACCGGTGCCGACGCGCAGAACTCAGCCGAGAGTTTCATCAACAACATCTCCGTGGAGTACCGCTTAGACCAAAGCGCCTCGCGCTACGTCAAAGTCTTCTACGACCGCGACACGCAGGATCCGCTCGAAGGACAACTCACCAAGACCGGCGCCGGCCTCGTGCTTAAACGAAAGACCGACCGACTCGGCGAACTCTTTATATTCAAACGCAAGAAGAACAAGACCAGCAATGAGTAGAATGTCTCAAACCCTTCACCCCATATGCCGCCTCGCCGCACCTTTTGCCGCCGTGGCACTCTTTGCCTTCTTCCTTGCGGCATGTTCCACCACTTCGGCCATCCCCGACGACGAACAGCTCTATGTGGGCATCGACAAAATAACCTACAACGACGACCCCTCACGCACCCGCAAGAAGGGCGGACGCGACTCCGTGGGCGTCATCACCGCCGTGGGCCATGCCGTGGAAGCCATTAGCGACGTGCTCAAAGGCGGAAGCGCAAGTCGTGTGACGGACATGCTCGCCCAAAACAAGAAAGACCTCACCAAAGCCGAACGCAAAGCACTGCGCGAAGAACAGAAAAAGACCGAAGCCGACTTCGCCACCGCCAAAACGGAAGTGGAAGCCGTCCTGGCCTATCCGCCCAACAATGCCCTCTTCGGTTCGTCGTACTACCGCTCACCGCTTCAAATCGGTCTGTGGATGCACAATGCGTTTTACGACAGCAAAAGCGGACTCGGAAAATGGCTCTTCAACCACTTCGGCACCGAACCGGTGCTCGTGAGCAACGTGAGTCCCGAGATGCGCGCAAAAGTGGCGACCAACACGCTCCACAACTACGGTTATTTCCACGGCACCGTGGCCTATGACGTAGTGACGCAGAGCAACAAGAAAAAGGCAAAGGTGGGTTATCAAGTCCATGCCGGACAACTCTACCGCCTCGACTCCATTGCTTATCTCAACTACCCCGCGTCCATCGACTCCACCCTTCGCGCCCACGAGTCGGAGCGTCTGCTGAAGAAGAACGACGCCTTCAGCGTGGTCAACCTCTCTGGCGAGCAGACCCGCATAGAGACGCTTCTGCGCGAAAACGGTTACTACTTCTTCAATGCCGCCTACACGACGTTCCGTGCCGACACCGTGCAGCGCTCCAACTACGTGCAGCTCCAGGTGCTCCCCACCGAAGGACGCTCGGAGCGTGCCGACCATCCGTGGTACATTGGTCGCGTCTACGTGAGCGTGAGAAATTCCGACCAGTCCGTCCTCGACAATTCTTTCGACGACCGCGACTACACTTTCCAATACTCCGGCACGAAGCTCCCCCTCCGCGCCAGCATGTGGCGCCACGCCATTACCCACCGCAGCGGACAACTCTACCGCTTGAGCGACCAGAAGAATACGCTGACGAAACTCGGCGAGATGGGTGTGCTCAGTCAGATGGACGTCAACTATGTGGCGCGCGACACTTCTTCCACTTGCGACACGCTCGACGTGGTGGTGACGGCTGTCATGGACAAACTCTACGACAGTACCTTCGAAATGAACGCCACCATGAAGAGCAACCAGCAGGTTGGTCCCGGCATCTCGTACGAACTTGCCAAACGCAACGCGTTCCGTGGTGGCGAGAAGGTTAGTTTCAAGCTTTTCGGCTCCTACGAATGGCAAACGGGTACGGGCGGCTCGCACAGTCGCAACTCATTGCTCAATTCCTACGAGATAGGTACGCAACTGGCGCTGAAATATCCGCGTTTCATGTTTCCCGGCATCAGTCATCGCAAGAAGCGCTTCCCCTCGTCCACACAGTTTGCCTTCGACGCTGACTGGAAGAACCGTTCCAAGTTCTACAACATGGTGAGCATGGGACTCAGCGTGACGTACAACTGGTACAAAAAGGAAACGCTCAAGCACGAACTCAACCTCTTCAGTCTAGAGTTCGACAAACTCAACCACACCACGGCGGCTTTCGACTCCATTATGAACGCCAATCCTGCGCTCTACGTGTCTATGCGTAACCAGTTTGTGCCTTCTCTTTCCTATACGCTCACTTACCAGACGCCTTCGGGTACGGCCAATCCGCTCTGGGTGCAAGTGACGGCAAAGGAGGCGGGCAACCTCACCTCAGCTTGTTATGCCGCCGCTGGAAAGAGTTTCAGCGAGCGCGACAAGAACCTCTTCGGCAATCCCTTTGCACAGTTCGTGAAGGTAACGGCGGAAGTGCATAAGGTGTTCCGCCTTACAAAGGATATGAACATCGCCACGCGCTTCTTTGGTGGCGTGGCTTACGCTTACGGCAACTCTTCGAGTGTGCCTTATGCCGACCAGTTCTACGTGGGCGGTGCCAACAGCATTCGCGCCTTCACCGTGCGCTCCATCGGTCCGGGTTCGTATCGCGCCCCCAACTCGCGCTACTCTTATATGGACCAAACGGGCGACATTAAACTCGAAGCAAACGCCGAATTGCGAGCCAAACTTTTCGGCGACCTTCACGGTGCTGTCTTCCTCGATGCGGGAAACGTATGGCTCATGCGCAACGACCCGCAGCGACCTGGTGCGCAGCTCACCGCCTCGACGTTGAAAAACATTGCCCTCGGCACGGGTGCCGGTTTGCGTTACGACCTCGACTTCCTCGTGCTCCGTTTCGACGTGGGCATCGCCCTTCACGCGCCGTACCAGACCACCAAGTCGGGATTTTACAACATTGAGCGCTTTAAGGACGGCCTCGGTCTCCACTTCGCCATCGGTTATCCGTTCTAGTTCTTAGATACTAAATTATCTTTGTGCATGTTACTAAACATCCCCGCTTTGGAATTCTCATTCCAAAGCGGGGATGCATTTGTGTGTAGATTAACGGCCTCGTATCGGCAGCCTTATATAAAAAGTGCCCCATAGTAAAAAAGAGAGAAGAGAGATGATAATTATAGATTGGAACCATGGGGCACGCCGACGACAACTCGTCGGTAATGAAGTCGAACCGGTTTGCATTGTCCGTTACTTACAAAGTAACAGCGTCACGGACGCTTTTGCGTGCTGCGCCGCATATGGGGGCGACGTTTTCAAAACGTCGCGCTCTACACGGGCCTAACGCATACTTTTGAAAGCCGCGCCTTTAATCGTGTAGAGCGCGAGGTTTTGAAAACCTCGCCCCCATGGAAGGCGCTCTTGCTTAGAACAAAAAGTAAAAATGCGGACAAAAGAAGGCTTTTAATCAAATCAACACTCTCTCATTAGATTTTTTTACTACTTTTGCGGCATTAAACGCTGTCTGTTACTTTGTAAGTAACGGACATTTTTATATCCCAACTTCGCACCGTGCACTCCCTTTATTTCTCAAATATTTCCCATTTGTGCACAACTTTGTCGTTTGAAAATGTGGTGTCGTTAAAAAATGTTCGTAACTTTGCCTACCCATACATGAAACTGCCATGAGATTGTCGACGCACGCATAATTGTTGAGAGACTTTCGTAATGTACATGATGTTGAAAAACGTACGGAGCAAAAGAATGGATGAGTGACATGGATGAATGTGCTGATGCAACCTAAATAGTACAACTTTTGCGATAATAGTAAGTCGCAGTTTAGAAGGAGAAATCCTCAAGTATGTGCTGTAGCCGAGAACAACGCCCCATTAACCCCCTAATTAGTCGGTCTACCGAAGACGAACAGAACTACCGTCAGCACCAGAGAGAAAAACATTTTGTAATTTAATGCATAGGACATATGCACGACGATTTGAATTCTGAACACATCTTACGTTATAGTACCCTGCTGAGCGAACTTGTATTCATGAATTTGCTCACTTTGCTTTTTGTACAACTCGGATGGTATTGCCCGCAGTCGCACAAAGCATTGTTGCAAATGATTGTAGTCAGTACGCTGAGCTATTCCGTCTGCAACATCGGAAGCGGGGTCGTAACCCATCTGCCATGGTCGCGTGCCGACCAGGTCATTAAGCACGTACTCCGCAACGTGTGCTGCTATGCTGTGCTCCAAACTCTGCTCAACATGGCGCTCATGGTGCGTCCTTGTCATACGTGGACCTATATAATCTACTATGTATTGCTCCTGGCCATCGTCATGCTCAACCGCTTGGCTTGGCGTCGCATACTCCAGATGTGGCGGCGTAAAGATTCGCACCTCTGCAAGGTTGTCTTCGTAGGTCCGCTCGACAATGCCCGCGAACTTGCCAACAATATGTTCAACAAGGCAAGCGGCTACAAAGTGATAGGTTACTTTGCCGACCAAGAAGATCTTGGCGCTCGAACCCACGATGTGCCATATCTCGGTCTTCCCACCGAAGCCGCGTTATGGGTGGCCGACACCAACGAAAAAGTGGATGAACTCTACTGCACACTCTCCTCGCAACGAAAAGAAGGCGCGGCCATCCTGAGAACCTGCGAGAACCACCTAGTGAGGTTCTACGTAATCCCCAGTGCACGCTCCTACATGAACCACCGCATGAATTTCGACACGAAGTTCAATGTCCCCGTGCTCAGTTTGCGCAACGAACCCCTCGCAGCTTGGGGAAACCGTGCTCTCAAGAGAGGCTTCGACCTCCTGTGTTCCATTATCTTCCTCTGCACCGTCTTCCCCTTCCTCTACGTGATTCTCGGCATCGCCATCAAACTCAGTTCGCCGGGCCCCGTCTTCTTCAAGCAGAAGCGAAGCGGACAGGACGGACGCGAGTTCTGGTGCTACAAGTTCCGCTCCATGCGCATAAACAAAGACAGCGACAACTTGCAAGCCACAAAGAACGATCCGCGCAAAACCCGCATTGGAGAGTTTATGCGTCACACCAACCTCGATGAATTCCCGCAGTTCATCAACGTGCTGCGCGGCGAGATGAGTATGGTAGGTCCGCGTCCGCATATGCTCAAACATACCGAGATGTACTCACAAGCCATCGACAAATACATGGTGCGCCACTTCGTAAAACCCGGCATCACCGGTTGGGCGCAAGTCACCGGCTACCGTGGCGAGACGCGCGAACTTTGGCAAATGGAAGGCCGCGTCGAAAAAGACATCTGGTACATTGAACACTGGAACTTCGGTCTGGACATCTACATCCTCTACAAGACCTTCGCCAACGTAATACTCGGCGACAAGAGCGCTTATTGAGAACCGCAATCAACAGACATAATAAAGCAATGCCGCCAGCTACCTTTAGTTGGCGGCTTTTCATTTTGGGTAGATAGCAAGTTTTGAGCGACGAGCGGGCTGAAAGCCCACCATTCGCAAGCCCGGGTCACGGCACGAAGTGACGCGGCCCGGGGTATTGGATGGCAGCGGTCGCGGGCTGAAAGTCCGCAACATCAACCGCTTCTAAACGCTTATGCAATCATTGTGGTGAGTTTTCAATAATTCTGCTGAAGTTATTTTTTGAACAATACTACGTTCCCGCTTTATCCCCAAATGCCTACCTTTGCAAAGCATTTATAGCACACATCCCCATGACACTACACATCATCTGCGCGTTGACAGAAAACAGCGCCATAGGAAACAAAGGCGGACTCCTTTATTATCTCCCCGCCGATCTCAAACATTTCAAAAACCTCACCACGGGACATACCGTGCTGATGGGACGCAAAACCTTTGAGTCGCTCCCCAAAGGCGCACTCCCCAATCGGCGCAACGTGGTGATTACCCGCCAACCCGACTTTTGTGCACCCGGCATAGAAGTGTTCCATTCCTTCGACGAAGCCCTTGACGCCTGTCGCACCGACAGCGAAGTGTTCGTCATTGGCGGCGAAAGCGTCTATGAAGCCGCACTCCCTGTGGCAGACCGCCTCTGCCTCACCCATGTTCATGCTACGCCCGACGAGGCCGACACTTTCTTTCCCCGTTGGGACCGCAACGAGTGGGTCGTAGAAAGTGAAGAACACCACGAACCCGACGAGCGCAACAAACAGTCCTATTCTTTCGTCAACTACAAACGCAAATCCTAATGCGACGCATTCTTTCAGCATTCGTTCTTGCCATGTGTGCGCTCAGCGTATCCGCACAGAACAAGACCGTACAGCTTTCCTTTATAGAAACCACCGACGTACACGGGAATTATTTCCCCTACGACTTCCTCAATGCTTCTCCAGGAAGCGGAAGCATGGCACGCATCACCTCCTATGTCAATGCGCAACGCAAAGAGAAAGGCGACGACCGCGTGGTGCTCCTCGACAACGGCGACATTCTCCAAGGTCAGCCGCCCGCTTATTACTACAACTTCATAGACACGCAGTCCACTCATCTTTGTGCCGACATACTCAATTTCATGCGCTACGATGCCGTGGCTGTTGGTAACCACGACGTTGAGACCGGACACAGCGTGTACGACCGTTGGATAAGTCAGTGCAAGATGCCCGTGCTCGGTGCCAACGCTGTGGTGACGGCTACGGGAAAGACTTATTGGAAACCCTATACGCTGCTCGAACGACAAGGAGTGAAGATTGCCGTGTTCGGTATGATCACCCCCGGCATCCCCATGTGGCTGCCCGAAAAACTTTGGAGCGGACTCCGCTTTGACGACATGGCAGCAACGGCACGCAAATATATGCCCGAGATGCGCAAGAATGCCGATGTAGTCGTTGGCCTTTTCCACTCCGGCGTGGGTGATGGAAAAGAGACCGAGAAAGCTGAAAATGCCACTGTCTATGTGGCACAGAGCGTGCCCGGTTTCGACGTCATCTTCTGCGGACACGACCATCGGCGCGCCGACCGTGTGGTGGTCAACACCGCCGGCGACTCTGTCTACGTGCTCAATCCCGCAGCCAACGCACTGGCTGTGGCGCAGGCCGACCTGACGCTGACTTATAAAAACGGAAAACTCGCAGCCAAGAAGGTAGCACATTCCTTGGTCGACATCACCGCTGAAACTCCCGACCCAGCGTTCATGCAAAAGTTCAAGGCCCAGTACGACAGCGTGAAGCAATTTACCGCTACCGAGATAGGTCTGAACGAGTCCACCATGGAAACCCTCCCCGCCTTCTTCGGTCCGTCGGCTTTCATTGACTTCATCCATCAGATGCAACTCTCCATTTCGGGTGCCGACATTTCCTTTGCTGCTCCGTTGGCGTTCGATGCAAAGATTCCAGAAGGAACAATACACGTCAGCGACATGTTCAATCTCTATCGCTACGAAAACCAACTCTACGTCATGCAGCTCAGCGGACAGGAAATTAAAGACTATCTTGAATATTCCTACGCTGGATGGACGCAGCAGATGACTTCGGCTTCGGACCACCTGCTACTCTTCCGCAACGATGCCGAAAAACTTTCCGATCCTTGGCAGCGCCTTCAGACGCCAAGTTATAACTTCGACTCTGCTGCCGGCATCCTTTACACCGTAGACGTAACGAAGTCCCGCGGACATAAGATTACCATTCAGAGTCTTGCCGACGGTCGTCCTTTTGATTTGAAAGCCAACTATCGTGTAGCAGTCAATTCCTACCGCGGCAACGGCGGCGGTGGCCTTCTCACCGAAGGTGCGCACATCCCCGAGGCGGAACTCACCAAGCGCATCGTATGGAGCACGGACAAAGACCTCCGCTTCTATCTCATGACCGCCATTCAGCAGATGGGCGTCATCAATCCGCAGCCCCTCAATCAGTGGAAGTTCGTTCCCGAAGATTGGGCGCAACAAGCCAAGGTACGCGACGCTAAACTCCTTAAGTGAACTGTTTAGAATCCTACAACTTTAGAATCCTACAACTTTGAAACAATATCTCGACCTCCTTCAGCGCATACTCGACGAAGGCGTTGTAAAAGACGACCGCACGGGAACGGGCACGAAAAGCGTGTTCGGCCATCAGATGCGCTTTAATCTTGAGGAAGGTTTCCCCCTCCTCACCACCAAGAAACTTCATCTCAAATCCATCATCTACGAACTCCTTTGGTTTCTCAAAGGCGACACCAATGTGCGTTACCTTCAGGACCACGGTGTGCGCATCTGGAACGAATGGGCCGACGAGCAGGGCGAACTAGGTCCTGTTTACGGTTATCAGTGGCGCTCCTGGCCCGACTATGCCGGCGGACACATTGACCAGATTAGTCAAGTCGTGGACCAGATAAAGAACAATCCCAACTCGCGCCGCATCATTGTCAATGCGTGGAACGTGGCTTGCGTCAACGACATGAAGCTACCGCCTTGCCATCTGCTTTTCCAATTTTATGTGGCTGACGGACGCCTTTCTTTGCAGCTTTACCAACGCTCTGCCGATACGTTCCTTGGTGTGCCGTTCAACATTGCAAGTTATGCACTCCTTCTGCAAATGATGGCACAGGTCACCGGACTTCGCGCCGGCGACTTCGTTCACACCACTGGCGACACCCATCTTTATCTCAACCATCTCGAACAAGCCCGCTTGCAGCTCAC
The DNA here is from genome assembly GCA_963656685.1 of bacterium. GTDB lineage: Bacteria > Bacteroidota > Bacteroidia > Bacteroidales > Bacteroidaceae > Alloprevotella. The sequence continues at coordinate 17,600 of CAVKJJ010000034.1, read as the reverse complement.
ACGTACGCCGCGCCCCTTGCCCAAGATGAAGATAAACCCCGACGTGAAGTCCATCTTCGACTTCCAATATGAGGATTTCCAACTTGAAGACTACGATCCCTGGCCTCATATTCCCGCAAAAGTTTCCGTATAGTCCCGTTTCTTCATTTATTATCCGCCTTTAATGACTCTCCCTCCTGATTTTATCACCCAAATGCAGCAGACGCTTGGTACGGCCGAAGCCGAGAAACTTTGCCAAAGCCTTGCAGAAACTTCGCCGTCCGTCAGTGTGCGTCGCAATCCCGCAAAGCCTTCGTCCGCTTTGCCAGCAGAGGTGGACGCTTCGGTGCCTTGGTGCGAAAACGGCGTTTATCTCAAGGAACGTCCTTCCTTCACTGCCGACCCTCTGCTCCATGCCGGTTGCTACTATGTGCAGGAAGCCGCGTCCATGTTTGTGGAACAAGCATACCGCACCATTGCGGCAGACTTTGAGCCCCAGCGTCTACTCGATCTTTGCGCAGCTCCCGGAGGAAAAAGCACGTTGTGGCGTAGTCTGCTCTCGGATGGTGCCTTGCTCGTAGCCAACGAACCCATCCGCACCCGAGCACAGATATTGGCGGAGAACCTGACCAAGTGGGGACAGCCCGATGTGGTGTGCACCTCGGCCTATGCTGCCGACTTCGCCCCTCTCACTTCGTTCTTCGACGTAGTGGCAACCGACGTGCCCTGTTCGGGCGAAGGCATGTTCCGCAAGGACCAAGGCGCTGTGGCAGAGTGGAGCCGCGAGGCAGTAGTGGCTTGCGCCGAGCGACAGTGGAGCATCGTGTCCGACATCTGGCCCGCACTGCGACAAGGCGGATATTTGGTCTATAGTACCTGCACTTTCAACCGTGATGAGAACGAACTGATGGTGCAACGCATCTGCAAAGAATTGGGCGCAGAACTCGTTGCCATACCAATCAAAGAAGAGTGGGGGATAAGTGGCGACACGACAGGCCAGGCACTTCCCGTTTACCATTTCTTTCCTCACAAGACCAAAGGCGAAGGACTCTTTCTCGCCCTTCTGCGCAAAACCGCCGAGAGTCCGCTTCCCCGTTCTTCGAAGAAGCGCAAAGGTCGCACCGCATTGCCCGACCGTGTACAAAATGCCGCAAAGGTAGCGCCGTGGTTGGCCGACGACAAACAGTTCAAAATAGTCCGTCCCGATGCCGAACATCTCATTGCCGTGCGCGAAGCACTTGCTGACGACGTGACGCGCATTTGCAGCACCGTCCGTGCCCTTACCGCCGGCGTGATGCTCGCAGAAGAAAAAGGGAAAAAGCTCATTCCCCAGCATGCCCTCGCCCTTTCTGCCGCGCTCCGTTCCGATGCATTTCCGAAAGCCGAACTCTCCCGCGATGAGGCACTCTCTTATCTTCGTCGTGAAGTGCTCACGCTCGGTTCCGACGTGCCGCGCGGTTATGTGCTGGCAACGTACGAAGGCCATCCGCTCGGTTTTATGAACAATCTTGGAAGCCGTGCCAACAACCTCTATCCGCAGGAGTGGCGCATACGCAACCTTTAGCGCAGTCCAGCAAGGCGACACGTGAATAAATCGTCGTTAAGACGTTTTAAAACTCTCTTGAATGGCGGAACTATTCGTACAAAACGGGCACTTTTGCCGTGCGTCTTCTGCCTATGTACAAGAGATTTCTTACCTTTGTGCACAATTATTTATAATCGTAATCGCATGACATTTTTCTTTCGAAAAGCAAACAGACTGATTGTCTCCCTCGTGCTTCTCTTCGTGGCAGTAGTGGCGCAAGCCGACAAGGCGCGCTTTACGCTCGTCATTGATGCAGGTCACGGCGGACATGATGCCGGAGCCGTAGGTTCCTTTTCGAAAGAAAAGACCATCAATCTGAACGTAGCGTTGGCTTTCGGGCATCTCGTAGAGAGCAATTGTCCCGACGTGAAAGTTATTTATACGCGCAAGACCGACGTGTTCATCCCGCTACAAAAGCGTGCCGACATTGCCAACAGCAACAAGGCCGACCTTTTCATTTCGGTACACACCAATGCCCTTCCCAACGGGCGCATAGCTTATGGTTCCGAAACCTATTCGCTCGGTATGGCTCGCGCCAGCGCCAATCTTGAAGTGGCTAAACGTGAAAACTCCGTCATCATGCTCGAGAACGATTACAAACGTACTTACGAAGGCTTTGATCCCAACAAAGCCGAAAGTTACGTCATCTTCGAACTCATGCAGGACCGCTTCATGAAGCAAAGCGTCGAGTTGGCACGATGCATACAACTGCAGTATGCCAGTGCGGGCCGTCAGGATAAAGGCGTGCACCAAGCCGGATTCCTCGTGCTCCGCAACACTTCGATGCCTGCCGTGCTCACCGAACTCGGCTTTATCAGCACACCGGCAGAAGAGCAATATCTCAATTCGCAGAAAGGCGTGGAAGAACTGAGCCGAAGCATTTACAACGGCTTCCTCAACTATCGACGCAAGCACGACAAGTCCGCTCACGACCTCCCTGCCAATCTTCCCACAAAGGTTACTACCGAACAGCCGTCCGCCCAAGCCGACAACGCCAACGCACAGACTTCGCAGCAAGTGGAAGTTGTGCCCGTTAAAGTAACTCCCACAGCGGAACTCGTGGCACAAACGTCTAACGAGAAGAACGAAAAAACCGCCGACGACGCTCCTACTGCAGACGCTACTCCTCAAACGAAATCCGTTCAAACAGTAAGCGCAAAGTCTGCAGCCAATACGAAGTCCGCCTCTTCTTCTGCCACAAGGACAGACACTTCAAAGAAAAAAGCAGTGCCTGAAAAGACGAAGACTGCCGCAGAAACCAAGTCGCAAACCAAAACTTCCGCTACCAAGCCAAAAGCCGATACGAAAGCAAACACTGCCGACTCCAAGAAGAAGGAAGCCGACACGAAGAAAAACGCTGAAACGGCCAAGGTCGACAAGTCTGGAACCAAGACCAAAGCCACAACGGACAAAGACAAGACGACTGCCGATAAAGGCAAAAAAGCAACAGACAAAGACAAAAAAGCAGCTGACAAAGATAAAACGACTTCAGCCAAGTCGAAAACCACTACGGACAAAGACAAGGCTTCTTCCAAAGCCCAAACATCCAAGAGCAAGGTGACCTACCGTATTCAGGTCGGAGCCGGAAAGAAAGAAATAGCCACGTCCGACCCGCAGTTTAAAGGCTTGAGCATTACGCGTGTAAAAGAAGGCACGATGTACAAATATTTCTACGGTAACTACACCTCCTATGCCTCAGCCCAGCAAGCTTTGCGCACTGTGAAGGCAAAGATTTCTGCAGCCTACATCGTAGCTTACCTTAACGGCAAATCCGTTTCCGTTTCCGAGGCACGCAGTGCCGAAACGGCGAAATAAATATTTTTGAACGAACCAAACTCGTGCGAGAGCGTGTCGCCTCCCTAGTAAAAGACTGATTGGGGCACACTGCTCGTTGCACACCAGAGAATAGAATTTTTATGAAGAAAGAAGTGAAAATTGCCCTTACGGCAGTCGTTGCACTGGTCCTCCTTTTCATTGGACTCAATTTCCTCAAGGGCGTAAATGTGTTCAAGCCCATGAACACCTATTACGTGAAGTTTAAGGACATTGCCGGCCTTTCCGTATCGAATGCCGTCTATGCCAATGGCTATCCCGTGGGAACGGTGCGCTCCATCGAGTACGACTACAATCGTGGAGAAAAGGTCATCGTTTGCATTGAACTCAACGATGAGATGCGCGTGCCTAAAGACACCCGTGCCGAACTAGAAAGTGAACTCATGGGCGGTGTGAAAATGTCGCTCGTGCTCGGACCCAATCCCGCAAGCCACATCGAACAAGGCGATACCATCCTTGGTGGCATGCACCAAGGCGCTTTGAACAAACTCGAAGCCATGGTGCCCACGCTTGAGCAAATCTTGCCCAAGATTGATTCCATCCTCACCAACGTGAACCGTCTGACCGGCGACCCCGCTCTCGCTACCACGCTCGAGAATGCTGCTGCCATCACCACCGACCTTCGTGCCTCGGCTTCGCAACTCAACACATTGATGAAGAACGATGTGCCGCAAATGCTCGCACATCTCAACAACACGAGCAAAAACGCTGAAAAGCTTTCCGGCAACCTTGCCGCACTCGACGTGCAGACCACGCTCAACAGCGTTAATGCTACGCTCCAGAGCGCTCACGAACTGTCCGACCGCCTTGGCGGAATGGCTACAAGTCTTGACACGAAACTCAACAGCAAGGACAATACGCTCGGCCTGTTCCTCAACGATCGTGGCGTCTATGACAATCTCAACTCCACGATGTCCAGTGCCGACAGTCTCCTTCAAGATTTGAAAGCCCACCCCAAACGCTACGTCCACTTCTCCGTCTTCGGCAAGAAGGATAAGTAGGGGAATGTGCAAATGTGCAAATATGCAAATGTGCAAATGTGGTGATGCTTCTCTCTGTTGAGAGGCAACTCCCATTTGCACATTTGCCATAAATTGTAGACTTTTATGAAACTCGTTTATTTTCATGGTTTCGCATCTTCCGGCGCGAGCGGAACGGTGCAGTTGTTACGGAAAATGTTGCCTTCTGCAGAAATTGTTGCCCCCGACATACCCGTAGATCCTCAAGAAGCCCTTCCTTATCTTCAGTCGTTGGTCGAAGAGGAGCAACCCGACGTCATTGTCGGCACAAGCATGGGCGGCATGTACGCCCAGCAAATGCACGGACATCTTCGCATCTGTGTCAATCCCGCATTCCGTATGTCCACCATGAGTAAGGTGCTCCACACCGGCACCCACAAGTGGCTCAACGGACGCAAGAACAGCGAAAAGGAGTTCAAGATAACCAAAGACACCATGCAGCACTTCAACCAAATGGAGCGCAAGCAGTTTGATGGCATCACGCCCGACGATAAAGAACTTTGTTACGGACTCTTCGGCATTAACGATGCGACCGTCAATTCGGCCAACTCCTATGCCACTTTTACAAAATACTACACCCATGCCGAGCGCTTCGAAGGCGAACATCAGCTTAACGAGAAAGTACTGCGCAAAGTCCTCCTCCCTCTCTTGAAACAACTCCTCGGCAGCAAATACGACGAAGCTACAAAAGAACCTTTGCCAGACTATATGAAGTGGCAATGAGTCGTGTGAGGGTTTACCTATATGCACCTTTCGTAGAAAGTTTTCCTACAAAATATCTGTGAATGAGCGCGGCGTTTATGCCGCGCTCATATTCTTTATTTTCCAAACGAAGCTGAAAAACGTACGCGGTTTTTACATTTTCAACAAGATTCAGTATATTTGCCATTGAACTTTAAAGCTAACCTGAGAGCTGAGAACCTAACCAAAAATAAATCGCATGAAACGCATTTTACTTGCCTCGGGAGCTATTCTTGCCGGAACGCTCGGCGCTGCAGCTCAAACTACGAAGAACCCGAACATCATTCTCTTCCTCGTTGACGACATGGGATGGCAGGAAACCTCCGTCCCCTTCTACAAAGATACTACCGCACTTAACCACCGCTACCGTACGCCCAACATGGAACGTATGGCCAAGATGGGCGTGAAGTTTACGCAAGCTTTTGCTAGCGCCATCTCCTCCCCGTCGCGTTGTAGCTTGATGACGGGCATGAATCCTGCTCGCCATCGCGTGACGAACTGGACGCATCAGTACGGCAGTACCAACGATGCCGCCAGCAGTGTGCTCACCATGCCCGACTGGAACTACAACGGTCTTCAGCCCGACACCGTAACCTCCGCCCACGACCGTACGAACACCGCGCTAGCCACCTGTCTTCCGCAACTTCTCAAGGACCACGGCTACTACACCATCCATTGCGGTAAAGCCCATTGGGGCGCCATCGGCACAGCTGGCGAGAATCCCCTCTCTTTCGGCTTCGACGTCAACATTGCCGGCGGCGCAAACGGATCGCCTGCCAGCTATCTGGCACAGGACAACTACGGTTCTGGACTTTCCCACGTGCCCGGACTCGAGGAGTACTATGCCAAAGGAACTTTCCTCACCGACGCCCTTACGCAGGAAGCCTTGAAAGCCATGGCAGTGCCCATCGCAGCCAATCGGCCGTTCTACCTCTACATGTCCCACTATGCCATCCACACCCCCTACAATCCCGACTCGCGCTTCGTCTCTAACTATCGTCAAGCCGAAGGGCAGGGCATCTACGACGAGCAACTGCAGGCCAACCTCAACGATTCGGAAATAAACCATGCAGCCCTCGTAGAAGGTATGGACGAGAGTCTCGGCAAGATAATGGACTTCCTTGAACAGCAACCCGACGTGGCCAAGAACACCATCCTCATCTTTATGAGCGACAACGGCGGTCAGGGCGTCGGTGTGCGTCAAGGCCGTGCCAACTACGACCAGAGTTATCCCCATCGTGGCGGAAAAGGTTCCGCTTATGAAGGAGGTGTTCACGAACCCATGATGGTCTACTGGCCCGGTGTCACGGAGGCCGGCACGGAGAATGCCAACCGTGTGGGCATCGAGGACTTCTTCCCCACCATACTCGAAATGGCTGGCGCTACCGACTATACGTGTTCGCAGACCGTGGACGGTAAAAGCATCGTAGATCTCATTCGCAATCCGCAGCTCTCGCGCGAAAAGACCCTCATTTGGCACTATCCCAACATTTGGGGTGAGAGTCAGGACAAGGCCGAAGGTTACAACGCTTACTCCGCCATACTGAAAGGCGACTATCATCTCATCTACTTTTGGGAAAATCAAGAACGACGTCTGTACAACGTGAAGGAAGACGTAGGCGAACGCAACAACCTCGCCAAATCAATGCCCGAACTCACCAAGAGCCTGGCGCAGGAACTCACCGATTCGCTCATCAGCTTCGGTGCCCAGCGACCTAAACTCAAATCAACGGGAAAACTCGTGCCTTGGCCTGTCGACGGTGAGCAAACTATAACTACGGGCGACCCTGTTGACCCCACCACTGCTTTCCGTTACAGTACCAACGACACGCATTATTATTACACCATAAGCGACAAGCGTGGTCCGTTCTATTGGACGCAAGGAACACACAACGGATTCAACGCTTTGCAAAGTACCAATGAAGTTTACACCGACACCACACAGCAAAAGCAACTCTTCTATATGCTGCCTGGCGAGGACGACATGCATTTCCGCCTCTATACCTACCAAGGTGCGCCCGTCGATTACGTAAACGGTACGACCGGTTCTTCGTGGAACAACGGCAATCCTTCGCCCCTTGTAGAGATGCCTTATCTGCAGTACGGAACGGAAAACGCTGGCGACTTTCAGCTCATCAAGAGCGCCTCGAGCGGCTATTATGGTTTCTCGAGCAACGGCACGTTGATGAACAATCGTGGCACGCGCAACGGTTCGGCAGTGAACATGACGTGGGTCATTGCCACCTATTCGGGCAATAACGTCAGTGACCCTGCCAGCATCTATAAGTTTACGCAAGTGGCACATCCCGTGACCGGCATTGCCAATGTAGAAGATGGCGTGCGCGGCGTCAGCCGTCAGGAACTCTCCCGAATTCATGGCTTGAAACTCTACGACACGCAAGGCAAACGCGTGAAGAACCTTGGCGAAGCGCCCTCCGGCATATACATCGTGAAACAGTCGAAGGACGCGTATAAGGTGTGCCTTCGGTGAAGGCATTCATAGTTCGATTAATTTCAAAGAGGCAATGTCCAAAATAACTTCGTTTGAAATCCAGCGGAAGTTATTTTCGCTCATCACTTAATCATTCAACACAAATCGCCCCCATGCGCCGCTTGTAAGCGTTGCATGGGGGCGATTGGTAATGGTATTGTAAGTGTAAGCTTATTACTTCACGAGGTCGAGTGTGTCGCTGGCAATGAGGAGTTCCTCGTCGGTGGGAACAACCACTACCTTCACGCGGCTGTCGGGCGTAGAGATGATTTCTTCTTCGCCGCAGTTCTTGCGGTTCTTCTCCTCGTCAATCTTAATGCCCATGAATTCGAGACCTTCGCAAGCACCCTGACGAACGTCCCACTGGTGCTCACCCACGCCGGCGGTGAACACGATGATGTCCACACCACCCATAGCGGCAGAGTAAGCGCCGATGTACTTCTTGATGCGGTAGTCGTACATCTCCATGGCGAGCTTGGCGCGCTCGTTGCCTTCGCGAATGCCAGCCTCCACCTCGCGGATGTCGCTGGAGATGCCGGAGATACCCTTCACGCCGCTCTGCTTGTTGAGCAAGTCGCTCATCTCGTCGGGAGTGAGACCTTCCTTCTTCATGATGCTAAGCACAGCGGAGGGATCGATGTCGCCGGAGCGTGTACCCATCATGAGACCTTCGAGGGGAGTAAGACCCATGGAAGTGTCCACACACTTGCCGTGCTTCACTGCCGATACGGAAGCACCGTTGCCGATGTGGCAAGTGACGATGTTCACGTCTTCAGGCTTCACGCCGAGCACTTCGCACACGCGTGCCGTTACGAAACGGTGGCTCGTGCCGTGAGCACCCCAGCGGCGGATGTTGTTCTCCTCGTAGTACTTGTAGGGAACAGCATACATGTAAGCCTTGGCGGGCATGGTCTGGTGGAACGAGGTGTCGAAGACGAACACCTGGGGAAGGTTGGGAAGCATATTCTTCACGGCACGGTAGCCCTTGAGGTGTGCTTCGGAGTGGAGCGGAGCGAGGTCCATGTAATTCTCCCATTCCTTGAGCATCTCGTCGCTTACCACCATACTCTTGGTGAAGCGTCCGCCAGCCACGATGCGGTGACCTGCTGCGCTGATTTCGTCGAGGCTCTTGATAGCGCCGTATTCGGGGTTGAGGAGCGTGTCGAACATGAGTTTGATGCCTTCCGTGTGGGTGGGGCAAGCTGACTCAATGATTTTCGTTTCGCCGTTTATTTTCGTTTTGAGGAAAGAGCCTTCAAGGCCAATCTTTTCAATGCCGCCTGCTGCGAGCACGCTCTTGTCGTCCATTTCGTAGAGCTTGTACTTGATGGAGGAGCTGCCGCAGTTGATGACTAAAATTTTCATGTGATGGGTTTATGCTATGTGATGGATATAAAAGCCTAAACGGATGGGCAAGCCTACGCCGTTTGTATAGCGCGAGGTTTGCTCATCCGTAGAGTATGTGTGGGTTTATTCTGCTTCCTTAGCTGCGATGGCCTGGTTGGCGGTGATGGCAATCATCTTGTAGACGTCGTCGATGGAGCAACCGCGTGAGAGGTCGTTCACGGGACGTGCAATGCCCTGGAGGATAGGGCCTACAGCCGTGGCATGGCCAAGACGCTGAACGAGCTTGTAGCCGATGTTACCAACTTCGAGGCTGGGCACAACGAGCACGTTGGCCTTACCGGCGATGGGGCTTCCGGGAGCCTTTGAAGCACCTACGGAAGGAACGAGGGCAGCGTCGGCCTGGAGTTCGCCGTCGATGGCGAGGTTGGGGTCCATTTCCTTTGCGATGGCGAGCGCTTCAACCACCTTGTCCACTACTTCGTGCTTGGCAGAGCCTTTAGTAGAGAAGCTGAGCATGGCCACACGGGGTTCGATGCCGGCAACTGCTTTTGCGGTACGTGCCGTGCAGATGGCAATCTGTGCGAGCTGGTTGGCATCGGGTACGGGTGTTACAGCCACGTCGCCCATGACGAGCACACCGTTGTCGCCACATTCGGGAGCGTGGGTAAGGAGGAGCATGGCGCCGCTTACGCAGGTGATGCCGGGAGCGGTCTTGATGATCTGCAAAGCAGGACGGAGCACGTTGCCCGTGGTGTTGCGAGCTCCGGCGAGCTGACCGTCGGCATCGCCGCTCTTGATGATCATGCAACCGAAGTAGAGCGGGTCGAGCACCTTTTTGCGTGCTTCTTCGATGGTCATGCCTTTCTTCTTGCGGAGTTCGCAGAGGAGTTCGGCATATTCTTCTTTCTTGGGGCTCGTAGCGGGATCGATGATGGTGGCGCGGTCAATGTTGCCGAGTCCCCACTGCTTGGCGAGGTCGTGGATTTCGTCCACGTTGCCAAGGATGATAAGGTCTGCTACTCCGTCAGTCAGAATCTGGTTGGCGGCTTTGAGTGTGCGCTCTTCGGTTCCTTCGGGCAGCACGATACGCTGCTTGTTGGCCTTTGCGCGTGCAACGAGTTGTTCAATGAGTTCCATTGCTTGCTTTATGATGTATGTTGATTCGTTTAAAACGGTGCGGAGCAAACGCTTGTTGCGAGAGCTTCGTTATTACTGCAAAATTACACAAAAAACCAAAAGGGCGGCAACACCTGTGGGGGAAAACATGCTTCACTCCGCTATAACAATACACAGCGTCCGCTTCGCCTCTTTTGCCTTTGGGACAAAAATGAGCGGAGCGGACGCTGTGGATTTATTTATGTGCTATGCACTTCAGCCGAGCTTACGGCACGAGCACCTTGTGGCCGTTGAGCACGTAGATGCCTTTGGGGAGCGATACGGTGCGGTTGCCTTGTACGGACTCGGCAAATACGGTGCGGCCTTGGAGGTCTACGATGCGTACGGGCTGTGCTTCGGGCGTGACGAGGAGCACCTGGCCGGGACGGGTGTAGAAGTCGAGGTTGGCACGGCCTTCGGCTGTTGAAATGCCTGTGGGGACGGTGATTTCCTGACCTTCTTTCTGATAAACGCGCACGTAGTCGAAGAGCGTTTCGTACTGGAAGGAGGGGTCGCACTGTGCAGCCCACGAACCGTTACCTACGCTCTGGTTGAGGATGAGGTAGAAGGGCTTGTCGAACGGCCACTGGCCTTCGCTGAGGAGCGTTTCGTCGGTCGACTTGGCGTAGGAGAACACTTTCTTGCCGTCCATGTACCAAGTGAGAAGTTCGGGTTCCCACTCGAGGGCGATGACGTGATATTCACCTGCCGTGCTGCTTTCGTTGCCAGAGTTGGTGGGACCTTTTTTGAGGTTGTAGCTCACGTTGGTGTGGATGGTGTGGTAAGCCTTGTCCTGAGCGTCGATCTGTTCCCAGATGTCAATCTCGCCGGCGTTGGGCCAACCTTTGGAGTTGTCCTGAGGCATCATCCAGAAGGCGGGGAAGTTACCCGTGTGGGGAGTGGTCTTCAAGCGACCTTCCACGCGGCCGTAGGTGAAGTTTACCTTGCCTGAGCTTTCGATGGCGCCGCTAATCATTGCCACGTCGCCTTCGCCGTCCACGTTGTTGGCAATGCATCGGGTGACGAGTTTGCCGTTTTCGATGAATGCCGTCTTGGCCTGGCCTTCAGCGGTCTGAGCAGTGAAGCGCTTCCAAGTGGGATTCTCGCGTGAGCAGCGGCTCCAGAGTTCGGCGTTGGGCAGCGAACCGTCCTCGGCGTTGAACTCGTCGCTGAACTTGAGCTTGTATTCTTCCGTGCCGTCGGCCTTGAAATAAACGTAAACGCGCACATCGCCGTTTATGCTGTCCTTGGGGATGGACATGGAACTGCCGGCTTTGGCCTTGGTGTTGACATATTCGCTCCACTGGCGGTTGCCGTGGACGTACTGGTCTGCGTCGAGGTCATAACCATGGCGTACAACGGCTTTGTCAACCACGTAACCCTTGGCAGGAGCCGAGGGGAGAACGATGTACGCCGTACCGAAAGGGATGGTTTCGGGAATGCCGGTAAAGTTGCGACCCACTACGTTGCCTCCTACGCCGTTCACGTCGAAGTTTACGTTGTCGTTGTGGATGTTTACGAGGAAGTCTACGACGTAACCGCCGTTGGCGTCGATGCCGTCAGTGGCACCTTCAGTCCAGTTACCGGCGGGGTCGATGTTGTTCACGTCGAGTTTGAGACGTCCGCGGTAGATGCCGGCAGGAAGGTCGGCAGGAATCTTGAAGGCGGGAAGGGCATAGCCGGCGGCTTCGGCCGACTTGGTTTCGCCTCTGCTGTTGAGTCCGTTGTAGTAAGAGTAGGAGAGGAGTTCGCTGTTCTCACCCGGAGTACCGTCGTTGTTGAGTTCGGTGGTGAACGCACCGTCCTGGTTCATGTCGAGGTATAAGTAGGAGTTGATGAGCGCGTTGCCTTTGTATACTACGGAGTTGCTGATGACATCGCCGGGCTTTGCCTTCACCTCTTTGGGCAGAAAGTTGCGGTAGACGGTCGTTTCGCTGGCGTTTGTCACTTTGAGCGTTGTAGACTCGCTGTTGCTTGTGGTGAATTTGACAGACGAGAGCACGTTGGTGGTGGCGTCGGCCATCTTGAGTTCGCTGTCGAAGTTGAGGTCGTATTCGCCGCCTACAACGACCTCTCCATTGCTGAAGTAGGGCACGAGACGGATGTCGCCGTCGACGAGCGAAGCGGGGATGGTGTATTCGCCGTTCTTGAACACGCGGGCATAGACTGTTGTCTCGTCCCACTGACGGTTCTCGTTGACGAGGCTGTCGCCCTCGAGGTTGTAACCGTGACGGATTACGAGGTGAGAGAAGCGGAAGCCGGGTGCGGGCTGCACTTTCACCTTGAAGGCTTTGCCGAAGGGCACTGTCTTGCCGGTCACTGCAGTGCCGTCGCCGAGGAGGACGTCGCCGTTGAGACCGCCGCCGAGTCCGTCAACGGCACGGGAGAGGTTCACTTCGTTGCCGTGGATGTTGATGCGGGTGTCGACAATGACACCGCCGTTACTCGTAATCGAGTTGCTCGGTCCAGGGTTGCCACCGGGATCTACGCAGTCCCAGTCGACCTTGTAGCGCATGCGGTAGATGCCGGGCTTCATGTCGGAGGGAATGGTGAATGTCGGAGGAGTGAGCGAGGGTGCGCCGCTCACGGTGTTGCCCTTGCTGTCCAAGCCCTTGTACTGAGAATAGGACATAAGGTCGCCCATGTCGTTTACACCAAGAGAGTCGTAGTCGACGTTGAATCTGCCGTCGTTTCCTTTGTCCATGTAGACGTAACCAGCCATCCAACTCATGGCACCGGGGGTGATGCCAGGTGTAACGGTCTCGCCGGGCTGGGCGAGGAAGCAGTTGCTCATGCGCTTGATGTAGAGCTTGTTCTCGTCGGTCTGGTTGACGTCGATGCTCTGTGCGCCATCGTTGCTGCTGAGCGTGATAGCCTTGGTGTAGCGTGCCGTTCCGCGTGAGTGCGTCGTGTTCTCGTCGTAGTTGATGGGATAGACGTTGGTAGAGAAGAACGGCGTGGACTGCGTGCTGAGAATGATGTCGTCGATATAGGCGGCATAGTCGGCCGAGAGGTCGTGGCTGGAACTGCGGTCGGGCACGATGAGGAGGTTGCGGAGGGTGATGCCGTTCGAGCCGGAGATGGCAAACACGGCGTCGCACCATGCGCCGCCTTTGACCTTACTCGTGGAAGTGGCCCAGCACTGCTCCGTGAGGGGCGACTGGCTGGGACGGTCGTCGCGGTTGCCGAGTCCGATGAGCATGACGGTGACGTCCTTCGGCGACCATATCTTCACGTGGACGTACTGTGTGGTCTTCGTGAGCGCAAAAGGTTTCTTCAAACCTACGAGTGCGCCGAACGTGTTGCTGCCGAAGCGTGAACGCTGCACGCCGAGTATCTTGGACGAGGTGTTGGGGGCATAACCCAATAAGGGGTCCTCGTCTGTGAGGTGGTTGTTGACCACCTTTGCGTTGCCGGTGAGGGTTTTGGTGCGGAAGGGTGAGTCCTCCCACGTGTCGTATACTCCTACGGAGGTGTAACTGTCTTCCGTTTCAAAATCGCAGAGCACGGTGTTGGTCTGTGCCAACATGCCGAGCGGGAAGATCAGACCTGCCAAACTGATGTATTTCTTGATGTTCATGGTTGTGCAGTGTGTGGATTAGTAAACGGAAAGTGTGTGGATGAGGGGACAAGCCTTGCTGTCGTCGATGGTTATGCGGAGATACTTCACCTTGAAGCCTGTGCCGTAGCTGCTGCTCGTGGAGGAGTTGAGGGGCACAATGCGCTTGTAACCGATGGTAGTGGTGGTGATGCCCGTGGCGCGTTGGGTCCAGTCGGTACCGTTGTTGCTCGTTTCGATGGTGAACTTCTTCACGCGCTGACCGAGTTTGATGTATTCCATGAGGCTGACGTAGCGTATGGTGGTGGCTGCGTCCCAAGCGAGGGTGATGGTGGCACTCTTCGTGCCGTCGTTGGTGGCCCAGTAGGTGTCTTTGTTACCGTCGGTCATGTTGGTGGCCTCGTAGTTGCGGTTAGCACCTGCGGTGCGCGTTTCGCTCACGGTGATCTTTGCGCTGGGAGCGAGGTCGGTGCCGAGACGCTTCGTCATGAGTTCACCGAGTTCCTTCATGCGGCTCACGGTAGCTTCGGGGAGTTCGCCGCTCTTGTCGGGCGGGAGGTTGAGGATGAGTGTGGCGTTGCGGCCTACGGTTTCGAGGTACATCTGGAAGAGGCGTTCTGCGCTGAGTACGCTTTCGCTGGACTTCCAGAACCATCCGCCGGTGGTGGCTTTTGCGTCGCTCTCACCGGGGTGCCATTCCCATCCGTTCTCGTCGCCGCTTTCGGAGTCGCCCATGGACCAGCAGGTCTCGCCGGCATATCCGCTCTCGTTACCAATCCAGCGTGCTTCGCCGCCTACGCCCCACATGATGCAGTCGGGTAGGAGGTTGTGGATGGAGTCGCGGAGGTTGGGGATGTCGTAGTAGGTCTGTGCGTTGTCGATGGTGCGGCTCTCGGTCTTGCCGTCTTCGCGGCCGTAGAGACCGGCGTGGTCGCCACCGGTGGCACCATCGAACCACATCTCGAACTGGTTGCTACCGTATTTTGCGAGTTCCACACACTGGGGGAGGAACACTTTCTTGGCGTAGTTGTCGGTGTAGTTGCCGGCGGAGTCCTTCTCGCCCCAGTATTTGTTGCTGAGGTCCCAGGGCGACACGTAGAAGCCGTACTTCATGCCGAGGTCGTTGGCGGCAGCGGCAAAGTCGCGGGGAATGTTGGTGGCTACGCCGTTGGCATTACCCGAGTTGGTCACGCAGTGGGTGGTGGTTGCTGTAGGCCAAAGGCAGAAACCGTCATGGTGCTTCACCACGGCGATGCCACCCTTCATGCCGGCAGCCTTTGCTGCTTCGAGCCATTGGCGGGGATTGGGCACTTTGGTCGGAGCGAAGGTCGATTCGGCTTCTGTGCCGTTACCCCACTCTAAGCCGGTGTAGGTGTCCATACCGTAGTGGTAGAAGGCGTAGAATTCGGTTTCGTTCCATTTGAGCTGTCGGGCGCTGGGCACGGGAAACACCGGTGCCGGCACGTTGTCAGGATTGCTGGGGCTCTCCTGTTTCAGCTGGAATTCGCTCTGTGCTTGCGCTGCCGTAGGGATGGCGGCGGTCAGGCAGAGAGCCGAAAGCAAGACGGAGAATTTCTTCATAATATTATGTTGGGGTTTGGTTAAGGCGTGGCTTTGGCCACTATTGAAGTTCTCGGAGCAGCCGACCGAGGCGCGGTCGGGCTACTGTGGATAGTTGAGGTTGTCGTCCGTGGCGTGGAGGAGCGTATTGTCGAGGAAACGCTGTGCTTCGTAACGCGCCATGGGGAGGTCGTGGAGCAGATAGGTGCCGCAGTCCTCGGGACGTGTGCCGGGAATCTCGCCGTCGAAAGCGGCAATGAATTCGAAGGTTTCTTTCACGAGGGGCAACACCTCGCGGCTGGTGTAGTCACCACGGACAATGAGGTAGAAACCGGTGAGGCATCCCATGGGGCCCCAATAGATGATGCGGTCTTTCCACTCCTCATGGTTGCGGAGGAAGGTGGCTGCAAGGTGTTCTATGGTGTGCGAAGCCGGCGAAAGGAGATAGGGTTCGCGGTTAGGGAGTTTGAGTCGGATGTCGAAAGTGGTGACTGTCTCGTTGCCCACGCTGTCCTGACGGGAAACGAAGATGCCGCGATGCATGCGGCTGTGGTCTATGGTGAAACTTGCTATTTTTTGCATGAAGGAAATTTAATGTGGCCTCACGGAGGCTTTTGCGTGCTGGCGCCTTCTATGGGGGCGAGGTTTTCAAAACCTCGCGCTCTACACGGGCCGAAAATTAATGTGCAAGGGAGATACCTCGCGCAATTGTTACGTCGCTTATGGGGGCGAGGTTTCCAAAACCTCGCGCTCTACACGGGCTTTCTTTATTTCGCCTTCGTCACGCTGTCGAGCAGTGCGCGAGTCACGCCGAAGGAGCGGTCGGCCATCGTGTCCCAGAAGTTGAGATATTGGTCGAAGTGGTTGTCGGCGCCCGGAGTGTCGCTGATGATGCGGAAGGAGAGGAAGGGCACTTGGTAGATGTGGCACACCTGTGCAAGGGCGCCGCTTTCCATGTCGACTGCCAAGCCGTCGGGGTAGCGGTCTTTGATGGTCTGGAGCTGCGCCTTGTCGGTGATAAACTGGTCGCCGCTGCAGATGAGGCCAGCGACGATGCGTGTGTCGCTTTCAATGGCGAGAGCTGCGGAGAGCAGTTTGGCGTCGCCCTCGTAGAAGAGGGGAAGGCCCTGCACTTGTCCGTGTTCCGACTCCGGTCCGCAGTCGACGTCGTGGTATGCCACGCGTGCGCCAGCCACTACGTCCATCACGTGGAGCGAACGGTCTATGCCGCCAGCCACACCGGTGTTGATGAGCACGTCGGGGCGGTAGCGTCTGATGAGTTCCACACCGCCTATTGCTGCATTGACTTTTCCTATGCCGCTTTCCAACAGAACGATGTCTACGCCGTTGTACGTTCCTTTCACGAAGGTGAACGCGCCGTCCTTGATTTCGAGGACGTCTTTGAGGAGCCCCACGAGCTGCTCATGCTCTTTGTGCATGGCGTTGATGATGCCTATGGTCATTTTGACTGTATAAACTTTTGGAATTTTATTTTAAATCGGGGCATTGCTGTAATGCCGCCTACGTTGTTCAGATTGAGTAGGGTGGTTCTATAAATTAGCTTTGTCAGATTTCGGTGCTATTTCTTAAACCTACCGAGTCGCAAGGTTTTCATGCTATGAAGTGCCGTTTCGCACCTTATAGGTGCAAATATAGTGTGAACTGAGCGGAAATGAAAGAATTTCCCGATTTTTCTTGCGGGTGGAGTATTTTGAGAATGTTATGGGTTGGGATTATTTTAGAGAATTTTTTGCTTTGCATGCGCCGTGTAGAGCGCGAGGTTTTGAAAACCTCGCCTCCATATGCGGCGCAACTATCAGCATTATGTAGAAACTTTTGGGCAGCAAATTGAAATTTGCTCGTAGCTCAACACGTTGAGCTTGTAGAAAGGCCTCACGGAGGCTTTTGCGTGCTGCGCTTTGAGGGCATTAGCGCATGGGGCGCAACGTATGGGGGTGCAACGCATGGGGGCACGTCTCCGACGTGACGCTCTACACGGCGAGCTTCGCTTTGCATTTTCGCGCTCGACAGCACGTCGGAGACGTGCCCTCCATGCGCTAACGCATTCAAAGCGCTGCATACAAAAGAGTCACAAGCCAGCACCTTGTCAAAATTCCAAGGCAGCAAATTGAAATTTGCTACTAGCCCAACACGTTGGCCTACGAGCCCAAAATTTGCAAAAGTTTACAATCGCTCAACAAGAACATTTCGGTACAAATCGTCCGCTTCGCGCGCACGCGCACGCGCGCGTTTCACCGAAGTTTGTACATTCTACCTTCATCTGTCACCGTCACGGACGGTTTTGCGTGCTGTGCCGCATATGCTTGTGTG
>CAVKJJ010000033.1:0-30861 GCA_963656685.1 bacterium | reverse complement strand
TTTCGGCACAGATTCTGACTCACGAAATGTACCAAGTTATTTTTTAATCATCACTTAACTTGTTAAGCAGAAAGAGTCCTACGTATCGTTTTTATGCGTAGGACTCTTTCTTTAAAGATCAGAACATATAGCTAACACCTATCATAAATGTCCGGTGTTTACTGTCCAATGAAGTTTTATATATGTCTTTTAAGCCAATATTGTAATAGGCATTGACTTGAAAATGGTTGCTAATTTCTCCTCCTAAACGGAATCCGAGCCCCCAATTGAACCGATTCATAAGTTTATCTTTGTAGGTGTTGGAAGAAATTGTTGTTTCTTTTCTTGCAAAATCGCTTTTTTCTTTTCCTGCTACGCCTATTTCAAAGTAGGGACCGGCGGAAGCAAGGAGGTTAAATGATTTGGTCAAGTGAAAACGGTAGCCGATATTAATGGGAATATTCAAACCATATGAAGAATAGTTCCATTTTCCAGTTTTTGATGTGCTATTGTCAAAATAAGTAGCGCTTTTCCAATTCTTTGCATCAAACAAAAGTGAAGCATCCAAGAACAGCCCTTTGTCTTTATCAGAAAAAGCATATTCTCCTTGTACACCAACACCAAAACCTACTTTTGTTTCTGCATTCGTTGGACTATTGACTTGAAATCTTGCAGTAGGTCCAATTTTGAACGTTTGCGCATTTGCCAATACTGAAAGGCAAAAAGCTGAAATGAGTAGAATCTGTTTCATTATCTGTGAATTTTCTTAATCTTACATTTGATTTTTGTTTACTCATGACGTCGCCCATGAGCTTGGCGGTCTTTGCGCAAACGACTCTGCAAAGTTATCGGTTTGCATAAAGCTTGGCAATAGGCTATGTCGCGAAGCGTTGAAATTGTGTGTTAAAACCGTCAGAATCGTGTCGTGAGCCGTCGATATTTGTACATTTTGAAAAATCAACGTTGTCGGGAAAATAAGCTTTTCGGTAGATAAAATTGTAGGTCTCACTTGTAGTATGTGCTGCTATACAGTGTGTATAGCAACTTCGTTCCTGTAGGCGAGCGGAGTCTGTCCTGTGAGGCGGCGGAAGTACTTGTTGAAGAAGCTAGCGTTGGGAAAATTCAGCTCATCGGCTATTTGAGCCATGCTGAGGCTGCTGTGGCGTATCTTCACTTTGGCGCGCGTGATGACAGCGCGGTCTATCCACTCTTTGGCGGTAACGCCGCTGGCCTGACGCACAAGTGTGCCGAGGTAACGTTCGCTCATGCACATACGCGAGGCGTAAAACTCAATGTTTCGTTCGTGCTGGCAGTTTTGGTTCACCAGGGAGATGAACTCTGAAAGCACGTTCTGCAGTTTTCCGTGAGGCGGCGTCAAAGCACCATGGGCAGTGAAAACGTCGTTGTAGAAGTTCGAAATGGTAGCAACCATGTTGTAGAGTGTGGCGTTGCTTGCGCATGGGTGTCCCATAAGATTCCAAAAAGAGCCGAATAGCTGTTTGGCTGTTTGGAGCTCGCAGTCGGTCGTTGTGGTGTGCCCGTCGCGCATTGTTCCGTTGAGCAGCGACGGAATCTCGTTTTGGTGAGCAGCGGCAAACCATTCCGGCGGACAGCTCATGCCTTGAAGGCAAAAGTCGTCGCTCCATTTTATGTGTTCTACAATGGTGCCGGGCGTGAGGAAGATAAGCGTGTTGCGCTTGATGTGGTGTTCTTGAAGATTAATAATGGTGTGCACCTCGCCTTGCTTGATAATGCCCAAGCGGTAGTCCTCAATAAGATAAGGCGTGTGTGTGCGGAGAATGCGTGAGAAGATACCCTTTAGTTCAATGGCAACGGCCAGTTTTTGAGTGGTGCGAATTTGCGCTTTGTCGTATTCCTGTGTCGGAATGTGCCGTATGATGTGTTCTATGTTAAGGCGTTGGGGAGTTTGCATACATTGAAGGGAAAAAGAAGTGATAGAAGAGGAGTAAAAGCGCGTCGCTTAGCGCCGCTTTGTACGCAAAGATAACGTTTTGTGAGCTTGTGTGGAGGTGTGAATGCTTATTTCGTACGAATAGAACATAACCTATGCCGAAAGGATAATGCAGCGCGTAGCATTGCCGCCTACCTTTGCAGCCGAAAACCAAATATGAACAAACGACAATGCGAAAAATTATCCCGTTCCTTTTTCTTCTTTCTTTGGCCTTCCCTGGCGTAGCCGCACAAGCTGAAGAAACGGAAAGCGGAGGCCTTACACTTCGGACGTGCCGGCAATTGGCTCGCGAGAACTATCCCGCCGTGCGCCGCTATGCCTTGCTTGATGCCTCCGAAGGCTACACCCTCGAGAATGCAGCGCGCGGATGGCTGCCGCAAATTGGCTTAAACGCTTCGGCGGCGGCTTTTACCGACATTTTGAAGGACAATCCTATGCTCCGCCAGGCTGGAGTGGACATGAAAAACTATGCCCTCAGTGCATCGGCTGTCGTTCAGCAGCGCATCTACGACGGCGGACAGACTGCTGCGATGAAAACTACCACGCAAGCACAGACCGACGTGAACCGCCGCGAACTCGACGCTGCGCTCTACGACGTGCAGCACCGCGCGGAGCAGATTTATTTTGCCTTGCTCCTCGTTGACGAACAAATCAGTCAAAACGCCAATCTTCAGAGCGACCTTGCCGTAAGTTTCAGCACGGTAGAAAATCTGCAAAAAGGCGGACTTGCCAGCGAGAGCGACCTTGACGCCGTGCGCGTGGAGCAGGAACGCGCGCTGCAGCAGCACGACGTCCTTCTTTCGCAGCGTGCCGCCTATGTGCGCATGCTCGGTGTGTTTGTCGGCAAGGAACTTTCGGCTGACGTGCCGTTGCAAAAGCCTGTGG
This sequence comes from bacterium, assembly GCA_963656685.1. GTDB lineage: Bacteria > Bacteroidota > Bacteroidia > Bacteroidales > Bacteroidaceae > Alloprevotella. Next base: position 28,025 of record CAVKJJ010000033.1, on the reverse strand, counting down.
CAGAACTTTCTGCAGAGGGCGAGCGTCCAGAGCTGCGCACATTCGATGCCCGCAACGCTTTGCTCGACACACAGCGCAAAAGCCTTGACGCCAAACTGCGGCCCACGCTTGGTTTCTTCGGTGGTGCCTTTGTTCACAACAACGTCACGGAGCTTATTCGCCGCACGCAGTTTGCCGCAGGTCTTACCCTCTCGTGGAACATCACTCCGCTCTATACGCGGCGCAACGACCTGCGCCAAATTGAACTCAACCGTGCGATGAACGACAACGCCCGCGAAGAATTTCTCTTCAATCTTCGATTGCAGAGCCACGAGACCGACGGCACCATTGCCTCGTTGCGCAAACAAATCGGCCACGATGCGGAAATCGTGCGTTTGCGCGAGCAACTCTGCCGCCAGAGTGCCGAACGCGTAAAAGGCGGAACGGAAACCGTCAATGAATATCTGCGCAAGGTCAACGCCTCCCATGCCGCCGCTTTGCAGAAAGCCCTCCACGAAACCCAGCTTCTGCAAGCCATTTATCAACTGAAGTATATCCACAATTCTTAAGCAACGATGAAAACCAACCATATCCTTCCGCTTCTCTCCCTCCCCCTCCTTACACTCTTTTCATGTGCAGGCGAGCAGAGCGACTACGACGCCACCGGTACTTTTGAAGCTACCGAAATAACCATTTCGGCAGAGCAGACTGGGCGCCTCGTGGAATTCACCGCCGAAGAAGGCAACCGCGTTGAGGCCGGTGCACAAGTGGCGCTCGTCGACACCGTACAGCTCGCTTTGCGTGCTCGCCAAATTGGTGCCACCAAACTTGTCTACGCATCCCAGCGTCCCGACAGCGAGGCGCAGGTAGCCGCGCTCCGTCGCCAACTTCAGAAGGCCCGTGAGGACTACGCTCGCTTCTCCGAACTGGCAAAAAGTGGTGCCGGCAATGCCAAACAAGCCGATGATGCCCGCAGCCAGGTGGAAGTGCTCGAGCGCCAGCTTGCCGCCCAACTATCTGCTCTTGGCAAGACCACCGGTAGTCTCAACGCACAGATGAGTATCGCTGACGTGGAGCGCCTTCAGGTGGCGGACCAGCTCCGCAAGTGTCACGTTGCAGCGCCTATTTCCGGCACCATACTTGAGACTTATGCCGAGCAAGGAGAGTTTGCCACCGTGGGCAAGCCTCTTTTCCGCGTGGCGGACACCGACGTGATGTATCTGCGTGCCTACCTCACCGTGGCGCAGCTCAAGGACGTGGCAGTGGGCAAAACGGTGAAAGTCTTTGCCGACTACGGCAATGCCGACCGCCAAACCTACAGCGGCACTGTATGTTGGATTTCCTCGAAAGCCGAATTCACGCCCAAGACCGTGCTCACCGACGATGAGCGTGCCGACCAAGTCTATGCCATTAAGGTGCGCGTGAAGAACGACGGCAAACTCAAAATAGGCATGTACGGCGAGGTGAAACTTTAAGCCGTCAAACTCCTACTTACATGCTTCACTCATTATTATATATAAGGACATGTCAACATCCTCAATAGTCATCCGCACCACATCGCTCACCAAAAGCTACGGAGCAGTGAAAGCCCTGCGCGGAGTGGACCTCAGCGTGGAGCGCGGAGAGATATTCGGCATTGTCGGCCCCGACGGAGCCGGAAAGACCACGCTCTTCCGCATCCTCGCCACCCTCCTCCTCCCCGACAGCGGCGAGGCAAGGGTGGGTGACTACGATGTGGTAAAAGACAGCCGCGCCATACGTCGTATCCTGGGCTACATGCCCGGTCGCTTCTCCCTCTACCAGGACCTCTCCGTGAAGGAAAACCTCGAATTCTTCGCCACGCTCTTTGGCACCACGGTAGAAGCTTCCTACGAAAACATTCGCGCCATCTATTCCCAGATAGCACCCTTCCGCAAGCGCCGTGCCGGAGCCCTCTCCGGTGGCATGAAGCAGAAACTCGCCCTGTCCTGCGCCCTCGTCCACAACCCCGAACTCCTCTTCCTTGACGAACCCACCACGGGCGTCGACCCTGTTAGCCGAAAGGAACTGTGGGACATGCTCCTCGCCTTGCGCAGCCGAGGCCTCACCATTGTCGTCTCCACGCCTTACCTCGACGAAGTGCGACGCTGCGACCGCATTGCCTTCATGGACGGCGGAGAAGTGAAGGGCGTAGGCCGCCCCAACGACGTGCTTCGCACCTTTGCCCACATCTTCTCGCCCCCTTCGCTTACCAAACGAACGGAAGAAAGAAACGGATTGGACGAAAATGTCATCGAGGTGAACCATCTTGTAAAAGCCTTTGGCGCGTTCCGTGCGGTCAACGACATCAGTTTCAGCGTGCGCCGTGGCGAAGTGTTCGGCTTCCTTGGCGCCAACGGTGCCGGCAAGACCACCGCCATGCACATGCTCACCGGACTGAGCCGCCCCACTTCCGGCACGGGACGCGTGGCGGGTTGCGACATCGTCCACCAATTTGAAGACATCAAGAAGCACATCGGTTACATGAGCCAGCGCTTCTCGCTCTACGACGACCTCACCGTGCGCGAGAACATCCGCCTCTTTGCCTCCATCTACGGCATGCGCGCCAGCGCCATACGCCAAAAGACCGACGACCTCCTTGCCCGCCTGCAGTTTACCGCCCATGCCGACTCCCTCGTGGGCAGTCTGCCTTTGGGTTGGAAACAGAAACTCGCTTTCTCCGTGAGCATTTTCCACGAGCCCGAAGTCGTCTTTCTCGACGAACCTACTGGCGGCGTGGATCCCGCCACGCGTCAACAGTTTTGGCAACTCATCTACGACGCTGCCGCACGTGGCATCACCGTCTTCGTCACCACCCATTACATGGACGAAGCCGACTACTGCAACCGCATTTCCATTATGGTCGACGGTCAAATCCGTGCCATCGGCACGCCCAACCATCTCAAGGAACAGTTCGGTCAGGCGGACATGGACGGCGTCTTCACCTATCTTGCCCGCGGTTCACAGCGCCAATAAGCGGAAAACAGATAATTAAATTCTTCCGATGAAAACATTCCTCTCATTCGTCAAAAAGGAAACGCGCCACATTCTGCGCGACAAGCGCACCATGCTCATTCTCTTCGGCATGCCCGTGGTCATGATGCTCCTCTTTGGCTTCGCCGTGTCCACCGAAGTGCGGAACGTGCGCACCGTGGTCGTCACCACCACCACGAATGCTCGCACGCAAGCCCTCGTCGAAGCCCTTTCCGCCAGCGAGTATTTCGACGTGGCCGCCTGCGTCCATCTCCCTGCCGAAGCCGAGTGCCTCATGCGCCACCAGCAAGCCGACATAGCCCTCGTCTTCTCGCCCGACGGCCCACTGCAAATCATAGCCGACGGGTCCGACCCCAACATGGCGCAACTTTATGCCGCCTATGCCTCGTCCATCCTTTCCACCCACGTTTCAGCACCGACGGCAGCCGCAAGTGCCTCGCCCGTCTCTTCGCGCTTGCTCTACAATCCGCAGATGCGCAGCAGCTACAACTTCGTGCCCGGCATTATGGGCATGCTTCTCATGCTCATTTGCGCCATGATGACCTCCATCAGCATAGTTCGCGAGAAGGAACGCGGCACCATGGAAGTTCTCCTCGTCAGTCCCGCCCGTCCGCTCCTTGTGGTTGTGGCTAAAGCCGTGCCCTACCTTGCGCTCGCCTTTGTTATTCTCTGCATGGTGCTTTCCATAGCCCACTTCGTGCTCGGCGTGCCCATTGCCGGCAGTTTGGGACTCGTGTTCCTCCTTTCTGCGGTCTACATCCTCGTGGCCCTCTCGCTCGGACTCCTCATCAGCACCGTGGCGCGCACGCAACTCGTGGCGCTGCTGGCTTCAGCCATGATGCTCATCCTGCCCTGCATACTCCTCAGCGGCATGATGTATCCCATTGAAAGCATGCCGCGCATTCTCCAGTGGGTATCCGCCGTCATGCCCCCTCGCTACTACATCAGCGCCATGCGAAAACTCCTCATCATGGGCACCGACTTCGCTGCCGTGCGTAGCGAACTCTGCGTACTTACCGCCATGGCCGCCGTGCTGCTCATCACCGCTTTACAGAACTTCAAAAAACGTCTCGACTCCTGATGCTTCTTCTCTCGCTTATCCGTAAAGAGTTCCTCCAAATGCGGCGCAACGCCTTCGTGCCGCGTCTTGTGCTGATGTTCCCCATCATGATTATGTGCGTCATGCCGTGGGTCATGAACATGGAGGTGAAAAACATCCAGGTTGCCGTTGTAGACCTGGACCGCAGCACGCTCTCGCGCGGTCTCGTGCACCGTATTGAGGCTTCGCCCTACTTTGTTTTCGCTGGCGAGCACCCCAGCTACGCTGCAGCCCTCGCCGCCGTGGAACGCTCTGAGGCCGACGTCGTGCTGGAGATTCCCCGCCGCTTTGTCGCCGACTTCCGTAGCGGACGTTCGCCGCAGGTACTCGTGGCGGCCAATGCCGTGAACGGCACGAAGGGAACAATGGGCGTTTCCTACATGACAAACATCGTAACCTCCCATCTCGCTCCTTCGGAAAATGCGCTGCGTAGCTATATCTCCACGCTGAATCTCTATAACCGCCACCTCGACTATAAACTCTTCATGATACCCTCGCTTTTCACCGTGCTTATGCTCCTCATGTGCGGTTTCCTTCCGGCGCTCAACATAGTGGGCGAAAAAGAGAGTGGCACAATAGAAGCCATCAACGTGACGCCTGTGGGCAAAGGCACGTTCATCCTCTCCAAACTCATTCCTTATTGGGCGGTGGCGCTCGTGGTGATGACGGTGTGCCTTCTCCTCTCGTGGATGGTTTACGGCATCACATCCGCCGGTAGTCTTTGGCTCGTCTACCTCCTTGCCATGCTCCTGGCCTTCACCTTCAGCGGCTTCGGACTGGTTGTGTCCAACGCGAACGAAACCATGCAGCAAGCCGTCTTCGTCATGTGGTTTTTCGTGGTCTGTTTTCTTCTTCTCAGCGGACTCTTCACACCGGTGCGCAGTATGCCACACTGGGCCTACCTCACCACCTACGTCAATCCAGTCCATTATTTCATCGACGCCGTCCGCACCGTCTTTGTGCGCGGAGGCGACTTCAGCTGCGTGGCCCGTCAGGTGCTAGCCCTAGTCCTCTCTGCAATTTGCATGAACGCCTGGGCCGTTATAAGTTACCGCAAGCAGAGTTGACGCCAACCTAACCGCACACCTCAATGGCGCAGCAACAGCGCCGGCGCCCCCATTGTGTGCTCCGTTTGTGCGCTTCGCGTCCAAAAAATCATTAACAAGCGCACCCCATCGGAAGTTTTAAGTACTTTTGCACGCAGCGCACCTCCCGACTGAAGCGGAAAAGGCAGCGCGCAACGGAAAGAAACGAACAACAAAAGCACATATCTCTTATGACAAACAAGCAACTATTTGCCTTGGCAGCATTGGCCGTAGCCACCTTCCCCGCCATGGCGCAGAAGTACGAAGTGAGCGGCACCGCGCCGCAGGGTGCCAAGATGGTCTACCTCGGCAACCGCGAAAGCCAGACGATGGACAGCGTAGCCGTAGTGGACGGAAAGTTCAAGTTTGCCGGTGAAGCCGACGGCAAAATCTTCGGCGCAGTCATCGCCAGCGACAATCCGCACGACTACACCAGCGTCATCCTCGATGGTACTGTCACCGTCAACCTCACTGCCCATACCGCTTCAGGCACTCCCGAGAACGAAGCGCTCACCAAGTGTGCCGCACAAATTTATCCCTACGAAACCAAACTTGGCGAGCTCCAGACCGAATACTACTCCTACCGTCAGAAAGGCGAGAAGGTTCCTGCCGACGTGGAAGAGCGCATCAACAAAGAGTTTGAGGAGAACGAAGCAAAAATCATAGAAATCGTAAAGACCGTCTGCCGCGAAAACAAGCAGTCGAAGTTTCCCGCATTCTTCCTCCGCAACTACGCTTCCTCTATGGAAAAGGCCGACGTCATTGCACTCGCTGAAGAGGGCGACCCCGCCTACATGAAGGTAAGCCTCATGCAGCGCTTGCGCGGTACGCTCGAAGGTTGGAAGCGCCAAGTGCCCGGTGTGCAGTTCACCGACCTTGAACTTGCCGACACCGAGGGCAAGACGCACAAACTCTCCGAGTATGTTGGCAAAGGAAGCTATGTGCTCATCGACTTCTGGGCATCGTGGTGCGGTCCCTGCCGTCAGGAAATGCCCAACGTCAAGGCTGCTTACGAGAAATACCATGCCAAAGGTTTCGACATAGTAGGTCTTTCGTTCGACAACGACAAAGCCGCCTGGACCGGCGCCATCAAGCGCCTCGCCCTCCCTTGGCACCACCTCTCCGACCTCAAGGGCTGGGGTAGCATTGCCGCTTCAACCTACGGCATCAACTCCATTCCCGCCACGCTCCTCATTGGCCCCGACGGCAAGGTAATAGCCAGCGGCCTCCGTGGCGAAGCGCTCGACAAGAAGCTCGGCGAACTTATCAAATAACCCATATATATCAGAAAGCCGCATCCATTTTTCAACATTGGATGCGGCTTTATTTTTGTTCGTACGTTAAGGTGACATAAGAGTTTAAGCGCATGAGATAACTCTCCAAGGCTTAACAGAGGCTTTTGCGCGACTGCGCCTTCTATGGGGGTGACGTTTTCAAAACGTCACGCTCTACACGGCCGTCACGGACGGTTTCTTAGTGCTGCGCTTTGACTCACTGTGTAGAGCGCGAGGTCTTGAAAACCTCGCCCGCATGGAAGGCCTTTCGTTTATTTCCCGTTATTATTGCTGCTGATAAAAAATCGCCAGGCACGATTCTTTCGTTTCTTTCACCGCATTTCGCAAAAATTCCAAGCCTTGAAACAAAAATTCCAAGCCTTGAAATTAAAATTTCAAGGCTTGGAATTTTTGTTTCAAAACTTGGAACTCAATTTGAAACTGCAACGCGTTGATTTTTAACGCTTTACGGTTGTGGCTCTTCCCGTGCTTATTTTTCCTCTTCCGAGGGCACTTCCGACGGCTGTGCTTGCGGTGTAATTTCGTCGACGGGAGCTGAAGGCGAAGGCGCGTCCTCCGTTTGCTTCATCACGTGGCTCACGGCGTCGCCCACCACGTTCTTGCCGCTGAAGCGCTTTGTGTAGCCCGAATAGTCGGGACGCGTGCGCTGGTAGTCGGGGTCGGTGAAAAGAGGGGAGGAGATGATGTGGTCTGCCGTCGAACGATTGCAACAGAACACGATGTTCTCCACTCCCGCCAGGCGTGTGAGCGCCTTCACGTCGGTGTCGTGCGGCTGAAGCGTCATCGGGTCCGTGAAGAAAAAGAGGTAGTCAATCTTTCCCTCCACAATGCGCGAACCCATCTGCTGGTCGCCGCCCAAAGGACCCGACTTGAGAATGCGGAAGTCCCATTCCGTGTCGGGATGTTTGGCCTTCAGGGCCTCAAGAATCATCGTGCCGGTTGTGCCGGTGCAATAGAACTTGTGGCCGATGAGGCGTTCCGAATTCCACAGGACCCATTCTATAAGGTCCTTCTTCATGGCGTCGTGCGCCACAAGGCCAATTCGTCTTACGAGTTTCGTTTCCATAAGTCTACTAGTTTTTGTGTTTGTAATAAGTGTCGCGCTTTTTGCTGCACTGCCAACAAGGCTGCAAGCGTTGCGCAACGGCCGCAAGGTAGGCATTCGACGTAAACACGAGGTTAAGATCTTGTGAAAAATCTGCCATCGTGTACAACTTTTAAGGCTTTTGCTTGCGCTATGCTTCGTCTGCGTAGCGAAACTGTATCATTGTGAAGACTCTCACAGCGTCGCAATTTTACCACAAAAAAGCCCCGAACCGCGTTTCTGTGCTGCAATGTTGCGGCAGAAACGCGGTTCGGGGATTTGTTATGGAAACCGTGGAGATTTCGTCCTATTGGTCGTCGTTTTTCACGTAGCCCTGATATTTTTCAGGAAGCGAAGCCATGATGACGCGGTAAGCCTCGTCCATCGTCTGGCGTATGTCCTCCGGACTGTGGGACGACGGGTAGATGGGCTTGTGGATGATGAGGCGCATGGGGTGGCGGTGCACAAAGTTGATGCCCGCCATGCGTGTAAGCACGTCGAACGAACCGTCTATCGTGATGGGCACCACCGGAAGTTGAAGGTCGTCGGCAAGTTGGAACGCACCTTTGCGGAAGAGGCCCATATGGCCCGTAAACGTGCGGCTGCCTTCGGGGAACACCACGAGCGACGTGCCGCCCTGGAGCGTGGCGCGTGCCTTTTCAATCGTTTCCTTCACGGCCTTCGGACCCGACTTGTCTACGAAAATGTGGCGGGCCTTTTCGCAGGCTATGCCCACGAGTGGTGTTTTGCGCAAGGCTTTCTTCATCATCCATTTGAAGTTGCGGCCTAAGTAGCCGTAGATGAGGAAGATGTCCATCGGCCCTTGGTGGTTTGCCACGAAAACGTAGCTCTGGTGGTGGTCAATGTTTTCGCGGCCCTCCACGTGGATGGGGAGAAGGAGCATGCGACAAATGATTTTGCTCCAGATCTTACCCGGATAGTAGCCCCAGAAATGGGCATTGAAGAAAGCGCCCACAATGGTGACGAGCGCCGTCAGCACCGTGCTTACGAGAATCACGGGAAGCGCTATGCAAAGTTGGTAAATCTTGTAAATCATCGTTTCGTGTAAGTTTAGGAAAAATCATACTGCACTAGTGTTGACGGGGAAAGCGCCGCCGTCAACGAGCGTAGCAGATGGCCTGTCCGCGGAACTTCTCGTCCGTGATGTGGCCGCGGTTGAAGATGGGGAAACCGTTGCAGAACGTACGTTCCACGCGCCAGTGGAACGTGTGACCCTCGAGCGGACTCCAGTTACACTTGCTCTGAATGCGGTTTGGCGTGAGCGTCCACGGTGTGTGTGGGCGTACCATCACAAGGTCTGCCATGTAGCCTTCGCGGAGGTAGCCGCGGTTTTCTATCTGGAACAAGTCGGCGGGGTTGTGGCACATCAGCGCCACGAGCGTCTCCATCGAGAGCACTCCCTCGTCCACGAGCTCAAGCATCGACACGAGCGAGAACTGGATGATGGGCATGCCCGAAGCAGCGTGGGTGCAACCGCCCGTCTTGTCGGCAAGGCGGTGGGGCGCATGGTCGGTGCCGATGGTGCGGATGAGGCCGGAGGAGAGCGCAGCGCGCAGGGCGTTGCGGTCGGCAGCCGTCTTGATGGAAGGGTTCACCTTGATGCGGGCACCCAAGCGGGCGTAGTCGGCATCGGTAAAGAGCAAGTGGCCCACGCAAGCCTCAGCGGTGATACGCGGACGTTCTAGGCTGAAGAGTTCCAGTTCGCGTGCCGTGGAGATGTGCGCCACGTGCAGACGTGCTCCCGTTTCCTCTGCCAAGCGTACGGCCAGGGCGGTGGAGCGGTAGCAAGCCTCGGCACTGCGTATCTCGCTGTGGTGGCACACTGCGGGGTCGGTGCCGTAAAGTTCCTGGGCTTTGCGCAGATTCTCGTCGATGAGGCGCGAGTCCTCGCAGTGGCTCATGATGGGGAGCTTGGCATTTTCAAAAATGGCGCGCAGCGCCGTCTCGTTATTCACGAGCATGCCGCCGGTCGACGAACCCATGAAGAGTTTGATGCCAGCAACCTTGCGCGGATTGAGTTTTCCAAGTTCGTAAGCGTTGCCCGCCGTAGCACCGAAGAAGAAGCCGTAGTTGACCACGCTCTTGCGTGCGGCAATCTCCCATTTCTCTTCGAACGCCTCCAGTGTGGTGGTCTGCGGCACGCAGTTCGGCATGTCGAGCACCGTGGTCACACCGCCCGCTGCCGCAGCGCGGCTTTCGGAGCAGAAGTCGCCCTTTGCTGTGAGGCCGGGGTCGCGGAAGTGGACGTGGTCGTCAATCAAACCGGGAAGCAGGTAGCAGCCCGATCCGTCTATGGCTTCGTCCACAGGAATGGAGGCCTCTTTGTCGGGACCTTCGATGATTTCTTCTATGCGGTTGTCGTCAATGACGAGTGTGCCGAGAAACGTGCGGCCTTCGTTGACCATGTGCACGTTCTTTATCTGAATTCTGAGATGCATGGGATTTCTCTAAGTTTTGTGTAGTGTTGTGTTCGGTGTACCTTATGGCAAAGCGCAGGTAAGCTTTTGCGGAGCCAACCTGCGCCTTCTGGCTTAGTTTCAAGCCTTGCGCGGCTTGATTTTTCCTGTCAGTGCTGCCCAACGGAGGCGCATAACGCCGAAAAGGGCTTCGCCGAAAATGCCACCGCTCATCTTGCTCGTGCCGAGTTGGCGGTTGACGAAGATGACGGGCACTTCCTTTATCTTGAATCCGAGTTTGTAGGCGGTGAACTTCATTTCAATCTGGAATGCGTAGCCTTTGAAACGGATGGCATCAAGGTCTATCGTTTCAAGCACGCGGCGGCGGTAACATTTAAAGCCCGCAGTGGTGTCGTGGATGGGACATCCCGTCACGAAGCGCACGTACTTCGAAGCGTAGTAGCTCATCAGCACGCGGCCCATGGGCCAGTTCACCACGTTCACACCGCTCACGTAGCGCGAACCCACAGCCACGTCGTAGCCGTCCGTGGCACAGGCAGCGTAGAGGCGCGGAAGGTCGTTCGGGTCGTGGCTGAAGTCGGCGTCCATCTCGAAGATGTAGTCGTAGCCGTGGGCGAGTCCCCACTTGAAGCCGGCAATGTAGGCCGTGCCGAGTCCAAGTTTGCCGCTGCGCTCAATCAGGTGCAGACGGTCGGCAAACTCGTCGGCTTGCAGCCGTTTCACAATGGCGGCCGTGCCGTCGGGCGAGCCGTCGTCTATGATAAGGATGTGGAAACCGTGCTCAAGGGAAAACACCGCACGGATGATGTTTTCAATGTTTTCTTTCTCGTTGTAAGTCGGTATGATTACGACGCTGTCGCTTTGTGCCATCTTTTCGTTTTTACTTGGAATTGTGCTTGTTTCGTCCTCTCGGAACGTGCGGAAAGCGCATCCTGCGCCCGCTCCGCACCTCTTTTTCAAGGATTACGCTGTGCAAAGATAGCGTAAGACGAGCGGAGAGAAAAGGAAAGCGCGCCGTTTTTCCTTTCTTCACACTGCGAGCGGCTGTAATTCAACGTAAATCCTTACAAAAAAGCCACAGCGTTTTCGCCTACTGCCATTTATGGGGAGCACCATGCCTTTCGCCGAAAAGTTCTTGGCACGTAGGTATACAAAAAAACCTGCAGGAGCTGTCCTACAGGTTTCAGTCTCTCGTTGTTCGCGAGTTCGCTTGTACTTCCCTTAGGGAAGTCTTCGCTTTTCTGTTACTTATGCAGCTACAGAGTCAGCAGCAACAGCAGCAGCGCTATCAGCGGGGGCAGCAACGCTGTCACCAGCAACGCTATCAGTGCTGTCAACAACAGCGCTATCAGCTACAGAGTCAGTAGCAGCAGCGTCAGAAGTCTTGTTACCGCAAGAAGCGAAAGAGATAGCAGCGAAAGCTGCGAACATGAAAACTAACTTTTTCATTGTGTGGTTAAAATTTTAAGTAAAACAATCAATTGCCTTTGTAAAACGCTGCAAAGGTACGGACTTTTTCCTATCGTCAAAATCTTTGCCCAACTTTTTTCGGGAAAATCTTCGCTCTTTAACAATATCTTCACTTGAAATCTTTAACTGCTACGCGCAGATTGCAAAAACGTGCGTTCCGATAAGCGCCAATAGGCAAAAGGCTCGGTCCTTTCGGACGAATGGGCTTTTTTGTGCTAACTTTGCAGCGATTGCAACGGGCTCTTGTCCTAAATTTAGAGTCGCACCCATTATATATATAGTATATCCAAATAGATGAATCCATCCCTGCTTCATAAGAAAGCCGCATACCACACCCTTGGATGCAAACTCAACTTTGCCGAAACCTCCTCCGTGCGCGACCGCATGGAGAAAGAGGGCGTGGAAACCATACAGCCCGGCGAGAAAGCCGACATCTGCATTGTCAACACCTGCTCCGTCACCGACGTGGCGGACCATAAATGCCGCCAGGCCATCCACCGCTTCACGCGCGAGCATCCCGGCGCTTTCGTTGTGGTCATGGGGTGTTATGCGCAGCTGAAGTCCGACGAGATAGCCGCATTCCCAGGCGTGGACCTCGTGCTCGGTATGGAGCATAAGGGCGAAGTGGTGCGCTACATCGCAGAACGCATGGCACAAAAGCTCGAAATGGCCGAAGGCGACGCTTGCCACGAAGCCATAGCCGTGCCCACGCGTGACATCCGTACTTTTGTGCCTTCCTGCTCCCACGGCGACCGCACACGCTACTTCCTCAAAGTACAGGATGGCTGCAACTACTACTGCACCTACTGCACCATACCCATTGCACGCGGTCGCTCGCGCAACGGCAGCATCGCTTCGCTCGTTGCTCAGGCACGCCAGGTGGCAGAAGACGGCGGTCGCGAAATAGTACTCACCGGAGTGAACACCGGTGACTTCGGTCGTTCCACCGGCGAGAACTTCCTTCAACTCATTGAGGCACTCGACCAGGTGGAAGGCATAGACCGTTATCGCATTTCAAGCATTGAGCCCAACTTGCTGACCGACGAAATCATTGACTTCTGCGCTTCCTCGCGCGCTTTCATGCCCCATTTCCACATTCCCCTGCAGTGTGGTTCCGACGACGTGCTCCGTCTCATGCACCGCCACTACGACACGGCGCTCTTTGCCGAAAAGATAGAGCGCATCAAGGCCGCCATGCCCGATGCCTTCATCGGTGTGGACGTCATCGTGGGAATGCGCGGCGAGACCGACGCGTTCTTTGAGGATTCCATCACGTTCATTAAAAGTTTGGACATCTCGCAGCTCCACGTCTTCAGCTACAGCGAACGTCCCGGCACCAAAGCGCTCGAGATTCCTTACATCGTTTCGCCCCAGCAGAAGCACGAACGCAGTCAGCGCCTTCTCGCCGTTTCGGAAGAAAAGCGAAAAGCCCATTACGCCAAGTTCGTCGGCACGGCACGCCCCGTTCTTTGGGAACACGCCAAGGACGGCGAAGCTATGTACGGATTTACCGACAACTACATCCGTGTGCGTCAATGTCCCGAAGCCATTGTGGAAGACAACACACTGAGCACCGTTCGCCTCGGAGCGTTCACTGAAAACGAAGAAGCCTTGCAGGCATTAGACTAAACTGAATTCATGATAACAACTGATAAGATAGCCGTCGTCATCCTCAACTGGAACGGACGCGACATGATGCGCCGTTTTCTTCCTTCCGTCGTGCAACACTCTGCACCGGAAGGACTCGTCATTGTGGCCGACAATGGTTCCACAGACGGCTCGCTCGACATGTTGGAAAGCGAATTTCCTTCCGTAGTACGCCTTCCCCTTCCCACGAACTACGGATTTGCCGAAGGTTACAACAAGGCGCTTGAACAGATTGACGCACCCTACTACCTTTTGCTCAATTCCGACGTAGAGGTGACGCCCCATTGGCTTACGCCCTTGCTCGCCTATATGGATCAACACACCGAAGTGGCAGCTTGTCAGCCCAAACTGCGCGCCGAAACGAGTCGCAATGACTTTGAATATGCCGGAGCTTCAGGCGGATACCTCGACCGCTACGGCTATCCCTTCTGCCGCGGACGCGTGTTCGGCAACGTGGAGCGCGACAATGGGCAGTACGACACCGTAGCTCCCGTGCTCTGGGCCTCAGGTGCCGCCCTCATGGTGCGCGCTGCCGACTGGCGTAGCAGCGGAGGCCTCGACGGACGCTTCTTTGCCCACATGGAGGAAATAGACCTTTGTTGGCGTTTGCGATGCCGTGGCCGCAAACTCGTCTGTGTGCCCCAAAGCACCGTGTTCCACGTGGGAGGCGGAACGCTCAATGCCGGAAATCCGCGCAAGACGTTCCTCAACTTCCGCAACAACCTCCTCATGCTCTACAAGAACCTTCCCACCGACGAACTGAAGCCCGTGATGCGCACGCGCGCCGTGCTCGACGCCATTGCCGCGCTGAAATTTCTCCTCACCCTCGACTGGAAAAACTTTTGCGCCGTGCTGCGTGCCCGCAAAGCCTACCGCCAAATGCGTGCCGACTTTGAATGCGACCGCGCAGAGAATCTCCGTCTCGCTGCCGACGGCGGAAAGCACATTGCAGAGCGTATGCAGCGCAGCCTCCTATGGCTTTTTTATGCCAAACGCTGCACAACGTTCAGCAAATTGCAAGCTTTTTGGAGGTAAACCTGTTCATCCGTCCCAAAAACCATGTCATTTATCTATTAAAGTGGCAGACGGTGCAAGAGTTGGCACGCTAAGTTCATTAATAATCGCTAACTTTGCCCATAGAAAGTTGAAAAGTGCGGAAAGCCGTCAAGGATTGGCGTTCCAAGCATTTCTCTTTTTCCTCCACTTTAACTACTCTAACACATAGACTTTCTTTGAAACTTTTCGCTCACATATTCAATGCCTTTTGTGCACTGCTTCTCATTGTGCTACCCACTTCCTGTCAACTGGACCGTAGCTTCTTCCGCCATGCCGACCGTAAACAGTTCGAAATAGCGCGTTTCGATTGTGCTGTGGAGGAATATTTGAGCACGGGAAGCGTCATTTCGTGGCAGAAACTTAATACCGATTATCCCCGCGAGACGCAAGCTCTCGTGGAGAACGTGCTACATCTCGGAAAAATCGACAGTGAGGGAATAGAAGACAGTCTGCTGAATTTTTATGCCGACACCACGCTCCTCAAGGTGCGTCATGATGTGAGCGTGAAGTTTGGCGATATGTCCGACTGTCAGAATAGTCTGCAGAAAGCCTTCGAACAACTCAACAAGGAGTGTGACGACTTCGTCACTCCCCGTGTGTATACCCAGAATTCGGCATTTAACCAAAGCATCGTAGTAGGCGACAGTTTGCTCGGCATAAGTCTTGACAAATATCTGGGAGCAAACTATCAGCCTTACAAGAAATATTTTTCAGAAAACCAATGCGCCACGCTCGAGCCCTCGCGCATTGTGCAGGACTGCCTTTCTTTTTATCTCGCCCAGCTTTACATTCTTCCCAACGTGCGTGGCAATGTCAGTCCCACGCTTCTCGACTGGATGATGCACCAAGGAAAAATTGCATGGGTCGTAGCGCAGCTCACCGACAGCAAACTCATTGACATTGCCGGGTGCCAGAGCGCAACGAAGGCTTGGTATACGAGTCACGAACCCGCCGTTTGGGCCGCGTTGAACCGTCCTGCTTTGTTGGGTAGCCGCGACTCCGCGTTCGTGTCGTCCGTACTGATGAGTGGCGATCCGCATCCCTATTTCCGTGATATCCATTCGCGTGGCGTAGGACTGTGGATGGGTATGCGCATCGTGGATAGTTACATGAAGAACCACCCCGATGTCAACATCAATGCCTTGCTCCACAACACCGACTACTCCACGATGCTAAAGGAGGCCAACTATGAGCCTACCGCTTGCAACAAAGAAGACTGACGCAAGGGCGAAGCGCTACTCTTTTGCTCTACCATTTACTCCTTTATAACACGAACGTATTTGCATGTCTGCACTATATCTTATTCCCGTCACATTGGGCAACACGCCTGTTGAGCAAGTGTTGCCGGCTTACAACAAACAAATTATTCTCTCCATCCGCCACTTCATAGTGGAGGAGGTACGCACGGCGCGCCGCTTCCTCAAACAGGTGGACCGCGACATCGACATAGACAGCCTCACGTTCTATCCGATGGGAAAGCATGCCGACGCTGCGCTCTTCAGCAAATATCTGGCTCCCTTGCGCGCAGGCGAGTCGGTGGGCGTAATTAGCGAGGCGGGATGCCCTGCCGTGGCCGATCCGGGCGCTGACGTGGTGGCTATAGCGCAGCGCGAAGGCTTGCGGGTGGTTCCCCTTGTCGGTCCCTCGTCCATCCTTCTTGCAGTGATGGGCTCTGGCTTCAACGGACAGAGTTTTGCGTTCCACGGTTACCTCCCCATCGAGAGCGCCGACCGTTCAAAGCGCCTCAAACAGCTCGAAGCGCGCAGCGCACAGGAGCGTCAGACGCAGCTCTTCATCGAAACGCCTTACCGCAACGCCAAGATGATTGCCGACATTCTTTCCGCCTGTTCGCCCCACACGCGTCTGTGCATTGCCGCCGGACTTACTACGGACGAGGAATATCTGCGTTCGAAGACCGTCAAGGAGTGGAAGCAGAGCGAACTTCCCGACTTGAAGAAGATACCCACTATTTTTGCCATCTACGCCGGCCGTTGACATTTGCACCGCATAATGTTCTTTTTTACGGCATTCATACAAATAAAGAATGTGCCCGCTTCGCCTTGTAAGGCAGAGCGGGCACATTCTTTATGTTTGCGTGATGTTTCTAGAGCTTAGAGTTCGAGATCGCCGTCGAATTCTTCGTGCCAGGGGAGACCCTGTTTGTTGAGTTCGTCCATGAAGGGATCGGGGTCGAACTCTTCTACGTTCCATACGCCGGGCTTTTTCCACAGGCCGAGCATAAACATGCGCGCGCCGATGCAAGCGGGAACGCCCGTGGTGTAGCTTACGCCCTGCATGCCGGTTTCTTCGTAGGCAGCCTGGTGTGAGCAGTTGTTGTAGACGTAGTAGGTGTGTTCCTTACCGTCCTTGAGACCGCGGATGCGGCAACCGATGCTCGTTTCGCCTTCGTAGTTCTCACCGAGGTCCTGCGGGTTGGGAAGAACGGCCTTGAGGAACTGGAGGGGTACTATCTCGTGGCCCTCGTAGTTGATGGGCTTGATGGAGTCCATACCGATGTTCTGAATGACACGCAGATGGGTGAGATATTCTTCGCCGAAGGTCATCCAGAAGCGGGCGCGCTTGATGGTGGGATAGTTCTTGACGAGACTTTCTATCTCTTCGTGGTGGAGGAGGTAGCTTTCCTTCGGACCGATGCCGGGGTAGGTGAGGGGCTTGTGTATTTCAAGCGGTTCTGTCTCTACCCATTGGCCATCTTGCCAGTAGAGACCTTTCTGGGTAATCTCGCGAATGTTGATTTCGGGGTTGAAGTTTGTGGCGAACGCCTTGTGGTGGTTACCGGCGTTGCAGTCTACGATGTCGAGATACTGTATTTCGTCGAAGTGGTGCTTTGCAGCGTAGGCGGTGTAGATGCTCGTCACACCCGGGTCGAAGCCGCAACCGAGGATAGCGGTAAGTCCGGCTTTTTCGAAGCGGTCCTTGAATGCCCACTGCCATGAGTATTCGAAGTGTGCCTCGTCCTTGGGCTCGTAGTTGGCGGTGTCGAGGTAGGAACATCCGCACTGGAGACAAGCTTCCATGATGGTGAGGTCCTGGTATGGGAGGGCGAGGTTCATCACGAGGTCGGGCTTGAACTCGTTGAGGAGGGCGCAGAGCTGCTCTACGCTGTCGGCGTCAACTTGTGCCGTCTTGATGTCTGTGCGGCCGATGGCTTTCACAATGGCGTCGCACTTCGACTTTGTGCGGCTGGCAATCATGATTTCGCTGAACACGTCGGTGTTCTTTGCCACCTTGTGGGCGGCTACTGTGGCGACGCCACCGGCGCCGATGATCAATACTTTTCCCATTTATGAATGTTTCGTTTGGTTTGTCGGGGGTATAGTTTGTATTTTATGAAACAAAATTACTGCTTGGCGGGCGAAGACGGAAAGTTTTCGGCAACTTTTTGCAGTTGTGCTGCGCATAACGGCCAATTTGGTCCGTGAAAGTCAGCGGCGGGGCATTTCGAGTTTCACGCGCACCCAGTCTTCCTGTCCGTCGCGCGAGGCTCCGGGCATGCGGTAGCTGACGTGTATCTTGTCTTTGCCTTCGAAGCGGTAGGTGATGCGGTTTTCTTTTCCTACGAGTTCGGGGTCGGTGATGGATCCGTCTATGTGTTCCGTCACGGTGGAGTCGTTTACCACCGTGAAGCGTCCTTGGTTGGTGATGACGCTTTGTCCGTGTTCGTTGGCGATGAGGAATGTGCAGAACGTGCCGTCCGTCTGCATCACTTTCCATACGGGAAGCTGCATGAGGTGTCCGTCCGTTTTGGAAGTCTGCACTTGTTGCCACACGCCGGTGAGGTCTGTGGCGTTGTCGCCTGATGTGGTGGCGCAGAGGGCTGCGGGGAGCAGGGCTGCGAGAAGAAAGAGCGTTTTTTTCATGATGGTTGTAAGGTTAAGGCTGTCTGCGTGTGGACAGCGTGGTTTGTATTGTGGGTGGTTACGGACTGCGGAAGGCTTGCCGAGCGTCAGTTGTGCAGCTCAATGCTTCCTTTTGCTACGATTTCGTCCGTTGCCGTTTTGCGGAACTCAAAGAGATGGCGTTGCGGCAGTTTGGCGTCTACGTCGTGGAGAATCTGTATTTCGTCGCCGCAGTAAGACTCGAGGCTGTAGGCCATTTCGATGCGGCGGATGGGGTTGCTTTTCATTTCTTCGGGTTGGAAGAAATTAATCATCCATTCTATGTAGCGTATGGAGTTGACGTGTCCGTTGATGTCGAGGTCGGTGTAGACGGCACGGCGTGTGTCGAACACTTCGGGGGTCTTGAGTCGTATGCGCCCCATGGGAGGAATGGGCGACGGGCGGTCTGGGATGAGGCTTCCAGAGAATCCGCCGTTGGGGAGCTGTGTGAGGTCGGCGGGCTGGCGCGAGGCGGTGTCGATGAGCGCCCATATGCTCGTGGCGTGGCCGTAGGCGGTGCCGTCGGGACGTGCTATGGTGAAGTGGCGGTCGGTAAACTGCCGATAGAGGCGGTCCACCCAGGTTTCTATGCTGAACACCTCGTCGGTGCGTGGCTGGGAGTCCATCTCAATGACGAGACGTGAGAGCACCCAAGCGTGGTGGAGGGCTATCATCTGCGGGTAACCGAAACCGTGCTCACCGGCGTGTATGGAGGCACAGCGGAGAATGAGGTTGCCGAGCGTTCCCCAAGCGAGGTTGCCGCAGTAGTCCTCGGAGAAGGGTTCAACGGTGTAGGTATATTGGCTGGAATTTTTCATGTCGTGATGTGTGTCGGTGCGTTGCCGTAGCTTGTTGGCAGAGAGAAAGGACTGTTTCCTATGGTCTCAATGCTAGACAGACTGCAACTGCCGAATGTTCAAAAACAAAGGTATGCATTATCTTTTTGCGGTGCAACGTTTTGGCACGAAAAAAGGGGCAATCCACCGGATTGCCCCAAAAGTTTGTATCTGTGCGCTTACTGTTTGTCGAAAATGTGCTTGCCGTAGTTTACGCCTTTGGCATCGTAGTAGGCGGGTTCGCTCTGCATGCGTTCGAGAAAGGAGGGATAAGTGCGGAGCACCTGTGGTGTCCATCCGGCCTCTGCCACTGCGGCTAGACGCGGGAACATGAGGTACTCTACTGTGCTTCCGTCTTCGACCCACTCCGTCCAGAAGTTGGCTTGCACGCCGAGATAGGCGCCCTGGAGCATTTCGGGCACGTCCTTCATGGGCACGTAGGCATAGACGGCCTCTACCGTTTCGGTGCCGTGGCCTTGCGAACGCGGTTCGGTGGGGAGCTTGCTCTGTCGGCGGTTGATGTAGTAGGGAATTTGCGGCGACAGGATGGTGGTCATGCCGCGTTGTGCCGCTTCTTTTGCTGCGCCGTCAGCGCCCACCCATGCCATGATGGTGATGTCGTGCCCCAGTTTGTCGGTGTTGCCGTGGAGCACTTCGTTCCAGAAGATGAGATTGCGCTGGAGGGCTTTGGGCTTGGTGGCAATGTAGTCCTTGAGTTGACGGTAGAAGTCGGTCTGCAGGTCGCGGTAGTTGCTGGAACCAATCTCCTTGAGGCGCTGTTGGCAGAGCGCGTTCTGTTGCCATTTGGCTGTGGGACATTCGTCGCCGCCGAGGTGGATGTAGCCAAAGGGGAAGATGTCGGTGAGTTCATCGATGACATCTTTGGCAAACTGTACGGCTTTGGGATTTGCCACGTTGATGACGTCGGCCGAAACGCCCTGTGAGAGCCACACTTCGTGGGCGCTGTCGGGGTCGCAGGCTAGAAATTCGGGATAGGATGCCACTGCGGCTTGGGAGTGACCGGGAATGTCCACTTCGGGCACAATCTCCACGAAGCGGTCGCGGGCGTAGGCTACAATCTCGCGTGCGTCGTCTTGTGTGTAGTAGCCGCCGTAGCGCTGTCCGTCGGGCTGGACTTCGCCCCACCCGAGCACCTTGCTTTGGCGCCATGCGCCTACGGAGGTGAGACGGGGGTATTTCTTTATTTCAAGGCGCCAACCTTGGTCTTCGGTGAGGTGCCAGTGGAAGCGGTTCATCTTGTAGCGCGCCATGACGTCGATGATTTTCTTCACTTCGTCCTTGCCGTAGAAGTGGCGCCCCTCGTCGAGCATGAAGCCGCGCCAGGCAAAACGCGGTGCGTCGCTGATGTCAACGGTGGGCAATGTCAAGTGTTCGGGACTTTTGGTAGTGCTCGTGGCGTTGGCTTTGGCCCCAGCCAACACGCTGCGCGAGGGGAGCAACTGCTCAAGCGTGTTGAGGGCATAGAAGAATCCTGCAGGACGTGCGGCGCGTATGGTGATGCCTTTGGCGTTGACTTGCAGCTTGTAGGCTTCGGCTCCTAGCGAAGCGTCGTGGAGCAGACGGAGCGTGGCTTTCGTGCTTTTGGCACTGCTGAAACGTATGCCGGTGGTTTGGGTGAAGTTTTGCTCGAAGCGTTGGAGTAGAGTCTGTATGCTGTCGCCTTCGTAGCTGTCGGCATAGGCTTTCACGCTTTTGGGAAAGGTGAATGTGCCGCCAGTCGTTTCCATCTGTGCGGGGAGAGGAATGACGGACGGGACGGTTTGTGCCGCGGCACTTATGGCGCACGAAAGGGCGAGGCTGAGCAGGAGTTTTCTGGGGTTCATAGTGATGTAAGGGGTTGTGGAATCATTCTTTGGCAAATTTAAATCAAAACGGAAGAAGGACGAAGAAAAAAGTGGCGAATTTCATGCGAAATCATCGCACGCGCGCGTATACACCGAAGTTTGTGCAAACAACCTTCATCCTTCAGCGGCGCCGTCATGGACGGTTTTGCGTGCTGGCGTATATGGGGGCGAGGTTTTCAAAACCTCGCGCTCTACACGGCGTATGAAGGTCCATCTGTGGCGAAGCACGCAAAGCCCCCTTTGGGGGTGACGGCATTAAGATGTAGCTGCACAACTTTAATTTTATTAAGTATCCCAGGTCGAAAAATTTCGGTACATGCGCATGACCGATATTTCTGTGCTTTGACGAATTATTACTCCCTTATGAGAATTTGCTGTCACCCTCGCAAGAAATGCAAAGTGTTTGGCTATCTGGAAGATAAATGAATTTTTCAGCTTAAGGGTGACAGATGAAGGTAGAATGTACAAACTTCGGTGAAGCGCGCGCGTACGCGCGCACGCGAGAGGGTGTGTTTGTACCAAAATATTGCATCGAATAGAGGTGTGAACGTTTCCAAAATTTGGGCTACATGCCCAACGTGTTGGGCTAGGAGAAAATTTGAATTTGCTGCCTTGGAATTTGCACGTTCTATGGGGGTGAGGTTTTCAAAACCTCACGCTCTACACGGCCTCACGGAGGCTTTTGTGTGGCTGCGCCTTGATACTTCGTGTAGAGCGCGACGTTTTGAAAACGTCGCCCCCATAAGCAATCACACCGTGCCTTGGAATTTCTACGGCGTGCCTTGGAATTTTTACGAGGAGGCTTACAAAAAAAACTTTCTACAAGCTCAACACGTTGAGCTTGTAGAAAGTTTGATTTTGCTGCGCTTGAAGACGCGCTTTCTCATGCTGAAATTCTATTTGAAACTGAATCGCAAGCCGCCCTGCATGCTGAGGTTGGCGGGATGTTCGTGGCGGATGTTGGGAAGACTGCTTCCGTCGTTCACGTAGTAACTAACGCCCGGTTCGAAGTAGAGACCCACAGCGGGGGTGATGTTGAACTGAATGCCCGCCGAAGCGTTGAGCGAGAGTTGCCAAAGCCCGTCGGCAAATCCTTCGGTCTCCGAAGCCGTGGAACGCTTGGATGAAGTGTTGTCGAAGGTGGTGGTTCGCTTGGCTTTGACGCATTTCTCAACCGTGGCACCTGCTGCAGCATAGAAGTTGAAGAAGCGCGAGGTGTAGATGGTGTAGGATGCCGTAAGGGGGACGCCTACGTAGTGGAGATTCTGTTGCGTGACGTAGTAGGCCACGTCGGAACCCGCCTGGATGTCCGTCGAAAGGCGCGTGTAGGTCATTCCCGTGCGTACGCTCCACCTCTTCGTGAGGGGTACGCTGACGGAGAGACCGAACTGGAAAGGCATTTTGTGGCGCACGCGGCTTTCCACTTTCTTGTCGAGGTTCGTGCCTACGACGTGGGCGAAGTCAATTTGCGAAACGCTGAGCGTGTGTACGTTTCCCGTGGGGAAACTGACGGGCGGACTGTAGTAGCCGCCTTGCTGGTTCATGCGCTGCGTGGTGGGCGTGCTGACGTGCATGGCGAGGGTGGGGCGGTGGCTTACGTCGCGATTTGTAGCGCGAGTGACGGTTGTGCGCTTGTAAGCGTTCGTTCTGCTTGTGAGTCGAGGAGACAAGGTAGTGTCCGTGTGGCGGTTGGCATCGGGGTGTGTAAGTTCTGTTTCGGATGCCGTGGACGTGCTGGACGTTTCGGGCGCTTGTCTTTCAGTTGCAGCCGTGTGCGCTTCGTCGTTTTCCTCAATTGTCTGGGGCAGAGGTGCACTTTCTTCAGCTTCGGAGGTTGCTGCCGTGGGCTGGGCGGCATGGGCCATCAGCTGGTTGGGCTTTTCAACGACAGCAAGCTCTGTGGCGGACGGCTCGGTGGCCTCTTGCGGAAGCGACGCTGACTGACGGGCCACTTGTTGCGTGTGGTCGATGGTCTGCGTGAGCGGTTCTTCGCTCTTGTATATGGCCACGACGGCCACGCTGGCGGCTACGGCCACGCTGGCAGCGCTGATAACCGATTTTCCCCATAGCGTTTTCAGCCAAGGCTTATTGGCAACAGGCTTTGGGGCGGGGTTCTTTGGAGCAGACGAAGAAGCGGCATCGGCAGCGGCTGCGGTGAGGAGCGCGCTTTCGAGTTTTTCCCACCCCATGGCGGGAGTGGCGGCTTCGTGGTTGGCGAGGCCGCTGCGTATGCTTTCTTCCCAGTTGCTGAGGTGGTTCATTGTTCTTGTTGTTTGAAGTATTGTAGAATCTTTTCTTTGAGGAGTTTTTTCCCTCTGAGGTACTGTGAGGCAGATGTACTTTCTGTGATGTGGAGGCGGTTGGCTATTTCGGCATGACTCCACCCTTCCAAGAGGTAGAGGTTGATGACGGTGCGGTAGCCTGGCGGTAGTTCTTCGATGAGGCGGTGAAGCACGTCCATGTCGATGCTTACGGGCTGTTCCTCGTCGTCGGGGGTGTCGGGGAAGTATTCCGTGTCCTGCATTTGCAGACGTTTGGCAGCTTCGAGGTGGTTGAGCGAGAAGTTGGTGAACACACGGTAGAGCCAGGCCTTGAGCGAGCCGTTGCCACGCCATGTGAAGCGTTGTATGCCGGAGGTGAACACTTGAATGAATCCGTCGTGGAGCACGTCCTCGGCTTCTTCGCGGTTACCCACATAGCGCTGGCAGAGCGACAACAGCACACCTGCAAAACGCTCGTAGAGTGCTTTGCGTGCTGAGTTGTCGCCTTCTTTGAGGCGTTGTGTGAGTTCTTCTTCGGTCACCGGATGCAGTTGGTGTTTATTGCCGCGTGGTGAGTGGCAGCAGGGAGTGGATGAATGGTGTGGAACTGCGGAGTGCCGTTCCCTGTCGGGGCAAAGTTACGAAACGAGCATGAGTGATGCGGTGCAAAGTGAGGGTAAAACATCGCTTAAAGAGTAATTGCGCCCTCTTTCGCGCATTTCAGAAGAACACGCAGTCGTTGGAGAGTTCTACCATCGAAGGGTTGGTCGTGGCGATGACCGTGGTGGGTTGTGAGGAGTCGCCCCATTTATATTTCAAGCTGATGGCAGCAGCCTTGGCGAGCGTTCCTTGGAGTTGGAAACAGAGGTAGGCGGGGTAGGAGAGTGCTGCGCCGAAGTCCTTGCCGGCATTGTGGCAGAGGGTGAGCACGGGGCGTCCGTTGCTGTCTGTCTCGTTGAGGCTTACGGCGTTGAGCGTGTGTGGGCGGGAGGCATCGGCATAGTAGATGCGGAAGATAACGTTGAGGTATCCGCCGGCTATCCATGCTTTCTGCACGTAGACGGGATCGTGGCCAAGGCTGTCGGCGACGGTGCTCGACGCGGGACTCACTATTTGCTTCGTAGTGGCAGCGCGCACGCGGTGGAGCGTGACGGTCTGTGCGTCTTTCCATTCGTATTCGAGGAGCATGCGTTTGCCGTCCTGCGTGAGACTATTGACGTTGAGCAGATTATAGCTTTCGGGCGTTACGGGCGAGTCGACGTGTGAGTCGAGTTGCAGTGCCGTGCCTTTGTCCGTGGTGGTGACGGTGGCCATCTCCACGATGCTCTCGCTGCTCGAGTGTTGGAATCCACCATTAGCCGTGTCCGTCCCGTCGCAAGAAAAACTGGTGAGTAGGACGAAGAGTGTGGAGAGCAAGAGCGGTATGGTGGGCTTGAAGTTCATTGGTGCAAGGAGGCTATATGGGTATATGCGCATGCAGACTTTCTGCGGCGTTGCAACTATATAATGTGCAGAAAAGGGTTTCCTTGCATACTGTTTATGGGTTTTTGTTGAGGAAACGCTTGAATGGCGTGCAGACTGTTGCAGCATAAAACCTTTTGATTTTCATCTTTTTTGAAGAAATACGCTATTGCGCCTGGTCCCGTCCTGAAGAATCTTTAATTTAGTGGCCTGTAACAATCCAAACCGAACGAAATGGAAATAGTACCCGGTGTATATGAAACGCTAATCAGTCAGGCCATTGAGGAACGGCTCCAGACGTATTCCTCAGACCATTATTATATAAGCAAAGAAGACATTGACAGTGCCGACTCCTACCAGATGATGGCCGATTATCTTGCAGAAGTCGTAGCAGGCATTCTCAAACAGTACTTTCAGGAGAACGATAAGAGTAATACCATATCCGCTCAAGTGGATGTGGTGAATCGCATATTGCGTTTTATTGAAACCGAATGGCAGACAACTGGTGTTGACACCAATCCGGAAATGCTCAGTGAGGAGTCGAAATGTCAGTTTCTTCGTGGCATTTACAGCAAGGTTGGTTATACAGACGAACAGGTCCGTCTGAAGGCACATAACCACCCCATTAGCGGTTACCGCGTGAGCAACCTTTTTACGGGCGGAAAGGACGTTTCGATGGACGATGAAGTGAAGCGCGACATACAAACAGCCGATACCATCTATCTCATTGTGTCGTTTATCAAATTTGAAGGTCTTCGTCTTCTTTTAGACCATCTGCGCGATTTCGTTTCTCAAAAAGGAAAGCGGCTTCGTGTGATAACGACTACCTACATGGGGGCAACAGACCCTAAGGCCATTCGGCAACTTTATGCCTTACGCACATTGGGCGATGTGGAGATACGTGCATCGTTCAACACCAAGCAAGAGCGTTTGCACGCAAAGTCCTACATCTTTTGTCGTGACAACGGCTTCGATACAGCCTATATTGGCTCGAGCAACATCAGTCGTTCTGCTTTGACAAAGGGTTTGGAGTGGAACATCCGTGTCACATCCGTAGAAAACCGTCATATCATCAAGAAGACGCTTGCTACGTTCGAAAACTATTGGAGTAGCGAAGATTTCGAACCCATAGACACAGAGGAAGCATTGGAACGTTTTGCCAATGCCATAAACCGCGAACGTCATGTGGATGAAGAGTTCGGACAGAGTACGGAGTATGTGACGCGCTTTGAGCGAAAAGTGCACCAGATAAAAGTTCTTGAAAAGTTGCAATACGAGCGAAATGTGGTTCACAGTTACAAAAACCTCATCATCGCAGCCACAGGAACAGGAAAAACGGCTATCTCGGCTTTTGACTTTAAGGACTTCAATCTCAAGTGCCTGAAAGAAAAAGGACGTAAGGCCCGTTTGCTTTTCATCGTGCACCGCGAGAAAATTCTGAAGCAGGCACGCGCTACGTTTCGCAGTGTGATGGTGGACGGCAACTTCGGTGAAATATGGACGGGTAACATTAAGCCGTCAACGTCGGGACGCATTGACCACTTGTTTATCACTGTTGAAACGCTCAACAATCATTGGGACGTTTTGCTGCGCCAAGGTGCCGATTACTACGATTATGTGGTCATCGACGAAGTGCACCACAGTGCTGCGGGTAGCTATCGTGAGATATTCACCCGTCTGCGTCCCGAAATAATAGTAGGTCTTACGGCTACGCCCGAACGTATGGACGGTCAGGAGATAAAGCCTGACTTTAACAACCGTTTTGCTGCGGAAATACGTCTGCAAGAGGCGCTAAACCAGCAACTTCTTGCACCGTTTGACTATTTCTGCGTGACAGACGACAGTGTGAACCTAAGCCGGATAGTATGCCGAGGCGATGTTTACGACAGGTCTCAGTTAAACAAACTTTATAACGGCAACTGCCAGCGTTTTGGCATCATTCAACGAGCGCTTGACACCTATGTCAACGAGCCCCACTACTGCAAGGCCGTTTGTTTTTGTTGTTCCATAGACCATGCTGAGTACATGGCACGTATGTTCAACGAGAATGGTTATCGAGCTTTGGCGGTGACCTCACGTTCCAACAAAGACATAGACGAAGCTTCGGCGCAGTTGGCTCGAGGGGATATAAATTATCTTTGTGTGGCCGATATGCTCAACGAAGGTGTCGACATACCAGAGATCGACACAATTCTCTTTCTGCGTCCTACGGAGTCGCTCACGATATTTCTCCAGCAACTTGGACGCGGCCTGCGTTTGGCCGATGGAAAAACGTGTCTGACGGTGCTCGACTTTGTGGCGCAAGCCAATAAAAGCTACAACTACGAAAGGCGCTTTCGTGCACTCGTAGGACGAACCACACGTAGCATAACGAGAGAAATAGAAGATGGATTCGTTTTCCTCCCTCGAGGTTGTACCATTACGCTTGAACGCCAGGCTCAAGAATATATCCTCAAAAACATAAAAGAAGCCATTTTCAACAAACGGCGGTTCAAGGAAGAAGTCAAGCATTTCAGCGAAACGGGCCGACAGCTGACGCTCGAAAATTTCCTCGACAATTTCTCGCTCGACTGGCGCTCTGTCTATAAGACTTTTGATTCTTGGGCACGTCTAAAGCACGAGTCGGGAAAAATTGTGCCTGGTTTTGAACCCGATGGAAAATGCACTAAACTTCTTGAAGGAGCGCTTCCGCGACTCTTCCATACTAATAGCTACGAGTATCTGTGCTTTATACGCAATCTTCTTAACAATAAATTTCAACTCAAAGATGCGTTGACTGAAAGACAGCGGAAGTTTTTCAAGCTTTTCTATTATACCGTGTGGCAACATAAGTTGGAAAAGTTGAATAATGTCTTTCTAACGTCGTTCTGCGATATGGAAAGTGCTGTCCGTTATTTGGATGCGTTGGATTGGTTCAAGGAAGAACTTGCCTGCCTCGTAGATTTGCGACTTTCGCAGCTCAAACAGACCACGAAGTGGATAGAAGTGGTACCGCAAAGCGGACTTGAGATAGAACTCTATGGCTGCTATTCTGCCGACGAAGTACACCTGTTGCTTGAGGACAAACTAGGCCGTTGGCAAGTGCTCGGCACGCAGTACAACGAAGACCATAAGTTTGCAATGGTGTTCGTAACACTCAACAAGTCCGACAAAGACTATTCGCCAACGACTTTATATGAGGATTATGCCATTTCGCCTACGCGTTTCCATTGGCAGTCTCAGAATAGGGTACGCGTGGAAAGCACACAAGGGCAACGCATTGTCCAGCAGCGTACCAACGGTTGGAAATACATCCTTTTTGTGCGCGATGCCAAGACGGATGAATATGGCAATACCAACGGTTATTATTGCCTCGGACTGATGGATTACGTTTCTTCTCATGGCGAATGCCCCATAAATGTAGTTTGGGATATGCAGGAAACCATCCCCGGCTTTGTGCTGGAGAACGCCAAGGCCATATAGAATATACAGATTCAACTTTCGAATTTAGGTTTCGCACTGAGTTTGAGCGGAAATCGTGCTGTAGGCACGACGCGTA